>NZ_JBFAQB010000005.1:0-529299 GCF_040676995.1 Nonomuraea sp. NPDC049419 | reverse complement strand
TACATTCCGAACCCGGAAGTTAAGCTTCCCTGCGCCGATGGTACTGCACTCGGGAGGGTGTGGGAGAGTAGGTCACCGCCGGACAATCTTTAAGGAAAGGGTCTCAACACCATGTTTGGTGTTGGGGCCCTTTCCGCATGTCCGGACCCCTCTTTTTTCCGCATGACCCCCCTTTTCTTTCGGCATGGCCAGGGTTGGTTGTCGGATGGCGGGGGTTTTCCGGCGTGTTCCCGGTCTTGTTGGGGAGGTCGCGGTCTCGTCGTCTGTGCGGGGGTCTTCGGGGGTCGCTGTTTTTCGGGTGCGGGGTTTTGGAGGGCTGTGGTCTTTCGGGTGGCTGCTTGTCTTCGTCGGACGCCGGGGCTTCTTTGGTGGTGCTGGGTCTTGGGGCCGGCGGTGTTGGAGACGGCTTGGGGTGGCGGGTTAGTTGGTGATGTCGTGATAATGCTCGAATGGCCGGGGTTTGGGTGAAGGTGGTGGGGCTGCTTTTTGGGGCGGTGGGGTTGGTTCTGCCCTTAGCGGTGGCTGGTGAGGTGAGGGCGGCCGATGCTGGTGGGGAGCGGGGGCCGGTGAGTACGGGTCCAGTGGCGTCGGTGGGTGTGGGGGTGGAAGGCCAGGCGGTGTTGCGGGTTGGGGATGCTTGGGTGGGGTTAGGGAAGAAGGCGGCGGCGCGGCAACTGGTGGTGGGGCGGCGGCGGGTTGTTGAGAGGCCGAAAGTGCCGGCCAAGGCTATTTCGAAGCGGCTTGACCGGTATCTTGCTGGGCGGGTCGGGCGGGTTGCGGTGATGGTCAAGGAACTGGGTGCTGGGCGTAGTTATCGGTATCACGCGGGTGAGCGGATGATCACCGCCAGTGTGGCCAAGGTGCAGATACTTCTCGGGGTGTTGCTCAGAACCAGCTGGAAGGCGTTGCCGGCCGGGGTGCGGCGGGATGCTGAGCGGATGATCCGGTACAGCGACAACCATGCGGCCGATCGGTTGTGGGAGCGGATCGGCGGGGTGTCGGGGTTCGATGCGGTGGGCAGGAAGTTCGGGCTGCGGGAGACGCGGGGGGTGGCGGGGACGTGCGTGGATCTGTACTGCTGGGGGATCACTCCGACGTCCGTCGACGATCAGGTGCGGCTCATGGGGGCGCTGGTCTCCAAGAAGGGGCCGCTTAGGGAGGAGGATCGCGCGCGGGTGCTGAGCCTTATGGGCGCCGTTGTGGACGGGCAGAACTGGGGGGTCAGTGCGGCCGCGTGCCGTGGGGAGCGGGTGGTGCTGAAGAACGGCTGGCTCAAGCGGGTGTCCAACAAGCGCTGGGCCACGGCCAGCGTCGGGCTCATCAGGAGCGACGGGCGGGACTTCGCGATCGCGGTGCTCAGCGAGGGCAGTCCTCAGGTGGAGTACGGCATAGCGACCGTCGAAGGCGTCGCCGAGCGCGTCATGCGGGCTTTTCGGAACTGCCCGGGGTGACGGGACTGCCCGGGCTGACGGGCTGCGGGGCCGGGAGCGCTGTGCGAGGACCTCGAAGGTGCCCAGAAGGCAATGGGTATCGGGCGCGCTGCGCGATGTCCCGGACCTTCCCGGGGTGATGGGTATCGGGGCGCCCTGTGTGGGGTCCTCGGAGATGTCCCGGGGTGATGGGTATCGGGGTGCGCTGTGCGGGGTTCTCGGAGGTGCCCGGGATGATGGGTTATCGCTGTCAGGTGAGGGTTTTTGAGGTGGCCGGGGTGACGAGGCGGTAGCCGACGCCGCGGACCGTTTGGATGAGCTGGTCGTCCTCGTCGCCCAGGCGCGCTCGCAAACGTTTGACGTGGACCGCGATGGTGTTCGTCGAGGTGTTGGCCGCGGCGTGCCAGACGTGGCGCATGATCTGCTCGCGGGTGACCGTGCGGTCGGCGTTGCGCATGAGGTACTGCAGCAGCTCGAACTCGCGTAGCGGCAGGTGGACGGCGCGGCCGGCGACGCGTACCTGGTAGGCGTGGACGTCCAGCTCGACGCCGCCGACGGTGAGCACCTTGCGCGACTCGGGGGAGCTGGCCTGGATGAACGGCAGCAGTTCCGGCACCCGGTAGGGCCGGGCCACGCAGGCGGCGGCGCCGGCCGCGAGCGCGCGTACGGCCTGCTCGGCATGCCCCTCTCCGACGCCGAGCAGGACGGGTACGGTGCGCGCGAGGCGTACGGCGCGGACGAAGTCGACCGGGTCGATGACCGGCAGCGTGGCCGCGACGAGCACCACGTCCGGCTGCAGGGCTCCGGCCTGCAGCAGCCCTTGGGCGCCGTCGGGCGCCCCGGTGACGGCCACGCCCTCGCGTTCGAGGGCGGTGGCGACGTCGTCCACCACGGAGCCGTCGGGGTCGGCGATGAGCAGTACGGGCTTGGCCCTCGTGTCCCCGTTCATCGTGGGCGCCGCCTGCTGGTGGGTCATCAGCCGAAGCGCCCCGTGATGTAGTCCTCGGTGGCCTTCTGTGAGGGGTTGGTGAACATGCGGGACGTCTCGTCCATCTCGATGACCTTGCCGGGCTTGCCCTGTTCGGCGAGGTTGAAGAAGGCGGTACGGTCGCTGACCCGGGCGGCCTGCTGCATGTTGTGGGTGACGATGACGATCGTGTACTGGTCCTTCAGCTTGGCCATGAGGTCCTCGATGGCCAGCGTGGAGATCGGGTCGAGCGCGGAGCACGGCTCGTCCATGAGCAGGACCTCGGGCTGGACGGCGATCGCGCGGGCGATGCAGAGCCGCTGCTGCTGGCCGCCGGACAGGCCGGCGCCGGGCTTGTTGAGGCGGTCCTTGACCTCGTTCCAGAGGTTGGCGCCCTTGAGCGACTCCTCCACGATGGCGTCGGTCTCGGACTTGCTGACGCGGCGGTTGAGGCGGAGCCCGGCGGCCACGTTCTCGTAGATCGACATCGTGGGGAACGGGTTCGGGCGCTGGAAGACCATGCCGATCATGCGGCGGACGGAGACGGGCTCGACGGTGGGGGCGTAGAGGTCCTCGCCGTCGAGCAGCACCTTGCCCTCCACGCGTGCGCCGGGGATGACCTCGTGCATGCGGTTGAGCGTGCGCAGGAACGTCGACTTGCCGCAGCCGGACGGGCCGATGAACGCGGTGATCGACCGCGGCTCGATGGTCATCGACACGTCTTCGATCGCCTTGTGCGACCCGTAGTACGCGTCGAGGCCCGACACCTGGATCTGCTTGGACATTGTGGTGGTTACCCCCTATCGGCCCTTGGCGGGCGCACGCCACCAGGCGATGAGACGCGCCACCAGGTTGAGCAGCATGACGATCAGAATCAGCGTGAGGGCTCCGGTCCACGCCCGGTCGATGGCGGTGTCGTTGGGACGGGCCGCCTGGTCGAAGACGAAGAGGGGAAGGCCCATCTGCGGCCCGTTGAACGGGTCGTTGTTGATGGAGTTGGTGAAGAACACCGTCATCAGCAGCGGCGCGGTCTCGCCTGCGACGCGGGCCACGGCCAGCATGACGCCGGTGACGATGCCGGTGAACGCGGTCGGCAGCACGACCTTGACGATGGTGCGCCACTTGGGGACGCCCAGCGCGTACGAGGCCTCGCGCAGGTCGCCCGGCACCAGGCGCAGCATCTCCTCGGCGGACCTGACGACGGTCGGCATCATCAGGATGGACAGGGCGAGCGCACCCGCCCAGCCGGAGTAGGGGAAGCCGAGGAACAGGATCCAGAACGCGAGGACGAACAGGCCGGCGACGACCGAGGGGATGCCGGTCATGACGTCCACGAAGAAGCTGATGGCCCGGCTGAGGCGGCCGCCCTGGCCGTACTCGACGAGGTAGATGGCGGTGAACAGGCCGATGGGGACCGAGATGACGGAGGCGAGCAGGACCTGTTCGAGGGTGCCGACGATGGCGTGGTACGCGCCGCCGCCAGCGTCCCTGGCCCCGATGCCGTTCATGGAGTGGGTGAGGAACTCCAGGTCGAACCGGGCCAGGCCGTTGGAGATGACCAGCCACAGCACGGAGACGAGCGGCACGACGGCCAGCGCGAACGCCAGGTAGACCAGGCCCTGGACGACCCGGTCCTTGATGCGGCGGCCGGTGGAGATGTGTTGGATCGAGGTCATGCGCCGGCCCTCGCGTACTCCTTGCGGCGGTTGATGACCACGCGCGCGCCCATGTTGACCAGCAACGTGATGAGGAACAGCACCAGGCCGGACGCGATCAGCGCGCCCCTGCCGATCTCGGTGGCCTCGCCGAAGCCGTTGGCGATGTTGGCGGCGATGCTGTTGGCGTGCGGGGTGAGGATCTCGAAGGTGATGTCGAACGTGGCAGGGAAGATCAGCGCGACCGCGATGGTCTCGCCCATGGCGCGGCCGAGGCCGAGCATGGCGGCGCTGATGACGCCGGGGCGGCCGAACGGCAGGACGGCCATCCTGATCATCTCCCAGCGGGTCGCGCCGAGCGCGAGCGCCGCCTCCTCGTTCATCTTGGGCGCCTGGAGGAACACCTCGCGCGAGATGGCCGCGATGATCGGCAGGATCATGATGGCCAGCACGATGCCGCCGGCGAGCATGGTCTTGCCGCCGATCACGCCCTCGCCGGCGAACAGCGGGAACCAGCCGAGGTGCTCGTTGAGCCACTGCGACGGCGTCCGCATGAGCGGCACCAGGAACGCCAGGCCCCAGAGGCCGTAGACGACGCTGGGGACCGCGGCGAGCAGGTCGATGAGGTAGCCGAGCGGCGCGGCGAGCCTGCGGGGGGCGTAGTGCGAGATGAACAGTGCCACGCCGACGGCGATCGGGGTGGCGATGACCAGGGCGAGCGCGGAGCTGAGCACGGTGCCGAAGGCCAGCGCGGCGATGCCGAACGTCTGCTGGCCGTTGGGGTCCCAGGTCAGCTCCGTGAGGAAGGACGCCTTGTTCGCCTGGAGCGCCGGGATGGCCTCGCCGATGAGGAACACGGCGATGGCCGCCATGATCCCCAGCAGGACGACGCCGGCGGCGGTGGAGACGAAGCGGAAGGGGCCTTCACCGAGGCTGCGCCGCGAGGCGGACCGGCTGGTGTCCGGTCCGCCCTCACGGGTACGTACGTCGGTCGACATCGGCTGCCTAGGAGATGGCCTCGACGGCGGTCCTGACCTTGGTCAGCAGCTCGCCCGAGAGAGGGGCGTAGCCCAGCTCCTTCAGCGCCGCCTGGCCCTCGTCGCTGGCGGTGTAGGTGAGGAAGCTCTTGACGATCTGCTGCTGGTCGGCCGGCAGGCCCTTCTCGCAGGTGATCTCGTACGTCACCAGGACGATCGGGTAGGCGCCCGGGGTCTTGGTGGCGTAGTCGATGGACAGAGCGAGGTCGTTGCCGGTGCCCTTGACCTCGGCGGTCTCGACGGTCTTGGCCGCGCTCTCCGGGGTGAGCTCGACGTACTCGCCGGCGCCGTTGGCGATCTTGGCCTTCTGCAGCGAGGAGTTCTCGGCGTAGGAGAGCTCGACGTAGCTGATCGCGCCCTCGGAGTCCTTCACGCTGGCGGCGATCTGGTCGGAGCCCTTGGCGCCCTGGCCCTTGGCCTCGGCGGGCCAGGCCTTGCCCGGCTCGTACGGCCAGTCGCCGGTGGCCTTGAGGAACTTGGTGAAGTTGTCGCTGGTGCCCGACTCGTCCGAGCGGTGGACGGCCTGGATGGGCGTGGACGGGAGCTGGGCGCTCGGGTTCTCGGCCTTGATGGCCGGGTCGTCCCACTTGGTGATCTTGCTGTTGAAGATCCCCACAAGCGTCTTCGGCGACAGCTGCAGGCCGTCCACGCCGGGGAGGTTGTAGACAACCGCGACCGGGCCGGTGACCATCGGGATGTTGATGGCCTTGCCGGTCTTGCAGCGGGCGTCGGCCTGGGCGGGCTCGTCGTCCTTCAAAGCCGAGTCGGAGCCGGCGAAGGCGACCGTGCCCTGAATGAACGCCTGCACGCCCGCGCCGGAGCCGCTGGGCTGGTAGTTCAGGGTCACACCAGGGTTCGTGGCCGTGAAGTTCTTCGTCCACTCGGTGATCGCGTTGGCCTGGGCAGAGGAGCCTGCGGCGTTGATCGAGCCACTCAGACCGTTGTCGTTGCCCGCGGCGGGCGCGGCGGCGGTCGCGGAGGTCGTGCCGCTGCCCGAGGGGTTGTTGTTGTCTGTGCCGCACGCAGCGAGCGAGAGCGCGCCGACGACGGCGACGGCGGCGAGCCGGCCTGCATACTTCACGGTTGGGTTCCTCCCACTTGATCCTTAGTCGCCATGAAGCTATGCAGCGAAGGTGACTCGCCTCCCGAGAGCGGATGAACGGACGGTGAACGCTGCGGGTCGGTGTGCTGCACCGATTCACCGTCAGGTGCCTCTTGGTGAACGGCTCACCACGGATCATTGGTGAGAATGGAGGCATGACGTATCGCGTGGTCGTGGTGTGCATGGGGAACATCTGCCGGTCTCCGATGGCGGAGGTGGTGCTGCGCAAGGTGCTCGCGGACCGCGGCCTCGGCGCGCAGGTCGTGGTCGACTCCGCCGGCACCGGCGGGTGGCACGTGGGCGATCCGATGGACGAGCGGGCGCTGGAGATCCTCACCCTGCGCGGCTACGACGGGTCGGCGCACCGGGCCAGGCAGTTCACCAAGGACTGGTTCGACCGGTACGACCTGGTGCTCGCCATGGACCGGGACAATCTGTCCAATCTGCGGCGGCTGGCGCCTGCCGGGGTGGAGGTGCGGTTGTTCCGGTCGTTCGATCCCGCCGCGCCTGACGGGGCGGAGGTGCCTGATCCGTACTACGGGGGGCGTGAGGGGTTCGAGGAGGTGCTGGAGCTGGTCGAGTCGGCCGCTGAGGGCGTCGCCAAGCACATCGCCGATGAGATTCGCTGAGGAGCTCGGCACGTCGCACGGGCGGCGGCTGCGGCGGGGCGTGCTGGACGACGGGCGGGCGGTGTTCGTCAAGAGCGGGCCCGCCTCCGAGGTGCTGGTGTCGGAGGCCGCCGGGCTGCGCTGGCTGGGCGAGGTCGCCGCGGTGCCCGAGGTGATCGAGGCCGAGCCTGATCGGCTCGTGCTGGCCTGGGTGCGCGAGGAGCGGCCCGATCGGGCGGCGGCCGAGCGGTTCGGGCGCATGTTGGCGCGGATGCATCGGGCGGGGGCCGAGCGGTTCGGGGCTCCGTGGCCCGGGTTCATCGCCGAGTTGCCGATGGACAACGCGGACGCCCCTGACTGGGCGACGTTCTACGGGGAGCGGCGGGTGCTGCCGTTCCTGCGGGAGGCGCGGTTGCCCGCCTCGGACGTCGCGCTGGTCGAGCGGGCCGTGGCGCGGCTGCCGGAGGTGGCGGGGCCGGTCGAGCCGCCTGCCCGGATCCATGGGGATCTGTGGAGCGGGAACGTGCTGTGGTCGGGCGGGCAGGGGATGCTGATCGATCCGGCGGCGCACGGCGGGCATCGCGAGACGGATCTCGCGATGCTCGATCTGTTCGGGCTGCCGCAGCTCGATCGGGTGCTGGGGGCTTACCGGGAGGAATGGCCGCTCGCCGAGGGGTGGCGGGAGCGGGTGCCGGTGCATCAGCTGCATCCACTGCTCGTCCATGTGGTGTTGTACGGGGGCGGTTATCGGGACAGCCTGATGGCGGCGGTGCGGCGGGTGCTCTCGCTCTAAGGAGTCCTTCTGCGGCGGTACGCGCGTTGCTGGCAGGCGCGGGAGCAGTAGACGCGGGGGCGGCCCGATGGGGCGGGGTCCAGCTTGTCGCCGCACTCGGCACATGTTTCGTCACGCTTTTCGTCACGTTCTTGGATGAGGGCTTCGATGCCGTCGAGGATGCGGCGCAGGCCGAACTCGAAGGAGTCCTCGGGGGCGTCCCAGCCGCCCGTCTCCCAGAGGCGGGTGATCGTGGGGTAGGCGGGGAGGCGTTCGTACAGGGAGTCTCTGGCGCCCCACCACTCCTCCTCGGACACGCCGCTGCTGCGCTCCTCGCGCAGGGTCTCGACGAGGCTCAGCGCCTCGGCGTCCATGAAGCGGCCGACCAGGTTGACGGCGGCGATCACTTCGCGGGGGTGGAGCGGGGTGCCGGTGAGGGTGCTCAGCATGCGGTCGAAGAGCGCCACCGCGTTCGGGCCCGGGACGTTGCGCGTGCCTCTGACCTCGGCGAGCCACGGGTGGCGGCGGCGGCAGCGCCAGCCCTGCCTGATCATGGCCTCGAGTCTCGGGCGCCAGCCCGCGCCGGACGGCTCTTCGGCGGGCTCTTCATTCAGGTGCTCGCCGATGGCGGCGTCGCGCATCAGGGCGACGAGCTGGTCGCGGCCTGGCACGTGGCGGTAGAGGGACATCGTGGTGAAGCCGAGCCGGTCGGCGACCTTGCGCATCGACAGGCCGTCGAGCCCTTCGGCGTCGGCCAGCTCGATGCCCGCCCGCACGATCCGGTCGAGGCTCAGCCCGGCGCGCGGCGCGCTCTCGTCGTCCCTGTCGCGCCACAACAATTCGACACCGTCGTCCATGGGTCTAGTTTATGGTGTACAAATCTGTGTACGGCATAAACGACAGCGGAGGTGACCCATGGAACAGATTCACGTCTCGCCCGCCGGCGACGACTCCTGGCCCGGCTCGCAGGACCGGCCGTTCGCCACGCTCGAACGCGCCCGCGCGGCGGCCCGCGAGGCGGGCGGGAAGGCGGTCGTGCACCTGCGGGGCGGTGTTCACGTGCTGACCCGCCCGTTCGAGCTGGGGGCCGACGACTCGGGGACGGTCTATCAGGCGGCCGGCTACGGCGCCCCCGAGCAGGAGGAGCCCGTCATCAGCGGCGGGCGGGAGATCACCGGCTGGCGGGTGCGCGACGACGGGGTCTGGCTGGCCGAGGTCGGCGACCTCGACACCCGTCAGCTCTACGTGAACGGCCGGCGGGCCCCGCGCGCCGCCGTCCCCGGCCTGCCCGGCACGGTCACGGCGACCGAGACCGGCTACGTCACCGACAGCTCTGAGCCGCTGAGCTGGCAGAACGTCGAGTTCGTGCACCGCGGCGTCTACCCGTGGACTGAGGCCAGGCTCCAGGTGGCCGGCATCGCGCGTGCGGGCGGCTCCACCGTGATCACCATGGCGCGGCCCGGGTACGAGTGGGCGTACGCGCTCTACCAGTCCGTCTATGAGGGCAACGCCTCCATCGGCCCCGGCCTGCCCACGTCCGTCGAGAACGACCCGAGCTTCCTGCGCGAGCCGGGCACCTTCGTGCTCGACCGGGCGCGGCCGGGCGCGCACGTGCTGATGTACCTGCCGCTGCCGGGGGAGGAGCCGGCGTCCGCGCGGGTGGTCGCGCCGGTGCTGGAGACGCTGGTACGGCTGGCGGGTGCGCGCGAGGTGGCCCTGCGCGGGCTGGTGTTCGCCGAGGCCACGTGGCTGCGGCCGGGGCGGCCCGAGGGGTTCGTGCACTATCACGGCAGCGGGTTCTACGAGGGCGGGCCGGTGGAGCGGGCCGAGCTGGGCGAGGGATCGTACGTGACGTATCCGTTGAGTTCCGTCACGGTTCCGGCGTGCGTGCAGATCGAGGACGCCGACGGCGTCGAGGTCACGGGGTGCCGCTTCACCCGGCTCGGGGCCACCGGGCTCAGCGTCAGCGGGGGCGACGGCGTCGCCGTACGGCGGTGCGCCTTCGACACGCTGGCCGGCGGCGGCGTCACCGTGACCGGCACCCGGAGCGCCGCGATCGAGGACAACCGGGTGCGCGGGACCGGGCTGGAGCTCAGCGGGTCGCCCGGCATCGCCATCTCCGGCACCCGGGGCTGCGTCGTCGCGCACAACGAGGTCACCGACGTGCCCCACTGCGGCATCGTGGCAGGCGCCGGCGAGGGCACCCACATCCTGCACAACCTGACCGCCCGCACCCTGCAGGTGCTGGCCGACGGTGGCGGCGTCTACCTGTCGGGGCCGCAGGGCGACTCGGCGGACACCGGGGCCGTCGTCCGGGGCAACGTCATCAAGGACACGGTGACGCCGTACAACTTCGGGCTCTACACCGACTACGGCGCCAGCTGGGTGCTCGTCGAGGAGAACGTCGTCATGCGGGCCGACAACACGGCCGTGCTGCACGTCGGGCCGCCGCTGGAGAACGTCACCTACCGGGGCAACTTCTGGGACGCCGACCCGGTGGGGCACGACGATCCGCCGAGCGGGGTGACGTACGAGGGGAACGTCACGATCGCCGACGAAGGCGCGCTGACCGCCGCGACCCAGGCCATCCAGGACAGGGCGGGCGTCAGGTCCTGACCGTGGTGCCGTTGAGGCGGTCGATGACCTCGGCGTGCAGGTGACCGTTCGTGCAGACGAGGCTGCCGCCCTCGAGGCCCTTGACGCCGGCGACGTCGGTCCAGACGCCGCCGGCCTCCTCGACGATCACGGTGAGCGCCGCCATGTCCCACGGCGACAGCTCCGGCTCGGCCGACAGGTCGACCGAGCCCTCCGCGACCATCATGTGCGACCAGAAGTCGCCGTACGCGCGGGTCCGCCAGCAGGCGCGGCTCAGGTCGAGGAAGTTGTCCAGCTTGCCGGTCTTCTCCCAGCCGCCGAAGCTCGAGTACGAGAACGACGCGTCCTCCAGGGAGGAGACCGAGGACACCTGCATGCGGGACGCCTTGGTCAGGCTCCTGCCCGTCCACGCCCCGCCCTCGGTCGCGGCCCACCAGCGGCGGCCCAGCGCGGGGGCCGACACCAGGCCGACGACGACCTTGCCGTACTCCATGAGCGCGATCAGGGTCGCCCAGACGGGCACGCCGCGTACGTAGTTCTTGGTGCCGTCGATGGGGTCGATGATCCACGAGCGGGCGCCCCAGCCGGTCTTCCCGAACTCCTCGCCGACCACCGCGTCACGCGGCCTGGCACGGCGCAGCGTGCCCCTGATGGCCTCCTCCACCGCGCGGTCGGCGTCGCTGACCGGCGTCAGATCGGGCTTGGTCTCGACCTTGAGGTCGACCGCCTTGAACCGCCGCATGGTCAGGTCATCGGCGGCGTCCGCCATGACATGCGCGAGGCGAAGATCATCGTTATAACCCTGCACGGTCGCCCACGCTACCGCGTCGGCCATACGGACATCAGTTACCAACGCCCCTTTTCTGGTAACTCTGCTTCCAGTTACTGACCAGTAGCATGTCTCGCATGTCGCAAGATGTCGGTGAGCTTCTGCTGGGGTCGGTCCCGTTCGCCCGGACGCTGGGCATCGTCTTCGAGTCGGTGGGGGACGGGCGGGCGGTCTGCCGCGTCCCTGAGCGGGCCGACCTGGCCAACCACGTCGGCGGGCCGCACGCCGGGGTGCTCTTCACGCTCGCCGAGTCGGCGTCGGGGGCCGCCGTGCTGTCCGTCTTCGGCGACCAGCTCGTACGTGCGGTGCCGCTGCCCACCACGGCGACCATCGCCTTTCGCAAGCTCGCCCTGGGCGAGATCAGGGCCGAGGCCCGGTTGACGGTCTCCCGCGAGGACGTCCTGGCGCGGCTGGACGCGGGGGAACGGCCGGAGTTCGACGTGACGGTGGACCTGACGAACCCGGACGGCACCGTCGTCACCACCTTCACCGTGACCTGGACCCTCCGCCCCACCCGCGTGTGACGGTCCGCCGGAACGGCGGGCGCCGTCAGGAGGGCGAGTGGCCGCGGCGGGTGCGGTTGTGGGGCGCGGCCGGGGCGTCGGCGGGACCGGCGGCCGGGCGCTCGCGGCGGGTGCGGTTGTGGGGCCAGGCTGGGGTGTCGGCGGGTTCGGCGGCCGGGGTGCTCGCGGCGGGCGCGATCGCGGAGGTCGGTGGTCGGTGGTCGCGGTCAGGGTGTGTCGCCGGTTCCTCGCGGACGCGTCCAGGGGTGCACGGCGGTGGTCGTGGCCAGGGGTGGGACAGACCCTGCCGGGAAGCGCTTCCCTCCATCATCCCTGTCAGGTGGTGTCGGCGGGTTCTTCCGCGGGGCGGGGGTCGTCGGCGGTGCCTTCGCGGCTCCACAGGAGGCGGCGCAACGACTCCAGGCGGGCGGGGTCGGCGTTGCCGGCCGCCGCCCAGGCGTCGAGGGCGCAGCCCTCGCCCAGGTGGGTGCAGCCCTTCGGGCAGTCGACGGTGCCCTCAACCAGGTCGGGGAAGGCCGCGAGCACCGTCTCCACGGACACGTGGGCCAGGCCGAAGCTGCGTACGCCGGGCGTGTCGATGATCCAGCCGCCCTCGGGCAGCTCAAGGGCGACGGCCGAGGTGGAGGTGTGGCGGCCGCGGCCGGTGACGGCGTTGACCTGGGAGACGGCCCGGTTGGCGTCGGGCACCAGAGCGTTGACCAGGGTGGACTTGCCCACCCCCGAGTGCCCGACCAGGACGCTGATGCGCCCGGCCAGGTGGTCGCGCAGCTCGTCGAGCGAGCCGCCCTTGTGCACGACGACGTGCGGCACGCCCAGAGGCTCGTAGAGGGCCACCAGCTCGTCGGGCGGGGCGAGATCGGACTTGGTGAGGCAGAGCAGGGTGTCGATCTCGGCGTCGAACGCCGCCACGAGGATGCGGTCGATCATGCGCGGCCTGGGCGGCGGGTCGGCCAGGGCGGTCACGATGACGAGCTGGTCGGCGTTGGCCACCACCGGGCGCTCGATGCCGTCGGTGTCCTCGACGTCGTCGGCCGAGCGGCGCAGCATCGACGTGCGGGGCTCGACCCGCACCACGCGGGCCAGCGTGTCGGGTTTGCCGGACACGTCGCCCACCAGCGCGACCCTGTCGCCCACGACGATGCCCTTGCGGCCCAGCTCGCGTGCCTTCATGGCGACCACGAGCCGGCGCTGCGGCGGCTTGCGCTTCTGCGCCGAGCCCTTGGGGCGCTCCGGCTCGACCAGCGTGGTGTAGCGGCCACGGTCGACGGCCACCACGAACCCTTCGACGGCGTCCTCGTGCGCAGGACGGATCCGGGTCCGCGGCCTGGAGCCCTTGCCCGGCCGGACCCTGACGTCGTCCTCGTCGTACTCCCGCTTCCTCAGCGGTCCGCTCCCATACGCTCGCTCCTCGTTGCTGCTGCTGACCGTGGGCAGACGTCCCACGCCCTGACGGGTTCCGTGTGCCGACCGGCCATTTCCGGTGTCATCGGTGTGCCGTGGGTCCGCGCTCGGACGGCCGCAACACGGATCCGCCGGGCGGCAGGGTCATATGGGGAGCCGAAGCCGGTGGTGGGACCGTGCTCCGGCCGTGAGTCGTCGCCCATGATCGGGCGGGTGGTGTCGTGCTGCTGGATCTCATGGTCGTGCGCATGGTCGGCGCATGGTCGTGCGGGGGGCGGCGCGTTCTCACGTGTCACCCTTTTCCGACGTGCCCGGCGCTTCACCGGTGAAACCCGTCATACCGCCGAGGCGAAGGTCTGCCCAGCTCATCGCGATTCCAGCAGCGCCGTCCACATCTGGACGAACTCCGGCAGGGTCTTGGCGGTGGTCGCGATGTTCTCCACCTCGACGCCCGGCACCGCGAGGCCGATCACCGCGCCGGCGGTGGCCATGCGGTGGTCGTCGTAGCTGTGGAAGACGCCGCCGTGGAGCTGCCGGGGCCGGATGAGCAGGCCGTCGTCGGTCTCCTCGGCGTCGCCGCCCAGGCGGTTGATCTCGGTGGCCAGCGCGGCCAGGCGGTCGGTCTCGTGGCCGCGCAGGTGGCTCACACCCCTGATGCGGCTCGGCGTGCCGGCCAGCGCGGCGAGCGCGGCGATCGTGGGGGTCAGCTCCCCCACCTCGTGAAGGTCGGCGTCGAGGCCGGTGACCTGGCCGCTGCCGGTGACCACGAGGTCGTCGCCCGAGCGGGTGACCGTGGCGCCCATGGCGGTGAGCAGGCCGCGCAGCGCGTCGCCCGGCTGGGTGGTGCGCTCAGGCCAGCCAGGGATCGTCACCCTGCCGCCCGTGACCAGGGCCGCCGCCAGGAACGGGGCCGCGTTGGACAGGTCGGGCTCGACCGTCACGTCTCTGGCGGCGATGGGCCCCGGCTCCACCCGCCACACATCGCGCTCGTGGTCGTCGACCGTGACGCCCGCCGCTCTGAGCATCTCGACCGTCATCTCGATGTGCGGCTGCGACGGCACCGGCGGGCCGACGTGGCGGATCGTGACGCCCTTCTCGTAGCGCGCGGCGGTCAGCAGCAGCCCCGAGACGAACTGCGACGAACCGGACGCGTCGAGCGTCACCTCGCCGCCCGCCGGCGGCCCACTGATGGTGAACGGCAGCGCGTCGTTGTCGATGCGGGCTCCGAGCGAGCGCAGCGCGTCGAGGATGGGCCCCATCGGGCGCTTGCGCGCATGGGGGTCGCCGTCGAACGAGACGGGCCCGTCGGCCAGCGCCGCCATCGGCGGCACGAACCGCATCACCGTGCCGGCCAGGCCGGCGTCGATGCGGGCGCCGCCGCGGATCGGGCCCGGCGTCACCGCCCAGTCGACCCCCGCCGAGGTCTCACTCACGGCCTCCAGCGTGGTGCCCAGCGCGCGCAGGGCCGCCACCATGAGGTCGGCGTCGCGGCTGCGCAGGGCCTGCCGGACGACTCCTGGACCGTCGGCGAGCGCGGCCAGCAGGAGCGCGCGGTTGGTCACCGACTTGGAGCCGGGCAGCGGGACGGTGGCGGCGACGGGAGCCGTCGCCGTCGGTGCGGGCCAGTGCGGAGCGGGCGTGGCGGCGGGCGTGGTGGCGGGCATGGTCAAAGAGTACTGGCCGTCGGCGGCGGGGGTCACAGCCTGTGGATGACGGCTGCCGTACGGTCGCTCCCTGTGGATGGACGTACCGAAGAGATGGCAGTGTGGGGGCATGTGCGGTAGATACGCCTCGGCGCGCAAGAAGCACGAGCTCCTCGAGGAGTTCCAGGTCGAGCAGGACGGCGCCCCCGACAAGGAGCTCGGCGCCGACTACAACGTCGCGCCCACCAAGAACGTCTACGCCGTGCTGAGCCGGGTGCCCAAGGAGGCCGCGCGGGCGGTACGGCAGCTCAGGATCGTCAAGTGGGGCCTGGTGCCGGCCTGGGCCAAGGACCCGTCGATCGGCTCCCGGCTGATCAACGCCAGGGCCGAGACGCTGGCCGAGAAGCCGTCCTATCGTCAGGCTTTCGCCAAGCGCAGGTGCCTGCTGCCGGCCGACGGCTACTTCGAGTGGATGCCGGTCGAGGGAGAAAAGAAGAAGAAGCAGCCGTACTTCATCCATCCGGCCGACGGCGGGGTGCTGGCCATGGCCGGCCTGTACGAGTTCTGGAAGGACCCGTCCAGGGACGACGACGACCCGCTCAAGTGGCTGGTGACCTGCACCGTCATCACCACGGACGCCGAGGACCAGCTCGGCCGCATCCACGACAGGATGCCCATGATGATCGACAGGGACCACTGGGCGGAGTGGCTCGACCCCAAGCTCACCGACACCACCCAGGCGGGGCGGCTGCTGGTGCCCGCCGAGCCGGGACGGCTCACCGCGTACGCGGTCTCCACGGACGTCAACAACGTCCGGAACAACGGCCCCGACCTCATCAAACCCCTCCCGGAGGAGGAGGAAACCGCGCTTTTCTGAAGGTGTAAAAAGCTCGGCAAGTGGGCATCCGGTGAGGAAAGCGATGCAACCGTTCACTCGGTGTCACCGCCAACATTGCCCCTTGATCACACCGGGCGGGACATCCGGGGAGTCCTGACCGCGGGTTTGCCCCCTTCTTACCCGGAGGTGCGGATTCGTGGACGTCACGACCGCTCGTGAGCGGCTGGAAGAAATGCTCGCCGACCTCGATCGCTCGATCGGGGTCCTGCGCGGCGAGCCCGTCGGAGTGCGCGACCGCTCGGCCGCCGACGCCGGCTCCGACCTGACCGACGCGGACCGGGCCCAGGCCATGCTGACCGTGGCCAACAGCCAGCGGCAGGCGATCGTCGAGGCGATCAGGCGCATCGACGAGGGCGCGTACGGCCGGTGCGTCGACTGCGCCAAGCCGGTGCCTGAGGGCAGGCTGGAGGCCCGCCCCGAGGCCGCGCGCTGCGTGCCCTGCCAGGGTAAGCGCGAACGCCGCCGCTGACCGGCGAGAAGGAGGGCGCACTCGCCGGACACGAAGAACGGCGAGGTGTGGCTCACTTCTTACGGGCGCTGGCCACCAGGTGGATGCCGACGGTGTCGTCGTCGTCGGGGTGGGCTTCGAGCTCGGTGCGCACGAGGTAGTTGAGCGCCCGCGCGTCGGAGCCGAGCACGTGGTCGACCGTGGAAGGCGACAGCACCGTGCGGGGCCGCATCCACTCGATCTCCAGGCCGGCGCCCTGGAGCAGCTCACGCAGCTGCGTGCTGCTGAAGCAGCGGGTGATGCTGCCGTCGGGCCACGGCACGAGCATGACCTCGCCGGTCTGCCGCAGGTGCTGCCACTGCTCCTGCTCGGCCAGGATCGCCATGCCGAGCACCAGGGAGTCGACGCACACCAGGGCGCGCCCGCCGGGCTTGAGCACCCTGGCCACGTCGTTCATGGCGGACTCGGCCATGAGCTCGATCGACATCACGCGCTCTTCGGCGAGCACGGCGTCGACGCTCTCGTCGGGCAGGAACGCCAGATCGTCGGCGCGCACGTGGCGTACGCGGTCGGCGTCGCGCAGCCGCGACTGCCCGTCGACGGTACGGCGGAAGTCGAGCACCTCGATCACCCGGTGTCCGGCTCTGGCGGCCTGGCCTGACCATCGCCCGCGCCCGCCCGACAGGTCGAGGATGACGGAGGGCTGGGCGGGGAGCCATCGGTTGAGTTGTTCGGCGGCGACGGCGCGGTAGAAGGTCCAGTACGGCCCGAGCGTCCCTGAGCCGTTCAGTTCCTCGGCCGGAATGGGCAGCACACGCGACTCCTGGGTTCCGGAAAAAGGGCTACCAGCCGGTACGTATGACGTTCCCCGCACCGGGTCCTTCGTACCTTCTATCTTGCGGGAACAGACAAGGGCGCGGGCGTGTTGCGACGAGCATGCTCACATTGGCACACCCCCAGCCCGCTGACCGGGTGGTCGCGAGCCAGCGGGTATCCTCCCCTGAGTACGGTGTACCGCCACAGCCGGCCACCGGTGATCTTAGGGGGGTGGGTCCGGTGCCCGCGACAGGCGCGGAGACGCTGGAGCAGCGAAGCGAGCGATTCGAGCGCGACGTCATGCCGTATCTCGAGCAGCTCTACTCCGCCGCGCTCCGGATGACCCGAAATCCCGCGGACGCGGAGGACCTGCTGCAGGAGACCTTCGCCAAGGCGTTCGCGTCGTTCCACCAGTTCCAGCAGGGCACGAACCTGAAGGCGTGGCTCTACCGGATCCTCACCAACACCTTCATCAACAGCTATCGCAAGAAGCAGCGGGAGCCGAGGCAGTCCGGCACCGAGGAGATCGAGGACTGGCAGCTGGCTCGGGCCGAGTCCCACACCTCGAGTGGCCTGAAGTCCGCCGAGGTCGAGGCGCTGGAGCACCTGCCCGACGGTGACATCAAGCAGGCGCTGGCGGCTCTGCCGGAGGAGTTCAGGATCGCGGTCTACCTGGCCGACGTCGAAGGCTTCCCCTATAAGGAGATCGCCGACATCATGGGCACTCCCATCGGCACCGTGATGTCGAGGCTGCACAGGGGACGCAGGCAGCTGCGGGGCCTCCTTGAGGACTACGCCCGCGAGCGTGGCCTGGTCCCGTCGGAGGGATCGAAATGAGCTGTGGCAAGCCGCACGACACCGACTGTCGTGAAGTGCTCGACAAGGTCTACGCCTACCTCGACGGCGAGCTGACGGAGGGGGACGTCGCCGACATCAAGGTGCATCTTGACGAGTGCAGCCCGTGCCTCAAGGAATACGACCTGGACAAGGCGATCAAGGCGCTGGTCCACAAGCACTGCGGCTGCGATCCGGTCCCGGCCGACCTGCGCTCCAAGGTGCTCGATCGCATCGCGCAAGTGAGGTCGGAGCTGGCCGACTAAGATTCACTTCATGCGCGTGTTGGTCACCGGTGGTGCCGGGTTCATCGGATCGAATCTCGTCGATCGCCTGCTGGCCGACGGCCATGAGGTCGATGTGGTCGACGATCTGTCGTCCGGCAGTCGCGACAATCTGGCCGGGGCCGCGGCCGCCGACCGGTTCCGGCTGCACGAGATGGACATCCGCGACCGCGCGCTCGTGGAGCTGATGACCGAGCTGCAGCCGGAGGTGGTCTGCCACCTGGCCGCGCAGATCAGCGTGCGCAAGAGCGTGGCCGACCCGGCGCACGACGCCAGGCTCAACGTCGAGGGCACGGCCGCGGTGCTGGCCGCGGCCCACGAGGGGCGCACGCGCAAGGTGGTGTTCGCCTCGTCGGTGGCCGTCTACGGGCGTCCTGCCACGATCCCGGTGCCGGGTGACGCGGCGACCGATCCGCGCTCGCCGTACGCGGCCTCGAAGCTGAGCGGCGAGATCTACCTCGCCACGTTCAAGGCTCTTTACGGCCTCGAATACACCACGCTGGTGCTGTCCAACGTCTACGGCCCCCGCCAGGCGCCCGAGGGCGAGGCGGGCGTGGTCTCCATCTTCACCGACGCGCTGCTCACCGGCCGGCCCACGGTCGTCTTCGGCGACGGCACCCAGACCCGCGACTACGTCTACGTCGAAGACGTGGTCGACGGCTTCGTGCGGGCGTGCGGGCCCGAGGGCAACGGCCGCCGCTTCAACCTCGGCACCGGCATCCAGACCACTGACCGCCGCCTGCACTCGCTCATCGCCGACGCCGCGGGCGCCCAGGACAAGCCAGGCTTCGCGCCGCCGCGCCCCGGCGACCTGCCCGCGATGGCGGTCGACCCGGTGCCGGCCCACGAGGGGCTCGGCTGGCAGCCCAGGGTCGACCTGGCGACCGGGGTGAAGAAGACGGTCGAGTGGGCCGCCACGCGTCGCGGCAAGTAGTGACTTGATTACGCTTTGCTTGCGATTTCCGACTCTCCCCATGCGGCCACCCCGTCTTCTGTAGCGTGAATCCCACAAGTCGACGTGGAGGCATGTGGATGTCGAAGGTTACGGTCGCCCGGCTGCTCACCGCCCTCGTGCTGATCGCCCCTGTGGTCGTGCTCATGAGCGGCGGCGTGGTGCCACCTGGGGTGTCCTGGACCTGATAACTATGGGGGGCCGCCATGCGTGATCTGCCGTGGCCCGCAAGGGTCTATCTGGTCGCCGTGATCGGTGCGGCGGCCGCTCTCATTGTTCGCGGCGTGATCGTGTCCGGCGCGCCCGTGGCCACGGAGGACCTTGACATCCTCCTGGTGCTCGCCCTGCTGTTCCTGGTCTGCGAGTCGATGCCGACGCTGCTCAACATGGAGCAGACCGCCGTGTCCGTCAGCTTCTCCGCCTCGCTGGCGGCCGTGGTGCTGATCGGGCCGGAGGGGGCGGCGCTGGTCGGCCTGACCGCGATGGTCAGCGTCCGGCCTGGCCTGCCGCTGGTCAAGCGGCTGTTCAACGGCGCGCAGTTCGCCATCTGCGGCTACACCGCGGGGCGGGTCTACGAGGCGCTCGACGGCCGGGTCGGCGTGCCCGACGTCAACGCCTTCGACGACCTCATCGGCCCGTACGTCGCCGCCACCGCCGTCTTCGTGCCGCTCAACATCGCACTCACGCTCACCATGATCGGGCTGGCCACGCACGTGCGGGCCACCGAGATGCCGCGCCGGGGCATGGCCCAGTTCCTGCTGTCCTACCTGGGCTACGGCACGTTCGGGCTGCTCGTGGCCGGGCTGTGGGCCACGGTGGCGTCGATCTCGGCGGTGCTGGTGCTGGTGCCGCTGTTCGTGGCGCGGTGGGCGTTCGGGCAGTATCACGCACAGCAGCGCTCGTACGACGCCACGATCGCCGCGCTCTGCCAGGCCGTCGAGACCAAGGACTACTACACCCGCGGTCACTGCACGCGCGTGTCGCACGCCTCGTCCATGATCGCGCAGGAGATCGGCATGGGCCACGAGCGGGTGCGAGCCATCCGCTACGCCGGCATGCTGCACGACGTCGGCAAGCTCGGCGTGCCCACCAAGGTGCTGCAGAAGGACGGGCCGCTGACCGAGGAGGAGTTCGCCGCGATCCAGCTCCACCCGATGCGGGGGCTGGAGATCGTGCGCGGCATCGGCTTCCTCGACGAGGCGTACGCCGGGATCATGCACCACCACGAGCGCCACGACGGCACCGGCTACCCCATGGGCCTGGCGGGCGACGAGATCCCCGAGTTCGCCAAGGTCATCGCGGTGGCCGACGCGTTCGACTCGATGACCTCCGACCGCTCCTACCGGGGGGCGCGGCCGGTGCCGGTGGCGCTCGACGAGCTGCGCAGGAGCGCGGGCACGCACTTCGACCCCGTCATGGTGGCGGCGTTCATCCGCGCGCTGGAGCGTGAGCCGTGGCAGCCGCCGCGCCGGGTCGACCCGCCGCCCCCCGAGGTCGCCGAGACGCAGATCAAGGACCACGACGACCCGACCATGCCCATCCAGGTCGTGACCGGGCCATGATCACCACCGAACGCGTCAGGCCGCGGGACCGCTCGCTGCACAAGGTCCTGCGCAGGCTCGACTCGGGGCAGCTGCTGCTCATCTGCGCGGCCGGGCTGGTCGCGCTGACCGGCGTGGCGTACACCGCGGCTCAAGGGCTGGACAAGCCGGAGATCGCGGTCGGGTTCGGCGCGCTGATCGCGGTCGGCGAGCTGGCCAGGCTGACCATGCCGGGCAACAGGGAGGTGGCGCCCATCGGCGCCGCCGCCGCGCTGGGCTACACGCTGCTGCTCGACCTCAGCCAGAACCAGCTGCGCCACTCGGCGCTGCAGGTCGTGGCGGTGATCGCGGTGGGCATGCTGGCGGGGGCGCTGCCGCACCTCGCCGTGGGCCGGCCGCCCCGCCTCGACGCGATGGCGCGCCGGCTGCTCACCGGCGCGCTGCTGGCCTTCGCGTTCCGGCCGCTCGCCGACCCGCTCTTCCACCTCACCAAGCCGCCCACGAGCACCTGGTGGCCGGCGCTCGCGGTGATGGTGACGCTCATCACGATCACGCTGCTCATCGACGTGCTGATCGCCGCGCTGCTGCGGGCCGAGCAGGTGCGCACCGCGTTCAGGGTGGCCGTGCGCGACGAGCTCAACATGGCCTTTCCGCTGGGCGCCGCCGTGGGCTCGTCGGGCGTGCTGCTCGCGCTCGCCACGCACAGCATGGACCTGGTGGCGCTGCTGGTGTTCGCCGCGCCGCTGCTGGTCACGCAGGTGGCCTTCCGGAAGTACGCCGGCATCCGCGCCACCTACCTGCAGACCGTGCGCGCCCTGTCCAGGGTCACCGAGGTCGGCGGCTACGTCGAGCCGGGCCACTCGCGCCGGGTCAGCCGCCTGGCCGTGGCCGTCGGCAGGGAGCTGGGCATGGCCGAGCCTGAGCTGCTGGAGCTGGAGTACGCCGCGCTCATGCACGACATCGGCCAGCTCTCGCTGCGCGACCCCATCCCGGGCGGCGCGACCGTGCTGACCGAGCCCGAGCAGGCCCGCCGCATCGCCGAGCTGGGCGCCGAGGTCATCAGGCAGACCGGCGTGCTCGACCGGGTGGCCGAGGTGGTCAGCAGGCAGTGCGACGCGATCGCCGACGACCCGCCGCTGTCGAGCCGCATCATCAAGGTCGCCAACGCCTACGACGACCTGGTGGGGCCCTCGACCGACCGCGACAGGAGCGGGGCGGCGCTGGAGCGCATCCGCCTGTCGGCGGGGAGCGCGTACGATGCTCATGCGGTGGAGGCGCTGGCTCGCGTGATCGACCGCGGCCGGATCTAGCGTCTATAGCCGCGCGTACGCCGCGGGGGTTTCCGGGCGTTCACTTTTGTGGGGTTCCTACAGATCGCGCTGGCTGGATCGGTGGTTTCGGGGGAAAGGGGTCAGGGCGTCGGCGGCCGTAGGGTGGTCGGCGTGCTTACTGAGACGCTCGGACCTGTTCTGATCGCCAACCGAGGGGAGATCGCGCGGCGGATCATCCGCACGGTCAAGCAGCTGGGCCTGCGTGCCATCGCGGTCCACTCGGAGGCCGACGCCGACCTGCCCTTCGTCCGCGAGGCCGACGAGGCCGTGCTGCTCGGACCGGCCAACCCGGCGCAGAGTTACCTCGACGTCGCCAGGGTGCTGGAGGCGGCGCGGGCGACCGGCGCGAAGGCGGTCCACCCCGGCTACGGCTTCCTCGCCGAGAACGCCGCGTTCGCCAGGGCCGTGATCGAGGCCGGCATGGTGTGGATCGGGCCGTCGCCCGAGGCCGTCGACAAGATGGGCGACAAGATCAACGCCCGTAACCTCATGGAGGCCGCCGGCGTGCCGGTCGCGGCGGGCACCCGCGAGCCGGTGACCGACCTGTCGCTGGCGCTGAAGGCCGCCGAGTCGATCGGCTACCCGGTCATGGTCAAGACCGCCGGCGGCGGCGGTGGCATCGGCATGAGCGTGGCCTACGACGACGAGGGGCTGGCCAAGGCGTACGAGCAGGCCGCGCGGGCGGCGGCGAGGTTCTCCGGCGACGCGCTCGACGGGCCCGCCGTGCTGCTCGAGCGCTACATCGCGCGGGCCCGCCACGTCGAGGTGCAGATCCTCGGCCTGCCCGACGGCAGGGTCGTGGCGCTGGGCGAGCGTGACTGCTCGGTGCAGCGCCGCCACCAGAAGGTCGTCGAGGAGTCTCCTTCGCCCGGCATCAGCCCCGAGCTGCGCGAGCGCATGCTGGCGGCGGCGGTGCGGGCCGGCGAGACGGTCGGCTACGTCGGCGCGGGCACGGTCGAGTGCCTGGTCGACGCCGACGCCCAGGACTTCGTGTTCCTGGAGATGAACACCAGGCTCCAGGTGGAGCACCCGGTCACCGAGCTGGTCACCGGCCTCGACCTGGTCGAGCTGCAGCTGCGGGTGGCGGCGGGCGAGAGCCCCGAGGTGCGGCCCGAGCCGCGCGGCCACGCGATCGAGTTCCGCGTCTACGCCGAGGACCCCAAGCGGTTCTTCCCCGGCCCCGGCACGATCACGGCCTGGGACGAGCCGGAGGGCGACGGCGTCCGCGTCGACTCGGGTTACACGGCGGGCAACACCGTCACGCCGTTCTACGACCCGCTGATGGCCAAGCTGTGCGTATACGGCTCGGACCGGGCAGAGGCGCTGGAGAAGGGCCGCAAGGCGGTGGCGGAGTTCGTTGTGGAAGGCCCGAAGAACAACCTGCCGTTCTGCGCGGAGCTGCTGGAGAACGCGGAGTTCGCCACCGGCGACTACGACACCGGCCTGGTCGCGCGGATGCGCGCCTGAGGCCCATGAGATTGTTGGTTCAGTGAAAGAGGGGAGTCCCGGTGGCTGAGGTACGCGCTGAGATGGTGGCGAACGTGTGGAAGGTGGTCGTCAAAGAGGGCGACACCGTCTCCGACGGCGACACGCTCGTCATCCTCGAGTCCATGAAGATGGAGATCCCGGTGATCGCCGAGGACGACGGCGTGGTGGCGCAGCTCAAGGTCGCCGAGGGAGACGTGATCCAGGAAGGCGACCTGATCGCGGTCATCGAGTAGCGCGGGCGAGGAACCTGGCACGGTCGACCACGACGCGCTCGATCGTGCCCTTGCCCACCACGGAGCCGCGCTCGTCGTGCGCCTCGAAGGCGAAGATCAGCCGCCGCCCGTCGACCTCGGTCAGTTCGACGCCGACCTGCACGCGGGCGCCCAGCGGGCTGGCGGCCAGGTGGTCGAGGGCGACGCGGGTGCCGACGGAGGTCTCGCCCGGCGCGAGGTGCCTGGCGACGGCGCGTACGGTGGCGGCCTCCGCGAGGGCGAGCAACCTGGGCGTGGCCAGCACCGGCACGTCGCCGCTGCCGATCTCCTTGGCGGTGTCGGCCATCTCGACCACGGTCGGGAGCTGGGCGCGCAGGCCTGGTGCGAGCGTCATGGGGTCAGCCTACGGGTGGTGGAATGGGCCTGTTGACTTCCCGGGAAACGCGGACAAGTGCGGCTGCAAGGCCTCAGGATAGGCTTTGTACGGCTTGAGGCATTTGAGTGGCATGTGGGACAGGTGAGTCGTACACTCTCTGAGTTCCGTGACCACTGTGTTACCTCACCGCGACAAAACTTCGCTTTGTTGGAGATCCGCGGGGTGGGAGAGGTTTCGGACGTAGGGGGGTAGCGGGGGAATCATGGTGGCCCAAGGGACGACGCTGGCGGGGCGGTATCGACTGGATACCCGCATCGGCGCCGGTGGCATGGGCGAGGTGTGGCGAGGTGAGGACACCGTCCTCGCCCGCACCGTCGCCGTCAAAGTGCTGCTCCCAGGCCGCATGCAGGACCCCGGCTTCGTCGCTCGCTTCCAGGGGGAGGCGCGGGCGATGGCCACCATCAACCACTCCGGGGTCGTGGACGTCTACGACTACGGCGTCAGCGGCGACACCGTCTACCTGGTGATGAAGTTCGTCGACGGCGAGCCGCTCGACCGGCTGCTCGCCCGGCTGGGCCGCATCCCGCCGCAGGCGGCCATGGAGCTCATCGCGCAGGCCGCATCGGCTCTGCAGGCCGTCCACGACCAGGGCATCGTGCATCGCGACGTCAAGCCGGGCAACCTGCTCGTGCAGCGCGACGGCACGCTCGTCCTGACCGACTTCGGCATCGCGCGCTCCGACATCGCGAGCCGGCTCACCGACGCCGGCATGGTGCTCGGCACCGCCGCCTACTGCGCCCCCGAGCAGGCCGAAGGCGCTCCCGTCACGCCCGCCGTGGACATCTACGCGCTGGGCGTCGTCGCGTACGAGTGCCTGGTCGGCCAGCGCCCCTTCGACGGTGACAGCGCGGTCACGATCGCGCTCAAGCACATCCGCGAGGCGCCGCCGCCGCTGCCGCAGGACATCCCGCAGTCGGTGCGCACGCTCGTCGACATCGCCCTGTCGAAGGACCCGGCGAGGCGCTACCCCAACGCGCGCGCGATGAGCGAGGCCGCCAGGGCGATCGCCAGCGGGCACACCCCGGCCGCCCTGCCGGAGCCGCCCTCCAGCACGCCCGCCACGGGGGCCACGATGGCGCCGCCGCCGGAGGCGTACCAGCAGGCCGGCCACTCCTACCAGCAGCGCGACACCGACCCCTACCAGACCGGCGCCCGGATGGCCCACGAGGACACCGCGCTGTCCGAGCGGCGCGGCGGGAGCAGGCGCGCCGCGAAGGCGCCGCGCAGGACCGGGCTGGTCGCCGGCATCGCGGCGGCCGTCGTGCTCGGCGCCGGCGCCGGCGCGGTCGCCCTGAGCGGCATCGCCACCACACCGGCCGAGCCGACGCAGTCCATCGCCCCCCAGGCCAACGCGGGCGACGGCAAGGAGGGCAAGCCCAAGACCAGCAAGCCCCCGAAGCCGACGACCAAGGAGCCAGAGGTCACCGAGGAGCCCGAGCCGGAGCCGACCCGGGAGCAGACGGTCAACCGGCCGCACACCCCCAGGCCCTCGGTCACGAAGACCACCCCGGAGCCCACCAAGACGCCCACCACCAAGCCGTCCAGCAGCCCCACGCCGTCGAAGACGCCCACCAGCACCCCGACGGACAAGAAGGTGCCGGTGCCCAACGTGGTCGGCAAGCGTTTCCTCGAAGGTCAGAGCATGATCGAGGCGGCCGGGCTCACGCCCCGCGTCGACGACCGCACCACCACCACCGACGGGCGGCGCTGCGGCCGGATCAAGCAGACCACGCCAGGCCCGGGCAAGGCGGTGGCGAAGGGCACGGAGGTCGTGCTCGTCATCGTCGACAGCGCCTGCCCCGAGGACGAACCGCCGCCCAGCCCCACGCCGACCCCCACGCCCTCCAAGAACCAGTGACGGCTCAGACCCCCGTGGTGTTGCGGGGGTAGGCGACCTGCGGGTCCGTCGCGATGTTCACCATGTACGGCAGCCCCGAGTCGAACGCCCTGCGCAGCGCCGGCCCGATCTCCGACGGCTTGGTCACCAGCTCGCCGCCGCCGCCCAGCGCGGTCACCACCTGGTCGTAGCGGCACTGCGGCTGCAGCTCGGCGGCCACGTCGTAGCCGTACAGCAGCTGCATGGGGTGCTTCTCCAGGCCCCACATGCCGTTGTTGCCGCAGATCATGACGACGGGCAGTTTGTGGCGGACCAGGGTGTCGACGTCCATCAGCGAGAAGCCCGCGGCGCCGTCGCCGAGCAGCAGCACGACCTGTGAGGACGGCCTGGCCAGGCGGGCGGCGATGGAGTAGCCGAGGCCGGTGCCGAGACAGCCGTACGGGCCGGGGTCGAGCCAGTTGCCCGGCTGCTTCGGCTCGACGTACTTGCCCGCGTACGAGACGAAGTCGCCGCCGTCGCCGATCACCACGGCGTCGTCGTCGAGGACCTTGGCCAGCTCGCCGTAGATGCGCATGGGATGGATCGGGTCGGAGCCGGCGGCCAGCAGCTCCGCGTCGCCCGCCACGGTGGCCGCGGCCGCGTCGGACAGCTTCGTCACCCACGACGCGTACGCGTCGGGCTTGACCCCCGCCTCCCCGCACGCCGTGCCGAGGCTCCAGAACACCACCGACAGGTCACCGGCGGCGGACGCGGCCGGCTGCATGTGCGTGGCGAGCTGCGAGGGCGCGTCGGCGATGTGCACCACCCTGGCGAGCGGCGCGCCGTCCTTCCCGCCGAACCAGCCGTAGCCGAGCCGGAAGTCGAGCGGCGTGCCCACCACGATCACCAGGTCCGCCTGGCCGAACGCCATGCCCCTCGCCCTGGTCGCCAGCAGCTCGTGGCCCGCGGGCAGGATGCCGCGGCCCTGGCCGTTGGGGATGACCGGCAGCCGCCAGGTCTCCGCGAAGTCGCGGGCGGCCTCCTCGGCGCGGTCCATCCAGACGTCGGAGCCGTAGACCAGGACCGGACGCTCGGCCTCGGCCAGCAGGCGCGCGATGCTCGCCAGGTCGTCGGGGTCGGGCTCCAGGGGGGACGGCGTCTGTGTGCGCACCTCGTGCACCGGGGACGGCGAGAACAGGTGGTCCATGGAGAAGTCGAGGAAGACGGGCCCGCGATGCGGCGCCACCGCCGTACGGAAGGCGACCTCGACGTCCTGCCCGACCGAGTCGGCGGCGCTCGCCGTGAACGCCAGCTTCGTGATCGGGTCGAGCAGCGGCGGATGGTCCATCTCCTGGAGCGCTCCGCTGCCCCAGCGCGACTGGGGCGCCCGGCCGCCGAGCACCACCACCGGTGAGCCGTTGAAGTGGGCCGTCGCCACGCCGCTCACCCCGTTGGTGATGCCGGGGCCCGCCGTCAGCACGGCCAGACCGGGGCTCCTGGTCAGCCGGGCGGTCGCCTCCGCGGCGAAGACCGCGCTCTGCTCGTGGCGTACGTCGAGGATGCGCATGCCCTCGTGCACCGCGCCATCGTAGAGGGGGAAGACGTGCCCTCCCGACAGGGTGAACATCGTCTCGACGCCATAGGCCTTGGACACGGCGACGGCGGCGTCACCGGCGTGCTTCGCAGACTCCATGCCGGGAACTTACCAACCAGTCACCCGAGTAAACAGGTCTCGACCGACGCGTTGATCGGTCATTGGCAACAGATCGTGACCAAGCCGTCCTCGGTGGTCGCGACGATCGTCTTGGGGGAGCCGGGGGCCTGCCGGACGTCGACCGTGGTGTTGGTGCCGGTCGCGGTGACGTCGTACGTGCGGCTGCGGCCCGCCTGCGGCGGCACGTTCACCATCACGTCGCCGGTGGTGCGGACGACGGCCTTGACCTGCGACGGCGCTTCCGCGAAGCGCAGGTCGAGGTCACCGGTGCCGACCTCCACGTCGGCCCGCTGCCCGCCGAGGTCGTCGGCGTCCACGCTGCCCGTGCCCGTGCGCGCCCACAGGTCGCCCGCGACGGCGTGCACGTCGAGGTCACCCGACACGGAGGTCAGGCGTACGTCGCCGAACAGCTCGGAAACCGCCAGGCCCCCGCCCCTGGTGCTCGCGTCGAGGTTCGTCTCCGGCGGCACGAACAACGTGTAGTCGGCGTGGCAGAACGGCCCGTCGGGCTGGTCGCCTCCGGGGCAGACCGCGTCGAGCAGGAGCGTGCGGGAGCCGGCGTCCCACTCCTCCGTCACCGTCGGGCGGTCCCTGGTCCAGCGCAGCGAGCGCTCGAGCAGCAGCTCGCCCGCCTTGCCCGGCAGCACGTACAGGCCGACCCTGCCCTTGCCGGCCTTCACCCGCAGGCTCTCGCCCTCGAACGGGATCGAGCGCATCGTGACCTCCGTCGGCGTGCGCGCCCGCGCGAACCCCCGCCAGAGCACGGCCGTCGAGATCGTCAGCGCGATCACCGTGGCCACCGCGCCCGCCATCAGCCAGACCGCTCTCACGGCAGGCTCCTGATCTTCAGGAACTGCAGTACCGCCAGCACCCGCCGGTGGTCGCCCTCGGCCGGCGACAGGTCGAGCTTGGTGAAGATGTTGCCGATGTGCTTGCCCACCGCGCCCTCGCTGAGCACCAGAGCCTGCCCGATGCCCGCGTTGGAGCGGCCCTCCGCCATCAGCTGGAGCACCTCGTGCTCGCGCGGCGTCAGGCGCTCAAGCGGGTCGTTGTTGCCGCGCAGCAGCAGCTGAGAGACCACCTCGGGGTCGAGCGCGGTGCCGCCCTGCCCCACTCGGCGCAGCGCGTCGATGAACTCCGCCACGTCGGCCACCCGGTCCTTCAGCAGGTAGCCGACCCCGCCGGTCGCGGCCGAGGCCAGCAGCTGGGCGGCGTAGCGCTCCTCGACGTACTGCGAGAGCACCAGCACCGCCAGCTTCGGCTGCTGGCGGCGCAGCACCAGCGCGGCGCGCAGGCCCTCGTCGGTGTGCGTGGGCGGCATGCGCACGTCGGTGATGACCAGCTCGGGCTGATGCTCCTCGACCGCGCGCAGTAACCCCTCGGCCTCGTCAACGGCCGCCACCACCTGCATGCCGGCCGCGTCGAGCAGCCGGATCAGCCCCTCGCGCAGCAGCACGGAATCCTCTGCGAGCACTACTCGCACGGCAGCTCCACCTCGATCGTCGTCGGTCCCCCGAGCGGGCTGGACAGCCGCAGGGCGCCGTCCACGGAGTCGACCCGCTGGGCCAGGCCGCGCAGCCCGGTGCCGCCGTCCATCCTCGCACCACCGCAGCCGTCGTCCCACACGAGCAGATGCAGGCGGTCTCGCTCCCGCCGCACGCTCACCTCGGCCTTGGTGGCCGCCGCGTGCTTGGCGATGTTCGTCAGCGCCTCCGACACGATGAAGAACGCCACCGCCTCGATCGTCGGCGTCGTCCGACGCTCGATGTCCACGCGCAGCTTCACCGGGAACGGCGCGCGGGCCGCCACGCCCGACAGCGCCGCGTCCAGGCCCTGGTCGTTGAGCACCGCCGGATGCAGGCCGCGGACGAAGTCGCGCAGCTCCTTGAGCGCCTGCTTGGCCTCCTCGTGGGCCTGCTCGATGGCCTCGCGCGCCGGGTCAGGCAGGTCGGTCAGCGTCGCCCTGGCCAGGCCCAGGTTCATCGCCAGCGACACCAGCCGCTGCTGGGCGCCGTCGTGCAGGTCGCGCTCGATCCTGCGGCGCTCGGCGTCGGCCGCGTCGATCACGCCGGCCCGGCTCTCGGTCAGCGTCTCGATGCGCTGGCCCAGCTCGCTGCGGCTCGGGCCGAGCAGCGCACGCGCCACCGACAGGTCCAGCACCGCCATGCCGCGCGCCAGCAGCGGCGCGAGCAGCGCCAGGCTCAGGCCCACGAGCATGTAGACGAACACGACCTTGCCGTCCCTGAGGTCGAACTCGAACTCCAGCGGCGGCGGCTGCAGCTTGGGCGGCAGAAACGCCAGCAGCCCCACGACGGCGCCACCCCACGCCAGCGCCACCAGGAACACGCCCACCAGGCTCACCCAGGGGGAGAGCAGGTGGTAGCAGATCTGCCGCCACGTCGCGGTGGCGCGCAGGTTCGGAGGAGAGCGTACGGGCGGGATGCGGGAGCCCAGGAACGCCTCGAACCTCGACCGCTGCACCCCCGTGAACCTCGGGACCGCCCGCACCAGCAGCGGCGGCGCCACGGCCAGGGCCAGCGTGAGCGCGCCGAGCAGCATGGCCACGGGCAGGCCCACCATCACGTGCGCCGTGTCCAGCCAGGCACGCGCCGACCAGGGACGGGGGACTTTCATGTCATCAACGGTATTGATCGGCGGCGGCGCCGCGAAATGGGCCTGGTGTGCCGGTGGATGGTAGAGCTAACCCCACCCTTCAGGCGGTCTGGCGGAAGCGGGCCGGGTCGAAGGCGCCGCCCAGCGTGGCACTGAGGCCACGCCTGGCCACGTCCAGGAACGTCTCAGGCCCGGGCAGCGCACCGGCCCCGTCGGGCAGCGCACCGGCCAGGGGCCGCGCCGCCAGCATCTCCAGGTCGGCCACGGCGGAGCGCTCCGCGAGCCCGGGCGCGGCAGGCCACCGCCCGATGACGACCCCCGCGAGGTCGAGCCCCCGATGCGCCAGCGCCTCCAGGGTGAGCGCGGTGTCGTTCACCGTGCCGGCGGCGGGGCTCACCACCACGAGCACCTGGGCCCGCAACGTACGCGCGAGGTCGGCCACGGTGGCGCCGTCCTCGTCGTAGCGATCGAGCAGCCCGCCGGTCCCCTCCACGAGCACCAGCCGGTTGCTCTCCGACAGCTCCCGCACGAGGGTGACCGCCGCCGTCATGGACACGGGCGGCAGCCCGGCGGCCCGAGCGGCCGCGGCGGGCGGCAACGCGTCGGGGAACCGCCCCAGCTCGAACGTCGTCCTGACCCCGGAGAGCCGCATCACCCGATCGACGTCGCCGTCGTCCCCGGCACCGACTCCGGTCTGCGCCGCCTTGACCACGGCCACCTCGGCTTTCCGAGCGACGGCCAGCGCAGCCACCGCCGCCGTCACCACGCTCTTCCCCACACCGCTGCCGGTACCCGCGACGACGAGAACGCTCATGACTCAAGCGTAGGGAAGGGGCGGTCAGGGGCGGCGGAGGCGGGTGACGAACTTGTAGCGGTCGCCGCGGTAGAGGCTCTGGGCCCACTCCACCGGGTTGCCGTCGGCGTCGAAGGCGTGCCGGGTGAGCAGGAGCATGGGGAGGCCGACGTCCACGCCCAGGGCCTTGGCGTCGTAGGGGGTGGCGAGGACGGTCTCGATGATCTCCTCGGCGTCCGTCAGGCGCACGTTGTAGGCGTTGTGCAGCGTCTCGTACAAGGAGGCGTGCACTTCGAGCTCGCGGCGCAGGCGGGGGAAGCGGCGGGCGGACAGGTGGGTGGTGTCGATGGAGACGGGCTCGCCGTTGGCCAGGCGGAGGCGGTGGATGCGCAGGACGCGGCCGCCGGGGTTGATGGCCAGGCGGCGGGCGAGTGCCTCGTCGGCGGTGATGTAGCCGATCTCGAGGATCTTGGTGTCGGGTTCGAGGCCGGCGGTGCGCAGGTCCCCGATGTACGAGGTGAGCTGCAGCACCTGGGCCACCTTGGGCTGCGCGACGAAGGTGCCCTTGCCCTGGATGCGCAGCAGCCGCCCTTCGACGACCAGCTCGGTCAGGGCCTGGCGGACGGTGGTGCGCGAGGTCTCGAACCGGACGGCGAGCGTGCGTTCCGGCGGGAGCGCGGTGCCGGGGGAGAGGGTCTTGGTGAGTTCGAGCAGGGCCCGTTTCACGTCGTAGTACTTCGGCACGCGGGGGCTGTCGTCGCTCACGCTCTCACCTTCACTTCTGCCACGGCGGTGAGGGCGTGTCTGGTCACCGCGAGATCATCGGAACTCACTTCGGCCCGAGTGGTCAACCGCGGGCCGCGGCGGCCGACCGGCGCCGGGCGCGTGCGGGTGTGGGCACGCGCGGATCCGGGCAGCTCAGGTTGATGGTGAAGGATATCCACAGCAGTGTGCGCGATCGCAACCGAGACGGGCTCGCGCGCCGTGTCGCGCCGGTGCCGGGAGGACGTCGCGCTCGTGTGGATCACCTCCGGATCGTCGCGGAGCGGCTCGTTCTCGGTGGCTCGCGGCTTCGGCGGTATGACGCTTCTCACAGTATGAGATTTCGTGCCAAGTCCAACTATGTGGGCGATGCCGTCACCCTTGTCGTCAAACATGCCCGCCTGCCCGGGGGTCGGTTTGGTTGTTGCGGGGGAAAGCACGCATGATGCACTCGTGCCGACTCTCAGCGACCTCGTAGCCCGCCACACCGCGCTCGACGAAGCGGATCTCGACTGGCTGCACTCGCTGGTCTCCGACTGGCAGCTGCTGGCCGACCTGTCGTTCGCCGACCTCGTGCTGTGGGCGCCGCTGCTGGGAGAGAACGGCTGGATCGCCATCGCCCAGATGCGCCCCACGACGGGCCCGACGGTCTATCACGACGACATCGTCGGCACGGTCGCGGCCAAGGGCGAGCGCCAGCTCATCGACACCGCATGGAACGAGCGGCGCATCTGCCGCGAGGGCGACCCCGACTGGTCCACGGGCGTGCCGGTGAGGGAGGAGACCATCCCCGTACGCCGGGCGGTCGAGGACGGCGAGGCCCGCTTCCTCGCGGTCATCCAGCGCTCGACGAACCTCTCCTCGGCCCGCACCCCCTCCCGCCTGGAGCTGACCTACCTGCAGAGCGCCTCCGACCTGGCGCAGATGGTGGCGGAGGGGCGCTTCCCCTTCTCGGGCGATGAGCCGATCCTGGTGCGCTCGCCGCGCGTGGGCGACGGCCTGCTCAGGCTCGACAGGGCCGGACGCGTCACGTACGCCTCGCCGAACGCGCTGTCGGCCTACCGCAGGCTCGGCCTGCACGCCGACCTGGTGGGTGCCGAGCTGGGCCGGGTCACCGCACAGCTCTGCTACTCCGACGAGCCCATCAACGAAGACCTCATGATCGTGGCCAGCGGGCGGGCGGCCAAGGAGACGGAGGTCGAGTCGGGCGGCACGATCGTGCAGCTGCGCGCGATCCCGCTGATCGTCGGCGGCGGCCGCATCGGCGCGCTCGTCCTCATCAGGGACGTCACCGAGCTGCGCAGGCGCGAGCGCGAGCTGATGACGAAGGACGCCACCATCCGCGAGATCCACCACCGGGTCAAGAACAACCTGCAGACCGTGGCCGCGCTGCTGCGCCTGCAGGCCAGGCGGCTTCAGGTGCCGGAGGGCCGCGAGGCGCTGGAGGAGGCCGTACGCCGGGTCGGCTCGATCGCGATCGTGCACGAGACGCTCTCGCACGCGCCGGAGGAGTTCGTCGACTTCGACGAGATCGCCGACAGGGTGATCGCCATGGCGGGCGAGGTCTCCTCCCCCGAGGTGGCGGTCACGCCGCGGCGGGTGGGGGAGTTCGGCGTGCTGCCGTCGCTGATCGCCACCCCGCTGGCGATGGCGCTGACCGAGCTGTTGCAGAACGCGTTGCAGCATGGGCGGCCCAAGCGGCTGGAGGTGATGGTCGAGTCCGCGCACGAGCGGCTCAACGTGACCGTCTGGGACGACGGCCGCGGGCTGCCCGACGGCTTCGATCTCGACAGTTCCACCAGCCTGGGGTTGCAGATCGTGCGCACGCTGGTGGAAGGGGAGCTGTCCGGGCGGCTCACCGTCGAGCCGCGCCTGGAAGGCGGCACGGAGGTCGTTCTGTCGATCCCGCTTCCGCCCTGCTGACAGCGCCGTCGTAGGGTGGGGAGACTATGAAGGTCTTCAGGCGGTGGCGCGGGCACGGGCGCGGGCGGTGCGGCGCTTGAGCGCGCGACGCTCGTCCTCGCTCAGGCCGCCCCAGACGCCGGCGTCCTGGCCGGACTCGAGGGCCCACTTCAGGCAGGCATCGACGGCCGGGCAGGAACGACAGACCTGCTTGGCCTCTTCGATCTGCATGAGTGCCGGGCCGGTGTTGCCGATCGGGAAGAACAGCTCGGGGTCCACGTCACGGCAGGCAGCTCGGTGGCGCCAGTCCATGCGTCCACTCCTTAGTAGATGGAGCCTTCGGTCGGGCTCCGTGCGGCTACTTTGTGAAGAGTTTCACTAACTCGCGCGAACAATGACCCGCATCCTGTGAGGACCGGGCTTGCCCGCCGCCCGTCGAGGACCCTGGGGTTGTTAAAGGTCCTACGTTCGGACGTCATGGTTGAGCCTGTCAGCCACGCAGAGTGCACGCAAGGGGGTTGGCGGTAAGTTTTGGCGGTTATGGATGTCGGATGCGTCACACAATGACCGAATGTAACCGGCTAGACCAGAACTTGTAACGCGTTCGGTGTAGACCGGAACGTCACCCTCTCGCGTTCGCCCAGGTAGTCACCGTCCAGCTGGAAGGCCACAGGACGGTCGGCGGTGAGCGTGAACTCGGCCTCGTCGTGGAGCTGGACGAGGTTCCGGCCGGACGGAAGGGCCTCACTCTCCGTGAGGATGTGCCTGATCACCGGTGCGAGTGTGATAGGGCTCATCCTGCGCAGGCCGAGGAGGTCCAGGCCGGTCTCGAAGCTCGCCCACGGGGTGGGACGCACGGGGCGGCTGCCGACGTACGTCCAGGGCGAGGTGTTGGAGATGATCGCCATGAACACCCCGCCGGCCACCGGGATGCCAGGGCCGGTCACCGTCATCGCCGGATGCCGTTTGTCCGTGGCCAGATAGTGCCTCAGAGCCGTGTTCACATACCGTGTGGGGGTTGCTTTACGGCCGGTGCCCCTCAGGCCCTCCACGGCCCGTACAACCTCGGCGTCGTATCCCATGCCCGAGCAGAACGTGAAGTAGCGGCTCTGGCCCTCCCACAGGGCCTGCCCCAAACCCACGGTCCTGCGCCGGCCCTCCCTGAGGGCCTCCAGCACCTGGCCCGTCGACTCCACCGGGTCGTTGGGCAGGCCGAGCGCGCGGGCGAAGACGTTGGCGCTGCCGCCGGGGATGACGATCAGCCCAGGGCGTCCGGTGCTGGGGTCGTCGAGAGGCGGCGCCGCGCCGCCGTCGACGGGATTGAGCAGGCCGTTGACGGTCTCGTTGATCGTGCCGTCGCCGCCCAGCACGGCCACCACGTCGTAGCCCTTGGCGCGGGCGGTGGCCGCCAGTGACGCCGCGTGACCCCGGTAGCGGGTCTCTTCGACGGCGAGCTCCACGGCCGCCCCGAGTGCGCGGATGAGCACGTCGCGCGTACGGGCGTTCGTGGTCGTGGCCTTGGGGTTGACCAGCAGCATGGCGCGCATGTCGCCAGCGTATCCGGTGGAGCTTGTCCGGCTTATCCGCCGAACGTCCTGTTTCCCGCGTCGCGCGTCCCGGGAGGTAGGGTACGGACCGTGAACGGTCGCCCGCTTACCCTCCTCATCGCCGCCGCGGTCGTCGCCGTCGAGGGCCTCGTGGCGCTCGGGCTCGGCGTCTTCGTCGCCGTGGAGACCCTGACAGGCAGGCCAGACGACATGACCACCGCCGTGGCGGAGGCGGTCTTCGGGTTGCTGGTGGGCGCCGGGCTGCTCTGGGTGGCCTGGGGCGGGCTGTTCAAGATGGAGCGGTGGGGGAGGTCGCCCGCGGTGCTGACCCAGATCTTCATGCTGCCGGTCTCCGTCACGCTGATCCAGTCGGACCAGCCGCAGCTCGGCATCCCGCTGATCGTGGTGGCCCTGACCGGGCTGGTGACGCTGCTCGCTCCTCCCACCACCCACGCGCTCTACGGTGACGGTTAGCCGCGTTTTCCGCACGTCGCGCCGGGCGGGTGCGGAAAACCCGGTCAGTCGTCGGCCGTCAGGCCCTCGCGCAGCTGGGCCAGGGTGCGGGCCAGCAGGCGCGAGACGTGCATCTGGGAGATGCCCAGCTCGGTGGCGATCTGCGACTGCGTCATGTTGCCGAAGAAGCGCAGCAGCAGGATGCGCTTCTCGCGCGGCGGGAGCCGCTCCAGCAACGGCTTGAGCGACTCGCGATATTCGACGCCCTCCAGCGACTCGTCCACGATGCCGAGCGAGTCGGAGACCGCGGGCGCGTCGTCGTCGCCAGAGTCGGGCGCGTCGAGCGAGACCGTGGAGTAGGCGTTGGCCGACTCGAGCCCCTCCAGCACCTCCTCCTCGGTCATCTTGAGGTAGGAGGCCAGCTCGGCCACCGTCGGGGCACGCCCCTCGCGCTGCGACAGGTCGCTGATCGCCTTGGTCAGCGAGAGCTTGAGCTCCTGCAGCCTGCGCGGCACGCGAACCGCCCAGCCCTTGTCACGGAAGTGCCGCTTGATCTCGCCGACGATGGTGGGCGTGGCGTAGGTGGAGAACTCCACGCCGCGGTTGAGATCGAACCGGTCGATGGACTTGATCAGACCGATGGTGGCGACCTGGGTGAGGTCGTCGAGCCACTCGCCCCTGTTGCGGAAGCGGCGCGCCAGGTATTCGACCAGGGGAAGGTGAAGCTCGACCAGCTCGTCCCTGATGCGCTGGCGGCGCGGCTCCTCGGGGCCCAGCTCGGCCAGCTCGGCGAAGAGCATGCGGGCGCGCACCCGGTCGGGCACGGCGTGTTCGCTGGTGGCCATGGCTCCAGTCCTTTCCGTCACGCCGGCCCCGCCGCATTCTGGGCAGCGCCTCGGCGCTTACGCAGGACGATCGCCATACGGTCGGGGGAGCCGGTCACCGCGTCGACGTCGTCGGCCAGGGCGGTCAGGACCATCCAGGCGAAGTCATCGCGTTTGGGCGCGGAGCTGCCGACGGTGGTCACCTCCACTCTGACCTGCATCTCCTGCCCCGTCAGCTCGAACTCGGCGGTCAGGTCGGTGCCCGGCACCGCCTCGCTGAGCAGCATGGCGCAGGCCTCGTCGACCGCGATGCGCAGGTCCTCGATCTCGTCCAGGGTGAAGTCAAGCCGCGCGGCCAGGCCGGCGGTAGCCGTACGCAGCACAGACAGGTAGGCACTCGCCGCGGGGAGCCTGATGCTCACCACGTCGCGGATGCCGGCCACGCCTTCCGCGCGCGTCTCGGTTTCCTCGGTCACGTTCCTCCTCGCGAATCCGCCGCTGACTGCAACTTACCGCCCCTGAGCGGTGCTTGGACGATTCAGACTCGCCATCAACGGAAAAGGCTCTGCGCGGCACGGGACCGCACAGAGCCTTATGTGCCGTTTTAGGCGGCCTTGGTCTCCCAGAAGATCTTGGAGATTTCGTCGATCTTGCCCAGCAGGTCCTCGGCCTTGGCCACCTCGACGGTGCCCTTGGCGCCGGCCGCGCCGGCCAGCTTCGTGGCGTCCCAGAAGAGCTGGTGCAGCTGCGGGTACTGCTCCAGGTGCGGGGGCTTGAAGTAGTCGGTCCAGAGCACCCAGAGGTGGTGCTTGACCAGCTCGGCGCGCTCTTCCTTGATCTTGATGGCGCGGGCGCGGAAGACCGGGTCCTCGTTGGCCGCGTACTTCTCCATGATCGCCTTGACCGACTCGGCCTCGATGCGGGCCTGAGCGGGGTCGTAGACCCCACAGGGCAGGTCGCAGTGTGCGGAAGCGACATGCTTGGGTCGTAGCAGTCGTGCGAGCATCAGAAAGTCCTTCCTGGATGCTGAATCAGCTTGGTCCACAACCGACCTTACTCGGGTCCCGACGCCTGCGGAGTAGGGGGTCACAGCCGATGAGAGTGCGTGTCGAAGGGGATTCGATGCGGCCCGCGCTGCTGCCGGGCGACTGGCTGCTGGTCCGGCGGGGCGCCGCCGTACGTCCTGGCGACCTCGTCGTCGCCCGCCTGCCCGGCGACCCCGACCGGCTGATCGTCAAACGCGCCCAATGGCACGGCGCCGACGGCTGGTGGCTGGAGAGCGACAACCAGCGGGCCAGCGGGCGCCGCGACAGCTGGGACTTCGGGCCGGTCCAGGACGTCGTGGGCCGCGTCGTGCTGCGCTACTGGCCGCTGATCCGCCGCCCGCCGGCCGGCCGGGCGGCGTCGCGGCGGCGGGCCCGGTAGGCGGCCACGTTGGCGCGGCTGGCGCAGCGGGCCGAGCAGTAGCGGCGCGAGCGGTTGGACGAGGTGTCGAGGAAGGCACGGCGGCAGCGCGGCTCGTGGCAGCGCCCCAGCCGGTCGACGCCCAGCTCCGCCACGACGGCGGCCAGGCCCATCACGGCCGTCGCCGCGGGGTCGTCGGCCAGGTGCAGGTGCCAGCCGTGGCCGTCGTGGTCGGACAGCTGCGGGCGTACGGGATAGCGCTCCAGCAGGGCGTTGAGCCGCGACGCCACCGCGCGCTCGTCACCGGCGGCGTCGAACACGGCGGCCAGCTCGTCGCGCAGCCTGCGCAGCTCGGCCGGCGGCGCGAGGTCGTTGGCCAGCCGGACCGCCCACTCCGCGTAAGAGGTCAGGTCCATGCCGGTGTATTACACCAGAAGGGCGGGCGCGCCGCGCGCGTCCCGCCCTCCGGTCCTGAGAAAGGCGTCAGTCCTCCGGGTGCAGGACGCGGTGCAGGAACATCCGCGTGCGCTCCTGCTGCGGATCGCCGATCACCTGGGACGACGGCCCGTCCTCGACGACCACGCCGCCGTCCATGAACACCACCCGGTCGGCCACCTGGCGGGCGAAGCCCATCTCGTGGGTGACCACCAGCATCGTCATGCCCTCCTCCGCCAGCTTGCGCATGACGGTGAGCACGTCGCCGACCAGCTCGGGGTCGAGCGCCGAGGTGGGCTCGTCGAAGAGCATCAGGTCGGGGCTCATGGCCAGCGCCCTGGCGATGGCGACCCGCTGCTGCTGGCCGCCGGAGAGCTGGCTCGGGAGGGCGTCGCACTTGGCGCCGACGCCCACCTTGTCCAGGTTCTCCCGGGCGATGACCTCGGCCTCCTTCTTGCCCCGCTTGAGCACCCGCCGCTGGGCGATCATCACGTTCTCCAGCGCGGTCATGTGCGGGAACAGGTTGAACTGCTGGAAGACCATGCCGATGCGGCGGCGTACGGCGTCGATGTCCACGTCGGGGTCGGTCACCTCGACGCCCTCCACGAACACTTTGCCCCTGGTCGGCGTCTCCAGCAGGTTCACGCAGCGCAGCAGCGTGGACTTGCCCGAGCCGGAGGGCCCGATCACGCAGACCACCTGGCCGGTGTCCACGGTCATGTCGATGCCCTTGAGCACCTCGTTCTGGCCGAAGTACTTGTGCAGGTCGCGCAGTTCGATGGCGTGCGTCATCGCGTCCTCCCCTTACGTCCCTCCAGCCGGGACGCGAGGTAGCCCAGCGGGATGGTGACGATCAGGTACGTCAGTCCCGCGATCATGATGGGCGTCGCGTTCGCATACTGGGAGGCCAGGTCGTTGCCGAACTTGGCCAGCTCGACGTACTCGCTGGACACGCCGAGGAACAACACCAGCGACGAGTCCTTGAGCAGCGCGACGAACTGGTTGGTGGTGGGCGGGATGACCATGCGGATGGCCTGCGGGATCACCACGGTGACCTGGGAGCGGAAGGCCGACATGCCGAGCGACCTCGCGGCTTCGATCTGCCCCTTCGGCACGGCCTGCAGGCCCGCGCGGAAGACCTCGGCCTGGTAGGCCGCGCCGATCACGCCGAGACCGAGCGCGACCTGCCCATACGTGCCGAACGGCACCACGAACCCGGGCAGCGCCAGCGGCAGGAACGTGATCAGGATGAAGATCAGCAGTGCCGGCAGGCCCCGGAAGATCTCGATGTAGAGGATCGCGATCCACCGGTAGGGACCCACCGACGACAGCCGCATGAGCGCCAGCACCAGGCCCGCCACGAAGGCGAGCACGAACCCGGTGACTGCGTAGATGATCGTGTTGCGCAGCGCGATGGTGAACAGCTCCGGCAGGGCCTGGCGCGCGACCTCGCCCTTGGCGAAGTTCTGGGCGAGGCTGCCCCAGTCGGCGTAGAGGACGACGCCGACCAGCGCGAGGACCAGGACGGCGTACTGGATGCCCCGGCTGATCTGCTGCTTCTTGCGGGGGCTGAGCCTGGCGCGAGCAGGCTCAGCCGTCTTGGGCTGCTCGGCCATGGATCAGCTGCCCAGCTCGCCGGGCTTCTTGCCGAACCACTTCACGTAGATCTTCTCGTAGGTGCCGTCCTGCTTGGCCTTGGCGATCTCCTCGTTGATCGTCTTGAGCAGGGTCGGGTCGGCGTTCTTCTTCAGGCCGATGCCGTACTGCTCGCCGGTGTCGAGGCTGGCGATCAGCTCGAACTTCTCGGCGATGTCGGACTTCTTCAGCCAGGTGAGCACGACCGGCAGGTCCTGGACGACGACGTCGGCCTGGCCCGCCTGCAGGGCGAGCAGCTCCTTGGCGGAGTCGGCGTACTCGGTGGGGTCGAAGCCCTGCTTCTTGACGTAGTCGAGGCCGGTGGTGCTGGCCTGCGCGCCCAGCTTGAGACCCTTGGCCTTGACGTCCTCGAGCGACTTGGCGCCGGTGCCCTTCTTGGCCAGCAGCGCCTGCGTGGCGTCGAAGTAGGGCTCGGAGAAGTCGATGTTCTGCTGCCGCTCGGGGGTGATGGTCATGCCGGCGGCGGCGACGTCGCACTTGCCCGCGGCCATCGCGGCGCCGCTCTTGATGACGGCAAAGTCGATGTCGACGATGTTCTGCTCGACGCCGAGCTTCTTCGCGGCCAGGTCGACGATGTCCACGTCGAAGCCGACGACCTTGCCGCTGTCGTCCTTGAACTGGAACGGCTCGTACGGGATGTTCGTGCAGACGGTGAGCTTGCCGGGCTGCACCAGCTTGACGCCGGCGGCCGCGCCGGTGGCGCTCGCGCTGGTGGTGCCGGAGCTCGAGCCGCTCTCGCCGCCGCACGCGGACAGCGCGAGGGCGGCGGTCAGGGCGAGCGCGCCGGCGGCGTAGCCGCGGCGGCCCTTGGGGCTGAGGGCCATGTACGGCCTCCTCGAGAAGTGAAATGCCATGACGTGCGTTTTGTGCAGTTTAAATGGGGTTTTGTGCGTATCTGTCATCGGACGTTTAACGATGCGTCAACGGAACGGCGTCAGAGCCGACACCAGGCCGGATGGAGACGGCCTTGAGAGTCCTGTGAGCGCGGTGACTCCGCGGCAACGGCATCGATCACCATCTCACCATGTGGCACTATGGGGACACGGGTGACCCCCGAACCCCCTCAACGAGACGATCGGCGAGGGGACTCTGGCAGCTACCGAAGCCAGCCCGCTCGCGCTCGTCCGCCGAAGGTTTCTCCGCTACCAATCACTACAGGGGTCGCTGTGGCTGCCACGCCCGCTTCTGATTCCACCGCACTCGACGCCGATCCTGCCTTCGCCCTGCATCGCGGCGGCAAGATCGAGATCCGCTCCACCGTGCCCGTCCGCGACGCGGACGACCTGTCGCTCGCCTACACGCCGGGAGTCGCCAGGGTCTGCTCCGGCATCGCCGACGATCCCGCGCTCGCCGCCGACTACACGTGGGTCTCCCGCGTGGTCGCGGTGATCTCCGACGGCACCGCCGTGCTCGGCCTCGGCGACATCGGCCCGTCGGCCGCCATGCCGGTCATGGAGGGCAAGGCGCTGCTGTTCAAGGAGTTCGCGAACGTCGACGCCGTCCCGCTCTGCCTCGACTGCACCGACGTCGACGCCTTGGTCGAGACCGTCACCAGGCTCGCGCCCTCGTTCGGCGGCATCAACCTCGAGGACATCAGCGCCCCCCGCTGCTTCGAGGTCGAGCAGCGGCTGCGCGACGCGCTCGACATCCCCGTCTTCCACGACGACCAGCACGGCACCGCCATCGTCGTGCTGGCCGCGCTGAAGAACGCCGCCCGCCTGACCGGCCGCACGCTGGGCGACCTGCGCGCCGTCGTGGCCGGAGCCGGCGCGTCCGGCGTCGCCGTCACCCGCATCCTGCTGGAGGCGGGCATCGGCGACATCGCGGTCGCCGACTCCAAGGGCCTCATCTACGACGGCCGCGACGGGCTCAACCCGGTCAAGCAGGCGCTCGCCCGCGACACCAACAAGGCGGGGCACACCGGCTCGACGGAGGAGGCGCTGGCGGGCGCCGACGTGTTCGTGGGGCTGTCGGGCTCGACGGTCTCCGAGGAGGCCATCGCGTCCATGGCGCCGGGCTCCATCGTCTTCGCGCTGTCCAACCCGACACCCGAGGTGCACCCCGACGTGGCCGCCAGGCACGCCACGGTGGTCGCCACCGGCCGCTCCGACTTCCCCAACCAGATCAACAACGTGCTCGCCTTCCCCGGCGTCTTCCGCGGCGCGCTCGACGTGCGGGCCGGATCGATCACCGAGAACATGAAGGTGGCCGCCGCCGACGCGCTGGCCGGGGTCGTGGGCGACGACCTGTCGGCGGCGTACGTCATCCCCAGCCCCTTCGACGAGCGGGTGGCGCCGGCCGTCATCGCCGCGGTGGCCGCGCAGGCCAGGGCCGACGGCGTCGCACGCCTCTGACTCCGCACAGGGGCGGGTGCGGGCCTTCCGGCCCGCGCCCGCCCCTTTCGCACTCCTCGACGCGCCGATTACCCCACCGTTTCGCGGGTAGGTGAAGTCGCCGTCCAGGAGCAGGGTCGCCGGCACGACCTGGCGCGAGACCGGCGGTGGGGTGGGATGGAGTTGGGGTGACCTTTGGGAACCGTCAAAAATCCTTTACTCAAGGTGCTATAACAGTAGCTCTCTGTAAGGATGTGGGCGCCGACTCCTGTGACGAGGAGAGCGATGGAACGCGAGCCGAACCGACTGCTGCAGCAGCTCATCGCAGAGGCGGGCTTCTCCCACAAGGGACTGGCCAGGCGCCTCAATGATCTCGGAGCCGCCCGTGGCACCCCGGGCCTCAAGTACGACCACAGCTCCGTGCTGCGCTGGATCGGCGGTCAACGGCCGCGCGACCCGGTTCCCAGCCTGCTCGGCGAGATCTTCGCGCTGCGGCTGGGCAGGCCGGTCACCTCTGAGGACCTCGGCATGCCGGCCACCATCACACCCCTCGATCTCGGGCAGGAGTTCACGCACACGTGGCAGGAGGGGGTCGCGACCGTGACGGCACTGTGGCGGGCCGATGTAGAGAGACGGAGGTTCCTGATCGACTCGACGTTCGCGATAGGAGCCGGCTCCGTTGGAGCCGTACGCTGGCTGACGTCCCCGCAGGAGGGACGCATGAGCGGCATGGGGACGCGGCGGATAGGCCGCGCCGACATCGCCGCGATCCACGAGGTCACCCGTTCGTTCAGTGAGCTCGACAACCGGTTCGGCAGCGGCAGGGTCCGCTCGTCCGTGATCAAATACCTCGACACCGCCGTCTCCCCGTTGCTCAAGGACGGCGCCTACGACGAGGCCACCGGCCGCAAGCTGGCCTCCGCGGCCGCGGAGCTGACCAGGCTGGCCGGCTGGATGGCCTACGACATGGAGCAGCACGGTCTCGCCCAGCGCTACCTCATCCAGGCCCTGCGCCTGGCCAGGGGCGCCGACGACCAGACCCTGGGCGGCGAGATCCTGGCCGGGATGGCTCACCAGGCCATCTACATGGGCCAGCCGGCACACGCGCTCGACCTCGCCAGGGCCTCCCAGCTGGCGGCGCGCAAGGCCGGCGTGCAGACGCTCCTCGCCTCCGCCCACGTCCTCGAGGCGCACGCGCACGCCGGGCTGGGTGACGCCCGGTCCTGCGGCGCCTCGCTCAACGAGGCGGAGCGCGCCTTCGAGACCCGCAGGCCCGCCGACGAGCCCACCTGGCTCGGCTACTTCGACGAGGCCTATCTGTCCGCCAAGTTCGCCCACTGCTTCCGTGACCTCGGTGAGGGCGAGCGGGTCGTCCGCCAGGCGCGGCGGTCCCTCGACATGGACGGCCGTTACGTACGGGGGCGGATGTTCAACCTGTCGCTGCTGGCGGCGGGGCTGCTCCAGTGCGGCGAGCTGGAGGAGGCGTGCTCGGCCGCCGGCGGCGCGCTGGCGCTGGCGGGTGAGCTGCAGTCGGCGCGGTCCCGGTCGTACGCGGCCGACCTGCGGCGGCGGCTCGAACCGTACAAGAACGAGCGGCCGGTGATGGTGCTGCGGGAGCGCACCCGCGAGCTCACGGCCGTATGAACCTGCCGTATGAACGCGCGAACGGCCCGCACCCCGGCGAAACGCCGGGGTGCGGGCCGTCGGTGGCTGGTGCTTACGTCAGCAGCTCGCCCTTGGGGGTCACGATGGCCCCGGTGTCCTTGAAGCTGGCCTTGTTGTAGACGTCGGCGACCTCGCCGTCGAAGATGGCCGAGCTGATGTGGTCGATCCGGTCGTTGCCGTCGTTGTCGGCGAACACGCTGGTCACGCCGTTGACGTAGCCGGTGCGCTTGCTGTTGTTGTACTTGATGAGCCAGGGGCCGCCGTCGGCGCCGCCGGTCATCGAGCACTTCAGCATCTGGTGCGTCTCGACCTTGAACGTGTTGACCTGCACGGACTTGGTGTAGGTCTTGCCGGAGCACCACTTGGGCGTCACACCGGAGTACGGCTTGTTGCCGTCGGGGTGCGGGGCGCTCGGGTAGCCGAAGGCCGTCACGCTCTGGCCCAGCGGCTGGTTCCAGGCCACGCCCTGGCCGCCGACCACGTCGCCGAGCGCGCCGAGGTCCTTGGCGATGCCGACCATCCACTGCGCCTGGTAGTACTTACGGCCGCTGTCGGGCTTGACCCACTTCTGCGTGTAGTAGTGGGTGATGGTGTAGTTGCCGACCTTGTCCTTGCCCTTGGTGCCGAGGCCCTTGTACGCCTGGTACTGGTTGGCCGTCACCTGCTCCACGATCGGCTCGCCGAACTTGAAGCCCTGGCCCCTGCCCTCGCCGGCACGGTCGTAGGTCGCCTTGCTGACCTCGACCCGCTCGAGCGCGGCGTCCGGGTGGTCAGGACCGACCAGCGACGGCGTCCCGTGACCCTGCGACCAGCACTCGCCCAGGTTGAGCTTGCACTTGACGAACTCCTGCGCGGTGATCTCGCGCGGCTTCATCCACTTGTCGCCGAGCCACTCGTTGAACTCCTTGCGGGAGACCGCCCGCTCGGGAGCCAGGGCGAAGCCGTTGTGGACCGCGACGAAGGCAAAGTCGCCGTCGTAGTCGTCGTAGGTGTCGAGATCGTAGGCGGTGAAGGCGTACGCGCCGACGTACACGCCCCAGGGGGCCTTGCCCTGGTAGTAGCCGGGGACGAAGACCCACTTGTCGAACACGTCGTCCTTGCCGTGCTCGAACACGCAGTGACCGGCGGTGGCGACGAGGTTGCGGTTCCTCGACTGGATGGAGGTGGCGGAGCACCAGCGGTACCGGCCCTGCTCGTCAAGGAAGAAGACCTTGCCGATCGTCTTGGGCAGGTTGACGTTCTTGCTGGTGGTGGCCTTGCTGGTGGTCGTCGGGCCGGTCATGCCCGGCTTGCCGTCCGGCACGGTCTTGCTCTGCGCGGAGACGAGCTTCGGGACGTCCTTGGTGTCCAGGGTGTACTGCGTCGCCTTGCGGAGCGCGGCTCCGTTGGCGTCCAGCCAGAAGAAGGCGTCGCCGTACGCGTCGGCCGCCTTCGGCGTGAGGTTCTCGGAAGCCCAGCTCGGCTGGGCTGAGGCGGGTGCGGCGAGTACTGCGGCGCTGAGGCCGGCGCTTACAAGGGGGATGAGCAGGCGCTTCAACGGGGGCTCCACTGTTGTCAAAAAGGGTGTAAAGACCCTATCGACCCACCAGTCACTCTGGTAAGGGATATTCCCAAATTGGGCCGAAAAAGGCCGAAGGGCCCGGCTGGCTGCCGAGCCCTTCGGTTCCTAGCTGCTGGACAGGAACAAATCGCTGTCCACGAAGCCGCGTCTTACTACGGGACGAGCTTGCCGGACCACGAGGCCGCAGCGGCCTTGTAGACGACGTTGGTCTCACCGTCGAAGTAAGGCGTGGTGATCGTGTCGTAGCGGTTGTTCTTGTCGGTGTCGGCGATGAGGCTGGTGACACCGTTGACGTAGCCGAGACGCTTGGCGTTGCTGTACTTGTACAGCCACGGGCCACCGTCGTAGCCGGCGGTCACGGCGCACTTGAAGGACTGCTGCTCCTCGACCTTGCGGGACGGGATCTGCAGGGCCTTGTGCGAGGTCTTGCCGTAGCACCACTTCGGCGTGACACCCGTGTAGGGCTTGTTGCCGTCGGGGTGCGCGCCCTGCGGGTAACCGAACGTCCGGACGTACTTCCCGGACGGCTGGTTCCACGCGAAGCCCTGGCCACCGACGTTGTCACCCAGACGGCCGCCGCTCTTGAGGCCGCTGACCACGGTGTAGAAGTCCTTGCGGACCCAGCCCTTGTCCTCGCCCTTCTTCACCCACAGCTGGGTGTAGTAGTGCGTGATGGTGCTGTTGCCCGCGCGGTCCAGCTTGACGGTGCCGGGGAACTCCGCGTTCGGCTTGGCCTCCGTGCCAGGCTTCCAGCCCTGACCCTTGAGGTACTCAAGCGCCTGGTTGTAGGTAACCTGCTCAACCTCGGGCTCACCGTACTTGCGGCCCTGGCCCTGGCCGGAGCGGGCGCGGAAGTACTCGCGCGCGGTGACCTCGTGCTTGGTCACCTCGGCGCCCGGGTAGTTGGGGCCGACAGCCTCGTCGGGGGTACCACCCTTGAAGTAGTAGACGTCCTTGTTGTGCGGGTCGAGGCGCTTGCGAGCCTCTTCCCGGCTAACCGGGACCTCCTTGACGAACTTCTCGCCGCGGTACTTGCGGTACTCGTCCCAGTACACCTTCTTGGGCTCCTTGGCGGAACCGGCGAGGGCGTCGTAGACGGTGACGAAGGCGTAGTCGCGGTCGAAGTCCTCGTACACCTCGAAGTCGTAGTGGGTGAAGGCCTGCTTACCCACGTACAGACCCCACGGAGCCTTGCCCTGGTAGTAACCGGGGACGAACACCCAGCGGGAGACGACTTCCTTGTTCGAGACCACGTCGTAGACGCAGTGCCCGGCCGTGGCGACCAGGTTGCGGTACTGCGACTGGATCGAGGTGCCGGAGCACCAGTACAGCTTGCCGTCGTGGCCCTCGAAGAACACCTTGCCGATGGTCTTCGGCAGGTTGACGTTCTGGACCTTGGCGGTGGTCTTCTTCTCCTCGCCGATGGGCTGCGTGGAGCCCGGCTTGGTGTCAGAGGTATAGCCGCCACCGGTCACGGTCTTCTTGACCTCGAGCGCGTCGGGGCTGAAGGCCGTGGCGCCCTTGAGCGCCGCGTTGTTCGACTTGGTCCAGAACTCGACGACTTCCTGGGCCTGGGCCGCGGTCTTCGCCAGGTCGGCGTTGGCCACGGTGTTGTCGGCCTGAGCGGTGCCGGCCAGGCCGGCAGCCAGGAGACCAGTGGCCAGAACGGCGCCACCGGCCGGGAGGAGGATGCGCTTCACGGTAACTCCTTGCGCTGTCGTGGAACGCCTCTTGCGTCCCATGCGTCAGTAAAGGGATGGCAGGAACATACAGTGTCGATCTTGAGGTCCGGTAGCCGCTTTGGAAGGAAAAGAGGCGACTCGTCGGGCGTGATCGATCTGTGATGTTTAAGAGGCGTTGGCGCAGAAGCTCGGAAGAAGGCGATCTCTCTTCCATTTGCCCTGATCAACATAAAGACGGTGTCAGTGGGGCGCCCGGGGAGCGAGGCGTTGCGTCGTTCCGGCCGGCGTTGACCATGTGACGCACATCACATTGGGTTGATGGCACCGTATCGGGCTCCCGTGCGTCCAAAGCGCTTCACATCCGGGGACGGAACGCAGAAGGGCCCGGCAGATGCCGGGCCCTTCGCGTGTAACAGGTCTACGAACGGTTCAGGACCGGTCGCCGGCTGTTACGTCAGACAACCTTGCCGGACCACGAGGCCGCAGCGGCCTTGTAGACGGTGTTGGTCTCGCCGTCGAAGTACGGCGACGAGATGTAGTCAACGCGGCCGTTGCCGTCCTGGTCGTTGAAGGTGCTGGTGACACCGTTCACGTAGCCGAGACGCTTGGCGTTGCTGTAGTTGTACAGCCACGGACCACCGTCGGCGCCCTCGGTCATGGCGCACTTGAGGGCGACGTGCTCCTCGATCTTCTTGGCAGCCGAACCGACCAGCTTCTTGGTGGTCTTGCCGTAGCACCACTTCGGAGTAATGCCGGTGTAGTTCTTGTTGCCGTCGGGGTGCGCAGCGGCCGGGTAGCCGAACACGCGGATGGCCTTGCCCGTGGGCTGGTTCCACGCGAAGCCCTGACCGCCGACGTTGTCACCGAGCCGACCCGCGTCCAGGGACTTGTGGTCGATGATGTAGAAGACGGTCTTGTAGAACTTCGTGTCCGAGCCCGGCTTGTACCACTGCTGCACGAAGAAGTGCGTGATGGTCCAGTTGCCGCGACGGTCGCGCTCGACCTTGGCCGGGTACTTGAAGGAGTTCCGACGCTGCTTGGCCTTGTAGGCAGCGGCCTCGTTGGCGGTCACGTTCTCGGTGACGGGCTCACCGAACTTGCGGCCGTTGCCCTTGCCGATGCCGGCGCGGTTGTAACGACCCTCGGAGACCTCGACCTTGCCGACGGTGGCACCAGGGAAGTCGGGGCCCGTCGCCTCGGGGGCGGAGCCACGCTTGACCCAGTAGGACTCGGTCGACGTGGGGTCAACCGAACCCTTCAGGTACTCTTCCTTGCTGATCTCGACGTCCTTGGAGTCCTTCAGGCCCGTGTACTTGTCCCACTCGGCCTTGGAGACGTTCTTGCTGGACTCGGAACCGTCGACCTTGACACCGTTGTAAACGGTGACGAACGCGTAGTCGCGGTCGTAGTCCTCGTAGACGTCGAAGTCGTAGTGGGTGAAGGCCTGCTTACCCACGTAGATGCCCCAAGGAGCCTTGCCCTGGTAGTAACCGGGGACGAAGACCCACTTGTCCATCACGTCAGCGTTGGCGCCGGTGTCGTAGACGCAGTGCCCGGCCGTGGCGACCAGGTTGCGGTACTGCGACTGGATCGAGGTGGCGGAGCACCACTTCTTCTCGCCCTTGCCGTTGACGAAGAAGACCTTGCCGATGGTCTTCGGCATGTTGACGTTCTGCACCTTGGCGGCGGTCTTCTTCTCCTCGCCGATCGGCGCGGTGGAGCCCGGCTTGGTGTCCGTGGTGGAGCCGCCCTTGCTCTGCAGCTTGGCGACGTCGCTCTTCTCCCAGACGTTGGACTCGGTGGCGGCCTTGAGGGCGGCACCGTTGTTCTCGGCCCAGAAGGAGGCGATCGCGTTCGCGTTGGCCGCAGAGGTCGCCAGGTTGTCCTTGGCGACGTCAGACGCGGCGGAGGCCGTACCGGCGAGGCCGGCGGCCAGCAGACCGGTGGCGGCGATAACGCCACCGGCGGGGATGAGGATGCGCTTCAAGGGAACTGCTCCTTGCTCTGTCGTGGGTCGCAATTTGCGTCCCATGCGTCAGTAAAGGGATAGCAAGGAACATAGCGTGGTGATCTCCGCAGGTGAAACCCGGTTGGGAAGATCCGGTAGTCACCCTTACCGCCGTGACCTTTCCGTTACCAGTCAGAGATCTTCGCGCGGCGTGACGGGGAGATCACGTTTTTGCAGGGTACGCGTGGGGTGATGCTCTTGGTACGGAAGTTTCGTTAGTGCCCCGATACTCTCGGTGATCGGCTGATCGTGACTCAGATCACAGGAACCGAATTGGAGCCTCAGCCCGTCTAAGCTCACCCTCGCTCCCAGGTGATCTTCAGCTTCGGTCTATTGACCTCTCAGGAAGGCCGTCCGCGCGGGGTTTCTGGACGCGTTCCCGGCACGTTCCCGACAGGTTCCGGAAAGGTTCCGGACATGCGAAGACCTCCGTGCCGTTGGCCGGCCGGAGGTCTTCTGAGGGCGCCAGGGGCCTTGCTGGGCCCGTAAACAAGACGAGGGCCTCGGAGACCGAGGCCCTCGCTTCCCCTGGTAGGGCTTACTTGTACAGCTCGCCGTTCGGGCCGACGATCTTGCCCGACCACACGTTCTTGGCCGCGTTGTAGACCGAGGCCGTCTCGCCGTCGAAGTACGGCGAGGTGATGTAGTCGATGCGGTCGTTGCCGTCCTGGTCGGCGAAGGTGCTGGTGACGCCGTTGACGTAACCGGTGCGCTTGCCGTTGCTGTAGTTCAGCAGCCACGGGCCGCCGTCGTAGCCCGGGGTCACCGCGCACTTGAGGCCGACGTGCTCCTCGATCTTCAGCCAGGAGGCGCCGAGCTTCTTGCCGGTCGTCTTGCCGTAGCAGTGCTTCGGCGTCACGCCGCTGTACGGCCGGTCGCCGTCGGGGTGCGGCGCGGCCGGGTAGCCGAACGTGCGGACCGGCTTGCCCGTGGGCTGGTTCCACGCGAAGCCCTGGCCGCCGACGTTGTCACCGAGCCGGCCCGCGTCCTTGACCACCAGGAGGTGGTAGCGGCCGCCCCAGGAGCGCTTGGGGCCGGTGAAGCGCTGGTAGTCGCGCTTGCTCACCGGCTTGACGCGCTGGAGGGTGATGCCGTTGTAGACGGTGACGAACGCGTAGTCGCGGTCGTAGTCCTCGTAGACGTCGAAGTCGTAGTGGGTGAAGGCCTGCTTGCCCACGTAGATGCCCCAAGGAGCCTTGCCCTGGTAGTAGCCGGGGACGAAGACCCACTTGTCGAGCGTGTCCTTGTTGCTGTCGGTGTCGTACACGCAGTGGCCGGCCGTGGCGACCAGGTTGCGGTAGTTCGACTGGATCGAGGTGGCCGAGCACCAGCGGAACTTGCCGTGCGCGTCGACGAAAAAGACCTTGCCGACGGTCTTGGGCAGGTTCACGTTCTGGCCGCCGGCTGCCTTCGTGCCTCCGGTGGGCGCGGTCGTGCCGGGCCGGCCGTCAGGGGTGTAGCCGCCCTTGGAGACGACCTTCCTGACTTCCTTCGAGTCCCACGTGTACTGGGTCGCCGATCGGAGCGCGGCACCGTTGGAGGCGAGCCAGAAAGAGGCGATGGAGACCGCGGCCGAGGAGTTGCGGGCCATCGGGTCGTGGGCGACACGCGCGGCGGCCTGCGATGTCCCGGTCAGGCCGGTGGCGAGCAGACCGGTGGCCAGGACGGCGCCGCCGGCGGGCAGGAGGATTCGCTTCAACGTAACTCCAGGTTGCGCTGGCGAGGAGGCGCCTCGTGGCCCTCCTGAACTCAGCAAATGGACAGCCCGGAACCTACAGCTTTGATCCTCTTCCTGGGAATTTGCTGTAGATCATCCCCATGGTCTCCAAGCGCGCCGTGATCGTCTCGTGACAGAGAAGCTGCTGGACGTCTGAGGGTGCCGATCGGTTTCTATGATCTACGTCACATTTGCCGGCGTGGTCAGCCCGGCCGCGTGCCGGTAGACCTCCCCGGTGGTGGTGTCGAAGTAAGGGGACGACACCGCGTCATAGCCGCCCTTGGCGTCTCTGTTCCAGGTCAGGCTGTTGACGCCGTTGAGGCTGCCGAGCCGGCGCGTGTCGTCGTAGCCGATCACCCACGGGCCGCCGCTGGCGCCCGGGCTGAAGTCGCACGGCGCCAGCTCCACGCCCTTCTGCAGGTCACGGCTGGGTGCGACGGTGAAGCGCGTCGTGCGCTCCCTGCACTTCATCAGCTTCTTGCCGTTGAACGGGGTCGAGCCGTCGGGCTGCACGCCCGCCGGGTAGCCGAAGGCGGCCGAGGCGTACGTGCCCGGCTTCTTGTTCAGTGCGATGCCGAGCCCGCCCACGTTGTCCTGGAGCCGGCCGACGTCCTGCATGACGTAGCCGCCGTCCTTGGCCGTCCAGGTGAAGCCCCGGTGCACGGTGACGAACGCGTAGTCGAAGTCGTAGTCGGCCCGGCCCGACCAGTCCTCGTGCAGGCTGATCGACGAGCCCACGTAGATGCCGTACGGCGTCTCGCCGCTGGGACCGGGGTTGGGGACGAAGATCCAGTAGTCGGCGGGCTTGGCCTGGCGGGAGTCGTACGCGCAGTGTCCCGCCGTGGCGACGACGCTGCGGTTCCTGGCAGCGACCGAGCTGGCCGAGCACCAGTACTCCTTGTCGCCGAACCGGAAGAAGACCTTGCCCATGGTGGCGGCGGCACCGCCCTTGCGCGGCGGCACGGCGTTGACGCTCTGCGCGGCGATCGAGCGCTTGACCGCCGCCACGGGGGCGGCGGAGGCGGTGGTGGTCGCGGCGGCGTTCTCCGAGGTGCCCGGCGTCGCCGGGTTGAAGCTGTCGGCCTTCTTCAGGCGGTCGGGCTTCCAGTACTCGGCGACCCGCTGGACGTCGGCGGCGGTCTTGGCCAGCGGGACGGCGTAGACCTTGCTCGCCGGGGCGGCATGGGCGATCCCCGTGAAGGTGGACAGGGTCAGCGCAGGCAGCATCAGCAGCGCGCTGCTGAGGGCAGCGGCCGCGAGGTGCCTGGCTCGGGGGATCATCAATTGCCTTTCTCGGGTCGTAAGGGTGGATTTTTCCAGAAGTGTTGACTGTATTGCAGCTCGGATAGAGATTCGTTACCTGATCAAGAGTGCGCCGTGAGGTATAAGGACTCCGTCAGGCATACGCGTAAATGATCATTAACTTGCCGTGTTGCCGCAGGTCGGGGGCGGGTTCGGCGCACCTGGAATTGTGCGTGGCACGGCGGGGGCGCGGGTGCTCGGCGCGATCGCATTTGGGCATGGCCGGAGGCCCCGGAACCAGGGGAACCGGGGCCCGGGTGCCGTTCGATCACCGCGGCATGTTGCCGGTCCAGCGGTTGGCCGCGGCCTTGTAGACCTTGTAGGTGTCGCCGTTGAAGTACGGCGAGGAGATGTGGTCGTAGCGGTCGTTGCCGTCGGTGTCCCACGCGACGCTGTTGACGCCGACGAGGTAACCCGTGCGTGACGCGCTCTTGTAGTTGTAGAGGAGCGGGCCGCCGCTCGCGCCGGCCGTGAACGAGCACTTGACGCCGATGTGCTCCTGGAGGTTGTACTTCCTGGCCTCCGGCATCGCCTTGGTCTTGCCGTAGCACCACTTCATCGTGCGCCCGGTGAACGGCTTGTCGCCGTCGGGGTGCTCACCCGCGGGGTAGCCGAAGGAGAACACGTTCAGCTTGGTGCTCCTGTTCCAGGTGAAGCCCTGACCGCCGACGTTGTCGCCGAGCCTGCCGACGTTCTTGACCGTCCACCGCCACCGGTTGCCGGACTTCTCCCAGTTGACCTTGATGCCGTTGTAGACGTTGACGAACGCGTAGTCGTAGTCGTAGTCCTCCTTCACCACGAAGTCGTCGTGCGCGTTGAAGGTCTTGGCGGCGTAGATGCCGTAGGGGGCCTTGCCGGTCCAGGCGGTGTCGCCGTCCCAGTACGACGGGATGAAGACCCAGTTGTCGTAGAAGGTGTTCTTCTTCGTGTCGTACACGCAGTGGGCCGAGGTCGCCACGAGGTTGCGGTACTTGCCCTGCACGGAGCTGGCCGAGCAGTAGCGCCAGTTCTTCGGGTTGCGGGGGTCGGTCTTCGGCAGGGTGAAGAACACCCGGCCGACGGTGTTGGGCAGGTTGACCTGCTTGCTCTTCTTGGTCTTGCCGCTCTTCTCCGCGCCGATCGGCGGGACGGAGCCGGGCGGGCCGTCGGGGGTGTCGTTGCTGCCCTTGACGCCCCTGGTGGAGACGTCGAGGCCGTCGTCGTAGTCGGTGGCTCGCTTGACGCGGTCGGGGGTCCAGAACTGGACGGCCTGCTCGGCGGGGGTGGCCGCGTTCCTGGAGATGACGTCGGAGCGTGCCGTCGTGCCTGTCGCGGTGCCGGCTGCGGCGCTGTTGACCGTCCCCGCCGTCAGCCCGATGGCCATCAGGCCGGCCAGGGGGATCGCGACGCGCCTTGCTCGGGAAAACATGGAGCTCCTCTCGGCTTTCGGCGGCCCAGAGCGGGGTACTGCGCCCCGGTGGGCCAGGAAAACGTTCGAAACGTTAATGAATGGCGCTCCCGGGTCGCCATAAAGCGACGAGAAAAAGCATGGGACGGTTCCGTTCCGTTACCTGAATGGCGAAGTCGCAGGTATTACCTCTGAGCATCTTCGCTGGTCGGAGCCGTGTTTTATTGTCCTGAGCATCAGTGGTAACCGTTATTATCACGGGCCACTCGACGCACGGTGCTTATCAACAGAGCGATGTTCTGGTTAGCTGTGTTCATGGATCCACGCACCCCCTGTCTCATCGGCATCGCGCAACGCACCATTCGCGAACAGCCCGGCCCAGAACCGCTCGATCTGTGGGAGTCGGTCGCGCGCGAGGCCGCCGACGACGCGCGGCTGCCTCTTTCGCGGCTCGGCTCGCTCCAGGTCGTCTGGACCGACTCCTGGCAGTACGACTCGCCCGTCGGCCGGCTCGCGGAGCGGCTGGGGGCCGCGCCACGCCATCGCGCGTACTCGGCCGTCGGCGGCACGGCGCCGCAGCTGCTCATCGGGGCGGCGGCGGCCGGGATCGCGGCGGGCGAGTTCGACAGCGCGCTCGTGGCCGGGGCCGAGGCGCTGGCGACGCGGCGGGCGTACAGGAAGGCGGGGGAGCACGTGCCGTGGAGCCACCCGGCCGACCCCAAGCCGCCATACGGGTGGGAGCGCCCGCCGCACCCGTCCGCGCTGGCGCACGGGCTGTTCCTGCCCGTGCACACCTACCCGATCATGGAGACCGCCCGGCGGGCCCGCCTCGGGGTGACGATCGAGGAGGAGGTGCGCGAACGGGCTCTGATGATGGCGCCGATGACCGAGGTCGCTGCCGCCAACCCCCATGCGTGGCGGCGGGCCGTGCGCACCCCCGACGAGCTGGCCGCCGACCCGCGGTACGTCGGCTGGCCGTACACGCGCTCCACCGTGGCCGTGCTGGAGGTCGACCAGGCGGCGGCCGTCGTGCTCGCCGCCACCGCGCTCGCCGACCGGCTGGGGGTGCCCGCCGAGCAGCGGGTGTACCTGCGGGGGTGGGCGTACGCGGAGGACACCTGGGAGGTGGCCGCGCGGCCCTCGCTGGGCTCGTCGCCCGCCGCCGGCGCCGCCGCCCGCGCCGCCTTCGACCGCGCCGGGCTCGGGCTCGGCGACATGGACGCGCTCGACGTCTACAGCTGCTTCGCGGTCGCGCTCCGGCAGGCGTGCGACGCGTTCGGGCTCGACCCCTTTGATCGGCGGGGGCTCACCGTCACGGGCGGGCTGCCGTACGCTGGCGGGCCCGCCAGCGACTACGTGCTGCACTCGACGGCCACCATGGCCGGCCTGCTGCGCGCCCAGTCGGGGCACGGGCTGGTGACCGGGGTCGGGATGCACCTGACCAAGCACAGCTGCGCGGTGTGGTCGAGCGAGCCAGGCGGGCGGGTGGGGGACCCCGCCCCCGTTCACGTCGGCAAGGAGGTGCCCCTGGTTTCCGCCTGCTCGGGGACCGGGACGGTGGCCGGGTACACGGTGGCGCACGGGCGGGACGGGGGGTTCGAGAAGGGGTTCGTCGTGGTGGAGGTGCCGGGCTCTGGGCGGGCTTATGCGGTGGTGGTGGAGGAGGAGCTGCTGGCCGAGGCCGAGTCGCGGGAACTGGTCGGGCAGGAGGTGCGGGTGGTCACGGACGGCAAGGTCAATGTGGCCTCGTGGTGACGTGAAGTGAGCGCAAAGCTGTGACGATGTGACTACTATCTGTTCTTGACATTTTTATGTCACCGGCCCACGCTGGAGCCATGCGGAGGACAACAGTGCGCATCGACGAAGCGCTCCTCAACGAGGCGAAGGCATACGCGGCCAGAAACGGACGAAGTCTCACCTCAGTGATGGAGGACGCCTTGCGCCAACTGCTCAACCGCTCCACGGAGGCGGCCGAACGGCCCCGCGTGGAGCTCGTCATGTCAACGGCTCCGGCCGGGTTCCAGCCCTGGGTTCAGGAGCGGCTCGACGCCGGCGAGAAGCTGGAGCACATCGTCTACGACCTCGACGACGAGGAGCGGATCCTCAAGGAGGCGCGCGATGCTGCTCGCTGACACCAACGTCCTCGTCAACGCCTTCCGGCCCGAGTCGGCCGACCACAAGCTCTGCCACGCCTTCCTCGAGGAGATGGTCAACGGCGAGTCCGCCTACGCCGTGAGCGACTTCGTCGTCAACGGCTTCATCCGCATCGTCACCCATTCGCGCATCTACAAGGAGCCCGATCCGCTGGAAAGCGCCCTGGCCTTCGCCGAGGCCTATCGCGACCGGCCGCAGGCGACGGTGATCAGCGCCGCCGGCCGACACTGGGAGATCTTCACCCGGCTCAGTCGCCAGGCCGGGGCCATGGGCAACCTCATCCCCGACGCCTATCTCGCCGCGCTCGCCATCGAGCACGGTTGTGAATTTGTGACCTGCGATACCGACTTCGCCCGGTTCGAGGGGTTGCGCTGGCGGTCGCCGCTCAACTGAACTGAGGACAAAGGGCGCAAGCCAGCACTACTCGGCTAGGAACTTCGGTGGCTGACCGGTTCGACGTCATCGAGGCAGGAGGGCGCGGCCGCCGCCGGTGGGTCGGAGTGACGGTGGTGGTGGCGCTGGTGGTCATCTGTGCCGTCAACCTGCTCAACCGGCGCGAGCCCGCCCCCATGACCGACGCCGAGGGGCCGACGCCCGCGCCGGTCCGGTCCCTCACCAGGGTGCAGAGCGAGCCCAACATCCTCACCGCGCCCGCCACCCGCAAGGGCGGCGACCGGGTGCTGCGGCTCGTGTTCCCCGACGGCGCCCGGGGTGAGGTGCGCTATCCGGCTGAGCTGGGGCTCGCTGAGATGGGGTCGCGGCCGTTCTGGGGCGGGTGGGTCGACGGGCGGTTCCGGCAGTTCGTCGCTCCCTACCTCGGTGAGGTCGAGATCACCCGGGGCGGGCAGCCCATCAGGAACTTCACCTCCAACGTCACCCTCTGGCCGCGCCAGGCCGGTGGCGGGTCCTACGGGCAGGTGCTGCTGTTCGCGTTCGGGCCGTGGCGGCTGGCCGTCTATGACCGGGGGCCGGGGCTGACGTTCGAGCAGCGGATGACGCTGGCCCGCCAGATGAAGGGCCGGGTGACCAAGGACGGCTACCTCGTGCTGTCGGCCGGCAAGGACGTCCGGCTGGCCCCGCCCGGCACGGTCGTGCGGGGCTATCCCGCGGGGCCGCAACTGTGGTTCGGCGGCGGGATGGGCGAGCTGGTGGCACTCGTCCCGACGCCCGACTGCGCGTCCAAGGCCAAGATGCCGGCGGTCACCGACGGCCGCGGGCGGCGCGGCGAGATGGTCTGCCGCGGCGACGTCCTGGTAGCGGTCACCGGCCCACCCGAGTTCCGCCGCGCCGTCCTCAACGACCTCCGCATCACCCTCCGCTGACCGCCGGATGTGGGTGGCGGTTGTAGGGTGCGGCCATGTTCGCCGTTACCGCCACGCAGATCGATCCCGACAACCCGCTCGCCGGACTGACGCTGGGCGAGCACCCCGAGCCGAAGGTGCCGGACGGGTGGACGACCGTCACCGTACGCGCCGCCGCGCTCAACCACCACGACCTGTGGACGCTCAAGGGCGTCGGCATCCGCCAGGACCGCCTGCCGATCGTGCTGGGCTGCGACGCCGCCGGCGTGGACGAGGAGGGCAACGAGGTCATCGTGCACTCCGTGATCGGCTCCGGCCCCGACGAGACGCTCGACCCGAAGCGTTCGCTGCTGTCGGAGGTGCACGACGGCACGTTCGCCGACCGGGTGGCGGTGCCGCGGCGCAACCTGGTGCCCAAGCCGGCGGCGCTGAGTTTCGAGCACGCCGCCTGCCTGCCGACGGCGTGGCTGACCGCGTACCGGATGTTGTTCGAGAAGGCCGGGCTGGAGCCGGGCTCGACCGTGCTCGTGCAGGGAGCGGGCGGCGGCGTGGCGACGGCGCTGATCGCGCTGGGCCGGGCGGCCGGCTACCGGATCTGGGCCACCAGCCGGACGGAGGGCAAGCGGGCGGCGGCCCTGGAGCTGGGTGCGGACCAGGTGTTCGAGCCGGGGGCGCGGCTGCCCGAGCGGGTGGACGCGGTGATGGAGACGGTCGGGCAGGCCACGTGGGACCACTCGCTCAAGTCGCTCAAGCCGGGCGGGCGCATCGTCGTGTGCGGGGCGACCAGTGGCGCGGTGCCGCCCGCCGACCTCAACCGGGTCTTCTTCCTGCAGCTGTCGGTGGTGGGTTCGACGATGGGGACGCGGGAGCAGTTGCGGCGGCTGGCGGTGTTCCTGGAGCAGACGGGGGTGCGGCCGGTGGTCGACCGGGTGATGCCGATGGCGGAGGCGCGCGACGGGTTCTCCGCGCTGGCGTCAGGGGACATCTTCGGGAAGATCGTCTTTACCCGTTAGATAAGTGACAAGTTACTTCTGCTGACTTCTGGGTGATACAAGAAGGATGAGGCGTCTCACCCAGGAGTGATCAGCGTGGACGTTGTGCCGTTCGGCCCGGGTTCGATGCACTGGGACACCGCTGGGGAGTACCGCAACCTGCTCATCGCGGGCAGCGCGCTGGTGCTGCAGACCATGCATCCGGCCGTGGGGGCCGCGGTGGGGGAGCACTCGACGTACAAGCAGGATCCGTGGGGGCGGCTGCAGCGCACGCTGATCTCCGTGCAGAAGTGGGTGTACGGCGGCGCCGAGGGGCCGGCCGAAGGGCAGCGGCTGCGGCGGTTGCACGAGCCGATCGGCGGTGTGGACGAGCAGGGCCGGCGCTACCACGCCCTGAACGGTGAGGCGTGGGCCTGGGTGCATCTGACGTTGTTCGAGCGGTTCATCACGCTCAACCGCTATTTCGGCACCCCGTACACGACGGGCCAGTTGGAGCTGTTCTACGAGGAGTCGCGGCAGCTCGGAGCGATCCTGCGGGTGCCCGAGCGTGAGGTGCCCGCCGATCTGCCGGCGTTCCGTGCGTACTTCGACAGGATGGTGGCCGAGCGGCTCGAAGCTCACCCGACCGCCCTCGACGTGCTGGCCGCCATGCGCGGCACTCCCGCGCCGCCCGGACTGCCCGTTCCGCTGCGGCGGTTGTGGCGGCCGGTCGGGGCCGGAGCGGGGGAGTTGACGTCCTTCCTCACGGCCGGCACCCTGCCACCGGCCGTCCGGCGCACGCTCGGCTTACGTTGGACGGCCCGCGACGAACGCCGCTTACGCCGCTTGGGCCACGCGGTGGCGATGCTCAACCCGCGCCTCCCGGAACGCCTGCGCTACATGCCGCTCGCCTACCAGGCCCGCCGAGCGGCCCGCCGGACCCGCCGCCCCACCCCCCAGCACCTCCGCTCCGCCTGACTCCACGTTCGCCGGAGGAGCCCCCGCCCCGGCCAGGGGTGTGGGTGGGTCAGCGGTCGAGGATTTCGCGGATGCGGGTGGCGCTTTCGGTGAGGGTCGTGCGGAGTTCGGCCAGTTTGTCGGGGGTCAGGCGGGCCTCGGAGGCGTCGCGGCGGGCCTGGCCGACGAAGTCGGCGAGCAGCTCGCCCAGCTCGGCGTCCAGGTCGGCGCGGCCGGCGGGGCCGCCGGGCGGTGGGCCGCCGAGCGTGCTCCACGCCTCCTGCCAGATCCTGCGCCACTCCCTGCTGAGCCGCTCGCCCTCGTCCTGCCAGTGGTAGGCGTGCTCCATCCACTGGCGTTTCTGCTCGTCCCGCAGCCGCTTGAGGTCCTCCTTCTGCTGGCGGCGCAGCCGCCTGGTGTCCTCGGCGGCGCCGGTGCGCACGTCCTTGGCCATTCGGGTCAGCTCGTCGCGCAGTGAGCGTACGGTGTCGCGAACGTCCTCCTTGACCTCGCGCGCGATGTCGCGGACGGAGGCGGAGATCTCCTGCTCCAGGTCGGCGAGCTCGTCGAGCCGGTCGTTGAGCTCCTCGCGGCCCTTGTCGGTGATGGAGAACACCTTCTTGCCCTCGACCACCTCGTGCGTCACCAGGCCCTCTTCCTCCAGCCTGGCCAGGCGTGGGTAGATGGTGCCGGGGGAGGGCGAGTAGACGCCGAGGAAGCGGTCCTGGAGCAGCCGGATGACCTCGTAGCCGTGGCGCGGGCTCTCGTCCAGCAGCTTGAGCAGGTACAGCCGGAGCCGGCCGTGACCGAAGACAGGGCTCATTCCTTCTCTCCCTTGAGCAGCGTGACCTCGCCGGAGACCGTGGTGGCCGACAGCGAGGCCATGCCGCCGCCGAGCCGCCCGGACATCGACTTCATGCCGGGGGAGCTCTTGGTGGACAGTTCCTCGAAGGTGCTGACGAGCCGGCCGGAGGTGGATCGGGCGGTGACGTCCGCCTCCACGTTCTCGGGCAGCCTGACCAGGATGTCACCGGAGACGCTGTTGAGTGTCACGTGTCCGGTGGGGCGCAGGGACAGGTCGGCGGTGATGCGGCCGGAGACGGTGTTGGCCTTGAGCCGGTGCGGCGTGCCGTCGGCCACGGTGAGGTCGCCCGAGACGCTGATGAACGACAGGTCGCCGTCCATGGCGCGGGTCTCGACCGGGCCGGAGACGGTGTTGGCCGTCACCTCGCCGCTGACGCCGTCGAGCACGATCTCGCCGGAGACGCTCTTGACGTCCGTGACGCGCTCGAACCCGGCGACCACGGCCGGCGCCGTGACGACGCCCGCTTTGACCCGGCAGGTCTTGGGGACGGCGATGGACAGCACGGTTCTGCGTTGGTCGCGGCGCAGCCAGCCGAGCAGGCCGTCCCAGGTGAGGTCGCGGTAGGCGACGGTGAGCGTGCGGGTCTCCTCGTCGTAGGTGACGAGGAGCGGCGAGGCCGACGCGATCTCGGCGATCTCCAGGGTGGGCGGTCCGTCACTGGCCAGGACGTCGAGCCGACCCGCGACGATGCGTACGTCGAGGTCGTCGACCTGGTCGAAGGTGAGCCGGTCCGGCGCGTCGATCGTCCACTGTTGCATGCTCCCGCCCTTTCCCTGGCGTCATCCCTACGCAAGACACGATATGTCGCGTATGCCCGAAACTCAAGATGTATCGCGTTTTGCTTCGAGACTACCGCCGCGCTCCTCCAGGCGAGCGGCGGTCAGTCGTCCTCGTCGTCGTCGAGCCGGGCCAGCCACGTGGCCAGCCGCTCGATCGGCGTCTCGAACTCGGGGTTGAGATCGACGAACTCGCGCAGCCGCTCGCCCAGCCACAGCAGGCTGACCTCTTCCTCGCCACGCCGCTCGACCAGCTCTTCGATCCCCCGATCGGTGAAGTACATGGTTCTCCCTCGACTACCCGGGGCGACGCCGCCCCGTCTGACTGACAGCAGTGAGCCCCCGGCCACGCGGGGCAGGGGGCTCACCGTCGATCACATGAATGCTCAGCCGAAGATCTGGTGCAGGATCTCCTCGAGCTCCCGGTCGTGCGCGTTGTGCGAACCGGTCGCCGGCGAGCTGTTGGCCGTCCGCGACACCCGGCGGAGCGACCGGCCGCCCAGCACCTGCGGGTCCTCGGCCAGCTTGAGCGTGAGGTAGGGCCACGGACCCATGTTGGTGGGCTCGTCCTGGGCCCAGACCAGCTCGGCCTGCGCGCCGTAGCGGGTCAGCTCGGCCGCCAGCTCCTCCGCCGGGAACGGGTAGAGCCGCTCCAGCCGGACCAGCGCCACGTCGTCGCGCCCGGTCTTCTCGCGCTGCGCGAGCAGCTCGTAGTAGAGCTTGCCCGAGGTGAGCACGACCTTGGTCACCTTGGCCGGGTCGACGGTGGTGTCACCGAGGACCGGCTGGAAGGTGCCCGAGGTGAAGTCGGACGCCTTGGAGGTGGCCGCCTTGTGACGCAGCAGCACCTTCGGCGTGAAGACCACCAGCGGCTTGTGCCGCTCGGACTCCACCTGCCAGCGCAGCAGGTGGAAGTAGTTGGCCGGCGTGGTGGGCTGGGCGACGGTCATGTTGTCGAGCGCGCACACCTGGAGGAAGCGCTCGATGCGGGCCGAGGAGTGGTCGGGGCCCTGGCCCTCGTAGCCGTGCGGCAGCAGCAGCACGACCGAGGACCTCTGGCCCCACTTCTGCTCGCCCGACGAGATGAACTCGTCGATGATCGTCTGGGCGCCGTTGACGAAATCGCCGAACTGCGCCTCCCAGCAGACCAGGGCGTCGGGCCTGACCACGCTGTAGCCGTATTCGAAGCCGAGCGCCGCGAACTCGCTGAGCAGCGAGTCGTAGACGTAGAACTTCGTGGTGCCCTGGTTGAAGGTCTTGAGCGGCGTGTGGTCGGCGCCGGTCATGCGGTCGACGAGGACGGCGTGGCGCTGGGTGAACGTGCCGCGCCTGGAGTCCTGGCCGACCAGGCGCACCGGGTGGCCGTCGATCAGCAGCGAGCCGAAGGCCAGCGTCTCGCCCATCGCCCAGTCGATCGAGTCCTGCTCGACCATCTGGCCGCGGCGCTGCAGCACCGGCGCGAGACGCGGATGCGGCGTGAAGCCCTCGGGCAGGCTGAGCTGGGTGTCGACGATGCGCTTGAGCGTCTCGTCGCTGATCGCGGTCGGGGTGTCGGCGTGGGACCACTTGACGACCTCGGTCGGCGGCACCCGCATGGCGGCCGCCTCCTTGGGCTTCTTCGCCGCCTCGCGGACCTCGGTGAACGCCTGCTCCAGCTTGGCCTGGTAGTCGCGCAGCGCCTGCTCGGCCTCTTCGACCGTGATGTCGCCGCGGCCGATCAGGGCCTCGGTGTAGAGCTTGCGGGTCGAGCGCTTGGCGTCGATGAGGTCGTACATCAGCGGCTGGGTGAAGGCGGGGTTGTCGCCCTCGTTGTGGCCGCGGCGGCGGTAGCAGATGAGGTCGATGACGACGTCCTTGCGGAACGCCTGGCGGTATTCGTAGGCCAGCTGGCCCACCCGCACGACGGCCTCGGGGTCGTCGCCGTTGACGTGGAAGATCGGCGCCTGGATCATCCGCGCGACGTCGGTCGCGTAGACCGACGAGCGGGACGAGGCGGGCGAGGTGGTGAAGCCGACCTGGTTGTTGACCACGACGTGCACGGTGCCGCCGGTGCGGTAGCCGCGCAGCTGCGACAGGTTGAGCGTCTCGGCCACCACGCCCTGGCCGGCGAAGGCCGCGTCGCCGTGGACGAGGACGGGAAGGACGGTGAAGCCCTCCTCGCCGCGTTCGAGAAGGTCCTGCTTGGCGCGGACGACGCCCTCCAGCACCGGGTCGACCGCCTCCAGGTGGGAGGGGTTGGCGACCACGGACGCGGTGATCGTCTTGCCGCTCGGCGCGGTGAACGTGCCGGTGGCGCCCAGGTGGTACTTCACGTCGCCGGAGCCGTGGGCGGTGCGGGGGTCGATGTTGCCCTCGAACTCGCCGAAGATCTGCGCGTAGGACTTGCCGACGATGTTGGCCAGCACGTTGAGCCGGCCGCGGTGGGCCATGCCGATGACGACCTCGTCGAGGTCCTCGTCGGCGGCGTCGCTGATCACCGAGTCGAGCAGCGGGATGAGGGACTCGCCGCCCTCCAGCGAGAAGCGCTTCTGGCCGACGAACTTCGTCTGCAGGAACGTCTCGAACGCCTCGGCGGTGTTGAGCCGCGACAGGATGTTGAGCTGCTCGTCGCGCTCGGGCGACTTGTGCGGCTTCTCCACCCGCGCCTGGATCCAGGCCCGCTCCTCGGGGTTCTGGATGTGCATGTACTCGATGCCGACCGTGCGGCAGTAGGAGTCGCGCAGCACGCCCAGGATCTCGCGCAGCTTCATCAGCGGGCGGCCGCCGAAACCGCCGGTGGCGAACTCGCGCTCGAGGTCCCACAGCGTCAGGCCGTGGCTCTGGATGTCGAGGTCGGGGTGCTTGCGCTGCTTGTACTCCAGCGGGTCGGTCTCGGCCATGAGGTGGCCGCGCACGCGGTAGGCGTGGATCAGCTCGATCACGCGGGCGGACTTGGCCACGTCGTCGTCGTGGGAGGCCGAGATGTCCTGGACCCAGCGGACCGGCTCGTACGGGATCCGCAGCGCCTCGAAGATCTCGTCGTAGAAGCCGTCCTCGCCGAGCAGCAACCGGTGGATCTGGCGCAGGAAGTCGCCCGACTGGGCGCCCTGGATGATCCGGTGGTCGTAGGTGCTGGTCAGCGTCATGACCTTGGAGACGGCCAGGCGCGACAGCGTGTCGGGCGACGCGCCCTGGTATTCGGCCGGGTATTCCATGGCGCCGACGCCGATGATGGTGCCCTGGCCGGGCATCAGGCGCGGCACGGAGTGGACGGTGCCGATGGTGCCGGGGTTGGTCAGCGAGATCGTGGTGCCGGAGAAGTCGTCGACGCCGAGCTTGCCGGCCCGCGCCTTGCGTACGACCTCTTCGTAGGCCATCCAGAACTGGCGGAAGTCCATCTCCTCGGCGCCCTTGATCGAGGGCACGAGGAGCTGGCGGTCGCCGTTGCTCTTCTGGACGTCGATGGCCAGGCCGAAGCCGACGTGCTCGGGCTTGACCAGCGTGGGCTTGCCGTCGATCTCCGCGTAGGAGTAGTTCATCTCCGGCATGGCCTTCAGCGCCTTGACGATCGCGAACCCGATCAGGTGCGTGAAGGAGACCTTGCCGCCGCGGCCCCGCTTGAGGTGATTGTTGATCACGATGCGGTTGTCGATGAGCAGCTTGGCCGGGATGGCACGGACGCTGGTCGCGGTCGGCACCGACAGCGACAGGTCCATGTTGGCGGCCGTGCGGGCCGCCGCACCGCGCAGCTTGACCTCCTCGGCGCCCTTGGGCACCGGGGTGGCGGGCTGCTTCGGCTTGTCAGCCGCGGCCGGAGCCGCGGGTGGCGCCTTCGGCGGCGCCTTGGGAGGCGCGGGCGCGGTCACAGTGCCGTTCGCCGCCTCCCTGACCGGGGATCGGCCCGGTCCGTAATCAGGGTTGTAGTCAGCGAAGAAGTTCCACCAGGCCTTGTCGACCGACTCTGGATCTTGGAGGTACTTCTGGTACAGCTCGTCGACAAGCCATTCGTTCTGACCAAAGCTTGCCAGCGGGTTTGTCCGCGACGACTCAGACGACACGGCGGAAATCGCCCTCTTCCGCAGATCGGCGTTGATGTTAGAGAACCTGTCCAAGGCTACTCGCCCGGACCGGCACTGCGCGCCCAAGAGGGCGTGCCGCCTCGAACGATCGTCCCAGGACCGTGCAAAGACGTCACGCCCCCCTAGTCAATCCGGGTGGTGCAGCCTTTATTACTCTTTGGTATCAACACCTGTGGGGGAGGTTTATTTCCCCGAGGTCAGCAGTCTGCGGGCGATGCGCACGTCAGGCGACAGCTCCGCGAGGAGCGCGGCGAGCTCGTCGCCGGCCTGCTCCAGCTCCTCCAGCGACATCGGCTCTAGGCGTTCGAGCAGGAAGATCGCGTTGGTGGTGTCCTCGGTGAGCCGGGTGCGCACGACCTGGCGCCAGTTCCAGCGGCGGCAGGTGACGCCCTCGTCGTCGCGCCAGATGACCTCGCCTGGCTCGGGCTGACCGAGCGCCTCCTCCGACGGCTCGTCGCCGGCGGCCCGTACGAGCCGCGCGGGGCCGACGTAGCGGTCGAGGTCCTCGCCGCCGATGGGCAGCGCGTGCCTGACGCTCACCGAGTTGTACGCGTCGACCGCCTGGTTGATCTCCGGCAGCGGCATGCGCCGGGTGAGCGCGTCGACCGAGGGGCGGGTGCGCTGCGGCTTGGCGCCGAACGCGCGGTAGGCCTCTTTCCAGGCGTCGATCTTGGCGGTCTGGATCTCCTCTTCGCCGGCCGCCTTCAGCCAGGCGCGCGACCGGTCGTCGGTGGGCCCGTTGCGCAGGCCGTGTGCGGTCATGACCAGCACCGCGAAGTCGGGGCGCAGTGCGAAGACGGAGTCGTCAACCCAGATGTCGTCGAGCATCCCCACAGTCTAGGAGCCGGGAAAACCGCAAAAATCCCTTTGCAAAAAGGTCTTTGCGGTCTATCGTCAGGGACATGGAGGACCGGTACAAGATCAGTGACCCGCAGGCGCTCAAGGTGGTCGCGCACCCGCTGCGCGGCCGACTGCTCGGCCTGCTGCGCTCGGAAGGCCCCGCCACGGCCAGCGAGCTCGGCCGCAGGACCGGCGAGAGCTCGGGCTCGACCAGCTACCACCTGCGCGAGCTGTTCAAGTACGGCTTCATCGAGGAGGACACGGAAGGCCGCGACGGCCGCGAGCGCCGCTGGCGCGCCCGCCACCGCTACACCTCGTGGAACAGCCGCGAGATGGTCGAGGTGCCGGGCGGGCGCGAGGCGGTCGAGGTCATCAGGACGCGGCAGGCCGAGGTGCTGGCCGAGGCGGTGCTGGGCTTCGACGAGGACGCCTGGTCGCCGGAGTGGGTCGAGGCGGCCGGCATCGACGACCACCTCTTCGAGCTGCCCCCTGCGGCGCTGACGGAGTTCCTGAGGCGGTCCCAGGACCTGCTGAACGAGCTCGCCGCCCGCCACGAGAGCGCCCCCGGCGTGCAGCCGGTCCACGTTTTCGTGGGGGGCTTTCCCCAGAAGCGGAGGGACGAGTCATGACCGCACGATCGGCACTGCGTCGCTACATGCTGGTCAATTTCCTGACCTGGCTTCCCATGGGGCTGATGGTGGCCGGCATGGTGCTGCTGATGAGCGAACGGGGGCTCGGCCTGGCCCAGATCGGGCTGGTCACCACCGTGTTCTCGATCGTCACCCTTAGCCTGGAGCTGCCCACCGGCGGGCTGTCCGACGTCGTGGGGCGCCGGGTGGTGCTGGCCGCGTCGGCCGCCTTCACGGTGGTCTCGCTCGCGATGCTCAGCGTGTCAACGACGTTCTGGATGTTCCTGGTGAGCGGCGTGCTCAAGGGCGTGGCCAGGGCGCTGTCCAGCGGCCCCGCCACCTCCTGGTACGTCGACACGCTGCACGCCGTCGAGGGCCACGACGCCGACCTCAAGCCGGGCCTGGCCAAGGGCGCGGTGATGGAGTCCGTGGCCTTGTGCGCGGGCGTGCTGGCCGGCGGCTGCCTGCCGCTGCTGGTGCCGCCTTCGCTGATGTTCCCGCTGGCCGCGCCCCCGCTGGCGGGCGCGGTGGCTGCTGCGGTGCTGCTGGTCGTGGTGCTGTTCACGCTGCCCGAGCCGGCGCACGGCCGCAGGACGTTCGCGGACGTGCTGCGCGAGGTGCCCGCCACGATCGTCTCCGGCGTCAGGCTGGCGGCGGGCGGGCCGGTGCTGCGCCGCATGATGGGCGCCGCCGCGGTCTCGGGCGTCATGCTGACGAGTGTCGAGCTGCTCACGCCGGGCCGGCTGGCCGAGCTGGCCGGCACGGCCGAGCGGGGCAGCCTGTTCTACGCGGTGGTCGCGGCGCTCGGGTTCGCCGGCAGCGCGGCGGGCAGCGCGCTCGCGCCCCGCGCGGCCCGGCTCACCGGGAGCTCGGCGCGGGGAGCGATCACGGGGACGGTGCTGAGCGCCCTGGCCGTCGCCGCGCTGGCCGCCACGGCGGAGCTGGACGGCCCGGCGGGCACGGCGAGCGCGGGCCTCGCCTACGTCGTGCTGTTCGTCGGCCTCGCGATCGCCTCGGTGCTCTGCCTGGAGCTGACGCACAAGGCGGTCACCGCGGCCGACCGCACCACCGTGACCTCGACGTCCTCGCTGGCCCTGCAGGGCGGCGGCGCGGCGGCGAACCTGGCGCTCGGCGCGCTGGCCGCCCAGGCGGGCCTGGCCACGGCCTGGGGGGTCGTGGTCGTGGTGCTGCTGGCCTCGACGCTGCTGTTCGTCCGGATGCCGGCCGGCGGCGCTAGAGGCTCCAGTCCAGCTCAGGCCCTACCGGCACGATCCGGCTCGGGTTGATGGCGGTCTGGGTGAGGTAGTAATGACGCTTGATCTGGTCGAAGTCGGTGGTCTCGTGGAAGGCCGGGATGGCATAGAGGCGCCTGGCGTACGCCCACAGCGCCGGATAGTCCACCAGTCGCCGGACGGAGCACTTGAAGTGCGTGTGGTAGACCGTGTCGAAGCGCGCCAGCGTGGTGTAGAGGCGCACGTCGCTGTCGGTGAGGGTGTCGAAGAGGAACTCCGACTCCGCCAGGCGCACCTCCAGGAAGTCGAGGGTGGTGAAGACGCGGGCCACCGCCTCCTCGTACACCTGCTGGTCACGGGAGAAGCCCGCCTCGTAGACCGCGTTGTTCAGGCCGTGATAGAGGCGGTCGTTCATGATGTCGACGTCGGGGCGCAGGCGCTCGGGATAGAGGTTGGGCGAGGTGCCCCATGACGTCTCCAGATCGAGGGTGATCTGGGGGAAGTCGTTGGTGACGATGCGCTCGTCCTGGGTGTCCCAGATGCACGGGACGGTGTAGCGGCCCACGTAGCCGGGGTCGGTGGCGTGGTAGAGCTCCGACAGGTACTCGGGGTCGCCGCCGGGCACCCGCCAGCCCTTCTCGTCGCGGATGGGGTCGGTGATCGCGACGTCGAGCAGCTCTTCGAGGCCGAGCAGCTTGCGGACGATGAGCACGCGCTGGGCCCACGGGCAGGCGTAGGAGGCGTAGAGGCGGTAGCGGCCGGGCTCGGGCGGGCCGAGCCGATCCGTGAAACGGTTCGGCTGGCGGACGAAGCGGCCATCATTCGAGATCTCGCGGCTCAGCTTCATGACCCCTAGTAGAACACGATTCTGCTACAGAACTATATTCGGCACGTGGCGAAATTCATGGTGACCCCTGCGAACGTGGCACAGCGGGAGGCGTGGCTCGGCGGGGCCGTCCCCGGCGTCGAGCGCGTACGTCCCGGTTTGTGGTCCATCCCGGTCCCGATCCCGATCAACCCCCTCCGGTACGTGCTGGTCTACGCACTCGAGCTGCCCGACGGCGTGGCGATCATCGACGCCGGCTGGAACACCGACGAGGCGTACGACGCGCTCGCGGCCGGCCTGGGCGTGGCCGGATACGCGATCACCGACGTCAAGGGCGTGCTCGTCACCCACATCCACCCCGACCACTACGGCCTGGCCGGGCGGGTCCGCGAGGCGTCGGGCGCCTGGATCGCGCTGCACCCGGCCGACGCCCGCCTCATCCGCGAGCGCTACGACGACGCGCTCATCGACTCCTTGGTGGAGCGCGAGCGCGCGCTGCTGCGCCGCTGCGGCGTGCCCGACCTGACCCTGGACGAGCTGGCCGGCGCCTCCATGATGATCAGGCACGTGGTCACGATGGCCAAGCCGGACCGCCTGGTCGAGGACGGCGACGACATGAAGCTGCCCGGCTGGGACCTGCGCGCCGTCTGGACGCCGGGGCACTCGCCCGGCCACCTGTGCTTCGTCTCGCCGGAGCGGCGGGTGCTGTTCTCCGGCGACCACGTGCTCGCCAAGATCACGCCCATCGTGGCCGTGCACCCGCAGTCGGGGCCGAACCCGCTGGCCGACTACCTCGACGCGCTGGCCGCCGTGCGCAAGCTGGAGGTGGACGAGGTGCTGCCCGCGCACGAGTACCGCTTCCTGGAGCTGGCCGAGCGGGTGGACACCGCGATGGCGCACCACGACGCCCGGCTGGCCGAGATCGAGCAGGTGCTGGCCGAGGGCGGCGCGGCGGCCTGCTGGGACGTCGCCACCCGGCTCACCTGGTCGCGGCCCTGGGAGACGATCCCGCCGTTCATGCGGCGCTCGGCCAACAACGAGACGCTGGCGCACCTGGCGTGGCTGGAGGCCAAGGGGAGAGTGGTCAGGGAGCCGGGCGAGCCGGACCTGTGGCGCGCGCCCTGAGCCGGTTATCGTAGGCGTACTAGAATGTTGTTCTCCTGCCTGGGAGGTTCGATGCTTCGGTTCGATGACAGGGTCGCGATCATCACGGGGGCCGGGCACGGCCTCGGCAGGTCGCACGCGCTCCTGCTGGCCGAGCGGGGGGCCAAGGTCGTCGTCAACGACCTCGGCGGCGCGCTCGACGGCACCGGCGCGTCCGCCGGCCCCGCCGCCGAGGTCGCCGACCTCATCGTCAAGAACGGCGGCCAGGCCGTGGCCAGCACCGACAACGTCGCGACCCCCGAAGGCGCCAGGGCCATCGTCCAGACCGCCGTCGACGCCTTCGGCAAGGTGGACATCGTCGTCAACAACGCGGGCATCCTGCGTGACAGGTCGTTCGGCAAGATGACCGTCGAGGACTTCGACCAGGTGCTGGCCGTGCACGTACGCGGCTCCTACCTCGTCAGCCAGGCCGCGTACCCGCTGATGAAGGCCGCCGGTTACGGCCGCGTCGTCAACACCTCGAGCCCGGCCGGCCTGTTCGGCAACTTCGGCCAGGCCAACTACTCCACCGCCAAGATGGGCCTGGTCGGCCTGACCAAGACGATCGGCATCGAGGGCGCGCGCAACGGCATCAGGGCCAACGCCATCGCGCCCATCGCCTGGACCCGCATGACGGAGGCGCTGCTGCCGGCCGAGTTCGAGGCCAAGTTCACCCCCGAGCGGGTCAGCGCCCTGGTCGCCTACCTCGTGCACGAGTCGTGCGAGACGAGCGGCGAGGTGTTCACGGTCGGGGGCGGCAGGGTGGCGCGGGTGTTCGTGGCTGAGGGCCCCGGCTTCAAGACCGACGACGTCACGCCCGAGGTGATCGCCGGCAACTGGGAGTCGGTGATGGCCGAGCAGCCGTACGTGCTGACCGCGGGCGACTCCATGAAGGCCATGCTCTAGCACGTCCGCTTTTTCTCGGGGGCCCTGTCGTCGTGCGCGCGATGACAGGGCCTTTGTGTCGGAACGGTGGAATTTTGAGCACAAACAGGTCTTTGTTCGATCTTCGGCGGAAGTTAGGCGAGTTTGGTCGATTAAGGCTCTTGATTTGCCGCATCGGTGATCTTATTGTCGCGGCATGACCCCCCAGCCGGGTTCCGCCGGCGACGTGCTGACGCTCATCAGCGCGGGCTCGGCGACGACCCGTTCCGATCTGGCGAGGCTCACCGGCCTGGCCAGATCCACCATCTCCCAGCGTGTCGACGCCCTGATCGAGCGCGGCCTGATCGAGGAGACCGAGAGCGGCGAGTCCACCGGTGGCCGGCCGCCGCGCCAGCTGCGCCTGCACACCGAGGACCACGCCTTCGCCGGCGTGGATCTGGGCGCCACCCACTGCCGGGTCGCGCTCATGGACATCTCGGGCAACGTGCTCGCCGAGTGCGAGGACGGCCTGCTCATCGGCGACGGCCCTGAAAGCGTGCTCGCCCACGTGGACCAGCGCCTCGACCACCTGCTCGACCAGGCGAGCCGGCCCCGCAGCGCACTGCGCGCGCTCGGGATAGGCGTGCCAGGCCCGGTCGAGTTCGCCACCGGCCGGCCCAACAACCCGCCGATCATGCCCGGCTGGAACGACTACCCCATCCCCGAGTACTTCGACGGCGTCGAGGTCCTGGTGGACAACGACGTCAACGTGATGGCGCTGGGCGAGCACCGCAACGCCTTCCCCGACACCCGCCACCTGCTGTTCGTCAAGGTCGGCACCGGCATCGGCTGCGGCATCATGGCCGCCGGCCGGCTGCACAGGGGCGCCCAGGGCTCGGCCGGCGACATCGGCCACATCAGGGTCAGCGGCCACGACGACGCCGGCTGCCGGTGCGGCAACAGCGCCTGCCTGGAGGCCGTGGCAGGCGGCGCCGCCATCGCGCGCCGCCTGAGCGAGCTCGGCCTGCCCGCCGAGTCGGGCGGCGACGTGGTGGCGCTCGTGCAGTCCGGCAACACCCAGGCGCTGCGCCTGGTCAGGGAGGCCGGCCGCCTCATCGGCGAGGTGCTGGCCAGCCTGGTCAACTTCTTCAACCCCGAGGTCATCGTCATCGGCGGCGCACTGTCGCGGGTGCACGAGCACTTGGTGGCCGGCATCAGGGAGACCGTCTACCGCCGGTCGCTGCCGCTGGCCACCCACCATCTGTCGATCACGCCGAGTCGTACGGGGAGCAACGCCGCCGCACTGGGCGCCGGAATCCTCGCGATAGAGCACTACCTGTCACCGGACAACATCAACCGCATCGTCAACGCCTGAAAGGGACTCCCCGATGCTGGTCATGAAGGGCATCGTCAAGCAGTTCCCCGGCGTGCGCGCGCTCGACGGGGTCGATCTGGACGTACGGGCGGGCGAGGTGCACTGCCTGCTCGGCCAGAACGGCGCCGGCAAGTCCACCCTGATCAAAGTACTGGCCGGGGTGCACCAGCCGGACGAGGGCACCATCAGCTTCAACGGCGCGGAAGTGCGCCCCGGCAGCCCGATCGACGCCATCAGGCTCGGTTTCGCCACCATCTACCAGGAGCTCGACCTGGTCGACGGGCTCACCGTGGCCGAGAACATCTTCCTCGGCCACGAGCACGCCCGCCTGGGCTTCGTCAACAGGGCGGCGGGCCGCCGCGCCGCCACGGCCGTGCTGGAACGCCTCGGCCACGCGGAGATCCGCCCGTCGGCGGAGGTCGGGCGGCTGTCGCCGGCCGCCAAGCAGGTCGTCTCGATGGCCCGCGCGCTCTCCCACGACGCCCGCCTCATCATCATGGACGAGCCGTCGGCCGCGCTCGCCCACGACGAGGTGAACAACCTCTTCCGCATCATCCGCGAGCTGACCGCCCAGGGCGTCGCCGTGGTCTACATCTCCCACCGCCTGGAGGAGATCCGCGAGATCGGCGACCGGGTGACGGTGCTCAAGGACGGCCGCACGGTCGCGGTCGGCCTGTCCGCCCGCGACACGCCGACCAACGAGATCGTCTCCCTGATGACCGGCCGCAACGTCGAGTACGTCTTCCCGCCCAGGGCCGGCCGCGAACCGGGGGAGGAGGTGCTCAGGGTGGAGAACCTGGCCTCGCCGGGCGTCTTCTCCGGCGTGTCGTTCTCGGTGCGGGCGGGCGAGATCGTCGGCCTCGCCGGGCTCGTCGGATCGGGCCGCTCGGAGATTCTCGAAGCCGTCTACGGCGCCCGCCACGCCACCGGCCGCGTCCTGCTGGACGGCCGCCGGACGCGGCGCGGCGTGGTCGGCACCGTACGGCGCGGCATGGGGCTCGCCCCCGAGGAGCGCAAGGCCCAGGCCCTGCTCCTCGACCAGAGCGTCACCGCGAACATCACGCTGGGCACCCTGCCGGGCTTCGCGAAGTTCGGCTGGCTGGACAGGAAACGGGAGCGCGCCGAGGCCCGCCGCCTGTCGGAGATGCTCGACATCCGGCCACCCGACCCCGAACGCCCGATCAGGACCTTGTCGGGCGGCAACCAGCAGAAGGCCGTGCTGGCCCGCTGGCTGCTCGGCGGCCGCAAGCTGCTCCTGCTCGACGAACCGACCAGAGGCGTGGACGTGGGCGCCAGGGCCGAGCTGTACGCGGTCATCCGCGACCTCGCCGAGCAGGGCATCGGGGTGCTGCTGGTCTCCAGCGAGGTGCCCGAGGTGCTCGGGCTCTCCGACCGGGTGCTGGTGCTGCGCGAGGGCCAGGTCATCCACGAAGGGGAGGCGGCCGAGCTGGACGAGCATCGCGTACTGGACATGATCATGAATGGGAGGGCGGCGTGATGAGCGAGCCCGCAACAGACCGGCGTGCCGGGAAGGCGAGCCTGCCGGCGCTGCCGTCGATCCGCGGGGTGAGCGAGATGCGCCACCTCGGGCTGATCGGCGCGCTCGCGCTGCTGGTGGTCGTCGGCCTGGTCACCAGATACGAGAACTTCGCGACCGCCTCCAACCTGGTCAGCATCCTGTCACTGGCCGCCACGATCGGCGTCATCACGGTCGGTGCCACGTTCGTCATCATCGGCGGGGGCATCGACCTGTCGGTGGGCGCGGTCATGGCGCTGGCCAGCGTGTGGGCGACCACGCTGGCCACCCAGTCGTACGGGCCGGTGGTGATGGCGATCTGCGCCATCCTCGTCGGTACCGGGGCCGGGCTGGTCAACGGATGGCTCATCGCGTACGGGCGGCTGGTGCCGTTCATCGCGACGCTGGCCATGCTGGTGGCCGCCCGCGGGCTCGCCCAGCGCATGTCCGACCGCAAGACGCAGCTCATCCAGGCCGACAACACGGCCATCGTGGACCTGTCGACCACCCGGCTGCTCGGCATGCCGCTGCTGGTCTACATCTTCGCGCTGGTCGTGGTGCTGGGCTGGATCCTGCTCAACCGCACGACCTTCGGGCGGCGCACGTACGCGGTGGGCGGCAACCCCGAGGCCGCCCGCCTGGCCGGCATCGACGTACGCAGGCACACGATGCTGCTGTACGCCCTGTCGGGGCTGTGCTGCGGCATCGCCGCGATCCTCATCATGGCGCGTACGACGACGGGCTCGTCCACCCACGGCGACCTGTACGAGCTGGACGCCATCGCGGCCGTCATCATCGGCGGCACGCTGCTCACGGGTGGCCGGGGCACGATCATCGGCTCGATCCTGGGCCTGCTGATCTTCACCCTGATCACCAACCTCTTCATCCTCAACGGCCTCAACACCAGCGACCAGCTGATCGCCAAGGGCCTGATCATCGTCGTCGCCGTCCTTCTCCAGCGGCGGAACCTGAAGGAGAGAGCACCATGAGTGACAACGTCGCGCGCAGGGGATTCCTCGTCGGCGGAGCCGTGCTGTTGGCGGCGGGCTGCACCAGCAACGAGCCCGCTGCGGCGCCGAGCAGCGCGGCGCCCCAGCCGGCCCCCGCTGCCACCGGCGGCAACGACCAGCCGGGCGAGAAGGTGGTGATCGGCTTCTCCGCTCCGGCGGCCGACCACGGCTGGATCGCCGCCATCGCCAAGAACGCCGAGGCGACCGCGAAGCAGTATTCGGACATCGAGTTCAAGCCGGTCGAGCCGACCAACGACATCAACCAGCAGATCTCCGCCGTGGAGTCGCTGATCGCCGCCAAGGTGAACGCGCTGGTGATCCTGCCCAACGACGGCCAGCAGCTCAACCAGGTCGCGCTGCAGGCCACCGAGGCGGGCATCCCGGTCGTCAACCTCGACCGCATCTTCCCCGACAAGCTGGCCTACCGGACGTGGGTCGGCGGCGACAACTACGGCATGGGCGTCGCGGCCGGCCACTTCATCGGCAAGCAGCTCAAGGACAAGGGCGTGTCGAACCCGGTGATCGTCGAGATCCAGGGCATCGCCACGCTGCCGCTCACCCAGGACCGCACCAAGGGCTTCGAGGACGCGCTGAAGACGTACGGGTTCAGCGTCACGGCCAAGCAGGACGCGCAGTTCACGGTCGAGACCGGCAACGAGGTCGCCACCTCGCTGCTGCAGGCGCACAAGAAGATCGACGCGATGTGGAACCACGACGACGACCAGGGCGTCGGCGTGCTGGCCGCGATCAAGGAGGCCGGCCGCGACGAGTTCATCATGGTCGGCGGCGCCGGCTCGCTGAACGCGATGCGGGAGATCCAGTCGGGCTCGTCCGTGCTGCAGGCGACGGTCACCTACAGCCCGACCATGGCCTCCTCGGCGATCAAGCTGGCGCGTCTGATAGCACAGGGGAAGGGCATGAGTGATCTGGTGGAGAACCAGGTTCCCCAGTCCATCACGCTCGCGTCCGAGACCATCACCAAGGAGAACGTCGAGAAGTACCTGGCGCTCGGCTTCGAATCCTGATCCTGATCGGGGGTTGCATGTCAGACAGAACCACCATCGGCGTGGGCATGATCGGCTACGCCTTCATGGGCCGTGTCCACTCCCAGGCCTGGCGCAGTGTCGGAGCGTTCTTCGACCTGCCGCTGGCGCCGCGCATGGCGGTGCTCGCGGGCCGGTCGAAGGAACGCACCGCGGCGGCCGCGGCGCAGCTCGGCTGGGCCGACGCCGAGACCGACTGGAGAGAGGTCATCAAGCGTGACGACGTGCAGATCGTGGACATCTGCACGCCGGGCGACTCGCACGCCGAGATCGCCATCGCCGCGCTGGCCGCAGGCAAGCACGTGATCTGCGAGAAGCCGCTGGCCAACACCGTCGCCGAGGCCGAGGCCATGGCGGCGGCGGCCGCCACGGCGCCGGGCAAGAGCATGGTGGCCTTCAACTACCGGCGGGTGCCCGCGGTCGCGCTCGCCCGCCGCTACGTCGAAGAGGGACGCATCGGCGAGATCCGGCACGTCCGCGCCGTCTATCTGCAGGACTGGATCGTCGACCCGGAGTTCCCGCTGGTCTGGCGGCTGCAGAAGGACAAGGCCGGCTCGGGCGCGCTGGGCGACATCGGCGCCCACATCGTGGACGCCGCCCAGTTCATCACCGGCCAGAACCTCGTGGGCGTCTCCGCGCTGACGGAGACGTTCATCAAGGAGCGTCCGCTCGCCACCGAGTCGGCCGGGCTCGGCGCCACCGGCTCGTCGGCCAGGGGCGAGGTCACGGTGGACGACGCCGCCCTGTTCATCGGGCGGATGTCCGGCGGCGCGCTGGCCTCCTTCGAGGCCACCCGCTTCGCCAACGGGCGCAAGAACGCGATGCGCATCGAGATCAACGGCTCGCTCGGCAGCCTCGCGTTCGACTTCGAGTCGATGAACGAGCTGTGGTTCAGCGCCGGCGGCGGCGGGTTCGAGCGCATCCTGGTCACCGAGCCCGACCACCCGTACGTCGGCGCCTGGTGGCCGCCCGGCCACGGCCTCGGCTATGAGCACACTTTCACCCACGAGGTCAGGGACTTCCTGGAGGCGGTCGCCACCGGCGCCGACCCGACGCCCTCGTTCGCCGACGGGCTACGGGTGCAGCGGGTGCTGGAGGCGGTCGAGCGCAGCGCGGCTGACGGCAGCCGCTACACGAACGTGGAGGATTGATGAGACCAGTCACGCTGTTCACCGGACAGTGGGCCGACCTGCCCTTCGAGGAGGTGTGCAGGCTGGCCGCCGAGTGGGGCTACGACGGCCTGGAGATCGCCTGCTCGGGCGACCACTTCGACGTGGCGCAGGCGGTGTCCGACCCCTCGTACGTGGAGCAGAAGCGAGCCCAGCTCGACAAGCACGGCCTGAAGGTGTGGACGATCTCCAACCACCTGGTGGGCCAGGCCGTCTGTGACCACCCGATCGACGAGCGGCACAAGGCGATCCTGCCCGCCCGCATCTGGGGCAACGGCGACCCCGAATCGGTGCGCCAGGCGGCGGCGGAGGAGCTGAAGAACACCGCGCGCGCCGCGGCGGCGCTCGGCGTGGACACCGTGGTGGGCTTCACCGGCTCGTCGATCTGGCACACGGTCGCGATGTTCCCGCCGGTGCCCGCCTCGATGGTGGACGCGGGCTACCAGGACTTCGCCGACCGCTGGAACCCGATCCTCGACGTCTTCGACGAGGTCGGCGTGCGCTTCGCCCACGAGGTGCACCCGAGCGAGATCGCCTACGACTACCACACCACCGTGCGCACCCTCGAGGCCATCGGCCACCGGCCGGCGTTCGGCCTCAACTGGGACCCCTCGCACATGGTGTGGCAGGACATCGACCCGGTCGGGTTCATCCTCGACTTCAAGGACCGCATCTACCACGTCGACTGCAAGGACACCCGGCTCCGCGTCGGCGACGGCCGCAAGGGCCGCCTGTCGTCGCACCTGCCGTGGGCCGACATGCGCAGGGGCTGGGACTTCGTCTCGACCGGCCGCGGCGACGTGCCGTGGGAGGACTGCTTCCGCGCACTCAACGCGATCGGCTACGAGGGGCCGATCTCGGTCGAGTGGGAGGACGCGGGCATGGACCGGCTCGACGGGGCCAAGGAGGCGCTGGGCTACATCCGCAGGCTCAACGCCATCACCCCGCCCACCACGGCCTTCGACGCCGCCTTCTCCACCACCTGAGCGGCGGGGGACCGAACCGGCCGGCGCCTCCCTTCCTCTGGGAGGGGCGCCGGCCGGCGTATGTCGTGCCCATGTGGCGGGGTCTCAGTCCATGACGACGATCTGCCGCAGCACCTCGCCGCCGCGCAGCGCCTCGACGGCCTCGTTGAGGTCGCCGAGCCGGATACGGGAGCTGATCATCGACTCGAGGTCGAGCAGGCCGGCCTTGTAGAGCTTGGCGAAGTACGGGAAGTCGTGCCGCACGTCGGCCTCGCCGTACAGGCTGGACAGCAGGTTCTTGCCGTCGAACAGCAGGCTGAACGCCGAGATCGACACCATGTCGTCCATCGCGCCCGCCCCGACCACGATCACGTCGCCGCCCGCGCGGGTGAGCTGCCACGCGCTCTGGATCGTGGCGGACTTGCCGACCACCTCGAAGCCGTAGTCGAAGCCCGCGCCGCCGGTGAGCTCGCTGAGCGACTCAGGCACCTGCTCGGGGGTGGCGGTGTGGGTGGCGCCGACCTTCCTGGCCAGCTCGTGCTTGGACACCAGCGGGTCGACGGCCAGGATCGTCCTGGCGCCGGAGACGCGGGCGCCCTGGATGACCGACAGGCCGACGCCGCCGCAGCCGATCACCACGACCGTCGAGCCCGGCCGCACCTTCGCGGTGTTGATCGCGGCGCCGACGCCGGTCGTGATGCCGCAGCCGATCAGCGCCGCGGCCTCCCACGGCACGTCCTCGTCGATCTTGATCGCGCCCTGCCAGGGCACGATCACCTCCTCCGCCCAGGTGCCGCAGCCGGCCATGCCGAACGCCGTCGCCCCGTCGCCGCCGAAGCGGAAGTTGCCCTTGCTGAAGGACTCGATCACGTACTTCATGCACAGGTACGGCTGCCCGCCCACGCACAGGTCGCACTCGCCGCACGCCGGGCGCCAGCTGATGACCACGTGGTCGCCCGGTTTGACGGTGCTGACGTGCTCGCCCACCTCGACCACCTCGCCCGCGCCCTCGTGGCCCGGGATGAGCGGCACCGGTTGCGGCAGCACGCCGGACATGGCCGACAGGTCCGAGTGGCACACGCCGGTGGCCCGGATCCTGACGCGCACGTCGGTCGGCCCGACGGGGGCCAGGGTGACGTCGTCGCGGAGGTCGAGCTTGCTGTCGGTGCCTACGGCGTGCAGGATCGCGGCGCGCATGAGGTTCCTCCTCGTGCTGGGGGGCTAGTCCTCGATGGACGGCTCAATGAACAGGGCTGCTTTCGGGCAGGACCTGACCGCGTGGCGGACGCGGTCCCGCAACTCGGGGGGTGGCTCGGGGAGCAGGATGTGGAGCCGGTCGTCGTCGTCCACCTCGAACACCTCGGGCGCGAGCCCCATGCACACGGCGTTGGCCTCGCAGACCAGCTCGTCGACCTTCACCTTCATCTGAGCCTCCTGTGATCCCATGAGACCACTTTGGTGCTCTCGACGACGTACGCAACCCGCTTGAGCCCGGTCTTCTCCACGTACGGGAGCAGCAGCTCGTCGGCGACGCCCGGCGTCGTGCGGCGGGCGACCTTGAGCCCGACGGCCATGACGTGGTCGCGCTCGTCCACGAGCGTGGCGGTGCCGTAGACGAGCACGCCGCGCAGCTCGTCGTAGCTCTCGCCGGCCTCGACGAGGCAGCTCACGCGGGGGTCGCGGGCGAGGTTCCTGGCCTTCTGGGACTTGGCGTACGTCCAGAACGCGATGCGGCCCTCGTCGAGGCCGTAGAACATGGTGACCAGGTGCGGTGTTCCGTCAGGATTGATGGTGGCCAGCTGCAGTTTGCCGGAGTTCTCGAGGAACGCGGCGACGTCGTCGTCCGGCATCGCGATGCGAGCGCGCTGATTCACGTGCCAAGTAGAACAGGTTCCAGAACGGCCCGGCAAGAGCCCGGCGGAATGTTGTTCGGTTCGGCTAGGGTCAGGGGCTATGACGATGCCGCCAGAGCTGCTGCGCGCGGCCCGCGAGGCCAAGGGATTCATGCCCGACGACGAGGGCCTGGCCCTCTATGAGGCGGCCCGCCGCTACGGCTCGCTCGGCCCCATCGGCGAGATCGGCACCTACTGCGGCAAGTCGGCCGTCTACCTCGGCGCGGCGGCCCGGCAGACCGGCACCGTCGTCGTCACCGTCGATCACCACCGCGGCTCGGAGGAGATCCAGCCCGGCTGGGAGCACCACGACCCGAGCCTGGTCGACCCGCGCTTCGGCAAGATGGACTCACTGCCGGTCTTCCGCGCCACGATCGCCGCGGCCGGGCTCGAGGACGAGGTGATCGCCGTCGTCGGGCGCTCCGAGCAGGTGGCCCGGCTCTGGAGCACCCCGCTCGGCCTGCTGTTCATCGACGGCGGCCACTCCGACGAGCCGGTCACCCGCGACTACGAGGGCTGGGCGCCCCACGTCATGGAGCGCGGCGCGCTCGTCTTCCACGACATCTACCCCGACCCGGCCGACGGGGGCCAGGCCCCCTACCGGGTCTACCTGCGGGCGCTGGCCTCCGGCGCGTTCAAAGAGGTGTCGGTGACCGGGTCGCTGCGCGTGCTGGAGCGCGTCGCACCCGGCGTCTGAGCGCTCAGTAGCGGTGGCGGCGGGTCCAGGCGCCGCGGATCCGCGACTGCCACTTCTGGAAGTCCTCGTGGGTGTGCGCCTCGTGGCCGAGCGCGATGAGCGCCTCGTCCGTCCACGCGGCCGCCTCGTCGGGCTCGGCGCCCGCCAGGATCGGCACGGCCTGCGCCAGGTGGTCCGGCAGCAGCCCCGAGCGCAGCCGCGCGCTGACCGCGAACGCGCAGCCCTGCGCCAGGTACGCGCGGAACCCGTCGCCCCCCGCGTGCTCGGTCAGCCACCACAGCTCGTCGGCCTCGGCGCCGCCGGTGTACGTCGCCGCGAACCCGACCCCGCTCCACAGGTCGGCCCGGCGCGAGGGCGGGTAGCTCGCGATGCGCGCCGCCACGTCGTCGGGCGAGGCGCAGTCGTGATACCACAGCAGCCGCCCGAGCCCCTGGTCGAACACCGCGCAGTGCGCCCTGGTCAGCAGGTCGGGCATCATGCGCTCGCCCACCATGCGGTCGGTCCTGGACAGGCCCCACTGGAAGCCGAACCCGTCCACGGCCAGCCAGCGCAGCAGCGGGTGCGCCCGCCGCGCGCCCCACACCGGGCGCAGCCGCAGCAGTGCGTAGCCGCGCCCGGCGCCGACGTACGCGGCGTGGCGGTGATGCTGGGCGGGGCCGGCCAGTAGCTCGTGAAGGCGCCGGCCCCGAGTCAATGTGAGCAGGTCGAGCACAGTGCACGCGGCGGCGGCTCCCTCGTAGCCGAAGGGCCGCTGCTCCTGCGGGATCTCCTCGACCTTCTCGACCTCGCGGGAGATCGCCGCGTTGAAGCCGAAGACGTACGACTGCTCGGCCTTGCCGAAGACCGTACGCGGAGCGCCGCCCCTGAGCCGGAACCTGCGCCGGCTCAGATCGGACTCCAGCGGGTCCTTCGCCAGCCATCTCAGCAGCCCCTTCGGGCGCGAGAGTGCCGGCAGGGTTGTCGGCTCGGTCCTGACCTGGTCCAAGAACGAAGTTGTGCCCGTGTCGCCCACGCTTCCCCCGAAGACGCCTCGTACGGCCAGACACGAAGCTAGTAACCCCATTGCGGCGTTCGGCGGCGGCGCACCGGATTTCCCCGTTAAAGAACCGGCAAAAGCGCTTGTGCCCCGGTCAGCGGCCTTCTTCGGCCCCGCGTACGGCAGCGCATCCGCACACCTCGGGATCCGACACCGCGGTCCCGTCCACGTCGCGGAAGATTCCGGCGCCCGGCGACAGCCCGAGCAGCGCGTCGGCCGCCAGCACCGCCGCCGCGGCGGTGTAGCCGGAGCGCTCGTGCGGGAAGTGCTTGCGGTTGGCGAACTGCCAGCCCGTCCAGTACGAGCCGTCCTCGTGCCGCAGGTGCTGCACGTCGGTGAAGAGCGCGCGGGCCCGCTCGCCGTCGCCCAGCGCGTCGAGCGCCAGCACCAGCTCGCACGTCTCGGCCCCGGTGACCCACGGCTGGTCGGACACGCACCGGATGCCGAGCCCCGGCACCACGAACGTGGCCCACTCGCGCTCCAGCAGCTCCAGCGCCTGCCGCCCGCGTACGGCGCCGCCCAGCACCGGGTAGTACCAGTCCATCGAGAAGCGGCTCTTGTCGGCGAACGCCTCAGGGTGCGCCGCCACCACGTGCGCCAGGCGGCCGGCGGCCAGCTCCCAGTGCGGCTGGGGGTCGCCCAGGTGCTCGGCCAGCCGTACGCCGCAGCGCAGCCCCTGGTGGATGGAGGAGCAGCCGGTCAGCAGCGCGTACGAGGCGGCCCTGCCCTCGGCGTCGCGCTCCCAGACGATCTCGCCGCGCTCGGTCTGCAGCCCCGCCACGTAGTCGAGGGCCGCCTTGACCATCGGCCAGTGCTCCTCGGTGAAGCCCCGGTCGCCGGTGACGACGTGGTGGTGCCAGAGGCCCACGGCGACGTAGGCGGCGTGGTTGCTCTCGCCGCCCCGCTCCGCTGCGACGCCGTCCACCAGCTTCATCGGCCAGGAGCCGTCGGGGCGCTGGTGGCGGGCCAGCCAGGCGTAGCCGCTGCGTACCGGCTCGCGCAGGCCCGCAACGGACATCGCCATCAGGCACTCGACGTGGTTCCACGCGTCGACGTGGCCCTCGGGCCACGGAACGCCGCCGTCGTCCTGCTGGATCGCGGCGATGCTCTCGGCCGTCCGCACGACCTGCGCGCGGGAGATCATGGCTTCCTGATGTAGAGGACCACGCTCTTGCCGATGACCGGGTTGAGCAGGCTCTCGGCGATCCTGGTCGCGGCCGGGCGCTTCATGATGTCCCACACCAGCAGCTGGTGGTAGGCCTTGGCGAGGGGATGGTCGTCGTTGTTCACGCCGACCGCGCACTTGATCCACCAATAGGGCGCGTGCAGGCCGTGGGCGTGGTGGTGCGGGCCGATCTCGAACCCGACCGACTTCAGCTTCGCCGACAGCTCCGCCAGCGTGTAGATGCGCACGTGGCCGCCGGGCGCCGTGTGGTACGCCTCGTCCAGCGCCCAGCAGATCCGCTCGGGCAGGAAGCTCGGCACCGTGACCGCCGCCGTGCCGCCGGAGCGCAGCACGCGGAAGATCTCCCGCATGGCCGTCATGTCGTCGGGGATGTGCTCCAGCACCTCGGCCGCGATCACCCGGTCGAAGCCGCCGTCCTCGAACGGCATGTCCAGCGCCGTGCCCTGGACGATCTCGCCGGTGGCGCCGTCCGGCACTTCGCCCGCCTTGTCCATCGCCGTGAACATGGCCGCGACGCCGTCCAGCTCCGCCTGGTCCATGTCGAACGCGGTCACGTCGGCGCCCCTGCGGAGCACCTCGAACGCGTGCCTGCCGCCGCCGCAGCCCAGGTCGAGCACGCGCACGCCGGGGCCCACGGGAAGCCGGGCGAAGTCCACGGTCAGCACTGCTTAGCCTCTCCTCTTGTGGTTGTCGATGGCCTCGTGGTACGCCTCGACGGTCCGCTTGGCCACGACGTGCCAGGTGTAGCGCTCCATGACGCGGTCGTATCCCGCCTTGCCCACCCGCTCGCGCTCCTCGGGGGAGTCGTGCAGCCGGCGCAGCACCGCGGCCAGCTCCTCGGCGTCGCCCGGCGGCACCTGTACGGCCGCGTCGCCGACCACCTCGGGCAGCGCGCCCGTACGGCTGGCGACCAGCGGCGTGCCGCAGGCCATGTGCTCGACGGCCGGCAGGGAGAAGCCCTCGTACAGGGAGGGCACGACGGAGATCTCCGAGGTGGCGATCAGCTCGCCCAGCTCGTCGTCGGAGATGCCGTGCACGAAGCGCACCCGGTCCTGCAGCGACAGCTCCTGGACGAGCTGCTCGGTGGGACCGCCGGGGGTGGGCTTGCTGACGACGGTGAGGTTCACGTCGCGCTCGGTGGCGAGCTTGGCCACCGCGCGCAGCAGCGTCGCGACGCCTTTCATGGGGGAGTCCGCGCTGGCCACGGCCACGATCGAGCCCTTGCGGCGGGGCTTGCCGGGGCGCGGGTGGAAGTAGCGGGTGTCCACGCCGAGCGGGATGAGGCGCATGTTGGCTTGCGGGACGTTGAAGTCGCGGTGGATGTCGGCCAGCGACGACTCGCTGACGGTGAGGATGGGGCTGAGCCTGGGCGCGACGCGGGACTGCATCTTCACGAAGCCGTACCAGCGGCGCAGGCTCAGCTTCTTTCCGCCTTCGGCGGCCTCCAGCTCGATGCGGCGGTCCACGCTGATCGGGTGGTGGATGGTCCCGACCACGGGGAACAGGCGCTGGATGCCGAGCAGGCCGTAGCCGAGCGTCTGGTTGTCCTGGACGACGTCGAAGTCGCCGACGCGCTTCTTCAGCTCGCGGTAGGCCCGCAGGGTGAACGTCAGCGGCTCGGGGAAGCCGGCCGTCCACATCGTGCCGACTTCCAGCCAGTCGATCCAGTCGCGGTATTCGTGCAGCTTGGGGGTTCGGAACGGGTCCTCGTCGCGGTAGAGGTCGAGGCTCGGCACCTCCCGCAGGATGACGCCCTCGTCCAGCTCGGGGTACGGCTGGCCGGAGAAGACCTCGACGTGGTGCCCGAGCGCCACGAGCTCGCGGCTCAGATGACGGAGGTAGACACCCTGACCACCACAGGTGGGCTTGCTGCGGTAGGACAGAAGCGCGATCCGCAGCTTTGGCTCCCGCACGGACACCCCTTTCTCCGCCGGTAGGGCCCTGAGTCGGGCGTGTACCGTGAAAGATGACCTTAGTCCGAAAAGGCTACCATTCGGTAGGTCGGCTGGAATTGTTCACAACCGGGCTCACAGGTCGTGCGAACTGCGACGTTGCCGTGACCGAGCGTGGTTCGGTGGAACGTGTTCTAGGCGGCTCAGTACCTCAAAGAGGTGCTTGGCGGTACATTCCGTCCCTAAGGGATGGGGCAGGCGATCGTTGGAGGACCCCTTGGCCAGGCGCGCTCTGATCACCGGCATCACCGGCCAGGATGGTTCCTACTTGGCGGAGCACCTCCTGGAGCAGGGGTACGAGGTGTGGGGGCTGGCCCGCGGGCAGGCGAACCCGCGCGTGTCGCGGATGCGCAAGCTGCTCGCCGACGTCCAGGTGGTGCGGGGTGATCTGCTCGACCAGGGGTCGCTGATCTCGGCGGTGGAACGCGTCCAGCCCGATGAGGTCTACAACCTGGGTGCGATCTCGTTCGTGCCGATGTCGTGGGAGCAGGCGGAGCTCACGGCCGAGGTGACCGGGATGGGCGTCCTGCGGATGCTCGAAGCGATCCGGGTGTGTTCCGGGGTGTCGCGGGGCGGGTCGGCGTCCGGACAGATCCGCTTTTATCAGGCTTCGTCCTCTGAGATGTTCGGGCAGGTCAGCGAGACCCCGCAGAACGAGCGCACCGCCTTCCACCCGCGCTCCCCGTACGGCGTCGCCAAGGCGTACGGCCACTTCCTCACCCAGAACTACCGCGAGTCGTACGGCATGTTCGCCGTCTCCGGCATCCTGTTCAACCACGAGTCGCCGCGGCGCGGGGCCGAGTTCGTCACCAGGAAGGTCTCGCTCGGCGTCGCCCGGATCAAGCTCGGGCTGGCGAACGAGCTGCGCCTCGGGAACCTGGAGGCGCGCCGCGACTGGGGCTTCGCCGGCGACTACGTCAAGGCCATGCACCTGATGCTGCAGTCCGCCACCCCTGAGGACTACGTCATCGGCACCGGCCGGATGAAGTCGGTCAGGGAGCTGGTGGAGGCCGCGTTCAGCGCGGCCGGCCTGGACTGGGAGCAGTACGTCGTCACCGACCAGACCCTGCACCGCCCCGCCGAGGTCGACCTCCTCTGCGCCGACCCGAAGAAGGCGCGGGCCCAGCTCGGCTGGGAGCCCAAGGTGTCGTTCGACGAACTGGTCGCCATGATGGTCGAGGCAGATCTGCGCCTGCTCAGGGACGGCGCCGACCCCCACGACGACAGCTCCTGGCCCTGATGAGGGGGCCGGCCCCGCTGGCACCGCCCCGCCTGGTCCGGCCGCGCAGCGGCGTCCCCTTCTTCCCCCTTATGACTTCTCCCTCTCCTTTCGTTCCTGGCTCCTCACCGCGCCTCGCCTCTTACGGCGCGCTCAGCGGGTGAGCGCGGCGCGGTAGGCCCCAGGGGTCAGGCCGAAGTAGCGGGTGAACCAGCGGGTCAGGTGGCTCTGGTCGGCGAAGCCGGACGCGGCGGCCGCGCCCGCGATGGGCGTGCCGGTGGCGATCAGGTCGCGGGCCTTCCTGAGCCTGAGCTGGCGCTGGTAGTCGCTGGGCGCCATGCCGTAGGCGGCGTGGAAGGCGCGGTAGACGGCGTACCGGCTGGCGCCCGCCGCCGTGGCGAGGTCGTCGATGGTGAGATCGTCGGTCAGGCGGTCGTGCAGGACGCTTCTGGCGCGGGCGGCCGTGGCGTGGTGGCGTACGCGGGCGGCGCTCACGGGGGAGACCGCGGCGCGACCTACGATGGCCGCGATCGTGGCGGCGAGCAGCTCGTCACGGCGCAGTGCGGTCGCGCGGTCGTCGAGGAGCGCGGCGTGCAGGGCGCGTAGCGCGCCCGCGAGCGCCGGATCGTCCACCACGGGGCTGGCGAACAGCGGCAGGCCCGCGCGGCGGCCCGTGGCGTCCTCCAGCGCGTCCGTGACCAGGGCGGGCCCGATGTGCACCATCCGGTACGTGAAGCCGAGTGCGTTCGCGGCGTGCCCGTCGTGCGGGTCCTCGGGGTTGAAGGCCATGACCATGCCGGCCGCGCTCGTGTGCGCCGCGCCCCGGCACGTGAACGCCTGGGCGCCGTGCTCCGTGACCCCGAACGAGTAGGTCTCGTGGCTGTGCCGGTGGTAGACGTGCCGCTCGAAGTGGGCGTGCATGGCCTCGAGCGGCCGGTCGGGCGACCTCCAGTAGCGGGACCAGTCATGCGTCACCCTTCCACTCTATTGACAAAGAGAGTTTTTACGTAAAGGATTCTTTTTGCGATGAGAGACGTCCTGTACCTGGAAGAGATCGAGCAGGCAGAAGCCCTGCTCAAGCCGCAGCGCGTGGAGGTGCTGCGGCAGCTGGCCGAGCCCCGCACCTGCTCAGAGGTGGCGGAACGACTCGGCCAGACGCCGCAGCGGGTCTACTACCACGTCAAGCGGCTGGTCGACGCGGGCCTGGTGGATCAGGTGGCCGAGCGCAAGGTGCGCGGCGTCCACGAGGGCATCTACCAGGCGGGCGCGCGGTCGTACTGGCTGTCGCCCCGCCTCGTCGGCCGCATCGGGCTGCGCAAGGCCCGCGACGAGCTGAGCCTCGGCTACCTGCTCGACCTCATGGAGGAGGTGCAGGCCGACATCGCGGCGCTCGACCGCAGCGCCCCCGAGCTGCCGTCCATCGGGCTGTCCGGCGAGATCCACGTGCGCCCTGAGCGACGGCAGGAGTTCTTGAACGAGCTGCAGACCCTGCTGCAGGACCTTTTCACCCGATACGGCGGGGACGAAGGCGACGCCTTCAAGCTGGCCATCGCCTGCTACCCCCATGCCGCACCCCAGCCAGAAGGAGAACGAGACGATGTCTGAGCCGTTGATCGTGCGTGCCCGCATCCCCGCCGGCGTCGAGGAGGTGCGCCGCGCGCTCACCGACCCCGAGGCGCTGCGCGGGTGGCTGGCCGAGCACGTGGACGTGAACCTCGCCGAGGGACGCTTCGGATTCTGGGGGCGTACGACGCCCGAGGGCGACGCGCCGCACCAGCGGCTGCTGCACGCCGACGAGCGTACGCTGCGCTTCGCCTGGCTGCTCGACGGCGAGGAGACGACGAGCGAGCTGACCTGGGAGGCCGACGGCGAGAACACCGTGGTGACGCTGTCGCAGACGCACTTCGACTTCCAGGACGTCATCACCGGCAAGAGCATCAGGGGCGTGCTGCAGACGTACTGGTGCCTGGTGCTCACCAACCTCGCCGAGCACCTCGAAGGCCGCCCGCTCACCGACAAGATCGACTTCACCTCGGCGGAGATGCGCACCACCGTCGAGATCGCGGCCTCGCCCGAGCGGGTTTTCGAGTCGCTCACCTCATCCGAGGAGGTCTCCAAGTGGTTCGGCTTCCCCATCGAGATCGAGCCGCAGGTCGGCGGGCGGTTCGCCATGGGCGGCCTCGACAACGACCCCGACCCCGCCAAGATCCTGGAGCTGGAGCCCGCCCGCAAGCTCTCCGTCGGCTGGGGCTCGAACGGCGTGGGCTCGTGGGAGCTGGAGGGGTCCGGCGGTAAGACGCGGCTGACGCTGGTGCAGAGCGGCTTCGACGAGTCGCGGCCGCCGTACGCGGCGTGGGGCGGGTTCGTGTCGGGGCTGGCGGAGCTGCGCCGCTACCACGAGATCCCGGGCTGGCAGCCGATCATCACCGCGTAGCTGTGCCGGGTCTCTGGGCCGGCGCACGAGCGTTCAAGACACGGCCTTATCGGCCCGGAATGCTGCTGACCATGCGTTTCGACACCAAAATCGGCATCGTCGTCCGCTCGGACCTCGCCGCCTGGCAACGCTTGAACGTCACCGCCTTCCTCGCCGGCGCCATCGCCGGCGGGCGGCCGGAGGTGATGGGGGACGATTACGAGGACGGGTCGGGGAACACGTACCTGCCGATGTTCCGCCAGCCCGTGGTCATCTACCAGGCGGACCTCGCCACGCTGCGCAAGGTCCGCGAGAAGGCCGTGGGACGGGGGCTGGGCGTGGCCGTCTACACGGAGGACATGTTCAAGACGGGCAACGACGAGGACAACCGGGCCGCCGTACGGGCGTACCCGGCCGAGGACCTCAACCTGGTCGGACTAGCTCTGTACGGCCCCAAAACCCCGATGGACAAATCCCTGAAGGGCCTCACCCTCCACCCCTGACGGGAGGAAGGCCGCCCGTAGAGCGGCCGCAGGGACCGGCCGCAGAGATCGGCCGCAGAGCGGCGCAGGGACCGGCCGCAGAGCGGCGCAGGGGCGGGTCGCAGAATGGCGAGAAGGGGCTGGTCGCAGGGAGCAGCCCCTTCCCGGCAGCAGGCACCCTCGAACCGAATGCGGTTCTGTGGATGACCCCCCTCCTCCACAGAACCGCATTCGGCCCTGGTTCCACGGCCCCGAGCCGCCATCCTCAACCCATGACCCGCCCCACCACCCACACACCCCAGCCCACCACCAGCCACCCACAACCAACCAAGACACGCCAACCCCTGCCGCCTGCGGCACGACCACTCGCCCCCGCAGAACAGCCACTCGCTGTTGGGCGACCGCAGGCACCCATGGGCGGGCCGCAGACCTTCGCGAACCGACCAGAAGCACTCACGAGGCGAGCGGAGGCACCGGCGGAGCGACCTGCGGAGCCGGCCGGTCGATCAGAGGAGCTCCTGGGCCTGCCACGTTCACTCTCAGGACGGACACCCGCCCCCGTGCCCCTGATCGAGCGAGCCCGCACCATCACCATGGCCGTCCCGCACGCCGTCGTCTGCGGTCAGACGGCCGCCCACATCTGGGGCCTCCAGGTCACGACCACTCCCGGCCACGAGCGGCCCGTCGAGGTGATGGCCCCCACCCACCTGGCGATCCCCGGTTGCGTGACCTACCTGACCCCACTCCCGCAAGAGGACATCACCGGCCACAAGGGCGTCCGCCTCACCACCATGGAACGCACGGCCCTCGACTGCGCCCGCCGGCTACCCCGCACGGAAGCGGTCGCCATCCTCGACCAGTTCGCCCGCCGAGGCGTGGACCTACAAGCCCTGTGGCACCGTCCCCTCAACTCCTGGCGCCTGCGCGACACCCTCGGCCTCGCCGACAGAGGAGCCGCCTCACCTAGGGAAAGCTGGCTACGGGTGATCCTCGTGGACGGCGGCCTCCCCAGACCCACCACCCAGATCAAGGTGCGACTGAGCGAAGACCGCTCCGCCTACCTCGACCTCGGTTGGGAGGAGTACAAGGTCGCCGTGGAGTACGACGGCCGCGAACACCACACCTCACCCGCCGACCAGCAACACGACCTGGACAGGCGAGAGGAGTTGCGCCGCCGGGGCTGGCGGGTGATAGCCGTCCGCCGAGACGTCATCCCCGCCCAGATAGCCGACCTCCTCCACCAGGTGGCCAACACCCTGATCGAACAAGGCTGGCAACCCGGCCCTCAAGGGACAACCCGCATCCTCTCCCGAATCCGCGCCGCCCGCCGCAAACCCCGCTACCGCTGACCCCAACGCACTGATCGGCGAATCACACAGCCAATGCCCCTGCTCTGCCAACGGACGCCCCACGGATGGGCGCCCCACGACGTCGGCGAGGTGGTGCTCCGGTCCACCGCCCAGGACCGACCCGGTCGCCATAGGGGTGGCCGAGGGGCGCTAGCCGATGGTTACGGGGAGTTCCTTGATGCCGTTGATGAAGTTCGAGCGGAGGCGGCGGGGGGCGCCTGACTGGTGGATGTGGGGGTGGCGGCGGGCCAACTGCTCGAAGAGGATGCGGAGTTCCAGTTTGGCGAGGTGGTTGCCGAGGCAGAAGTGGGCGCCGCCGCCGCCGAAGCCGATGTGCGGGTTCGGGTCGCGGCCGATGTCGAAGACGTCGCCGTCCGGGAAGACGGAGGTGTCCCGGTTGGCCGAGGCGTAGAAGACGACGACCTTGTCGTCCGCCTTGATCTCCTGGCCCCCGAGCACCTGGTCGGCGGTCGAGGTGCGGCGGAAGAGGTTCACGGGGGAGACCCAGCGGACGATCTCGTCGGCGGCCGTCTTCGCCAGCGTGGGGTCGGCGACCAGCCGGTCCCACTGGTCGGGATGCTCGAAGAAGGCGAGCATGCCGCCTGAGGCCGCGTTCCGCGTGGTCTCGTTGCCGGCCACCACCAGAAGGAGGACGAACAGGTCGAACTCATCCTCGGCGAGCGTCTCGCCGTTCTCGTTGGGCTGGAGGAGCCGGGTGACGATGTCGTTCCTGGGGTTGGCCTTGCGCTGGGCGGCCAGCTGGTTGGCGTACGCGTACACCTCCATCGCCGCGCCCGAGCCCTCTTCCGGGGTGGCGGCGAAGTCGGGGTCCTGGGCGCCGATCATGCGGTTCGACCAGTTGAACAGCTTGTCGCGGTCTGCGACCGGAGCCCCGAGGAGTTCGCAGATGACGTACAGGGGGAGGGGCGCGGCGACCTCGGTGACGAAGTCGACCTCGCCCGTGACCTTGTCGAGGAGGTCGTCGCAGATGTCGCGGATGTGCTGTTCGAGGGCGCCGATCGTGCGCGGGGTGAAGCCCCGGTTCACCAGGGCGCGCCGGCGCGTGTGCTCGGGCGGGTCCTGGTTGAGCATCATGAGGCGCTGCAGCGCGATCTGGTCCTCCTCCAGCTCGTCGAAGAGGGCGAGCCTGCGGTGGGAGGAGAAGAGCTCGGAGTGGCGCGACACGTGGACGACGTCGTCGTAGCGGGTGACGGCCCAGAAGCCCGGGTCGCCCTCGTGCCAGTGGACCGGGGAGTTCGCGCGTAGCCAGGCGAGCTGGGCGTGGGGTGGTCCAGCGGTCGCGTATAGGTCCCTGTCGACCAGGTCGATGTGCACGCGGGGTCACCTCGTAGGTCAAGCGCTTGGTTGGGTCATCGACACCGTACTTGAAACGTGTTCTATTACGCCACTGTACGCCCGTCAAGGAGGGGTTGGGTTGGCTCCTGATGCGCTTCGGATGTGCTCCCGCTGGTGCTGGTGGCGGGCTTGGTAGGGGGTGAATGTGATGGCGGGAAGGAAAGGCGAAAGGGGTATATCGGGCGGCGTTTCGGTTATATCCGGATGTTCCTGGGCGAGGGCGAGGGGTGGTGCTGGGGGTGAGTGGGTGATTCTTCGGGGTGTGTGGCGCTTCGGCTGCCCCTCAGTATCGGTCCAAAGCTCGCCTGGAAACATCGGACGACACTGCGCCTCTTGACACGTTGCACTTTGCCGCACGAGCATCGTGAGGCGAGACATCCGATGTATAGGTGAAGGGTGCGGTGTGAAGCTGCTGCGAGTAGGACCTGTCGGCCAGGAGCGGCCGGTGGTCATGGACGACGCCGGCAACCTGCGTGACATTGGCGTACCCGAGATCGACGGGGCCTTTCTCGCCTCCGGGGGAGTGGCGCGGGTCAGAGAGGCGCTGGAGCGGGGCGACCTGCCCGTCGTGGAGGCCGAGGGGCTGAGGGTCGGGGCGCCGATCGCGCGGCCAGGAAAGATCGTGTGCATCGGGCTGAACTTCAGCGACCACGCCGCCGAGTCGGGCGCGGCGGTCCCGGAGGAGCCGGTGGTGTTCATGAAGGCGAGCAACACCATGGTCGGCCCGTACGACGAGGTGCTCGTGCCCCGCGGCAGCGTGAAGACCGACTGGGAGGTGGAGCTGGCCATCGTGATCGGGCGGGAGGCCCGCTACCTCGGCAGCCGGGAGGAGGCGCTGGAGGTCGTGGCCGGGTACGCGATCTCGAACGACGTCTCCGAGCGGGAGTTCCAGCTTGAGCGCGGCGGCCAGTGGGACAAGGGCAAGTCGTGCGAGACGTTCAACCCGCTGGGCCCCTGGCTGGTGACGGCCGACGAAGTGGGCGACCCGCAGAACCTGGCGATGCGCCTGTGGGTGAACGGCGAGCTGCGCCAGGACGGCGACACCAAGAACATGATCTTCGACGTGGCGGAGGTCGTCCGGTACCTGAGCCGGTTCATGGTGCTGGAGCCGGGAGACGTGATCAACACGGGCACCCCGGCCGGCGTCGCCATGGGCATGCCCGGCCAGCCGTACCTGCGCGCGGGCGACGTGATGGAGCTGGAGATCGAGGGCCTCGGCCGGCAGCGGCAGACGGTGGGGCAGGCATGACGACCTCGAGGTACCGGATCGTGGGCATGGAGACGCACGACGTGCGTTTCCCGACGTCGCGCGAGCTCGACGGCTCCGACGCGATGAACCCCGACCCCGACTACTCCGCCGCGTACGTGGTGCTCAAGACGGACGACGGTTATGAGGGCCACGGGTTCGCGTTCACCATCGGCCGGGGCAACGACGTGCAGACGGCGGCGATCGGTGCGCTGCGGCCGTACGTGATCGGCAAGGACGTCGAGGACCTCGGCGCGCTCTACAAGGAGCTGATCAACGACTCGCAGCTGCGCTGGCTGGGCCCGGAGAAGGGCGTCATGCACATGGCGATCTCCGCGGTGGTCAACGCGCTGTGGGACCTGAAGGCGAAGCGGGCCGGCCAGCCGCTCTGGCGGCTGCTCGCGGACATGTCGCCGGAGGAGATCGTCGAGCTGATCGACTTCCGCTACCTGAGCGACGCGCTGACCAGGGACGACGCCCTGGAGATCCTGCGCGCGGCGGAGGACGGCAAGGCGGAGCGCATCGCGCGGCTGCAGGAGACGGGCTATCCGGCGTACACGACGTCGCCGGGCTGGCTCGGCTACGACGACGAGAAGCTGCGCCGGCTCTGCAAGGAGGCGCTTGAGCAGGGCTTCGGCCAGATCAAGCTCAAGGTGGGCGCGGACCTGGAGGACGACAGGCGGCGCTTCAGGGTGGCCAGGGAGGTGTGCGGTGCCGGCTTCCCGATCGCCATCGACGCCAACCAGCGCTGGGACGTCGGCTCGGCCATCGAGTGGGTGAACGCGCTGCGCGAGTTCGAGCCGCACTGGGTCGAGGAGCCGACGAGCCCCGACGACGTGCTGGGGCACGCGGCGATCGCGCGGGGCATCGCGCCGATCCCGGTGGCGACCGGCGAGCACGTCCAGAACCGCATCGTCTTCAAGCAGCTGCTGCAGGCCGAGGCGCTGTCGTACGTGCAGATCGACGCCGCCAGGGTGGGCGGGCTGAACGAGAACCTCGCGATCGTGCTGCTGGCGGCCAAGTTCGGGGTGCCGGTGTGCCCGCACGCGGGCGGCGTGGGGCTGTGCGAGCTGGTGCAGCACCTCTCGATGTTCGACTACGTGGCGGTGACCGGCACGATGGACGGCCGCGTCATCGAGTACGTCGACCACCTCCACGAGCACTTCGTCGACCCGGTGGTCATCAAGGACGGCAGATACACGGCCCCGTCGCGCCCCGGGTTCAGCGCGGAGCTGCGCGAGGAGTCGATCGCCGCCCACACCTTCCCCGGCGGCGAGGTCTGGAGGGACGCATGAGTGACGCGCTGAAGGCGGTCGTGACCGGCGGCGGCTCGGGGATCGGCCTGGCGGCGGCGTCGGCGCTGGCGGTGCGCGGCATGCGGGTCGCCTGCCTCGACCTCAACCCGCCGGGCGAGCCGTTCATCGGCATCAAGGCCGACGTCACCGACGACGCCGCGGTACGCGCCGCGGTGGCGGAGGCGGCCGAGCGGCTGGGCGGCATCGACGTGCTGGTCAACAACGCCGGCATCGGAGCCCAGGGCACGATCGAGGACAACCCGGACAGTGAGTGGCATCGGGTGTTCGACGTGAACGTCCTCGGCATGGTCCGGGTCGCGCGGGCGGCGCTGCCGTACCTGCGCAGGTCGGAGCATGCCGCGATCGTCAACACCTGCTCGGTCGCGGCCACCGCGGGGTTGCCCCAGCGCGCCCTCTACAGCGCCACCAAGGGCGCGGTGCAGTCGCTGACGCTCGCCATGGCCGCCGACCACATCCGCGAGGGCATCAGGGTCAACTGCGTCAATCCGGGCACCGCCGACACCCCGTGGGTGGGCAGGCTGCTGGATGCGGCCGAGGACCCCGAGGCCGAACGCGCGGCGCTCAACGCCAGGCAGCCGATGGGACGCCTGGTCACCGCCGAGGAGGTCGCCGCGGCGATCGCCTACCTCGCGAGCCCCGAGGCCGCCTCGACCACGGGCACCGCGCTCGCGGTGGACGGCGGCATGCAGGGCCTGCGACTGCGCCCCGCCACCTGAACAGCCGCCGCCGAACGGCGGCACGGCCGTAAATGCGCCGACCGATGACCGGCGGCCCCGCAGGCCGCCGGCCGACGGCCCTCCGACCAGAGGGCCAGGCAACTAAGGAAGGTACCCCCCATGAAGTTCGGACGGGCGGTCGCGGCAGCGGCCATGCTGACGGTCGTGACCGCGTGCGGTTCAGGCGGCACGACGGCGGAAGGAGGCGGCGGCGGGAAGATCGGCATCGACCATCCCCGCGCCGACTCCGACTTCTGGAACTCCTACATCAAGTACGTCCCGCAGATGGCCGGCGAGCTCAAGGTGGACCTCATGCCCGCCACGAATTCGCAGAACGACGTGGCCAAGCTGGTCAACAACGTGCAGGCGCTGGTCGGCCAGGGCGCCAAGGTCATCGTCATGGCCCCGCAGGACACCGGCGCCGTCGCCACCACGCTGCAGCAGCTGGAGAACAAGAAGATCCCGGTCGTCACCGTGGACACCCGCCCCGACAAGGGCAACGTCTACATGGTCGTCCGCGCCGACAACCGCGCGTACGGCACCAAGGCGTGCGAGTTCCTCGGCGAGAAGCTCGGCGGCAAGGGCAAGGTGGTGCAGCTCCAGGGCTCGCTCGGCTCGATCAACGGCCGCGACAGGTCGGAGGCGTTCCTCGACTGCATGAAGAGCAAGTTCCCCGGCATCACGGTGTTCAGCGAGCCGACCGAGTGGGAGGGCACGAAGGCGGCGTCGATGCTGCAGACCCGCCTGGAGCAGAACCCCGACATCAAGGGCATCTACATGCACGCGGGCGGCGTGCACCTGGCACCGACGCTCCAGGTGCTCAAGCAGAAGGGCCTGCTGCTCCCCACCGACGACCCCAAGCACATCTTCGTCATCTCCAACGACGGGATCCCGCAGGAGTTCGAGGCGATCCGCAAGGGCGACATCGACGCGACGGTCTCGCAGCCGGCCGACCTGTACGCCAAGTACGCCCTCTTCTACGCCAAGGCCGCGGCCGAGGGCAAGACGTTCAAGCCCGGCCCGACCGACCACGACAGCACGATCATCGAGCTGCCGAACGGCCTGGAGGACCAGCTCCCCGCGCCGCTCGTGACCAAGGAGAACGTGGACGACCAGGCCCTCTGGGGCAACCAGGTCAAGTGATGAGCACCCACGTCGAAGCCAGGAACGTGGTCAAGCGCTTCGGCCCGACGACCGCGCTCGACGGCGCCGGCATCACGATCGCCGAGGGCGAGACGCACGCGCTGGTCGGCAGGAACGGCGCCGGGAAGTCCACGCTGGTGTCGATCCTGACCGGGCTGCAACGGCCGGACGAGGGCGAGGTGCGCTTCTCAGGCGAGCCCGCGCCCGCGCTCGGCGACCGGGACGCCTGGCGGCGGCGGGTGGCGTGCGTCTACCAGAAGTCCACGATCATCCCGGCGCTGACGGTGGCCGAGAACCTGTTCCTCAATCGCCAGTCCGAAGGGCGCACGATCAACTGGCGGGCGCTGCGGGCCAGGGCCGGGGAGCTGCTGGACACGTACGAGGTGGACGTCGACGCGCAGGCGCTGGCCGGAGACCTCAGCGTCGAGCAGCGCCAGCTCGTGGAGATCGCCCGCGCGCTGTCGTTCGGCGCCCGGTTCATCATCCTGGACGAGCCGACCGCGCGGCTCGACGGCCCGGCGATCGAGCGCCTGTTCGCGCGCATGCGCTCGCTGCGCGAGCAGGGCGTGACCATGATGTACATCTCCCACCACCTCGACGAGGTCTACGAGATCTGCCAGAGCGTCACGGTGTTCCGCGACGCCCGGCACGTCCTGACCAGGCCGGTCGCGGGGCTGCCGCACGACGAGCTGGTGGCCGCGATGACCGGCGAGGCGACGGCGGCGTACGAGGCCCGCGAGCACACGCCGACCGAGCGGGTCGTGCTGGAGGGCGCCGGGCTGTCGCTGGCCGGCCGCTACACCGGCGTCGATCTCGCGGTCAGGTCCGGCGAGGTCGTCGGCCTGGCCGGGTCGGCGAGCAGCGGCAAGGTCGGCCTGGCGGAGACGCTGGTCGGGCTGCGCGAAGCGGACGCCGGCACGGTCACCGTCAACGGCACCCAGGTCAGAGCGGGCGACGTGCCCGCCGCGATGCGGGCCGGGCTCGGGTTCGTCCCGGAGGACCGCCACCACGAGGGCTTCGTGCCGCTGCTGTCGGTGGGGGAGAACGCCACGTTCCCGATCGCCCGGAAGCTCGGCCGCTTCGGCATGGTCTCGCCCGCTCGGCGCCGCGCCGAGGCCGAGCGGCTGATCGCCTCCCTCGACATCAAGACCGAGGGGCCCGACCAGCCGGTGGGCGACCTGTCAGGAGGCAACGCGCAGAAGGTGGTGTTCGCACGGGCGCTGGTGGACGACCCGGCCGTGCTGGTGGTGATCAACCCGACCGCCGGCGTCGACGTCAAGGCCAAGCAGGCCCTGCTCGGCGCCGTCGAGGACGCCGTCGAGCGCGGCGCGGGGGCCGTGGTGGTCTCCGACGAGCTCGACGACCTGCGGATCTGCGATCGGGTGCTGGTGATGTTCCACGGCAGGGTCGTCAAGGAGGTGCCGCGTGGCTGGAGTGACCACGAGCTCGTGGCCGTGATGGAAGGCATAGAAGAGTGACTGCTTTGACGGCTCCCGCGCCCCGGGTGCGGCTGGCCAAGTTCCGCGATCTGACGCTCGTCCCGGTGATCGTGCTCCTGCTCGTCGTCGGCGCGTTCCTGGACCCGACCTTCCTGACGGCGGGCAACCTGACGAACGTGCTCCAGCAGCAGGCCGCGATCTCGCTGCTGGTGCTGGCCGAGGCGATGATCCTGATCGCCGGCAAGTTCGACCTGTCGCTGGAGTCGACGGTCGGCACCGCGCCGGCGATCGCGGTGATGCTGGTGATCCCGGTGTCGGCGGGCGGCTTCGGCATCGGCCTGCCCGGCGTGCTGGTGATCCCGCTGGCGCTGCTCGTCGGAGCCGCGATCGGCGCGTTCAACGGCTTTCTGATCGTACGGTTCCAGCTGTCGGCGTTCATCGTCACGCTGGCCATGCTGATCATCGTGCACGGGCTGCTCCAGGGGCCGACCGAGGGCAAGACGCTGTTCGAGCTCCCCGACTCGATCCTCTACCTGGGCAGCGCCATGTGGCTGGGCCTGCCCGCCGCCATCTGGATCGCCGGCGTGCTGTTCGCGGCCGGCATCTTCGGCCTCGGCTATCTGCGGCTCGGCCGCGCGCTCTACGCGATCGGCGGCAACCTCGACGCCGCCCGCGCCGCCGGCATCCGGGTCGACCGGGTCCTGTACGGCGTGTTCATCCTGGGCGGCACGCTCGCCGCGCTGGCCGGCGTGCTGGAGACAGGCCGTCTCGGCGCCATCGGCAACCAGCAGGGCGTCGGCTGGATCTTCATGGTGTTCGCCGCGGCCGTCATCGGCGGTGTCAGCATGGACGGCGGCAAGGGCACCATCCTCGGCGCGCTCACCGGCGTGCTGGTGATCGGTCTCGTGCAGAACATCCTCACCCTCATCGGGGTGTCAGGCTTCTGGCAGCCGGTCATCTACGGCTCGATCATCCTCGTCGCCCTCATGATCAGCAGGATCGCCGGCGGAAAGGCGCAAGATTGATGGACCGGATCGACCTGCCCCGCGTCGGCTTCGGCGGCGCGCCCATCGGCAACCTGTACGACGCGGTGGCCGAGGACCAGGCGCGGGCCACCGTCGAGGCCGCCTGGCAGAGCGGCATCCGCCTGTACGACACCGCGCCCCACTACGGGCTCGGCGTGTCGGAGCGGCGGATCGGCGCGGCGCTGGCCGGCCGGTCGGGTTACCTGCTGTCCACGAAGGTCGGCCGGCTGCTGCGGCCGGTCACCGTCACCTCCTCCGAGCAGGGCGGACGCGCGGAGCTGGGCTTCGACGAGCCCGACGACCTGGAGCGGGTGTGGGACTTCTCCGGCGACGGCGTACGCGCGTCGCTGGCCGAGTCCCTCACCCGCCTCGGGCTGCCCGGTGTGGACATCGCCTTCATCCACGACCCCGACGACCACGCCGACCAGGCGATCAAGGAGGCCTATCCGGCGCTGGCCGAGCTGCGTGCCGAGGGGCGGATCCGGGCGGTCGGCGTCGGCATGAACCAGTGGCAGGTGCCGCTGCGGTTCGTCCGCGAGACCGACATCGACGTGGTCATGCTGGCCGGTCGCTACACGCTGCTCGACCAGTCGGGCCTGCCCCTCCTGGAGGAGTGCGCGCGGCGGGGCGTCGCGGTGCTGGCCGCCGGCGTCTTCAACAGCGGCCTGCTCGCCACGCACGAGCCCGCGGGCACCTTCGACTACCTGCCCGCCCCCGAGCACCTGGTGGCGAAGGCGCGGCGCATCGCCGCGGTCTGCGAACGCCACGACGTCACCCTGCCCCAGGCCGCGCTGGCCTTCCCCCTCCGCCACCCGGCGGTGGCCACGATCGTCGTGGGCGCCCGCACCCCCCAGGAGGTCCAGGAGAACACCACCCTCCTGGACCGCCCGGTCCCCGAGTCCTTGTGGACGGACCTCGCCGCGGAAGGCCTGCTATGACGGCTCGCCTCCGGCCTCGCCCCTGAAAAGGGGGAAGGGTGGGGTGACGGCGGGCACGCGCGCTCCGGCCTTCCGGCCTTCCGGCCTTCCGGCCGGGGCAAGGCGCGGGCTCTCGGTCAGGACTTCAGGAAGAGCCAGTGCTTCGACGGGCCCGGTTCGTACGGTGAGTCGAGGCGTTTGGCCACCACGCCCGGCAGGCCCTGGTCGCGGGCGGCCTGGCGGACCGGGGCCAGGTCGCCGGGCCACGATGGGGCGGTCTGCCAGTGGGCGCCGGTCAGGTTGAGCGCCTCCAGAGCGGCGCGCCGCACCGTGTAGGGCTCGCCGGTGAGCGTGTGGCCGTCGTCGTACAGGAGGTCGTAGAAGACGAGCAGCTCCGCGCCGCCGAGCGTGACCAGCTCGCCGTCCAGCACCGCCGTGCGGCTGCCGAACGACTCGGCAAGCCCGCGCAGCCAGGGGTGCTCGCCGGCCGCCTCCGTACGCCCGCCGTCGATCGGCACGAGCAGCCGCCGCCCGCCCCACGCGAACTCGAAGGCGTACGCCGAGACGTCCTTGGGCGGCCGGGAACGCGCGGTCGCCTCCATGGGCGCGAGGCCGGGGAACGGGTCGCGGACGGACGGGCCCATCCGGTGGATCATCCAGTTCTTGCCCCGGGTACGGAACAGCACGAACCGGCCGGAGGCCCGCTCGCCGCTCAGCACGACCTTGACCTCGCGATCCGACCACTTCTCGGTCTCGTACGTGCCGGTGTCCCAGACGGTCATGGAGCCGCCGCCGTACTCACCCTTGGGGATCTCGCCGTGGAAGGTGAGGTACTCCATGGGATGGTCCTCGGTGTGCACGGCGAGATGGTTGGTGTCGGGGTCGGCGGGCAGCCCCTTGGGCACCGCCCACGAGACGAGCACGCCGTCGCGTTCGAGCCGCAGGTCCCAGTGCAGGGACCGGGCGTGGTGCTCCTGGATGACGAACGCGTTGCCGCCAGGGGTGCCGGTGGGGGCGTCGGGGATGGGCTCAGGCGTGCGGCCGGGGTCGCGTTTGCTCCGATACTGCGTCAGTTTGTCGGGCACAGAACCGGTACTACCCGCTGCCACGCAGGCTGATCGCGGATAATCCTCCGATGTGTCAGTCCATGTCCAGAGCCCGCCGCAGCCACGCCTCGACCCCCGCGACGTGCACGGTCGCCCACGAGCGGGCCACGTCGGCCTGGCGTCCGGCGATGGCCTCGTAGATCGCGCCGTGCTGCTCGCGGGTCTTGTCCATCGCGCCCTCCTGGGTGAGGCCGCGCCAGATCCTGGCCCGGGTGGTCGGCCCCGACAGGCTCTCGATGAACGAGCACAGCACGCTGTTGCCCGAGCCCTGAGCGATGCGGTGGTGGAACTCGAGGTCGTTGGCCACCAGCTCCTCGACCGTCGGCTGCTCGGGCAGCTTGTCGAGGATCACCCGCAGCTCCGCGATGTCGGCGTCGGTCATCTGTTCGGCGGCCATCGCGGTGGCGGCCGGCTCGAGGATGCGCCGGACCTCGAAGAACTGCAGCACGGTGTCGTCGCGGTGCAGGTCGAGCACGAACGACATGGTGTCGAGCAGCAGCCGGGGCTCGAGGCTGGTGACGTACGTGCCGTCGCCCTGGCGTACGTCGAGGACGTTGATGAGCGACAGCGCCCTGACGGCCTCGCGCAGCGAGTTGCGTGAGAGGCCGAGCCGTTCGGCCAGGTCGGCCTCCTTGGGCAGGCGGTCTCCTGGCGCCAGCTCGCCGGAGACGATCATCTGCTTGATCTTGTCGATGGCCGCGTCGGTGACCGCCACGCTCTTCTCCCTAGACATCGGATGTCTAGGAGTCTAGAGCCTGGAAGCGGACCGGATCGACCCCCGCGTGGCGACGAACCTGACCGCGCGCCTCCAGCGTACGCAGATGGGCCGCGGCCTCCCCGGCCGCCATGCCCTTCAGGACCGGGGGCAGCTCGTCCCACGGCCGGTTCCACGTCATCATCGCGGCGACCTCCCAGATGGTCAGCGGCTGCGCCTGCCTGGCCAGGAGGGCGCGCAGCCGTTCGAGTTTCTCCTCGTGATGGTGGCGGATCTCGGCGGCGCGCGCCGCTACATCCGGAAATATCCACTCATGGGCGGGGAGGGCGTCGAGCGGGCCACTGGCCGCCGAGAGGTCGCCGATCCGGTCCAGCGAGTTCAGGAAGTCGCTGAGCGGATCGACGTCGTCGCGATCGTACGGATAGATCCCCACGTGCGGGGTGATGTCGGGCAGGACGTGGTCACCGGTGAACAGCCGGTCCGCGTCCTCCAGATGCAGGCAGATGTGTCCTGGTGTGTGGCCGGGCGTGTGGACCGCCCGCAGCTTGCGGCCCGGCAGGTCCACCAGGTCGCCGTCACGCAGCTCGCGATCGGGCAGGGCGGGCGGCGCGGGCCTGGTGCCCATGACCTGCCTGGCCTCGCCCGGGTCGGCTCCCGCGCGGCGCAGCATGTCGGTCTGGAAGTCGTCGTGCTCGCCGGCCGCGTACTCGGTCATGAGCCTGACCAGCGCCGCGTCGTCCTCGTGCAGGGCGATCCAGCCGCCGGACGCCTCGCGCACCTGCCCGGCGAGCCCGGCGTGGTCGGGATGGAAATGGGTGACGACCACCCCGCTCACCGTGCTCACGTCGATGCCGAGCGCGGCCAGGCCGCCGGTGAGCGCGTCCCAGGCGTCGGGGTGGTTCCAGCCGGCGTCGATCAGCACCGGGCCCCTGGGCGACTCGACGGCGTAGACGAGCGTGTAGCCGAGCGGGTTGCCGGGGATCGGCACCGGCACGCTCCACACGCCGCCGCCGAGATCCTGCGGACGCTGCTCAGCGTACGGTCTGCGCCTGGTCTTCATGTGCCCCCGATTCGTGGTGGTTCGTGGGTAAGAGCGCCCGGTGCGGCGCCCGGATACCCGTTCAGCCGATCCGTTCCAGGATGGTGGCGGTGGCCAGCGCGCCGCCCGCGCACATCGAGACGAGCGCGGTGCTGGAATCGGAGCGTTCGAGCTCGTGCAGCGCCGTGGTGACGAGGCGGGCGCCCGTCGCGCCCACGGGGTGGCCGAGCGCGATCGCGCCGCCGTTGACGTTGACGCGGTCGAAGTCGGGCTCGTGCACGCTCGCCCAGGACAGCACGACCGACGCGAACGCCTCGTTCACCTCGAACCTGTCGATGTCGCCGATCGTCATCCCGGCCGACGCGAGCGCCTTGGCCGTCGCCGCCACCGGCCCGTCGAGGTGGTAGTACGGCTCCGCCCCCACCAGCGCCTGCGCCAGGATGCGGGCCCGGGGCCGCAGGCCGTGCCGCCGCGCCGCCGTCTCGCTCATCACCAGCACGGCCGCCGCGCCGTCGGAGATCTGCGAGGACGTGCCGGCCGTGTGCAGCCCGCCCTCCACCACCGGCCTCAGCGCGGCCAGCCCCTCGACGGTGGTCTCGCGCAGGCCCTGGTCCCTGCGGACGTCGCCCACCGGCACGATCTCCCGCTCGAACCGCCCGTCGGCCCACGCCTTGGCCGCCAGCCGCTGCGAGCGCGCCCCGAACCAGTCGAGCCGCTCACGCGTCAGCCCGCGCCTTTTGGCGATGCGCTCGGCCGCGGTGAACTGGTCGGGCAGGTCGATGGTCCAGTCGTCGGGGCGCGGCTTGGCGGGGCGTACGTTGCTGCCCAGCGGCGCCCGGCTCATCACCTCGACACCGCAGCCGACGCCGGCTTCGATCACGCCCGCGCCGATCAGCGCCGCCGCCAGGTGCACCGCCTGCTGTGACGAGCCGCACTGGGCGTCGACGGTGGTGACACCCGTCTGGTGCGGCAGCCCGGCATAGAGCCAGGCGTGCCGCCCGACGTGGCCGCCCTGCTCGCCCGCCTGTGTCACGCAGCCGGTGAACACCTGCTCGACGATCGCCGGGTCGATGCCCGCCCGATCGACGAGCCCGTTCAGCGCCGTGGCCAGAACCTGTTGCGGTTTCAGCTCCGCCAGCCAGCCGGCCCGCTTGCCGATCGGTGTGCGTATGGCCTCGACGATCACGGGTGTGCCCATAGCCGCCTCCAGAATTAAGCTCTGGCGCGACTGTAACTGGTTCTACTTCGTTGCGGAACCCTCCCACTTCGGCGGCAGGCCGAACGTCTCGAACAGCTGCTCCTCGAAGAACATGCCGACGTGGCTGACCCGGTCGCCCGACAAGGTGAGCACCATGATGGCGAACTGGCCGTAGACGCCGTCCTTGCGGTGATAGACCGCGAACGCCGGCTGGCCGTTCGCCGCGACCGGGACCAGCCGCAGATCACCCGCGCGCTCTGCCGGGCACTGCGTCCTGGTGAGCTCGGCGATCGACTCGGGCCCTTGGTACCAGCCGGTGAACGGCGGCATCTCCCACACCGCCTCCTCGGTGAACAGGTGGACCAGGCCGTCGACGTCGTAGTTCTCGAACGCGGCGACGTAGCGGTCGAGCAGGTCGCGCTGCTCGGAGGTCAGCGGCTCTACCGGGTCGTCGACGCTCGGCGCCACCTCGTCGAGCTGGGCGCGGGCCCGTTGCAGCAGGCTGTTGACCGCCGCCGTCGAGACCCCGACCGCCTCGGCCACCTCGGCGGCCTTCCACTTGAGCACGTCGCGCAGGACCAGCACCGCGCGCTGGCGGGGCGGCAGGTGCTGCAGCGCGGCGATCAGCGCGAGCCTGATGCTCTCGCGCGAGGTCACGATCGCGGCCGGGTCGTCGGCGCCGGCGCCCGTCAGGGTGTCGGGCGCGGGCTCCAGCCACGGCACCTCGTCGTCGCGGACGAGCGGCGCGGCGGCCTCTTGGCTGGGAGCGCCGAGCCCGGTCGGCAGGGGGCGCCTGGAACGGCTGTCGAGCGCCGTCAGGCACGTGGTGGTCGCGATGCGGTAGAGCCACGTGCGCAGGGACGAACGCCCCTCGAAGCCCTCGTACGCCTTCCACGCGCGCAGGTAGGTCTCCTGCACGAGATCTTCGGCGTCGTGCACCGAACCCATCATGCGATAGCAGTGCGCGAGCAACTCGCGCCGCATGGGATCAGCCTGGCGGAGGAAGTCCTCGCTCGTCGGCTTGTCGGTCATACCCCCTTGTATAGCCCCCGCCACCGACAGAATCCCAGAAACACCTTTCCGGGGGTGCGGATCAGATGTCGGCGAGGAGGCGGGTGGCGGCCGTTTCGATGCGGCGTTGGATCTGGTCGTACGTGCGGCGGCCGCGCAGCATCTCCAGCAGTTCCTGGACCCAGACGCTGGCCAGGGAGCCGGCCAGGTCGATCTGCTCCTCGCTCGCCTCCTGCAGGGTCAGGCCGTCGGCTGAGACGCGCAGCAGCAGCCCGGTCATGCGGTCGCCGAAGGGGGTCTGGACCTCGGCCATGATGAGGGAGCGGATGAGCGCGTCGGCCAGCTCGGGCTCGCGCATGAGCCCCCTGGTGGCCCGCATCAGCACGTCGACCGCGCGGCTGGCAGGGGTCGCCGCACCCGGCGGGCGCCGCTCGATGCTGCTCTCCAGCAGGTCGATCTCCTCGCCGACGACGGCGACGACGAGGTCCATCTTGGATGGAAAGTAGCGATAGAGCGTGCCAAGCGCCACGCCCGCGCGCTCGGCCACCGTCCGCATCTGCATGGCCTCGACACCCCCGCGTGAGGCCAGCGCCGCCGCGGCCTGGACGATGCGCTTGCGGCGTTGGTGCTGGCTGCGGGTGCGGACGCTGTGCCCGCCCTGGGTGGAACCGTTTTCCATGGTGCCCTCGGAGTCGCCGGGGGGCGCCGCGGGGGTGGCGTGCGTGGAACGCATGAGAACACGTTATCTGATTTCTTCTTGACGCGGCTTGTTACTCGCGGGTCACAAACCAGCCCTATAGCCCCATGTCTCCGGCGTTACACGGATATATCCGGCCTTATGTCGATAGGTGGCCGCTGGACAGACATTAGAATCTGTTCTAGTTTGCGAATCGGCTTACCTAGCGCTTGCTGGAGGAGCGATGACCGCGGACACGCTCGCCTCCCTGCTGACCGCACGCGCCCACGACGACCGCCCCGGGCTCGTGTTCGAGGACAGGGTGTGGACGTGGCGCGAGCACGTCATCGCCTGTCGGGAGGCCGCCGCCCGCCTGTCCGCGCACGGCCCTGGCACGCACGTCGGCGTGCTGAGTGAGAACGTTCCCGACCTGGTCTTCCTCATCGGCGGCGCGGCGCTGGCCGGCCACGTGGTGGTGGCGCTCAACCCCACCCGCCCGGCCCCGGAGCTGATCCGCGACGCCCGCGCCACCGACGTCACCTTGCTCCTGGCCGACACCCCCTTCACCAACCTGGCCACCGAGGTGTCCGGGGAGTTGGGGCTGGAGTCCCGCCCGCTCGCCACGGGCGCGCATACGGGCTCGCCCTTCGCCCAGGACACGCCGCTCGCCCAGAACCCGTCTCCGCACCCGCCCTCTGCGGGCCATGAGCGGCCCGCCAGGCACGAGCGTGCTGACCCGCAGGGTGGCGAGCTGGTGATGCTGATCTTCACCTCGGGGACCTCGGGGCGGCCGCGGGCTGTCCGGATCACGCAGCGGAAGCTGGCTGTGCCCGGGGTCAGTCTGGCGGCCATGCTCGGCCCGGACGACGCCGTCTACTGCTCGATGCCGCTGTTCCACTCGGGGGCGCTCATGGCCGCCTACGCCCCGGCCGTCGCGTCGGGGGCCCGGCTGGTGTTGCGGCGGCGGTTCTCGGCGACGGGGCTGCTGCCCGACATCAGACGGTACGGCGCCACGTACCTGCACTACGTCGGCAAGGCGCTCTCCTATGTGCTCGCCACCGAGGAGCGCCCCGACGACGCCGACAACCCGTTGCGGATCGCGTTCGGCAACGAGGGCAGCGCGGTGGCGACCAGGCGGTTCGGGGAGCGGTTCGGGTGCCGGGTGATCGACGCGTTCGGATCGACGGAGACGGCGATCTCGCTGACCCCCGACCCCGCGGGCCCGCCGGGCTGCCTGGGCCGCCTCCCTGACGGCGTCCACATCCTCGACCCGTTCACCGGCCGCCCCTGCCCGCCCGCCATGATCGAGGACGGCCGCCTGCTCAATGCGGAGGAAGCGGTCGGCGAGCTGGTGAACACGGCAGGGCTGGGGCTGTTCGACGGCTACTACAACGACCCGGAGGCGGACGCGGAGCGGGTCAGGGACGGCGCGTTCTGGTCCGGAGACCTGGCCTACGCCGACGCGGAAGGCCACGTCTTCTTCGCGGGAAGAGGCACGGAACGGCTGCGCGTGGACGGCGAGAACCTCGCGGTCGCGCCCATCGAGGCGGCGTTACGCGAGTTCGCCGGGGTGGTGGAGGCGGCCGTCTACCCGGTGCCCGACGCGGCGGCCGGCGACCAGGTGATGGCGGCGCTGGTGCTGGAGGGCGGCTTCGACCCGGAGGCGTTCGCCGACTTCCTGGCCGGGCGCGCCGACCTCGGCGTCAAGGCGCTGCCCCGCTACGTCCGCATCGCCGGCGAGCTGCCGCAGACGCCCTCGCACAAGGTCATCAAGCGGCACCTCGCCCGCGAGGCGTGGCGCACGGCCGACCCCGTCTGGTGGCGCACGCGGCACGGCTTCCGTCCGCTCACCGACGCGGACGTGAAGGGCATCGAGGACGACTTCGTACGGCACGGCAGGCGACACCTCTTGGAGACGTAGTGGATTTCAACCTGGACGAAACCCAGCGGGAGCTGAAGCAGCTGGCGGCCGATGTCCTGTCGAAAGAAGGGTCGAAGGAAGGGGACGAGGAACGGCTGTGGCAGGCCGGGCTGCTCAGCGTGTGCGTGCCCGAGGCGGCGGGCGGCGCGGGGCTCGGCCCGGTGGAGATGGCCGTGGTGCTGCGCGAGGTCGGCGCCCGCGCGGCCCCGGTGCCCGCCCTGCCGGTGCTCGCGGGACAACTCCTCATGGCCCGGCACGCGGCCCCCGACCGGCAGCCGCCGCCCGGCGCCCGGCTCACCCTCGCCCTGCGCGAGCCCGGCGTCCCCCTGGCCGGGCCGCCCCGCACCACCGCCCGCGAGGTGAGCGGCGGGTGGGAGGTCAGCGGGCGCAAGACGGGCGTGCTGCACCCGGACGGCGCCGGGGTGCTGGTGACGGCGGACGAGGGGCTGTTCCTGGTGGAGAGCGTGGCGGGCACGCCGGAGCACACCTCGACCGGCGAGCCGGCGGCCACGATCGTGCTGGACGCGGCCCCGGCCGAGCGCGTGGCGGGGCCCGAGGGGGCGCGGGACGCCGTCCAGCTGTTCATGGCCGCCGCCGCCGCCCAGGCGAGCGGGGTGCTGGCGGGGGCGCTGGAGCTGACGACCGGCTACATCAAGCAGCGCAAGCAGTTCGGGCGGGCGCTGGCCGAGTTCCAGGCCGTGACGATGCAGATCGCCGACGTCTACATCGCGGGGCGGGCGCTCGACGTCGCGATGTGGTCGGCGGCCTGGCGGCTGGCCGAGGGGCTGCCGGCCGAGCAGGACCTGGCGCTGGCGGCGTACCAGGTGGGGGAGGCGGTCAAGGCGCTCTACACCTGCCAGCACCTGCACGGCGGGCTCGGACTCGACGTCACCTACCCGCTGCACCGCTACTTCGCCCAGGCCAAGCACCTGTCCCACCTGCTCGGCGGCGCCGACGCCCAGCTCGACCTGATCGGAGCGCTCGTCTGATGCTCATCGACCTGACCCCCGAGCAGCGCAGTCTCCGCGACGAGCTGCGCGAGTACTTCGGTTCCTGCCTGACCGCCGAGGACCGGGCCAAGATCGCCGACGATCCGTTCGGCGAGGCGTACATGGAGCACTGCCGCCGGCTCGGCAGGGACGGCAAGCTCGGCCTCGGCTGGCCCAAGGAGTACGGCGGAGGCGGCTACGGCCCCCTGGAGCAGCAGATCTTCGCCAACGAGATCGCCCGCGCGGGAGTGCCGTACCCGATCATCACCGTGCAGACGGTGGGCCCCACGCTCATGCAGTACGGCACGCAGGAGCAGAAGGACTTCTTCCTGCCCCGCATCCTGGCCGGCGAGTGCCACTTCGCGATCGGCTACAGCGAACCCGAGGCGGGCACCGACCTGGCCGCGCTGCGGACGACGGCGGTGCTGGACGGCGACCACTACGTCGTCAACGGCCAGAAGATCTTCACCAGCGGCGCGCACTACGCCCAGTACATCTGGCTCGCCGCCCGGACGAACCCGACGGCTAAGCGGCACAAGGGCATCACGATGATGATCGCCGCCACCGACGACCCCGGCTTCTCGTGGACGCCGATCGTCACCATGGACGGCCGCCACCACACCAACGCCACCTACTACTCCGACGTGCGCGTGCCGGTGGACATGGTGGTGGGCGAGGTGGACCGGGGCTGGGACCTCATCGTCAACCAGCTCAACCACGAGCGGGTCACGCTCGGCCCCGCGGGCAACATCGGGCAGACCTACGACAGGTTCCGCGCCTGGGCGCGGCGCACGGGGCTGGACGCCGAGCCGGGCGTGCGGCGGGCGCTGGCCGCGGTGTGGGCCGCGTTCCGTACGAACGAGCTGCTCAACTGGCAGGTCGCGGCCAACATGGACCTCGGCTGGCTGGGCGCGCCGGACGCGTCCGCGACCAAGATCTACGCCTCCGAGCGCATGCAGGAGGTCGGCAGGATCGTGGGGGACGTGCTGGCGAGGTACGGCGACCCGGCCGACCCCGAGACCGCCGAGCTGATCGAGCGCACCGACCACGCGACCAAGGGGGCGGTGGTGCTGACGTTCGGCGGCGGGGTGAACGAGGTGCAGCGAGAGCTGATCGCCATGCTCGGCCTGAGCCTGCCGAGGCCGCCCCGATGAGCGCGGTACTCGGCGAGGAGGAGCTGCACGAGCTGGCCGCCAAGCAGGCGGCGCTCGGCGAGGTACGCGGCACGCCGGCCGACGACCCCGTCAACGTCCCCATGATCCGGCACTGGCTGACCGCCATGGGCGACACGAACCTCGTCTACCTCGACCGCGGCCTGGCTCCGCCCGCCATGGCGCAGGTGTGGACCATGCGCGGGCCGGGCGGCAGGGACCGCTCGCCGGTCGACGACCTGCTGGCCGCGCTCGACCGCGCCGGCTACACGGGCGTGGTGGCGACGAACTGCGAGCAGACCTACCACCGCTACGTACGCGTGGGCGAGCGGCTCACCCCCGCCACCCGGCTGTCGGGGCTCGCCGGGCCGAAGCGCACGGCGCTGGGCACCGGCTACTTCACCACCTGGAACGTCACCTGGTACACCGACGAGGACGAGCCGGTCGCCACGATGATGTTCCGCGTACTCAAGTTCCGCCCCCCGGACAGGGAACAGGCCGAGGAGCGGGAGCCGTACCCGCTGCGGCCGGCCGTGAACGACGACACCGCGTTCTTCTGGGAGGGCGCGAAGCAGGGCGAGCTGCGGATCCAGGCGTGCGCCGACTGCGGGGAGCGGCGCCACCCGCCGGGCCCGCTGTGCCCGCGCTGCCGCTCCGCCAACCGGGGCCACACGGTGGCGAGCGGCGAGGGTGTGCTGTTCAGCTACGTCGTGCACCACCATCCGCCGGTGCCGGGACGGGAGACGCCGTTCGTGGTGGGGGTGGTGGAGCTGCCGGAGGGCGTGCGGGTCGTGGGCGACGTCGTGGGCTGCCCGCCCGAGGACGTGGAGGTCGGGATGCGGTTACGGGTGCGGTTCGACGCGATGGACGCCGAGCTGGTGCTGCCGAGATGGGAGCCCGCATGATGGGGACGACGCTGCCCGAGCTGACGATCGAGCTCACCCCGACCATGGTGATCTCGACGGCGCTGGCCACGATGGACTTCACGCCCGTCCACCACGACACGGCGCTGGCCCGCGCCCAGGGCTCGAAGGACATCTTCCTGAACATCCTGACCACGATGGGCCTGGTCGAGCGGTACGTCACCGACTGGGCGGGCCCCGGCGCGGTGATCAAGGCCATCGACGTACGGCTCGGCGTGCCGGCGTACGCGGGGGACCGGCTGACCTTCAGCGGCACGGTCGTCGAGGGCGCGGACGGCGCGACGGCCGTGCGGGTGCGCGGCCGGGTGAGCCTCGGCGACCACGCCACCGCGACCGTCACGTTCATCCAGGGGGAGAGCCAGTGAACACCGCCATCGCGGGCATCGGCGCCACCGAGTTCAGCAAGCGGTCGGGACGTTCTGAGCTGCGCCTGGCCGCCGAGGCCGTGCTGGCGGCGCTGGACGACGCGGGCCTGTCGCCCTCCGACGTGGACGGCCTGGTCACCTTCACCCAGGACGGCAACCAGGAGATCGCCGTGGCCAGGGAGACCGGCATCGGCGAGCTGACCTTCTTCTCCCGCGTCGAGTACGGCGGCGGCGCGGCCTGCGGCACGGTCGCGCACGCGGTCATGGCGGTGGCGACCGGCATGGCGAGCACGGTGGTCTGCTACCGGGCCTTCAACGAGCGTTCAGGACGGAGGTTCGGGCAGCCCAACTCGGGGCTGAGCGGGCAGCCCACCTCGCAGGGGCTGGAGATGAGCTGGCACGTGCCGTACGGGCTGATGACGCCCGCCGCCTGGGTCGCCATGTTCGCCCGCCGCTACCAGCACGTGTACGGCGCCACCTCCGAGGACTTCGGCCGGGTGGCGGTGGCCATGCGCCGGCACGCCGCCACGAACCCGGCGGCCTGGTTCCACGGCCGGCCGATCACCTTGGCGGAGCACCAGGCATCCCGGTGGATCGTGGAGCCGCTGCACCTGCTCGACTGCTGCCAGGAGAGCGACGGCGCGGTGGCTCTGGTCGTCACCTCGGCCGAGCGCGCCCGCGACCTGCGCAGGTCGCCGGTCCTGATCGCGGCCGCCGCGCAGGGGGCGGGGGCCGAGCAGATGATGATGACCAGCTACTACCGCGATGACATGACCGGCTTGCCTGAGATGTCCGTCGTCGGGCGCCAGCTGTGGGCGAAGTCGGGGCTGTCGCCGGCCGACGTCCAGACGGCCATCCTGTACGACCACTTCACCCCGTTCGTGCTGACCCAGCTGGAGGAGCTGGGCTTCTGCGGGCGCGGCGAGGCGGCGGGCTTCGTGCGGGACGAGGGCATCGAGCTGGACGGGCGGCTGCCGGTCAACCCGCATGGGGGGCAGCTCGGGGAGGCGTACATCCACGGCATGAACGGCATCGCCGAGGCCGTCCGCCAGATCAGGGGGACGGCCGCCAACCAGGTGCCGAACGTCGCCAACGTCCTCGTCACCGCCGGGACGGGAGTGCCGACGAGCGGGCTGATCCTGTCCGGCGGCTGACCGCCCCGGAGGCGCCCCGGGGGCGTCACGGGGCGGTCAGGGGCGGTCAGGGGTTGACGAAGACCGGCATGGAGAAGAAGACGATCATCGCGATCGCCACGCACAGCAGGAAGCCGACCACTTCCCACACCCAGTCGTAATGACGGTTCTTGCGGCGGCGCTGCTTCTTCGGGCGCGGGGTCACCTCGGGGCGGCGCTTGGTGACGGGACGGGCGCGTACGGGACGCGGCGCGATCAGCGACGCCTCCTGCCATCCCGCCTCCAGCCCGACCTCCCGCCCGGCCCGCTGCCCGGCCTCCCACCCGGTCTCCCGCGCGGCCTGCCGCCCGCCCCGCCGCTCGGCCCCGCGAAGAGCGTCCTGCCCGGATCGCTGCCCGGATTCCTGCCCGGATTCCTGCGCGGTCCTGGTCTTCTGGCCGCTGCTCCACGGGGTCTCGCGGGCGGGCCGGGCCGAGGGCTCCGGGGTGGCGGGGCGCTCGGGCATGCGGTAGACGGGCTCGCTCGCGGGCCTGCCCTTGGCCGGCCTGTCCGGGGCCTTGCCGCCGGTCGCGCGGTGGCCCGGCTTGCCCGTCCCGCCGGACTTCTGGGGCCGGTCGGACGGGCGGGAGCGCGGCTTGAACAGCGGCGCGGCCGGCTCGCGGACCGGCTCGTCCGTCCGAGCCGCCCCTGAGAACATCTCGGGCAGGCGGCGGAACTCCTCGGGCGTGGGCTGCGGCTCCAGCGACGGCTGGAGCCGGTCGCCCCGCGGCGGGACCGGCCGGGCGGGACCCTTGTGGAGGAGGACGTCACCCGTCATGTACGGATCCGGCGCGTCCTTCGGCAGGATCACGTCACCCGTCGCGAACGGGTCGGCCGCGTTGGGCTCGGGCTGGGCCAGGTAGAACGGCCGCTCGACCGGCTGCCCGCCCGACGTACCGGACCAGGCGAGGATGTCACCGGCGTCGCGCGGATCGCGCGCGGACCCGCCGAGCGGACCTCGGCCGGCCCGCGGGTCCTTGAAGGCGCGGGTCGAGCCGAGCGGGTCGCGCAGCGGCACGCCGGGATCGAGCACGTCGCCCGGCGGCCTGAGCGGATCGCGCAGCTTCGGCATCGGCGCCGTGGTGGCGTCGTGCTCGGGCCGGTGCGACGGCGCGGGTGGCGTCAGCAGCTCGGCCGGGAAGATCACCGTGCTGGTGGCCGGGTCGGCGTCGGCCAGCGGCTGCGGCCAGACGGGCGGGCTCGGCCAGCGCGGCTTGGTGAACAGCGGGCCGGGCGCGGCCGGGCGCGAGCCGGCGAAGTGGATGCGCAGCGCACCTGGCGGCTGCGGCCACGGCAGGCGGCCCAGCACGTCGGGCAGCGGCGCGACCCGCAGGGCGCCGTACACGTCGGCGATCGGCTTGGGCAGCCGGACCCCGGTGGAGGCGAGCGCGGTGCCCAATGCCTGCCTGAGCTGGTGTCCCGCTCCGACCGCCAGCTCCTCGGCGGTGTCGGGCGCGACGTCGAGCACCCAGGCCAGCTCAGCCTTGCTGAGCCCGCACACCGCGCACAGCACGAGCACCTCGCGCTGGTGCGGGCGCAGCTCGCGCAGGGAGCGCTCGACGAGCGCGGTGGCCGGGTCGATGAGCGGGTCGACGGTGGGGGGAGAGTAGACGATGTCCCTGCGGTGGATCTCGCGGCGCGCGAACGCGTAGAGCGCGGCACGCGGCGGAGCGGTGGCCGGGACGCCGTTGAGCACGGACGCCAGGACGTCGGACGCCGCGCCGAGATCCCCGAGCTGGTCGGCGCAGTACGCGAACAGCCCGGCGGCGTGGCGGTCGTAGAGCTCTGCGATCAGTTCGGCGCGCTGGCGCTGATCGGTGAGCGGCTGAGACACGTGGCCGGTCCCTTGCTGGATGCGGACGCTGGGGAGTGTGAGGCGCGTCAGGAGGTGTGAGCTGATGCGTCAGGATTCGTGAGGGTAATCATGCCAACTGGCGTGGTCCGGCGCACTACCAGATGCGGAATTGCCAGGAATATCCGGTCTTTACGCAGGTTTTCAGTGATGCGGCAAGTGAAGCGTTTCAGGAAAACCCGGGAGGACAGGCCGGTCAGAGTCGCCGTAGTCTGTGGGTCCAGCAGATCATGCGGCGGTCGTGGCACGGGGGCTGCGGCGCTGCCTCCCGAAGCCCGAAGCGAGAGTTCGCGCGTGATCACATTCGAATCCGTCACCAAACGCTATGCCGATGGCACGGTAGCCGTCGATCACCTCGACCTAGAGGCGCCCACGGGCGAGATCACCGTGCTCGTCGGCCCGTCTGGCTGCGGAAAGACGACGTCCCTGCGGATGATCAATCGGATGATCGACGCCTCGGAGGGCCGCATCCTCCTCGACGGCGTCCCCGTGCAGGGCATCGACCCGCCGACGCTGCGGCGCGGCATCGGCTACGTCATCCAGCAGGCCGGTCTCTTCCCCCACCGCAAGATCGTGGACAACGTCGCGACCGTCCCCTACCTGCTCGGCTGGGACCGCAACAAGGCCCGCTCCCGGGCCATGGAGCTGCTCGAACGCGTCGGGCTCGACCCGGCGCTGAGCCAGCGCTACCCGTTCCAGCTCTCCGGCGGGCAGCAGCAGCGCGTGGGCGTGGCGCGGGCGCTGGCCGCCGACCCGCCGGTGCTGCTCATGGACGAGCCGTTCAGCGCGGTCGACCCCATCGTCCGTACGAGCCTGCAGGACGAGCTGCTGCGGCTGCAGAGCGAGCTGAACAAGACGATCGTGTTCGTCACCCACGACATCGACGAGGCCATCAAGCTCGGCGACCGGGTGGCGGTGCTGCGGGTGGGCGGCAAGCTGGCCCAGCTCGCCGACCCCAAGACGCTGCTCGCCGCGCCGGCCGACGACTTCGTCCAGGAGTTCCTCGGCCACGACAGGGGCATCAGGCGGCTGCAGTTCGTCTCCACCGAGGGGCTGCCGCTGCGTACGGACCTGACCGTGCCAGAAGACTCGACGGCGGCCTCGCCCGAGCCCTGGCTGCTCGTCGTGACCGGCGACGGCCGGCCGGTGGGCTGGCGCACCGGCGAGCCGGGCGGCGAGCTGGAGCCGTTCGGCACCTTCCGGCACGGCCGCGACAGCATGCGCACCGCGCTCGACGCGGCGCTGCTGTCGCCGTCCGGCTACGCGGTGGCGCTCGACGCCGACGGCAAGGTGGCCGGCGTGGCCACCCGGCAGGCACTTGACGAGGCGCTGGCGGAGGCCGCAGATGGGTGACGGTCCTCCCTCCCTGTGGGAGTGGATCGGGCGCAACTGGGACACCGGCCGGGTCGACAGCATCAGCAACCTGCTCACCGACCACCTCGTGATGTCGTTCATGCCGATCCTGCTCGCGCTGGTCGTGGCGCTGCCGCTGGGCCTGGCCTGCGCGCGCTGGCGCTGGCTCTACCAGCCCACCTCCGGGCTGATGAACGTCATCTACGCGCTGCCTTCGCTGCCCGTCTTCATGCTGCTGATCTCGGTGACCGGGCTGTCGCAGACCACGGTGATCATCCCGCTGGCCTTCTACGGCACGGCGGTGCTCATCCCCGCCGTGGTGGACGGCCTCGACTCGGTGCCCGACCACGTCCGCCAGTCGGCCGTCGCCATGGGCTTCACCCCGCTGCGCCGGCTGCTGGCGGTCGAGCTGCCCATCGCGGTCCCCGTGGTGCTGGCCGGTCTCCGGGTGGTCGCGGTCTCCAGCATCAGCCTGGTCAGCGTGGGCGCGCTCATCGGGCAGGGCGGGCTCGGCGGCCTGTTCACCCGGGCCTACCAGAACCCGTTCATGCCGCCGGTCATCACCGGCATCGTGCTCATCGTCGCGCTGGCGCTGGTCGCCGACGGCCTGCTGGTCCTCGCCCAGCGACTGCTGACCCCCTGGGTGCGCGCACGAGAGGGGACCGCGTCGTGACCTGGCTGACCTCCTTCTTCGGCTGGCTCGGCGACTTCTTCGGCGACCCCGCCAACTGGTCGGGCACCGGCGGCATCCCCGCCCGCCTGCTCGAACACCTGGAGTTCTCGGCGCTCGCGCTGCTGCTCGCGGCGCTGATCGCGGTGCCGCTCGGCCTGCTGATCGGCCACACCGGGCGGGGCGAGGTGCTCGTCGTCGTCACCGCGAACCTGGCCAGGGCGCTGCCCACGCTGGGGCTGCTGGTGATGTTCGTGCTGCTGCTGGGCACCGCCTCCATCTGGCCGGTGATCATCCCGCTGGTGCTGCTGTCGGTGCCGCCGATCCTGGTCAACACCTTCGAGGGGATCAAGGGGGTCGATCCCGAGCTGCGCGACGCCGCGTACGGGATGGGGCTGCGCGGCGGGCAGGTGCTCGGGCGGGTGCTGGTGCCGGTGGCGCTGCCGCTGATCCTGCTGGGCTGCCGGTTGTCGGCCATCCAGGTCGTGGCCACCACGACGGTCGCGGCGTACACCGGGCTCGGGGGCCTCGGCCGTTATGTCATCGACGGTTTCGCGACCAAGGATTACGCGAGCGTCGTCGGTGGTTCCGTACTGATTGTGCTGTTCGCGCTCGTCGTGCAGGTGCTGTTCGCTCTCGCCCAGAGAGTGGCGGTCTCTCCGGGGGTGAGCCGGCGCCTGAAGGTTCGCTAGGTTTTGCTGTATAACCTCCCGCTAAGAAGGGAAAAGTCATGAGACGCACGTACGGCATCGCGGGGGTGCTCCTGTCGGCGATGCTCGCGCTGGCCGCCTGCGGTGGGGGTGGCTCCCCCGGGGGCAACCCGCTCGACACGACGAGCGCGGCCCCCTCCGGCTCGGCTTCCGGCGCGGGAGGCAAGGCGATCGTCGGCTCCTTCGACTTCGACGAGAGCGTGCTGCTCGCCTCCATCTACGCCCAGGCGCTTGAGGCCAAGGGCGTGCAGGTGGAGGAGAAGCCGCGCATCGGCAGCCGCGAGGTCGTCTACGACCAGGTCAAGAGCGGCGGCCTGACGATCGTCCCCGAGTACAACGGCAACCTGCTCGCCTTCGTCGACATCAAGGACACCTCGGTGACCACCGACGAGGTGAACGCGGCACTCAAGCAGAAGCTGCCGGCCGAGCTCGAAGTGCTCGACTCCTCGCCGGCCGAGGACAAGGACAGCCTGTCGGTCACCAAGGACACCCAGGCCAAGCAGTCGCTCAACACCATCGAAGACCTCGCCAAGGTCTCGAAGGACATGGTGCTGGGGGCTCCGCCCGAGTTCAAGAAGCGCTGGGAGTCGCGCTTCAAGGAGGTCTACGGGCTGGAGTTCAAGGAGTGGAAGCCGACCGGCCCCACCACGGCCGACGCGCTCAAGGACGGCTCCATCCAGGTCGGCAACGTCTTCACCACCGACCCCAAGATGACGACGAACGACCTGGTGCCGCTCGAGGACACCAAGAACATCTTCGCCGCCCAGAACGTGACCCCGCTGCTGCACAAGGCGTCCGCCGACGACACGATCAGGACCACCCTGAACGGCATCTCGGCCAAGCTGACCACCGACTCGCTGCTGCAGATGATGCAGAAGATCTCGGTCAACAAGGACGAGCCCGCTACGGTGGCCAAGGAATGGCTGACCGGCAACGGCCTCGCCTGAGCGCCGTCACTTACGTCAGGGGCCTCCGCACGCGCGGAGGCCCGGCCAGTTGCACGGCGGGGCGGGCGGCGCCGTGAGCGAGCTGTTCACGGAGGCGATGGCGCAGCTCGCGGCCGGCGTGGCGGTGGTGACCGCGCGCGACGGGCGCGACGACATCGGCACCACCGTGTCGGCGCTGATGTCGGTGTCGCTGGATCCGCCGCTGGTGCTGGTGAGCCTGGCCAGCCGCGGCTACCTCAACGAGGTGCTGCTGCGGCAGGACCGCTGGGCCGCCTCGCTGCTGTCGTCCGGGCAGGCGGCCGTCGCCAGCCGCTTCGCCACCGCGGGCCGGCCGAGCGCCCGCCTGCTCGTCGCCGGCACCCCGCACCACCGGGGGCCGCACACGGAGGCGCTGGTCGTCGAGGGCGGGGTGGCCGCCGTCGAGGCCGAGACCACCAAGGTCGTCGCGGCCGGCGACCACACGATCTTCATCGCCGCCGTCCTCGCCGTCGACTACGTCGACGCCACCAAGCAGCCGCTGGTACGCCTGCGCGGCCGCTACCGCTCCACCGGCTGAGAGTTTGCCGTGAGCGGCAGCCTCAGCTGATCCGGTACCACGAGGGCAGGAGGAGCGGGCCGCCGGCGGGCAGGCCCAGCTCGGCCGAGAGGCGCGCGAGCGGCCCCCACGCGTCGAGCCGGATCCTGGCCAGCGCCGCCGACTTGTCCTCGCTGGACTCGGGCCCGCGCAGCCGTTCGAGCGGGTTGAGCCGGGGATAGGTGCGTACGGGAGCGTCGTCGGCCAGCCCCGTGCGCTTCCTGGCCAGCGCCAGCGCGTCCTCAAGGCCGCCCAGCTCGTCCACCAGCCCGTTGGCGTGCGCGTCGGCGCCCGTCCAGACGCGGCCCTTGGCCAGCTCGTGCGCCCGCTCCGGGCTGAGGTCGCGGCTGCGGGCCACCTTGCCCACGAAGTCGTCGTAGATGCGGTCGAGCCAGGCGTTCACCCGCTCCCACTGCTCGGGCGAGAAGCCGCGCGAGGAGGAGAACATCCCGGCGTTGGCCCCCTCGGCCAGCAGCTCGGAGTTGACCCCGATCTTCTCCAGCAGCTCGGCCAGCACCGCCTTGCCGCCGTAGACGCCGATCGAGCCGGTCAGCGTGCCCGGCTGCGCCACGATCACGTCGGCGGCCATCGACACGAAGTAGCCGCCCGAGGCCGCCACGTCGCCCATCGACACGATCACCGGCTTGACCTTGCTCGTCAGCGTCACCTCGCGCCAGACGGTGTCGCTGGCCACGTAGGAGCCGCCGGGGCTGTCGACCCGGAACACCACGGCCTTGACGTGCTCGTCCCGCCGGGCGGCGCGCAGCGAGGCGCTGATCGTGTCGGACCCCATCGCGCCGCCGCCACCGAGCGGGCTGCGTCCGCTGCGGCCACTCTTGATCATGCCGGTGCCGTGGACGAGCGCGATGCCGTCGGCCATGGGCTGGGGCAGCTTGCGTACGGAGGCGCCCTTGACGTAGCGGGAGACGTACAGGAGGTGGGCGTCCTCGCCGGCGGCGCGCTTGAGCTCGTCGTAGACCTCGTCGCGGTAGGCCAGCCCGTCGACCAGCCCCGCCTCCTTCGCCTCGGCGGCGGTGAACGGCCCGCGGTCGATCAGCTCGCGCACCTTGCCGGGGTCGAGCCGGCGGCCGTCGGCGATGCCCGCGACGACCGTCTCGGTGACCGACTCGAGGAGGCGGGCCGCCGACTCGCGGTGGGCCTCGGTCATGTGGTCCTGGGTGAAGGTGTTGACGGCCGTCTTGTACTCGTGCCGCTGGCCGGCCTCGTAGCCGATGCCGAGCTTGGTCAGCGCGCCCTTGACGAACCGCTGCTCCATGGCGAGTCCGGTCAGCCCGACGTCGCCGCTCGGCTGCAGGTAGAGGCGCTCGAACGCGGTGGCGAGGTAATAGGGGACGGTGCCGCCGCCGAACTCGCCGAACGTCTCCGCGTACGCGACGGTCAGCTTGCCCGACGCCCGGAACCTGATCACCGCCTGGCGCAGCTCCTGCACCATGGCGAGGCCCAGCGGGTTGCCGCCGATCTTCACGACCAGCGCCCTGACCTTCGGGTCCTGGCGGGCCCGTTTGAGCCCGGACAGGATGTCGGCCAGGCGCGGCTTGCGCATCGACAGCACCGCGGCGAGCGGATCGGACGGCGGGCCCTCGGTGAGGCCCTCGGTCAGGTCGAGCTCCAGCACCAGCGGGGCCGTACGCCGCTGGCGGAGCTTGCCGACGGTTTCGAAGATCGCCTTGCCTGCGTCCATAGAAGCCACCCTAAGCGACACAATTCGAAATGCGGCCTTGCCGGACCAGGGGTTCCCCGGCTCACACCCGGCTCACATCGTGAGGACGACCTTGCCGGTCGCGTGCCCCTCCTCCTGGTAGCGCATCGCGGGCCGCAGCTCGTCGAACGCGTACGTGCTGTCGATCACCGACCGCACCTTGCCGTCCTCCATGAGCCCCGCCAGCTCGTCCAGGTTGCGGCGGATCTCGGGGCAGCCGACCACGTTCGCCACGACGGCACGCTGCGAGACGAACGTGGACGCCGCGACCGTCCCGATGAGCTGCCCCATCGGCTGCACCCACCGCCCCGGCGAGCCGCCGATGAGCACGCACACGCCCTTGGGCCGCAGCACCCGCCGGCACTCGCGGAACTTCCTGTTGCCCGCGATGGAGAGCAGGGAGTCGTACGGCCGGCCGCCCCTGGTGAAGTCCTCCTTGGCGTAGTCGATCACCTCGTCCGCGCCGAGCGTGCGCATCAGGCCCGCGTTCCTGCCGCCGCACACGGCCGTGACGTGCGCCCCGTACGCCTTGGCGAGCTGCACCGCGAACGTGCCCACCCCGCCCGACGCGCCGTTCACCAGCATCCGGTGCCCCGGCCTGACCTTGGCGTGGTCGCGGATCGCGAGCAGCGCCGTCATGGCGGCCAGCGGCACGGCCGCCGCCTCCGCGAACGACAGGTGGTGCGGCTTGCGCGCGACCTTGTCCGCGGGGATGGTGACGTACTCGGCGAACCCGCCGCCTTCGGGCATCGACCACACCTCGTCGCCCGGCGCGAACTCCGTCACCCCCTCGCCGGCCGCGACCACGACGCCGGAGACGTCCGCGCCCAGGACGCTGAGATGCGGCCGGCGCAAGCCGAGCGGGCCCACCAGGCGGGCCATCAGCGGCTCGCCGCGCATCAGGTGCCAGTCCCAGGGCTGGACGGACGCGGCCTTGACCTGGACCAGGACCTCGCCTGGGCCGGGGGCGGGGCGGTCGAGGTCGGTGAGGTCGAGCACGTCGGGGGAGCCGTACCGGCGGAGGACCCAGGCCTTCATCGCGCATCTCCTTCTGCTGGTTCGCTGCGCTGACGGCCTCAGTGTGAGTGCGCGACCAGGGGCGGCGTAACGGCCGTAAGCGGGACCGTCCGGCAGCCGAAAGTACGACGGGCGAGCCCGCCGAACGGCCCCAGGGAACGGGCCCCTGGGCCGATGCCCCCGTGCGGTCCGCGCGGCCACCATCGCGGCATGAGAACTCCAGGTGGATGGGCGGTGCCCGCCGGGCTGATCGCGTTGGGGCTCGTGCCCGTGGTGGCCGGGGTGCTGCGGGTGGGCAACCTGCCGGGGGAGGCGGCGCATGGGGTGCCGCTGGCGCTGCACGTCACGGCCTCGCCGCTCTACACCGTGCTCGGCGCCTTTCAGTTCGCGCCGCGCTTTCGGCGGCGCAGGCGCGGATGGCATCGGGTGGCCGGGCGGGTGCTGGTCGTGGCGGGGCTCGTGTCGGCGCTGTCGGCGGTGTGGATGACGCTGTTCGCGCCGCTCCCGCCGCGCGACGAGGGCCTGCTCACCGCGTTCCGGCTGGTGTTCGGGACGCTCATGGCGGTCGCGCTCGTCCGCGGCTTCGCCGCCATCCGGCGCCGGGACGTCCGCCGGCACCGCGCCTGGATGACCCGCGCGTACGCGCTCGGCCTCGGCGCCGGCACGCAGGCGTTCACCCTGGGGCTCTGGGAGGCGGCGGCGGGAGCGCCGGATGCCTTCGCCCGCGCCCTGCTCCAGGCCGCTGCCTGGATGATCAACCTGGCCGTCGCCGAGTGGGGGATCCGCAGGTCAGCGCCGCACCCGGCGGGTCTCGTACGCCCACATGGCGATCTCCACCCGGTTGCGGACCCCGAGCTTGGTCATCAGGCTGGCGACGTGACTCTTGACCGTGCTGAGTGAGATGTGCAGCTCGTCGGCGATCTCGCTGTTCGTCCGCCCGCGTGCCACGGTGAGCAGGATCTCCTCCTCCCGCTCGGTCAGCGGCTCGACCGGCTGCGCGAGCGGCTGGGCGGGCCCCGTGCCGGCGAACGTGGACAGCAGCCTCGCCGTGACGTTCGGGGCGATGAGCGCGTCGCCGGCCGCGGCCGCGCGTACGGCCTGGGCCAGCAGGTCGGGCCCGGCGTCCTTGAGCAGGAATCCGCGGGCGCCGGCCCTGAGCGCCGCGTAGACGTACTCGTCCAGGTCGAACGTCGTGATGACGACCACCGCGAGGGGGTCGGCCACGTCGGGCCCGGCCAGCCGCGCGGTCGCCTCGATGCCGTCGCAGCTCGGCATGCGGATGTCGAACAGGCACACTTCCGGCCGCAGCCGCCTGGCCAGCTCGACCGCCCGCGCGCCGTCCCCCGCCTCGGCGATCACCTCGATGCCGGGCTGCGCGTCGAGGATCATCCGCAGCCCCGTACGCGCGATCTCCTGGTCGTCCGCGACGATCACCCGAATGGGCTCGCTCACGCCTGTCCTCCCGCCCACCGCTCCGTCCGGCTCGCGGCCGGTCGCCTGCCGAGCTCCGCCTGAGGTCCTGAGCGCGGCAGCACGGCGGTGACCGTCCAGCCGCGGCCCGGGTTGGGTCCCGCCTCGCAGGTGCCGCCCAGCAGGTCGGCGCGCTCCGCCATGCCGAGCAGGCCGTACCCGGACGAGATCACGGGACGGCCGGCGGTGCTGTCGCCGTCGTCGCTCACCTTCACCCGCACCGACGTGTCGTCCACCGTCACCCGCACGTCGATCCTGGTGGCGTGCCTGGCGTGGCGGCGGGCGTTCGTGACGGACTCCTGGGCGATCCGGTAGACCGCCGCGCCCACCGACGGCGGCACGCCACCGAGGTCGCCGTCGATCTCCAGCACCACGACGGGCCCGGTGCCGGACGGTCGTCCCGCGAGCTGTTCGAGGTCGGCGAGGCGCGCGTTGGGCGTCCGCTCGGCGACCTGGTCCCTGCGCAGCACCCGCACCATGGCGCGCATCTCGGCGAGCGTGCGCGACGCCTCGGCCTCGATCACCCGCAGCGCGTCCACGGCCGCTCCCGGATCGGTGGCGGCGGTCGCGATGCCCGCCTGCGCCCTGATCGCCATCGCCGAGACATGGTGGGCCACGGTGTCGTGCAGGTCGCGGGCGAGTTGCTCGCGTTCGAGCAGCTTGACCTGGTCGAGCTCGCGCATCCTGGCCCGGGTGAGGAAGCGGAAGGTCGCGCCCAGCGCGAACACCGCGAACACGGCGCTGAACGCCCCGAGCACGTCACCCGGCGCGATGACGCCGGAGACGGTGGCGGTGAGCACCGCGAGCACCATCAGCCCGAGCGCGGCCAGTGCCTCCCGCCCGCTGCCCCAGCGGGCGGGCGCGTGGAGCAGGAGCAGCACGTACGCCGACGCCGTCAGCCCCGACGGGTCGGCCCCGGTGGTGAGCTGGATGAGGCCCGTCAGCACGATGGGCACGGCCAGGGCGAGCAGCGGATGGGTGCGCCGCACGAGCAGGGTGGGCAGCAGCGCCAGCGCGAAGATCATGGACAGCGGGCGGTGCTGCAGGTCGTCCCTGAGCAGGCCCTCCAGCACGATGGCCGGCACGAGCAGGCCCACCAGCACCCAGTCGTGCCACACCCGGCACGGGGGATCGGGCGGGCGGGGCTCGCTCCAGATGGAGCGTAAGAAGCCGGGCACGTGCACATCGTACGTTCCCGCGCGCCGCCGGAGGACTCAGCCCCCGGCGGCGAGGTGACAGGACCGGTCACCACCGGTGCGCTTGAGCGCCGGTAGCAGCTGCTCCGCGCTCAGAGCCGGGGGTCCATGCCGGCCTGCGCCGTGGTGGTGGCGCGTTCCAGGTCGATCCTGGAGGTGACCACCGGCGTGCCCGAGGCGTCGAACTGGATCGCCGTCCCGGTGTCCCGCAGCCGCTGCAGGCTCTGCGCGACCGTGAAGTCCGGGTTGGCCTGGCGCAGCAGCGCGAATGCCCCCGCGACGTGCGGCGCGGCCATCGAGGTGCCGCTCTTGTCCCCGTACGCGTCGTCGGGCACCGCCGAGTTGATGGCCACGCCCGGCGCGAAGAGGTCCAGCAGCGGCCCCCTGTTCGTGAACGAGGCCAGCCGGTCACCGTCGTCGGTCGCCCCCACGGCGATGGCTGTGGAGATGCAGGCCGGCGAGGCCACCGCGTTGGCGAACCCGCTGTTGCCGGCCGCGACCACGGGCGCCACGCCCAGGTTCACCAGCGCGTCGAACTCCGGCTTGACGCCCGCGGCGGTCGGGTCGCTGTCGCACGCCTCCGAGTACGGCGTCCCGCCGCCCAGGCTCATGTTCACCGCGGCGACGTTGTGCCTCCTGACCACCCGCGAGACGTACTCGAGCGCCAGCTTCTGGTCGGAGGTGTAGCTGAGGAAGCAGGGCGCGGTGCTGCCCCGCAGCGCGCAGGTCAGGGCGTTGTCCACCCGGCTGAACACCTGGATGGGCAGCAGCCGCGCCTCGGGGGCGACCCCGTTGGCGGGCGCGCCCTCGGTCATCTTGCCCGCTGCGATGCCCGCCACGTGGCTGCCGTGCGAGCACGCGTTCTGCCCGTTGACCAGGCACTGCGCGGTCTCGGCGTCGGCCGCGCCAGGCCCGGTCTGGCTGGGCTGGTTGTTGGGGCAGAGCGAGACCGTGCCGTCGGTGGCGCTGGCGGAGGAGAAGCAGGCTTCGTCCACGATGCGCCCGGTGAAGAACGGGTGGTCCCGGTCGATCCCGGTGTCGAGCACGGCGATGGTGGTGCCGGTGCCGTTCCAGCCCGCCGCGTTCGCCCGGTTCGAGCGGATCAGGGCGGTGCTGACGTCGAGAAAGGGCATGCTCAGCTCGTCCTTGTAGACCGAGTGCACGCGATCGTCCTGCTTGAGCTTGTCGAGCGTGCGCCGGTCCACCTCGGCGACGAAGAAGTGCGGTGAGCCCGTCGCCTCGACGATGCGGCTGCCGTCGGACGCCTGCTCCAGGTCGGCGGCCACCGCCTGCACGCTCTGACCTGGTTTGAGCTGGATGATGGAGCGGACCCGGCTCTTCGCCTGCACCTCCGAGGCGAGTGCCGGGCTGATGATCGGATCGCCCGTGTCGGCGGCGTCGGCGTGGAATGCGGGGGCCGCATAGAGCACGGCTGATGTCAGGGCCAGCGTCGCCGCGCCGGCCAGCAGAGACCGTAGCCTCACTTGTTCCTCCCGGAGGCTGGAGCCGTGAAGCGCGTCCGGCTCCCGGCTGATTACAGCCGCTACCTCCCCGCCTGTGACAACTGTGATGTCAGTGACGTATGTGAGGCAGAGAAACGATGGAGGGTTCTTTACGGGGAATCGGGAGAAGAGAAGAAGGCCGGTCCACATTCGACCGGCCTTCTCGCTACATGTGGCTATTTGACGGTTTTGAGGATGTTCGCGGTGGCTTTCTTCAGCGCCTTCGCGGACGGCTTGCTCGACAGGCGCACCTTCTCCGCCGCCGTCAGCGCCTTGGTGCCGTTCGTGCCGTGCGCCCAGTTCAGCCAGGCCGTCAGCAGCGCGCCGTCCAGCTTCGCCTTGCCGCTGCTCGTCCCCTTGATCACCCGGTACGCCTTGCCCAGCGACGACGCCTTGGTCAGCTCGGGGAACACCTTGCTCGACTTCGCGATCAGCTTCAGGTAGCAGGTCAGCGTCTCGTCGGACAGCTTGCCGCTGCTGCGGTGCAGCTCCACGGCCCACGCCTTGGCGCTGAGCTTCTTGGCCCCGTTTTCGGCTGCGGTGCCCCGCGTGCAGACGGCCGCCGCCGGCGCCGCGGGCGTCGCCGTCTGCGTCACGGTCACCGTGACCGTCACCGTCGGCAGCGGTACGGGGCTGGGCGGCGTCGAGGGCTGGTCGCCCGGCTCCTCCGGCTGCGGCGTGGGGCCGCTGCTGTCGGTCGGGTCCGGCTCCAGCTCGCCGGGCGGAGACCCGGGCGCCGGGCTCTGCGAGACGGGCGGCTGCGTGGTGGCCCCCGCGATGGCCGCCGCCAGGTCCAGGCGCGGCGTGGTGACCTGGGCGCCGGCGGCCTCGTACACGTACGGGCGGCCGGTGGTCCTCAGCTTCTCGATCAGCTCGGTCATCGGCACGTCGGGGTTCGCCTCGCGCATCAGCGCCAGCGCGCCCGCCACGTGCGGGGTGGACATCGAGGTGCCGCTGTAGGCGGTCGTCGCGTCGTCCGGCACCGCCGAGGTGATGTCCACGCCCGGCGCGAACAGGTCGAGCAGCGGGCCCCGGTTCGAGAAGTCGGCGATGCGGTCCTCGTTGTCGTTCGCGCCCACCGCCACCGCCGTCGAGACGCAGGCCGGGTGCGCCACGCCCTCGTAGTACTCGTTGCCCGCAGCCACCACGGTCGCGATGTTCCTGGCCAGCAGGGCGTCGATCGTCTCCTTGAAGACGGCGCCCTCCGGCTCGGTGTCGCAGCTCGTGTCGTACAGCCAGCCGCCCAGGCTCAGGTTCACCGCCGCGATGGGCTTGGCGACGTTCAGGTCCCGTACGTACTCAAGAGCCCGGCGCAGCGACGACTCGTACGCCATGAGGCAGGCCGCCTCCCCGCACAGGTCCTCGTCGTTGATCCGGCTGAACACCTGCACCGCCACGATGCCCGCGCCCGGCGCGACGCCGCCGGTGCCGGCCGCGATGCCCGCGACGTGCGAGCCGTGGTCGCACATGTTCACCGAGCCCAGCAGGCACTTCGGCGTGGTGGCCGAGGCCGCGTCGCCGTCGAGCTGTTCGGTCGCGCCACTCGGGCAGAGCGACTCGACGCCCGCGTCCTCGGTCGCCGAGAAGCACGCCTGGGCCAGGATCCGGCCCTGGAACCACGGGTGGTCCACGTCGATGCCGGTGTCGATGACCGCCACGGCCTGGTTCGCGCCGGTGTTGCTGCCCTGGTGCACCTGGTCGGCGCCGATCAGCGAGAGGTTCGGGGTGACCTCGGCCGGGCTGTAGAGGCGGTCGCGGTGGATGGAGGAGACGCGCGGGTCCGCGGCCAGCTTGGCCAGCTCCGCGGCGGTGCCCTCGACCACCATGAACGGCTGGTCCTGCGGCTGCAGCAGCACGTCCACGCTCTCGGCTGCGGCCTGGGTGGCCACGGGGGCGTGCTGGGCCGGGTCGGTCAGCTCGACGATGGCCCGCTCGGTGCCGCCGTCGACGCCTAAGCCCTCCTCGACCTTCTCCTCAGGAGTCTTGGGCGTCTCCTGTGGCGGCGGAGGCGTCTCCTCAGGGGGCGGCGGGGTGGCCGGCGGGGTGGCCGGCGGTGTGACGGGCGGGGTGACCGGCTGGGTGACGCCCGGGGTGGGCGCCGGCGTCGGATCGGCGTACGCCGGGCCCGCGAGCGGCAGCAGGGCCAGCGCGATCGAGGTCACGAACAAGGGGCGGAATCGCACGCGTCCTCCGAGAGGGGATGATCTCGGAGTTTAGGGTGATTTTCCGGGCAGGCACAGGCCCCCGCCCCGCTTTCTCACCGAACTTTCAGCAGCCGCCCCTCAATCGTTCAGCCGGCTGCCCGGGTGCGTGAGCCAGACCGCGCCGAGCGGCGGCACCCGCAGCGTCGTCGAGTACGGCAGCCCGTGCCACGGCTCGTCCCCGGCCTCGACCAGCCCCATGTTGCCCACGCCGCTGCCCCAGTAGTCGTAGGCGTCGGTGTTGACCATCTCTGTCCACTGCCCCGCGTACGGGAGCCCCAGCCGGTAGTTCTCGTGCGGCCCGCCACTGAAGTTGACCACGCACGCCACCGCCGACCCGTCGTTCGCGTAGCGGACGAACGAGAACGTGTTACCCGAGGCGTCGTCGGCGTCGATCCACCGGAACCCCTCCGGCTTGGAGTCCTGCTCCCACAGCGCGGGGGTCTCGCGGTAGATCCTGTTGAGGTCGCGGACCAGCCGCTGCACGCCCTGGTGCCCGTCGAACTCCAGCACCCACCAGTCGAGCCCGCGGCTCTCCGACCACTCCGAGCCCTGACCGAACTCGCCGCCCATGAACAGCAGCTGCTTGCCCGGATGCGCCCACATGAACGCCAGCAGCGCCCGCAGCTGCGCGAACCGCTGCCACTCGTCGCCGGGCATCTTGCCCAGCAGCGAGCCCTTGCCGTGCACGACCTCGTCGTGGGAGAGGGGCAGCACGTAGTTCTCCGAGTAGGCGTACAGCAGCGAGAACGTCATCTTGTGGTGGTGGTACTGGCGGAAGATCGGCTCGTGGCGCAGGTATTCGAGCGTGTCGTGCATCCAGCCCATGTTCCACTTGAAGCCGAAGCCCAGCCCGCCCAGGTGCACCGGCCGCGAGACCCCCGGCCAGGCCGTCGACTCCTCCGCCACGGTCGAGATGCCGGGCGCCTCGCGGTAGCAGACCGCGTTCATCTCCTTGAGGAACTCGACCGCGTCGAGGTTCTCCCTGCCGCCGTAGACGTTCGGCGTCCACTCGCCCTCGCGGCGCGAGTAGTCGAGGTAGAGCATCGAGGCCACCGCGTCCACCCGCAGGCCGTCGATGTGGAACTCCTTCAGCCAGAACAGCGCGTTGGCCACCAGGAAGTTGCGCACCTCCCTGCGGCCGAAGTCGAAGACGTACGTGCCCCAGTCGGGGTGCTCGCCCCTGGCCGGGTCGGCGTGCTCGTACAGCGGGGTGCCGTCGAAGCGGGCCAGCGCCCAGTCGTCCATCGGGAAGTGCGCGGGCACCCAGTCGAGCAGCACGCCGATGCCGCGCTGGTGCATGCGGTCCACGAAGTGGCGGAACTCGTCGGGCGTGCCGAACCTGGCGGTCGGAGCGTAGTAGGAGGTCACCTGGTAGCCCCACGAGCCGCCGAACGGGTGCTCGGCCACCGGCAGCAGCTCCACGTGGGTGAAGCCCAGGTCGGCGGCGTACTCGGAGAGCTGGTCGGCCAGCTCCACGTACGACAGGCCGGGCCGCCACGACCCCAGGTGCACCTCGTAGATGCTCATCGGCCCCGTCTGCGGCTGCTGCTCGCGCCGCTCGACCATCCAGGCGTCGTCCTGCCAGCTGTAGTCGGACTTGTCGATCACCGAGGCGGTCATCGGCGGCACCTCGGTGCGCCGCGCCATCGGGTCGGCCTTGTCCCGCCACACGCCGTCGGCGCCCAGGATCTGGTACTTGTACCGCTGCCCGGCCCCGAGCCCCGGCACGAACAGCTCCCACACCCCTGAACGGCCGAGCGAGCGCATGGGGTAGGCGGTGCCGTCCCAGTGGTTGAAGTCGCCGACCACCCGGATGCCGCGCGCGTTGGGCGCCCAGACGGCGAACGCGGTGCCCTCGACGTCCTCGTGCTCCATCACGCGGGCGCCGAGCGCCTCCCACAGCCGCTCATGCCGTCCTTCGCCGATGAGGTGCAGGTCCACCTCGCCGAGCGTCGGCCAGTGCCGGTAGGGGTCGAGCATCTCGATCGGCTCGCAGCCCTGATACTTCACGCTCAACGTGTACGCCGGCACCTTGTCCAGCCCCGGCACGGTCACCTCGAACACGCCGTGGGCCTGGTGTTTCAGGTCGTGGGCAGAGCCGTCCTCGAACACCACGCGCACCCGCTCGGCGAGCGGGCGCAGTGCACGGAACACCACCCCGCCGCTGACGGGGTGCGCTCCGAGCACGGAGTGCGGGTCGTGGTGCGCGCCGCCCGCGAGGCGGTCGAGCTCTGTCCTCATCGGCATGCTCCCAACACTGCCCTATGATGACCGTTCCTCCCAGGCACTGCCCGCTTTCACCCTGACAATCACTGCAAGTGCGAAAAACAGGGGTTGTTCTTGGGTTTAGACAAAAGGTGCAACAGGGACGCTTTCCGGCGTTGCCCGCTAAAAGGTGTCCTCCAGGGGGAGGGCGGCGCCCGCCGCCAGGGCGGTCGCGAACGCCTCCTGGCCCAGCGCCGTACGGACGGCCGCCGAGATCCGGTCCACGTCACCGCGCTCGCCCGGCGGCAGCGGCGCGCCCACCGACTCCCTGAGCGCGGCGGCCCGGCCGAGCAGCCGCGCCGCCTCCTCATGGCGGCCGCCGAGTGCCCGCGCGCCCGCCAGACCTTCGAGGGCGAGCGCCGTCGCCCGCGGGTCGCCGACCTTGCGGGCCATCGCCAGGCCCTGGAGCTGCAAGTCGAGGGCGCCCGCCGGGTCGCCGCGCTGCTCGGCCACGAACCCCAGCTCGGCCAGGATCAGCGCCGCCCCCGGGTCGCCCGCCACGTCCGCGACCCAGCCCAGCCAGGCACGCAACCGCCGCTCCGCCTCATCGAGCCGGCCCTGCCTGCGCGCGCTCATCGCCAGCCCCAGCTCGGCGAACTCCTCGGCGGGCCGGTTCGACTGCGCCACCGCCAGCCGCCTGGCCCGCTCGTGGTGGTCGTCCGCCCGAGCGTGGTCGCCGGTCAGCAGCGCGACCCGGCCCAGCCTGGACAGCGCGTCCGGCACCGTGCTCCACAGGCCCAGCTCCTCCGCCAGCCCCAGCACCTCGGTGCGCAGCGCCGCCGCCCGCTCGTAGTCGCCGGTGATCTCGGCCAGCGTCCCCAGGTTCTCCGCCGCCCGCAGCTCGCCCCACCGGTCCCCGGCCGCCCTGAACACCGCCAGCCCGCGCTCGGCGTGATCGCGTGCGGTGCCGAGCTCGCCGAGCAGGCCGGCATGCCGCCCGAGCACCGTCAGCGCGGCTGCGGTGCCCCACTCGTCGCCCAGCTCGCCGAACTCCGCCAGCGCCGCCCGCATGAGCCCCACGCTCGCCGACAGATCGTCGTACCCGTACAGGGCGTGCCCGACGAACCACCGCACCCGCGCCCGCCGCCCCCGATCGGCGATCTCCTCGAACCGCAGGCGATCCACCGGCACGAGCCTGCCTGCCAGCAGCGTCACCCCCGCCAGCCACCCTTCGGCCTCCGCCGCGCCGGAGCCGTCCGTGCCCAGGGACAGGGCCGGGGACAGGGCCGGGGACAGGGCCGGGGACAGGGCCGGGGGCAGGGTCAGAGACAGGGCCGACTCCAGGGCGCGCCTTGCCTCGCCGAGTCTTCCGCGCAGCACCCAGTACCAGGCCAGGGAGTTGACCAGGCGCAGCGCCTCGGCCGCCGCCCGTGTCCTGACCGCCGTCTCCAGCGCCGCCCGCAGGTTCGCGCCCTCGGCGTCGAGGCGGGCCAGCGCCTCCCGCTGGCCGTGGCCGCGCAGGTGCGGCTCCAGCCGTTCGGCCAGGGCGGCGTAATGACGTACGTGCCGCAGCCGCACCTCCTCCAGCTCCCCGGCCGCCTCCAGCCGCTCCACGCAGTACGCCGCCACCGACTCCAGCAGCCGGTACCGCGCCTCGTGCGGCGCCGTCCTGACCACGAGCGAGCGGTCCACCAGGCGGGCCAGGAGGTCGAGCACGTCGAGGCCGGGTTCGGCGCAGACGTCCTCGGCCGCCTCCAGCGTGCAGCCGTCGGCGTGCACGGCCAGGCGGCGCAGCACCACCCGCTCCGCGTCCGTCAGCAGCTCCCAGCTCCAGTCGATCATCGCTCGCAGCGTGCGCTGCCTGGCCGGCGCGTCGCGCATCCCGGAGGCGAGCACCCTGAACCGGTCGTCCAGCCGCTCCACGAGCTGCCTGGGCGTCAGCGTGCGCATCCGCGTGGCGGCCAGCTCCAGCGCGAGCGGGATCCCGTCCAGCCGCGCGCAGATCTCCGCCACGTGGGAATCGGGGGCGACCGAGGCGCGGGCGGTGAAGAGGGCGACCGCCGCGTCCAGGTCCAGCGGGGGCACGGCGTAGACCGCCTCGCCCTCGATGCGCAGCGGCTCCTGACCGGTGGCCAGCACCCGCAGGTCGGGCGCGGCCCGGAGCAGGCGGGCGGTCACTTCGGCGACTTGCTCGATCACATGCTCGCAGTTGTCCAGCACCAGCAGCGTGGCCCGGCCGGCCAGGGCGGCGGGCAGACGGTCCTGAAGCGAGCCCGGGACGCCGTCGCGGGGCCCGGGCGTGTGGTTCTGGAGGGTGTCCGGGGTGTCGTCGCGTAGGCCGAGCACGGCGGCGATGGCCTCCGCGACCTCGACCACCCGCGCCTCAGGCCGGAGCGCGGCCAGTTCGACGAGCCAGGCGCCGTCGAAGGGCGTCTCGTGCCGAGCGGCGGCGGCCAGGGCGAGGCGGGTCTTGCCGACGCCTCCGGGGCCGGTGAGGGTGACAAGCCGGTGATCGCGGAGGAGAGCGCGCACCTCGGACACCGCCGTTTCCCGCCCGACCAGGGGAGTCAGGGGAGCGGGGAGGTTCGTGCGGGGCGGAGCCTCGGGTGGCAGCGCGCCCGGTCGCACGGCGGTCGAACCTCGGGTGGGCGCGCTCGCGAGGGTCGGGTCCTGGCGGAGGACGGCTTGGTGGAGGGCCGCCAGGTCGGGGCTGGGGTCCAGGCCCAGCTCGTCCTTGAGGCGACGGCGGAGGTCCTGGTAGGCGTCCAGCGCCTCGGTGGGGCGGCCGGCGCCGTTGAGGGCGCGCACGTGGGCGGCGCGCAGGCGCTCCCGCAGCGGATGGGCGGTGATGAGGCCGGGGAGATCGGCGGCGACCAGCGCGTGCTCGCCCAGCCCGAGACGGGTCTCGGCCAGTTCCTCGTACGCCACCAGCCGCTGCTCGTCGAGCCTGGCCACGGCGGAGACGGCGAAGGGCGCATCGGCGAACTCGGCGTAGGCCGGGCCCCGCCACAATCTGAGCGCCTCGCGCAGCAGGGCGGCGCGTTCGTCGAGGGCGGCGGTGTGCCGGGCGCGCCGCAGCAGCGACTCGAACAGGGCGGCGTCCACGGACGCGGGCTCGACGCGCAGCGCGTACCCGGGCGGCCGGTACGCGACCAGCTCCCGCTCACCCAAGGCCCGGCGCAGCTGCGACACCTTGACCCGCAGCGCGGCGGAGGCGTCGGCGGGCGGCCGCCCGCCCCAGAGGTCCTCGACGAGCCGGTCGGCGGAGACGGTACGCCCGGGGTCGACCAGCAGCCTGGCCAGCAGCGCGCGGACCTTGACCTCGGGCACCCGCACCGCACGCCCGTCCGCCGACCACACCGCGAGCGGCCCCAGCACCCCGAACCGCATCCGAAGAACCCCCATAACCAACTCAGAACCCGACCATAACCGCCCACCAGCAGCCTGGATCCCGACGCAACATCCTCATCCCTAAGGAACACTGAAATGTCGGAAAATATCTCCGTTCTGGGCCTCGGCCTCATGGGCGCCGCGCTCGCCAAGAGCCTGCTCGCCGCCGGCCACCAGGTCACGGTCTGGAACCGTACGCCCGCCAAGGCCGCCCCCCTCGTCGCCGAGGGCGCGAAGCAGGCGGCCACCCCGGCGGAGGCGGTGGCGGCGAGCGAGCTGGTCATCGCCTGCCTGCTCGACAGCCGGTCCGTGACGGCCACGCTGGAGGGCGCCGAGCTGCAGGGCCGGATCATCGCGAACCTCACCACCAGCCGCCCCGCCGAGGCCCGCGAGGTGGCCGCCCTGGTGACCGAGCGCGGCGGCGACCACCTGGCCGGCGGCATCATGGCCGTCCCTCAGATGATCGCCACGCCGGGGGCCCTCATCCTCTACAGCGGCTCCAAGACCGCCTATGACCGCTACGAGCAGGCGCTGTCCGCCATGGCCCGCCCCCAGTACACGGGCGCGGACCCTGGGATGGCGCCGCTGCTCGACCTCGCGATGCTGACCGGCATGTACGGCCAGATGGCCGGCTTCCTGGAGGCCGCCGCCCTGGTGCGCTCGGCGGGCTACCCGCTGCGGGACTTCACCGCCGGCCTGCTGGTCCCGTGGCTGAACGCGATGGCCGCCCAGCAGCCGGCGTGGGCGGAGAAGATGGAGTCGGGCGACCACGGCACCGACGTCTCCAACCTGGAGATCAACAGGTCCGGCGTGGCGAACCTGGTGCGCGCGTTCCGCGAGCAGGGCGTGCGGCCCGACCTGCTGCTGCCGATGCAGGAGATCCTGGAGCGCCGCGTGGCGCGCGGCCTGGCGCACGAGGGCCTGTCGGGGCTGGTCGAGGAGCTGGTCTCGGACTGACGGCGGTCGTGGACCGGCGGCGGTCTCGGACTGGCGGCGGTCTCGGACTGGCGGCGGTCTCGGACTGACGGCGGTCACGCCGCGCGCGGGCGGAAGGCGGCCAGGGGGATCGGCATCCAGGTGGGGCGGTTGCGGGCCTCGTACACGACCTCGTACACCGCCTTGGACAGCTCGAACGCCCGCAGCAGCGCCGCGTCGGCGGCGTTGATGACGCCGCCGCCCTCGGTGTAGCCGTCGAGGAAGGCGGCGCGGTTGCGGTCGGCCCACTCCTGCGCCCGGGGCTCCAGCCGCTCGGCTTCGGAGTTGCCGAGCAGCAGGTGCCGGGCCGCGTAGTCGAACGAGCGCAGCATGCCGGCCACGTCACGCAGCGGCGAGTAGAGGGCGCGGCGCTCGGCGAGCGGCTGTCCTGGTTCGCCCTCGAAGTCGAGGATCACCCAGTCCGTCGGCGTGCGCATGACCTGTCCGAGATGGAAATCTCCGTGAACCCGTTGCACGGGCACCTCGGTGGTGAGCAGTTCCACCTGGTGATAGGCGGCCTCAATGGCACTCACATGCGGCCGCAGCTCGGGCACCTCGGCCACGGCCCGCCCGAGCCGCCGCCTGAACCCCTCGGCCATGCGCTTGACCTCGTGGATCTCGACGACGCTCGTGGGGAAGGCGGCGGCCAGCTCGTGGTGGACGCGCGCGGTGGCGACCCCCAGCCGCAGCGCCTCGGCCGCGAAGTCGCCTCCTGCCTCGCCGGCCGGCACCTCGGGCAGTGAGGCGTACAGGTCGCGCACGCTGGCCAGGGCGAGGTCCCAGCCGTCGTTGGCGGGGGTGAGGAACTCCTGCATGATCGCGAGCGTGGTGTCCGTGCCGTCGAGGTCGGCCTCGATCCACCCGTACGGCTGCGCGATGTGCGGCGCGTTCCTGGCCGCGAGCGCGGTGATGATCTCCAGCTCGGGGTTGACGCCGGGGATGAGCCGGCGGAAGAGCTTGCAGATGTACGCGTCCCCGAACACCAGCGAGGTGTTGGACTGCTCGGCCCCCAGCACGAGACTGCGCGGCGAGGTGTCCACGGTGTGCCCCGGCACGTGCCGCAGGCGCAGGCCGTTGCGGGTCCCGTCGGCGGCCATGCCTTCGAGCAGCACGTGCATCAGGTCGCTGTCGTGGACCGCGTCGTAGAGGTAGGTGGTGTCATGGGTGCCGATGAGGGCGTGGGAGAGCCGATCCGGCAGGTCGTCACGCTCGCCCAGCAGCAGCTGGTAGCGGTCGCGCGAGCCGTCCTGCCAGACGGCCACGATGAGGTGCCGCAGCCCGGCGGCGAGCTCGACGTCCGCGTCGATCGACAGGTCGTCGATCGGGCGCCCCTTGCCGCCGAACCAACGCTGACGGCTGATCCATGCGGCAAGGAGCTCATCAAGCACGCCCTACTCCTCCTGGGTGATGGCCGGCGGGAGTGTGAACCAATAGAACCCATGCCCGGGAAGCGTCAAAAGATACGGAAGCTCGCCAATTGCCGGGAATGGAACGCCGCCCATGGTCTCCACGGGCGACACGCCGACGAACCTGCGCAGGTCGAGCTCCACCGGCTGCGGGAAGCGTGACAGGTTGTTCACGCACAGCATCCGGTCGTCGCCCAGCTCCCGGACGAACGCCAGCACGCTGGGGTTGGAGGAGTTGAGCTCGGCGTAACCGCCCAGCCCGAAGACCGGGTGGCGCTTGCGGATCTCGATCATGCGGCGGGTCCAGTGCAGCAGCGAGCCCGCGTTCTTCTGCTGGGCCTCCACGTTGATGGCCTGATAACCGTAGATCGGGTCCATGATGACCGGCAGGTAGAGCCGGCCGGGGTCGCAGTCGGAGAAGCCGGCGTTGCGGTCGGGGTCCCACTGCATGGGGGTGCGCACGCCGTCGCGGTCACCGAGCCAGATGTTGTCGCCCATGCCGATCTCGTCGCCGTAGTAGAGCACGGGGGAGCCGGGCAGCGACAGCAGCAGCGCGGTGAACAGCTCGATCTGGTTGCGGTCGTTCTCCAGCAGAGGGGCCAGGCGGCGGCGGATGCCGACGTTCGCCCGCATGCGGGGGTCTTTGGCGTACTCGGTGTACATGTAGTCGCGTTCTTCGTCCGTGACCATTTCGAGGGTGAGCTCGTCGTGGTTACGGAGGAAGATCCCCCATTGGCAATTTTCCGGAATTTTCGGTGTTTGGGCCAAAATTTCGGAAATGGGGAAGCGGGATTCCCTGCGGACGGCCATGAAGATCCGGGGCATCAGCGGGAAATGGAAGGCCATGTGGCATTCGTCCCCACCGCCGACCGGGTCGCCGAAGTACTCCACCACGTCCGACGGCCACTGGTTGGCCTCGGCGAGCAGCACCCGGTCGGGGTAGAGGCGGTCCACCTCGGCCCGCACCTGCTTGAGGTACTGGTGGGTCTTCGGCAGGTTCTCGCAGTTGGTGCCCTCCTCCTCGAAGAGGTACGGCACCGCGTCCAGCCGGAACCCGTCGATACCCAGGTCCAGCCAGAACCGCAGGACCTCCAGCATCGCCTCCTGCACGTCCGGGTTGTCGTAGTTGAGGTCGGGCTGGTGGTGGAAGAACCGGTGCCAGTAGTACTGGCCGCGTACGGGGTCGTACGTCCAGTTCGACGTCTCGGTGTCGATGAAGATGATCCGGGCGTCCTGGTACTTCTCATCCGTGTCGGACCAGACGTAGAAGTCCCCGTACGGCCCCTCGGGGTCGTGCCGGGACGCCTGGAACCAGGGATGGGCGTCGCTGGTGTGGTTCATGACCAGGTCGGCGATGACCCGCATGCCGCGTTTGTGCGCCTCGTCGACCAGTCGTACGAAGTCCCCGAGATCGCCGAACTCGGGCAGGATCTTCATGAAGTCCGAGATGTCGTAACCGCCGTCGCGCAGCGGCGAGTCGTAGAGCGGCAGCAGCCAGAGGCAGTCGACGCCCAGCCATTGCAGGTAGTCGAGCTTGCTGATGAGGCCCTTGATGTCGCCGGTCCCGTCGCCGTTGGAGTCGGAGAAACCCCGGATCAGGACTTCGTAGAAGACCGCGCGCTTGTACCAATGGGGATCGCGCGGTTTCTCCTCGTCAAAGGTGTTGGGAATGGGTGTGGAGCTCATGAGCCGCCTCGCAGGAGGCTCATGAGGGAGGCGCTTTCACACACGTCGAAGACTCCCCGCTGAATTCAGGTCTTACCGTGGCGCGGCTCGTACGGTCAGGATGTGGGCAGGCTGGATGTGGGGGTCGAGGCGTACATAGTTGCTCTGCCGCCAGCGGTACGACTCGCCTGACAACTCGTCGTCGACGACGAACTCCGCGTTCCAGTCGAGCCCGAGTGCAGGCAGGTCGAGTTCTACAGTCGCCTCGTGGGTGTGATGTGGATCGAGGTTGATGACCGCCAGAACGACGTCGCCCAGCCCGTGCCTTCGTGTGGCCGTGTCATAGGCGCCCGGGAGCCGTTTGGACAAGCAAACGATGTCCGGTTGGTCGACCCTGTGGAACCGTAGATTACGCAATTCTTGCAGTGCGGGATGCGCTCTTCGGAACAAATTCAGGTGAGTGATGAAGGGGGCGAGGGTGCGTCCTTCACGTTCAGCCGCAGCCCAATCGCGAGGTTTGTACTGATATTTTTCGCTATCCAGGTATTCCTCGCTCCCGGGCCGAACCGGCACGTTTTCGAAGAGTTCGTACCCGGAGTAGACGCCCCAGGTCGGCGACGCCAGGGCGGCCAGGACTGCCCTGATCTTGAAGGCCGGGACACCGCCGTGTTGCAGGTATTCGTGCAGGATGTCGGGAGTGTTGACGAACAGGTTCGGACGCAGGTAGGCCGAGGTCTCCTTGGCCAGCTCGGTCAGGTAGCTCTCAACGTCCCATTTGCTGTTCTTCCACGTGTAATAGGTGTAGGACTGGTGAAAACCGGTCTTCGCCAGCGTACGCATCATCGCCGGCCGCGTGAACGCCTCAGAGAGGAAGATCACATCGGGGTCGGTGCGATGCACGTCGGCCAGCAGCCGCTCCCAGAACGCCACCGGCTTGGTGTGCGGGTTGTCCACCCGGAAGATCCGCACCCCATGGTCCATCCAGTGCCGCAGCACCCGCTTGACCTCGTTGTAGATCCCCTCGGGGTCCTTGTCGAAGTTGATCGGGTAGATGTCCTGGTACTTCTTGGGCGGGTTCTCGGCGTACGCGATCGACCCGTCGGCCCTGATCGTGAACCACTCCGGGTGCTCCTTGACCCACGGATGGTCGGGCGAGCACTGCAGCGCGAAGTCCAGCGCCACCTCCATGCCCAGGGCCCTCGTCCGCTCCACGAACTCCTCGAAGTCCTCGATCGTGCCCAGGTCGGGGTGGATCGCGTCGTGGCCGCCGTCCTCGGAGCCGATCGCCCACGGCGAGCCAGGCTCGTCGGGCTCGGGGCTCAGCGTGTTGTTGCGCCCTTTACGGAACGTGGTGCCGATCGGGTGGATGGGCGGCAGGTAGACGACGTCGAAGCCCATCTTGGCGATCGCGGGCAGCCGCTTGGCGGCCGTCTGGAACGTGCCGGACTTCGACACGCCGTTCTCGTCGACCACCGCCCCCTCTGACCTGGGGAAGAACTCGTACCAGGAGCCGTAGAGCGCGCGGCGGCGGTCCACCCTCACCTTGTGCGACTTCGACCTGGTCACCAGCTCGCGGAACGGGTGCGCCTCCAGCAGCGCGGCCGTCTCGGGGAGCTGGGCGATGGACAGCCTGGCCCGCGGGTCGAGGCTCTCGTCACGCAGCGTGGCGGAGATGGACAGCAGGGCGGCGCGATGGCCGCACGCGCTGTCGCCGTTGCCGTTCCCGTTCTGGCGCTGCCTGGTGGCCCTGGTGCCCTCGGCGTTGGGGCAGTCGGCCGCGCGTACGGCCTTGGCCGCCCGCTCGAACAGCCGGGCGCCCTCCTCGCACATCAGGTCGACGTCCATGCCGCGCGGGATCTTGATCTCCGCGTCGTGCAGCCAGGTCGAGATCGGGTCGCTCCACGCCTCCACGCGGAACAGCCAGTCGCCTTCGGCGGGCAGGCACACCTCGACGGCCCAGCGGTCGGTGCCGGGCGCCAGCTCGCGCATCGGTCTCAGGCGCCCGCGCTGTCCGTCGGGCGCGGTGAGCACCACGCCCGCCGCGACGGCGTCGTGGCCCTCTCTGAACACGGTCGCCGAGACCTCGAAGGTCTCGCCGGCGACCGCCTTGGCGGGCCACTGCCCGCAGTCGACGACGGGGGAGATGTCCGTGATGGGAATTCGTCCGATCATCGCATTCAAGGGTTTGCGGCGGTACTCCCGGTACCGCCGGAGGCTTTCCCTGGCAGGAACGATCCTTGCATGTAAATTGTGGACAGCAGCGGATAGACCTCCCCGGACTGTGTGCAGGAAGGCCCAACAACCTGGAAAGTTGCCCCAATAGTCCCTCTTCATGCTTGTTCCCGGAAGGGGTTTGAACGGCCTTGATGAGGGTGAAGGACTCAGAGGTCCCTCCTAGCCCGTAGGGTGCAGAAACGTGAGAGCTATCCGCCGGTTTACCGTCCGCACCGTCCTGCCCGCGGAGCTGGCCGCCCTCGGCGAGCTCGTCCACAATCTCCGCTGGTCCTGGCACCCGGAGACGATGGACCTCTTCGCGGAGGTCGACGCCGAGCTGTGGGAACAGGTCGGCCACGACCCCGTGGCCCTGCTCGGCGCCGTCGCCCCGGCCCGGCTCACCGAGCTGGCCGCCGACCGCCGGTTCCTGCGCCGCCTCGCCGACGCGGCCGACGACCTGCGCGAATACATGACCTCTCCGCGCTGGTACCAGACGCTGCCCGACAGCGCCAGGGCCATCGCCTACTTCTCGCCCGAGTACGGCATCGCCGGCGCGTTGCCGCAATACTCCGGCGGCCTCGGCATCCTCGCGGGTGATCACCTGAAGGCGGCCAGCGACCTGGGCGTGCCCATCCTCGCGGTGGGCCTGCTCTACCGCCACGGCTACTTCACGCAGTCCCTGTCGCCCGAGGGCTGGCAGCTGGAGCACTACCCGTCGCTCGACGCCGGCGGGCTGCCGCTCAGCCTGCTCAAGGAGCCCGACGGCACGCCCGTCAAGATCCGCCTGTCGCTGCCCGACGAGCGGGTCCTGCACGCCCAGGTGTGGGTGGCGCAGGTGGGCCGGGTGCCGCTGCTGCTGCTCGACTCCGACGTGGCCGAGAACGACAACGCGGCCAGAGACGTCACCGACCGCCTCTACGGCGGCGGCACCGACCACAGACTCATGCAGGAGCTGCTGCTCGGCGTGGGCGGCGTACGCGCGATCAGGGCCTACTGCCGCATCACCGGGCACGCCGACCCCGAGGTCTTCCACACCAACGAGGGCCACGCCGGCTTCCTCGGCCTCGAGCGCATCCGCGAGCTGACCGAGGCCCGCATGTCGTTCGACGAGGCGCTGGAGGCCGTACGCGCAGGCACCGTGTTCACCACCCACACGCCCGTGCCCGCCGGCATCGACCGCTTCCCGCGCGACATGATCGAGCGGCACTTCGGCGGGCCCAACTCCTGGCCGACCGTGCCGGTCGAGCGCATTCTCGCGCTGGGCGCCGAGGCCGACCCGAGCCGGTTCAACATGGCCGTGATGGGCATGCGGCTGGCCCAGAGGGTCAACGGGGTGTCCCAATTGCACGGAGAAGTCAGCCGGGAGATGTTCAAAGATCTCTGGCCCGGTTTTGACCTGGACGAGGTGCCGATCGGGTCGATCACCAACGGCGTCCACGCGCCCACCTGGGTCGGCCGCGAGTTCATGGAGCTGGCCGGACGCGAGCTGCCCACGCTGCTGGAGCGGGCCCGCGGCTGGGAGGGCATCCAGAAGATCTCCGACGCCGACATCTGGCACATCCGCGGCACGCTGCGCAAGCGGCTGGTCGAAGGGGCCCGCGTGCGGCTGCGCCGGTCGTGGCGCGAGCGCGGGGCCTCCGACGCCGAGCTGGGCTGGATCGACGACGCGCTCGACCCCGACGTGCTGACCATCGGGTTCGCGCGGCGGGTGCCGTCGTACAAGCGGCTCACGCTCATGCTGCGCGACCCCGAGCGGCTCACCGAGCTGCTGCTCGACCCCGACAAGCCGGTGCAGATCGTGATCGCCGGCAAGGCGCACCCGGCCGACGAGGGCGGGAAGAAGCTCATCCAGCAGATCGTCAAGTTCGCCGACCAGCAGCAGGTCCGCCACCGGATCGTGTTCCTGCCCGACTACGACATGGCGCTCGGGCAGCTCATGGTGCAGGGCTGCGACGTCTGGCTGAACAACCCGCTGCGCCCGCTGGAGGCGTCCGGCACGTCGGGCATGAAGTCCGCGCTCAACGGCGGGCTCAACCTGTCCATCCGCGACGGCTGGTGGGACGAGTGGTACGACGGCACCAACGGCTGGGCCATCCCCACCGCCGACGGCGTGAGCAACTCCGACCGGCGCGACGAGCTGGAGGCCGCCGCCCTTTATGACCTGATCGAGCATGAGGTGTCCGACCGCTTCTACGACCGGGCGTTCGACGGCCTGCCGCGGCGCTGGATCGAGATGGTCAAGCACACCCTGGCCTCGCTCGGGCCGAAGGTGCTCGCCGGGCGCATGCTCCGCGACTACGTGCTGACCCTCTACAACCCGGCCGCCGCCTCCGCCCGCGCGCTGTCGGCCGACTCCTACGCCCCCGCGAAGGCGTTCGCCGCCTGGCGGGTGCGGGTGGCCAGGGCCTGGCCGGGGGTGCGGGTCGAGCACGTCGAGGCGACCGGCGTCGGCGACACGCCTGAGGTGGGGGCCGCGATCGAGCTGCACGCCACGATCGCGCTCGGCGACCTCGACCCTGACGACGTCCAGGTGCAGGCCGCCTACGGGAAGGTCGGGCCGCACGACGAGCTGGTGCACCCGGTGTACGCGACGCTGTCGGTGCAGTCGGTGGACGACGACCGGCGCGCCCACTACACCGGGAAGGTGCCGCTCGACCGCACCGGCGCGTTCGGCTACACCGTGCGCGTCGTCCCGCACCACCCGCTGCTCGTCACCCCGGCCGAGCTGGGGCTCGTCACCGTTCCCGAGGAGCCGGCCGGCATGACGAACGGGACGTTGCGGTAGGACTGCGGGCCGGGGCCGGCAATGCGGTCAACGCGGCATAATCAGGGGGTGGACGACAACGGGAACGGCCTGCGGGCCGACACACTGGTGGCCACGGTTCGCGGTGTGCTGCCGTCGTTGACGCCTGCCGCCCAGACCGTCGCCCGCCTCATACTCGAAGACCCCGCGACGGTGGCCAGGAGCACCATCACCGAGCTCTCGGCCGCCTCGGGCACCAGCGAGGCCACGATCGTGCGCACCGCGCGGCTGCTCGGCTTCGCCGGATACCCGCAGCTCAGGCTGGCGTTAGCCGCGGCGGCCGCGCAGCCCGACCGGCTGGTGCCCGGCGACCTCGCCCCCGACGACCCGCTGTCGGAGGTCATCCACAAGGTGGCGCGGGCCGAGTCGGAGGCGATCAACGACACCGTCGCCCAGCTCACCTCCGAGCGGCTGGGCCTGGTGGTCGACGCCATCGTCGGCGCCCGCAGGATCGACGCCTACGGCGTCAGCGCCTCCGGCCTGGTCGCCGAGGACGTCGCCCAGAAGCTGATGCGCATCGGCCTGTCCTCCCACGCCTTCCAGGACGCCCACCTCGCGCTGACCAGCGCGGTGCTGCTGCGCGAAGGCGACGTCGCCATCGGCATCAGCACCTCGGGCGAGACCCCCGACGTGATCGAGCCGCTGACCCGCGCCAAGGAGGCGGGGGCCACCACGGTCGCCATCACCAACAACCCCCGCTCCTCGATCGCGGAGCTGGCCGAACACGTGCTGATCTCGGCCGGGCGCGAGACGGAGTTCCGTCCCGGAGCCCTGGCCAGCCGCATCAGCCAGCTCCTCGTCGTCGACTGCGTGTTCGTCGGCGTCGCCCAGCGCACGTTCGACTCCTCTCAGGAGGCGCTCGAGAGCACCAGGCGCGCCGTCACGGAGTTCACCCGGAGAACGTCACCCGCACGTCGTCAGCCTTGACGAACATCACGCGGTGGCCGAACTGGATCTGCAGATACTTCGTCTTGCCGCGGACGACCGTGTGGTCCTCCAGGTTGAAGGTGACCGCCCGGTAATACTCGGCCGGCGCCACGCCCGCGAGCGTGTACTTCTCGCCCGCCGAGAACGTGTACTGCAGCGGGGTCACCGCCTGGTACGGGATGCCCTCCGGGTACGCCTCCTCCTCGGGGTAGGCCCTGCCGTAGACCGGCACGGTCGCCTTGCCCGGCTTGGGGGTGACCAGCAGGCCCATCGACGGCACGGCGGTCGGGTTGGCGGCCGGGTTGTGGAACCACGCCTTCTGCCCGAGGTACCAGATGGCCGTCCAGTCGCCGCTGCGCTCGGCCACGGCGTAGCGCTGGCCGGTGCTGGCGCGGGCGCTGTGGTCGTAGACGCTGTAGAGGGACTCGCCGGTCGGGTGCTTGCCGATGTCCTTGACCAGCGGCGCGTCCTCGCGCGGCTCGGTACGCAGCCACACGGTGTGGGCGGGCAGCGGCGGGCAGTCGGCCTCCGGGTTCTGGCGGTCACAGCCGTAGAAGTGCGGCTTGTTCGTCTCGAAGTCGGGCCTGATCATGACCGCGCCCGAGCGGGGGCCGCCCAGCCCGTGCAGCGGCGCGCCCATCAGCTTGAAGTAGTGCGCCCAGTCCCAGAACGGCCCCGGGTCCTCGTGCATGCCGCGCACGGTGGTCGGCAGGGTGCCGGGGACGTTGTCGTGGCCCAGGATGTGGGCCCGGTCGAGCGGCACGCCGTGGCGCAGCGCCAGGTAGCGGACCAGGCGGGCCGACGAGCGGTACATCGCCTCGGTGAACCAGGTGCCGCCCTCCGCCAGGAAGCCCTCGTGCTCGATGCCGATGGACTTGGCGTTGACGTACCAGTTGCCGGCCTGCCAGCCGACGTCCTTGGTCTTGATGTGCTGGGCGATGTGGCCGTCGGTGGAGCGGACGGAGTAGTGCCAGCTCGCGCCGTAGGCGGGGTCCTGGTTGAGGCGGATGGAGGGCAGGAAATATCCCTCCATGTCGTGAATGATGATGTAGTCGACCTTCTGGCTGGCCGGGCGGTTCGCCAGGTCGTAGTGGCCGTAGTCGTCGTTCGGGAGCTGCGCGTACGCGGCCGGGATCCACTCACAGGAGATCGACGCCGGGCACTCGATGCCGTCGGGACGCACCGGCGGGCGCAGGCCGAGCTTCTCCAGCCACTTCTCGATCGCGTCGAGGCGCGGCACGGCGGGCAGCCGGACCCGGTGGCCGTCGTCGGTCGTCCGCTCGGCCCCCTCCTTGATGATCGAGAAGACCTCGTCGGCGAAGAACTTGGCCGCGCCCGACTCCTCGGCGCCCGAGTACTTCGCGACCGCGCCGTACCACTGGCCAGGGTCGTCGCTCAGCGGCGCGCCGAGCGCCTTCTGGTACTCGGCCAGCAGCGCCGCGCCGCCGCGGATGTTGGCGGCGGCGTCGGAACGCAGCCGCTCGCGGCTCTCGCCGGTCAGCTGCGCGGCCCGCTCCATGGTCCGCAGCGAGGCCGGCAGCTCGGCCGGCGCCGGGCGGGCCTCGGGGGCGGGCAGCGGACGGCCGTCGTCGCCGCGCGCGTCCTCCTCGCCCGCGTCATGGTGGTTGCCCGCGGTGAACGCGGCGGCGTCGGTGAGGTGCATCGGGCCGAAGCCGGCGTCGCTCGACGGCTGCCCGGCGTGGGCGTCCCAGCGGGACTCCAGGTAGGAGACACCCAGCAACACGCTCTCGGGGACGCCGAACTCCTTCGCGGCGGACGCGAACGCCTGCTGCCGGTCCGCCGGCGGCTCTGCCTGGGCGGGGCTCGCCGGGATTAACGGCAGCAGGGCGACGAGCGAGGTCGCCAGTAGTCTGCGCATGAACCACTCCTCGGGGCTGGGGGCGCATAGTGCGATTCAGCGTCTCAACATTTTCCTTCTCAGGCGAGATCTTTGCGAAGATATTTTTCAGCTCTTAACGGTCATGGCGCCGCTATGTCGGGGGAGGCTCGATGGGGGGTGCCGGGCGCGGCGTGGGAGGGCCGGGGAGGCTCAGCGGGTGGTTCGTGAGGTGGGGTCGCCGTTCCAGGAGTGCCAGAGGGCCGCGTAGGCGCCGCCCGCCGCCACCAGCTCCTCATGCGTGCCCAGCTCGGTGAGCCGGCCGTCGCGCATGACCGCCACCCGGTCGGCGTCGCGGGCCGTCTGCAGCCGGTGCGCGATCGCGATCACCGTGCGGCCCGCGAGCACGGCGGCCAGCGCGCGCTCGGTGTGCCGGGCCGTCCTCGGGTCGAGCAGGGCCGTGGCCTCGTCCAGGATCAGCGTGTGCGGGTCGGCCAGCACCACCCTGGCCAGCGCGAGCTGCTGCGCCTGCGCCCCGTCCGGGCGGTGACCGCCGGGGCCGAGGTGCGCGTCGAGGTCCACGGCCCAGTCGGCGCCGACCGCGTTCAGCGCCGCGCGCAGCTCGGCGTCGGTCGCGTCGGGGGCGGCGATGGCCAGGTTGTCGCGTACGGTGCCGAGGAACACGTGGTGCTCCTGGGTGACGAGCATGACGCGCTCGCGCAGCCGGTCAGGGTCGAGCCCGGCCACGGGGACGCCGCCCACCGTGACCTCGCCCGTACGCGGGGCGTCCATGCCCGCCAGCAGCCGGCCCAGCGTGGTCTTGCCCGCCCCCGAGGGGCCGACGATCGCGAGCCGCTCGCCCGGACGTACCCGCAGATCCACGCCGTGCAGGACGTCGGGGCCTCCGTCGTAGGCGTAGGACACGCCGCGCACCTCGATCCGGTCGTCCACCGGCTCGGGGGCCGCGCCCGCGGGCCCGCCGCGCGGCGCCTGAGCCAGGCCCTCCACCCGGGCGAACGACGCGCTGCTGCTCTGCAGCAGCTCCAGGTTCTCGAGGATGGTGTTCAGCGGCGCGGACAGCTGCCGCAGGTAGAGCGCCGCCGCGACCACCGTGCCCAGCGTCACCGTGCCCAGCGTCACCGTGCCCTGCGCCATGAGCACGCCGCCCAGCAGCAGGACGGCGGCCACCGGGATCGCGTACGAGACGTCCACCACCGGGAACAGCACACTGCGCAGGAACAACGTCCTGACCCGGGTGCGCCGGCACTCCTCGATGGCGCGGCGGCACACCGACAGGCGGCGGTGCTCCAGCCGCAGCGCCGCCACCGTGCGGGCGCCGCTCGTGGTGGCCGCCAGCTCCTCGGCCAGGGCCGCGTTCGCCCTGCCCTCCGCCAGGTACGCCGTCACCGCCCTGCGCAGGTACCACCGCGTCGCGAACCAGATCCCGGCCAGCCCGGCCACCCCGCACGCGCCCAGCAGCGGGCTCAGCACGAACACGGCGGCCAGCACGAACCCGGCCTGCACGGCGGCGATCGCCATCGTGGGGCCCGCGTCGCGCAACGTCGCGCCGACCGCCGCCACGTCGGTGGTGCCCCTGGTGATCAGGTCGCCCGTGCCCGCCCGCTCGACCGTGGTCGCGGGCAGGGCGAGCGCGCGGTCGGCGAACTCCTCGCGGATGCGGGCCAGCGTGCGCTCCCCGAACCGGTGGCCGGCCAGGCCCGCGTACCGTGACAGCACGATCTGGGCCAGCGCGCACACCAGGATGGCCAGCGCCAGCCGGTCCACCGTCGCAAGGCCCGCCCCGGCGCGCACCTCGTCCACGATCCGGCCGAGCAACCACGGCGCGGCCAGCCCCGCCGCCGCGGCCAGCCCGTTGAGCGCCAGCATCCCGGCGAACGCCCGCCCGTCCATCCGCACGAGCCGCACCCACGCCCGCCGCACCTGGGCGGGCCGGGCCACCGGCAACCGATCCACCGCCTCCGCCGCCTCGCGGCCTCGCGCCTCCGCGATCACGATCGGCCTCCTGTCCCGGCCCCGATGGGGTCGCTGTCGAGGTCGCCGGGGGATTCGTCCCCTTCGCCGCTCCCGTCGGGCTCGCCGCGCGCGACGAGGGCGCGGTAGCCGGGGGAGTCGCGGAGCAGGGTGTGGTGGTCGCCGGAGGCCGCGACCGTGCCGTCGACCAGGTAGTAGACGGTGTCGGTCTGCTCAAGGACGAGCGGCGAGGTGGTGGTGACGGCGGTCGTGCGGCCCGCGCGTACGGCACGCAGGCGGGCGGCGACCACGGCCTCGGTGTGGGCGTCCAGGGCCGAGGTGGGCTCGGCGGCCAGGAGCACGTCGGGGGCGGCGAGCAGGGCGCGGGCCAGCCGGACCCGCTGGCGCTGCCCGCCGGACAGGTTGCGGCCCTGGGCGGTGACGGGCGCGTCCAGGCCGTGCCTGGCGACGTCCTCGGCCCCGGCGGCGTGCAGGGCGAGCTCCAGCTCCGCGTCCGAAGGGTCGGCGCGACCGGCCACGACCTCACGCAGCGTGCCCGCGAACAGGTCGGCCTCGTTGTCGGCCACCAGGACGCGCTCCCGCACCCAGGCGGGGTCGAGGTCGCGCAGGCTCACCCCGTCCCAGGTAGCGGCCGGTTCGGCGAACCCGCCCAGCCGGTCGAGCACCGCCGCACCCTCCGCGGCCCGCGCGCCGGCCAGCGCCGTCAGCCGCCCCGGCGCCAGCTCCACCCCGGACACGCCGTCACGCAACACGCCATCGGGCGGCGCGGGCGGCGCGGCGCCCGGCGTCCCGAGGTCCTCGGGTTCGAGCGACAGGAACCGTACGGTCCTGCGGGCCGCCACCAGACCCCTGCTGATGTCGTAACCGCCCTCCACGAAGAACGACACCGGCACCACCAGCACGGCGGCGTACCCGTACACCGCGACCAGCTCCCCCGCCGTGATGTCGCCCTGCACCGCCATCCTGGCCGCCAGCCACGTCACCGCCCCCAGGAAGAGCGTGGGCAGCCCGACCCCCAGCGCGTGGATCCAGCTCGTCACCGCCCCCACCCGGTAGCCGCGCTCGCGCAGCTCCTGCGAGCCGCGCCGGTAGCGGGCGGCGTAGACGTCCTTGCCGCCGATGCCGTTCAGCACCCGAAGCCCGCCCGCGATGTCGGCGAACCTGGCGGCCAGCTCGCCCTGCCCGGCCCGGTACGCGGTCTCCACCCCGCGCAGCCGTCCGAGCAGCGGCCCCAGCAGCACGACGAGCAGCGGCACGCCCAGCAGCACCACGGCGGCCAGCACCGGGGAGACCGCCAGCAGCAGCACGGCCACGACGATGTAGGCCAGCACCGCGCCGACGCCAGGCCCGGTGACGGTGAGCGTGGCGGACATCATGGCCGCGTCCCCGAACCCGATCGTGACCACCTCACCGGCCGTCACCTTGCGCGGCAGCGCCGCACCCAGCCGGGTCGCCTGCAGAGCCACCACGTGGGCGGTGCGGAAGGCGGCGTCCATGCGTACGCGCGTCATCGTCCTGTGCCGCATGATGGCCAGCCACGCGTTCAGCACGCCGGTGCCGAGCACCGCCGCCACCCAGCCGGTCAGCACGGCCAGGTCCCCCGTGGCGAGCCCGTCGTCGATGGCGCGGGAGAGCAGGTACGGCGGCAGCGTCAGGCACACCATCCACGCCGTCCCTAAGCACGCCCCCAGCAACACCCGCCCAGGCTGCCGGACGACCAGCCACCACAGGTAGCGAGCCGCACCGCGACAGTCGGGCGTTCCCGGATCGGCAAGGGGATCAGCCATGCCAAGCACCCTAGAACCCGCCCCCACCCCATCCAGGACCACCCCCGCTTTCCACGCGCCGCGCGGGTCAGGGGACGAGGACGACCTTGCCCGTGGTGCGGCGGGACTCCATGGCCGCGTGGGCTTCGGCGGCCTGCTCCAGGGGGAATGTCTGGACGGCGGGGACGAGCGCTCCGTCGGCCGCCGCGGCGAGGGCCTTGGCCTCGTACGCGGGTCGCGTCTCCGGGTGCTCCAGCAGGACCAGCAGCGCGTTGGTCGCGGTCTGGCCGCGGGCGGCGAGGGTGTCGTCGTCGGGCCAGAAGTCCTGCTGGGAGGCGCTGCCGATGGTGAGGAACCGGCCGCCGTCGGCCAGCAGCCCGAACGCGGCCCGCGCCTTGTCGCCGCCCACCCCGTCGAGCACCGCCGTGACCTTGCGGCCCCCGAGGTGCCCGGCGACCTGCTCGTCCCAGGAGGGCAGGTCGTAGTCCACGGCGAGGTCGGCCCCCAGCTCGCGGACGGCCGCCACCTTGGCGGGGCCGCCCGCCGCGCCGATCACGGTGGCGCCGAGGCGGCGGGCGTACTGGATGACCAGCCGCCCGATCCCGCCGGCCGCAGACGTCACCAGCACCACGTCGCCGGGCGTCAGCGCGGCCACGTCCAGGTAGTGCAGGGTGGTGCCGCCGGTGACGATCATGGCGACGGCCGTCACGTGGTCGAGCCCCTCGGGCATCGGGTGCAGGGCCGTCACGTCGGCCACGGCCAGCTCGGCGTACCCGCCGGGCCGCCCGCCCGACGTCACCACGTCACGGCCGATCCAGGACGGATCGACGTCAGGCCCCACGGCGTCCACCCGGCCCGCGACCTCTCCGCCCATGATCGCCGGCAGCTCGGGCAGCGGCGGCGTGAAACCTCCTGTCGGCCTCGACCGCATGACGGCCTCGATGAAGTGCACCCCGGCCGCCTTGACGGCGACGCGCACCTGCCCGGGGCCGGGCTCGGGGTCGGGGACTTCCTCGTAGCGAAGGTTCTCGGCGGGACCGAAGGCGTGCAGAACGACGGCGTGCATGACGTGCTCCAAGAAACGACGAACAGCTTCGTCCCCCGAGCCTGCAACCCCAAGCCCACTTGAGGTCAAGCGCCGCTTCCCAGACCCCACACTCGCGTGATGGTGAGGGAAGGGCCGCTGGCGGGCGACATGCTGGTGGCCGCCTGGCGGCACGCGCTGACCGGCGCGGTCAGGGGACGAGCCGGAGCGACGGGCGGCGGTCGGGGAGGCCGATGAGCTCGCGGACGCGGGCGATCGGCCAGGCCAGCTCCTGGGCCAGCGCCGCCGCGCTCAGCGAGCCCTCACGGCAGGCCAGCTCGAATGCCTCGGCCAGCAGCACCGGCTGCTCGCCCGGGTAGCCGGACACGGGCTCGTTGGTGAAGCCCGGCTGGCCGCGCAGGGCGTTGAGCCGCTGGTAGGCGCGGCCGGCCGCCGAGTCGGACAGCAGCCCGGTCTCGCGGCACCGGTAGAGCAGCGAGTCGACCGACACCCCCCACGTCTGCCGCAGCTCGGCCAGCTTGCGCAGGTCGGCGCGGGAGGGCAGGCGGGGCAGGATGCTCTCGCGCGGCGTCAGGAACTCGGCGGCGAAGGCGTCGGCCTCGCGTTCCTGCTGGGAGTCGCCGGCCGCGGTGTCGCCGTGGAGCACGAGGTGGCCCAGCTCGTGGGCGGCGGTGAAGCGGTGGCGGTAGATGTCGTCGAAGCGGTTGGGCGTCAGCACCACGATGGGCCTGGGCAGGCTGGAGGTGGAGAAGGCGTCGACGGTGACGGCGTCGGGGTCGTGGCGGGGGAAGGCGACGACGATGCCGTGGGACTCCATGCGGCGTACGAGGTGGCTGATCGGGCCCGTGCCGAGCCCCCAGTGGGCCCGCAGCGCGCGGGCGGCGCCGGCCGGGTCGCGCGGCAGCGCGGAGTGCATCTCGCCGCCCGCGAACCCCGGCAGGTCGACGGCGGGCAGCTGGACGCGTCTCTCCAGCGCGTACGTCAGCTCCCACACCTGCTCGACGAAGGCCACGGCCTTGGCCCGCTGGTAGGCCCGGGTGGAGCGCAGGCTGCGGAAGTGGGCCATGGACCCGTCGAGCTTGCCGTGGGGCCGCCCGGACAGGAAGAACGCCGCCGGCACCGACAGCACCTCGGCCAGCAGCGGGATCAGGTCGGGCCGCGGCCGGGTGACGCCCGCCTCGTATTGCCCGACGGCGGCGGGCGAGACGCCGAGCCGCTCGGCGACCTCCTTCTTGGTGAGCGCGGCCAGATGACGAGCCTGCGTGAGCCGCGTCGCGTCGAACGCGTCCGCCACCGCCTGTGGCGTCGGCCCGGGGGAGCCGGGGTCACGCACCGCCGGCGGCTTCCGGCCAGAGAGGGATGGGGGCGGGGGCGGCCGAGCGGGGGTTGAGCTCGGGGGAGGGGAGCGCGCCCTGGTCGAACGCCGCCGCGGTGTCGCCCTGGGTGAGCGCGGCGGCCTCCTGGGTGAGCGGGATCTCCTCGCAGTGGTGCCAGCGCAGGCTGCCGAGGCGGTCGAGCAGCTCGGCCTCGCCCCACCAGGCGTCGAGCAGCCCGGCGTGGGCGTTGGCCGCGTACGCGATCAGCACGAGGCGGGTGTCGTCGGGCAGGTCGCCGAGCGCCTCGGCCACCGGCACCGCGTGAGGAGCGACGTCGTGCAGCGCGAGCTGCCGCATGCGCGGCTCCGGCCCGAACCGGTTGAACAGCGCCTGCACCAGCGCCGACGGCCGCCCGTCGCCGATGCGGGCGCTCATCACGCTGCCCGCGCGGTCTTTGGCGTAGCGGAACGGGAACAGCAGCGTGCCGTCGAGCGCCACCAGCTCGTGCTGGGAGCCGCCTGGCTTGACGATGCGCACGTCACCGAGGTCCTGGAACGCCTCGGCCAGCGCCTCGAACTTGCGCGACATGAGCGTGAACCCGAACGGGTGCAGATGATCGGTGCGCGCGACCTCCTGGGCCTCGCGCGCGTTGTCGGCGGCCACCGACAACGCCTCGGCGACGCACTCCCTGACCAGGGACGCCCGCTGTCCGAACATGTCGTGAGCCCACTGCGACATCCGCACGCCCGACCTCCCGCCGCTTTACTTTCCAACATCATAGACCCGCTGCGGCTTCACCTTGCCCCCGCGCCACGCCGGTGCTCGCGGGGTGTCACCCCCCAGAAGGCGTCGTCGCGGAGGTAGAGGGTGGTCCACGCCTGGACCACGTACGAGAGGGGCGGTTCGCCCAGCGGACGTCGTGCGCGTCACGTAACGAGCGGTAGTCGGTGAGCGCGGCGGCCACGGACGGAGGAAGCAGCGGGTCGTGACACATCGGACACTCCCTGGAAAGGACGCGCCGTCATCGTGACACGAAACGTCCGCTGCGTCCCCCTCTCACAGCGTCCGCGTCAGCCGCGCCGGTCGAGCCGGAACGAGGGTTGCCCCGGCCTGCCCGGCTGGGCGTCCAGCGACTTGTCGTCGAGGATCCGTACGGCGTCCTCGGCGACGAACACCCGTACGTCCTCCTTCTCGACGACCTGGTCACCGGCGTGCGGCGTGCTCGCCAGCGTGACCTCCAGCGTTCCTGCCTCGTCTGCCTTCGGGGCGATGCGCAGGCCCGCGTCGGCGGGCACGTTCTCCCCGACCAAGAGGTCGCGGATGGCGACCACGGCGTTATCGGTCAATGTCAGCACGACCTGCTCCTTTGTCCTCTTGGAACCCTCCGACTCCCCCCACCTCGGAGCAGCAAACACATGCGCCGGGCAGCGCCGGGTAGCGGGGACGGCATGGCGAAGACCGATGAAGCCGTGCTGGAGGCGCTGCTCGACCGTTACGGCCGCACGTACGCGGGCGAGGCCGGCATCAAACTCGCCGACCGCCCGAAACCGCTCTACGAGCTGCTGGTGCTCGCGACGCTGCTGAGCGCCCGCATCTCGGCCGACGTGGCGGTGGCGGCGGCGAAGGAGCTGTTCGCCGCCGGGTACGGCACGCCCAAGGGCATGTGCGAGGCGAGCTGGCAGGACCGGGTGGACGCGCTGGGCCGCGGCCACTACCGCCGCTACGACGAGCGCACGGCCACGATGCTCGGCGACGGCGCGGAGCTGCTCCTCGACCGGTGGAAGGGCGACCTGCGGCGGCTGCGCGACGAGGCGGGCGGCGACGAGCGGCGGATCGCGGAGCTGCTGACCGAGTTCCCCGGCATCGGCCCGACGGGGGCCGACATCTTCCTGCGCGAGGTCCAGGCCGTCTGGCCGCAGGTCGCGCCGCACCTGGACCGGCGGGTGCTGGACGGCGCGGGCAAGCTGGGCCTGCCGCGGCAGGCGGGGCCGCTCGCCAAGCTCGCCGGGTCCGGCGACGAGCTGGCGCGCCTGTCGGCCGCGCTCGTCAGGGTGGCGCGGAGCAAGAAGTCCGTGGACGAGGTGAAGGCGGCTGCCGCGCGGTGATCGGCGGCTGTTAGGTTCTGGGTCATGGGTGAGTTCGTCAGCGTCGAGGTGGCCGACCAGATCGCCACGATTCGTCTAGACCGTCCGAAGATGAACGCGCTCAACGCTCAGGTGCAGCGTGAGCTCGCCGAGGCGGCCGCGCTGATCGACGCCGACCCGCAGGTGCATGCGGTGATCCTGTACGGCGGCGCGCGGGTGTTCGCCGCCGGCGCGGACATCAAGGAGATGTCCGACATGTCGTACGTCGAGATGTCCGCCCACTCCGTCACCCTCCAGGGCGCGCTGACCGCGATCGCCCGCATCGGCAAGCCGGTCATCGCCGCCATCACGGGCTACGCCCTGGGCGGCGGCTGCGAGCTGGCGCTGTGCGCCGACTTCCGGGTGGCGGGCGAGTCGGCCAAGCTGGGCCAGCCCGAGGTGCAGCTCGGCCTCATCCCCGGCGCGGGCGGCACCCAGCGCCTGCCCCGGCTGATCGGCCCCGCGCGGGCGAAGGACCTCATCTTCTCCGGCCGCCACGTCGACGCCGCGGAGGCGCTCGCCATCGGGCTGGTCGATCGCGTGGTGCCGGACGAGCAGGTCTACACCGCCGCGCTCGAATGGGCCGCCACGTTCGTCGGCGGGCCCGCCGTGGCGCTGCGCGCCGCCAAGCAGGCCATCGACCAGGGCCTGGAGACCGACCTGGAGACGGGCCTGGAGATCGAGCGGCTGCAGTTCTCCGGCATGTTCGCCACCGAGGACGCGAAGGCCGGCATGCGCGCCTTCACCGAGCGATCCAAGCCGAAGTTCACGGGCCGCTGAGCGATTCCCCCCGAAGCCATCACATTCGGTTACGCCCGTCCATAGCGGGATTCGTTTACCACTATGGTGGCCTTCCATGAAGCGCGTCCTGGTCCCCGCACGGCTCAGAAAGGCCGTGCGCACGTGGTTCGACTCCCGCTACATCTCGATCGCCGATCACCGGCAGGACATCAGGGACGCGCTCTGGGAGGTGCAGACGCTGCGGCGGGAGATGCAGACCCTCCAGGAGGAGGTCGAGCGGCTGCGCAAGGTCCGCCCGCCCGTGATCGACAAGAAGAAGGTCGACGAGACCCACCGGCTCGCCCAGGAGACCGCCAAGGCGCTGGACGGCGTGCTGCAGAACGAGGTCCTCGTCTGGCAGGCCATCGACCAGCTGCGTGACGAGCGGGGCCGCGCCGAGGAGCAGCCGTGCGCGTGACCTGGACGGGCGCCGCGCAGCTGAGCTTCCGTCTCGACTCCGAGGACGAGATCACCGGCAGGGCCTCCGACGACTACCCGATCAAGCTGGCCATCAACTCCTGCTCGATCACCGGGGTCCCCGAGGACGCACACCCCGACCTGTACGCCGTCGCCGCCTGGACGGTCGTGGCCCCGTGGACGCGCCGGCGCGTCACGTTCGACCGGGCGATCTCCGCCGAGCTGGCCGAGGTGCTGCACGACGGCTTCGGCGTCGAGGCGGGCCCGGTGGGCGCGGAGCGGCGGCGGCCGGGGTCGCGGCTGGCCATCTCCTACAGCGGCGGCGCCGACTCGGTCGCGGCGGCCACGATGTACCCGGATGCCCCGTTTGTTCACTTCCAGCGGGTGGCGCATCCGCGCGTACCGAACCGCTGGCCCCACTACCGCTCCGACGTGCTGGCCAAGCTGGCCGCCAAGACCGGCCGCGAGCTGACCACGGTCAGCTCCGACCTCGAATACACCCTGGCCGAGCCCCGCCCCGGCTACCCCGAGCACCACGCGGTCGCCGCCGGCGCGCTGCTGCTGGCCGACCAGCTCGACCTGGGCGGCCTCGGCTTCGGCTACGAGCTGGGCTCGCGCTGGCTCGGCGGCGACCGCTACCTGGGCCGCTTCACCCCCGACAACCCCATGTGGGCGCCGCACGGCCGCTGGGGGCGCTTATTCGCGGCGGCGGGCCTGCACATCGTGCTGCCCGTCGGCGGCGTCAGCGAGGCGGTCACCATGCGTCTCGCGCTCGGCTCGCCGCTGCGCGAGCAGGTCCGCTGGTGCCTTCAGGGCGTGGACGGCCCCTGCCGCACGTGCGGCAAGTGCTTCTACAAGGAGCTCATCCAGGCCGCCGTCGAGCGCCGCCCGCTGGACTCGCCGATGAAGGCCGAGCACCCGTCGGTCAGGAAATACCTCAAGAAACCGCCGTACGGCGGCCAGGAGATGATCCAGTACGGGCTCTCCCGCGTCCCCGGCATCGAGAAGACCGTCCTCGCGCCCGCGCTCGACTACTTCGACGTCAGCGAGGAGGCGACGAGCTGGCTCGACCACTGCTACCCGCCGGCCCTGGAGGAGATCCCTGAGCCGTGGCGCGCGGAGGCGGCCGCGTTCGTCGAGGCGAACATCGGGTTGATGACGGAGCCGGAAGTGCGCCAGGTGGAGACCTGGGGGAGTGGAGCAGGGGCGTGAAGGTTTACCTGTCGGTGGACATGGAGGGCGTGACCGGGCTGACCGACCCGGAGGAGATGCACGCCGGCAAGCGCGGCTACGAGCGCGGCTGCGAGCTGATGACGGCCGACGCGAACGCGGCGGTCGAGGGCGCGTTCGCGGCCGGGGCGGACAGCGTGCTGGTCAACGACGCCCACGGCTCCACCAAGAACCTCAGGATCGACCTGCTCGACCCGCGGGCCAGCCTCATCAGGGGGCCGGGCAAGGCGCAGCGGATGGCGCAGGGCCTCGACGGGACGTTCCAGGCGGCCTGCTTCGTCGGCTACCACGCCCGTGCCGGGGTGCCCGACGGCGTGCTCAACCACACCTGGATGGGCAAGGAGATCCAGAACGTCTACCTCAACGGCGACCTGTGCGGCGAGACCCGGCTGGTGGCGGCGTGCGCCGGGTTCCACGGGGTGCCGGTCGTCCTGGTGACCGGGGACGAGGCGGTCGGCGAGGAGGCCCGCGAGCTGCTCGGCGACGTCGAGACCGTGGCGGTCAAGAAGGGCATCGACAAGTTCTCGGCCGAGCTGCTGCCGCCGAGCGTGGCCCAGGGCAGGATCCGTGAGGCCACCGCGCGGGCGCTGGGCCGGTTGAGCGACTTCACGCCGTACGTGGTGCCGGCGCCGTACACGCTGGGCGTGGAGTGGAACTCGACCGCCATCGCCGCCGCCGTCTCGCTGGTGCCGGGCGTCAAGCAGGTGGGCACCCGCCACACCGAGTTCACCACCGACGACTTCGCCCAGATCATGGCCCTGTTCGGGATCTTCGCCACGATCGGCGGCCAGGTCGCGTGCGGCAGCGGGCCCTATGGCTGACGGCAAGGGGGCCGCGCTCACCCGGCGCGGCCTGCTCGTCGGGATCGGCGCGGCGGGGGGCGCGGGCGCCATGTACGCCGCCATGGGCGCGCTCGGCCTCGCCCCCACCGGGCAGGACAAGGAGTTCACGCCGCCGCGCGCGGGCGACTTCACGCTGCGCGGCAAGGCGTCGGCCAGCGTGGTCATCCTGGGGGCCGGGGTGGCGGGGCTGACGGCGGCGTACGAGCTGGGCAAGGCCGGCTACGACTGCACGCTGCTCGAAGCGCGGCCCAAGGCCGGCGGCAGGAACCTCACGCTGCGCGGCGGCGACCGCCTGACCGAGCTGAACGGCCCGGCTCAGGAGGTCACGTTCGGCGAGGGCGTCTACTTCAACGCCGGGCCCGGCCGCATCGCGCCGTGGATGGTCACCCTCGACTACTGCCGCGAGCTGGGCATCCCGATCGAGACGTTCGTCAACTCGAACGCGGCGGCGTACGTGCACGTCGACAACAGGACGGTCAGAGCCCGCACCGCCCGCGCCGACATATACGGATATGTCGCCGAACTCCTCGCGAAAGTCACCGACTCCGGCGCCCTGAACAGGACCCTCACCAAGGACGACAGGGAACGCCTGCTGGAGTTCCTGCGGCGATTCGGCGACCTCGGACCCAGGCACGAGTACGAGGGCTCGCCCCGGCGCGGCTTCGAGAAGTTTCCCGCCGTCGACGGCGGCACCCCGCTCGACGCCCCCGGCACCCTCCGCCAGGTGCTGGCCGCCGGCACCGGCCGCGCGATCACCAACGACTTCGGCTACGAGCAGGCCACTCCCATGTTCCAGCCGGTCGGCGGCATGGACGCGATCGTCACCAGGCTGCAGGAGGCCGTCGGCACGGACCGGATCAAGACCGGCGCCAAGGTCACCAAGATCACCACGATGGACGACGGCGTCGAGGTCTCCTACACCGGCGGCGTGCTCAAGGCCGACTACTGCATCGCCGCGCTCCCGCCGCACGTCCTCGCCAAGATCCCGCACAACCTCGGCGCCCAGGTGACCGGCGCCCTGGCCACCCCCGTCCCGGTCGCCGCCGGCAAGATCGGCCTGGAGTACGGCACCCGCTGGTGGGAGCGCGAGGACCGCATCTACGGCGGCGTCACCGAGACCGACCTCGACATCACCCACATCTGGTACCCCTCGCACGACTACCACGCCGAGCGCGGCCTGCTCGTCGGCTACTACAACACCGGCCCCGAGGCCGAGCTGTACGGCGCGCTCACCCCTGAGGACCGCAGGCGCAGGGCGCTCACCCAGGGCAAGAAGATCCACGGCGAGAAATACCGCCAGAACGTCCTGGGCAGCGCCTCCATCGCCTGGCACCGGCAGGAGCACATCCTGGGCGGCTGGGTGCGCTGGCCCTCCTTTGATCCGTCGTTCACTCTTCTGCAACGTCCGGCAGGAAGGGTCTACTTCGCGGGCGACTGGCTCACCCACCTCATCGCCTGGCAGGCGGGGGCCATGGAGTCGGCCCGCGCCGTCGTCACCGGGCTGCACCAGCGCGTGTTGCGGTCTCCGTGACGTCGCACGCTGCTCCGGCGGCCGCAATAGGCTCGTCAGGAGAAGCGAGACGAGGAGTTGGAGATGACGTTGCAGTGGGTGCCCGCGACCGTACGGCCCGACCTCCTGGCCGACCCGGTGGCGCGTGCCGTCGCTGACCTGGAGGGCGTCGAGGTGGCCGAGATCGACCCCGAGCTGGCCGACACGGCGGCGTTCTGCGAGCGCTACGGCGTGTCACTCGACGAGTCCGCCAACTGCGTCGTGGTGGCGGCCAAGCGGGGCGGCGAGACGCGCTACGCCGCCTGCATGGTGCTCGCGACGATGCGGGTCGACGTCAACGGCGTCGTGCGCAGGCATCTCGACGCCCGCAAGGCGAGCTTCGCGCCGATGGCAGACGCGGTCGAGCGCACCGGCATGGAATACGGCGGCATCACCCCCCTCGGCCTGCCCGAGGAGTGGCCCGTCCTGGTCGACACCAGGGTCGCCGAGCAGCCGCGCGTGGTGATCGGCAGCGGCGTGCGCAGGTCGAAGCTCGCGGTCTCGGGCGCCACCCTGGCCGGGCTGAAGAAGGCGGAGGTGCTCTCCCTGGCCGGCTGACGGCGGAATCGAGGCCATTTCGAGACCGTCGTTTGGGAAACCGGAGAGGGCTTCTTGGACGTTGTACGAGTGGGAATGTGGCCTCATGGTTCATCTCGTGGGCGGGGATTAAGCCGGTATGGTGCTTCATGCCATGAACGATGACCGACTAGGCCCTTACCGGCTGCTCAGGCGGCTCGGTGAAGGCGGGATGGGCGTTGTCCACCTCGCTGTCGACCCCCAGGGTCGGCAGGTGGCGGTCAAGGTCCTGCGCGCGGAGGTCGCCGGCGACGAGGTCGCCAGGCGGCGGCTCTCGCGCGAGGTCGAGACCATGCGCAGGGTGCGCAGCAAATACATCGCCGAGGTGCTCGACGCCGACGTCACCGGTCATCGCCCCTACATCGTCACCCGCTACGTGCCGGGCCGGCCGCTCGACGAGATCGTCAAGGACGACGGCCCGCTCGACCTGCCCGCGCTGGTCAAGGTCGCGCACGGGGTGGCCACCGCGCTGGCCGCCGTCCACTCGGTCGGCGTGATCCACCGCGACCTCAAGCCGGGCAACGTGCTCATCCTCGACGGCGAGCCCGTGCTGATCGACTTCGGCATCGCCCAGGCGGTCGACGCCACCAGGCTGACGCAGACCGGCATGTTCATCGGCACGCCCGGCTACCTCGCGCCCGAGATCATCGAGGGCCAGGAGGCCGGCCCCGAGGTCGACATCCACGCGTGGGCCGGCACCCTGCTCTACGCCGGCACCGGCCAGCCGCCCTTCGGCAAGGGCACGCTGGAGATGATCTTCTACAACATCACCGCGGGCAAGGCCGACATCAGCGCCGCGCCTGCCGAGCTGCGGCCGCTGCTCAAGGCCGCGTTCTCGCGCAACCCCGCCAAGCGGCCCAAGGCCGCCGAGCTGGCCGAGCAGACCGCCCGCATGCTGCCCAAGCCGCCGCCGGGCGACGCGCCCGACGAGATCTCCACGGTGCCGCGCACCGACGGCTCGCGCGCGGTCCCGCCGCGGGTGAGCGACAAGCCGTCGTACGACGTCTCCACCCCGCCGGTGACGCCGCGGCGGCTGCTGGAGGGCCAGGACCACCAGGCGAGCCCGCCGGTGCCGCCGCCCGCCCAGCCCGAGCAGCAATACGTTTCGCTGCTGCCGGACCAGCCCGACCCGTGGCCGACCCGCCGGGTCTCGCCCGAGGAGCTGCGGCGCATCCAGCGCGAGGCCGGTCTCGGCAAGCCGCCGCAGAGCCAGAGCCTGCCTCAGCAGGGGCTTCCCGTGCCGCCGCCGGCGGGCGAGGGTGACGTGCCCACCCGGCGCGTACGCCCCGACTCGCCCGAGTTCCGGAGCCTCACCCAGCCGCCGGCGCCCAACCTGAGTCAGCCCAACCTGAGCCAGCCCAACCCGAGCCGGCCGCACCCGAGCCAGCCGCACCCGGGCCTGCCGCACGCGGGTCACCCCAACGCGGGTCACCCCCATGTGAGCCATCCCAACGCAGGCCATCCCAACGCAGGCCGGTCCGACTATGCGCGGCCCAACCCGATGCCGCTGCAGCCGCCGCCGTACATCCCGGCGCAGCCGCAGCCCTACCCGCAGCAGCAGCCCGACCCGAGCACCATGCGCGAGCCGTACATCCCGAGCGTGCCGCCCGGCCGGGTGCTGCAGCGCTCCCGCGCGTACGGCGTCTCCGCGGCCATGCTGCTGGTCCTGATGATCGTGGCGGCCGTGCGGGCTCCCGTCATCGTGGCCGTCCTGGCGCTGCCCGCGGTCATCCTGCTGCGCGCCGCCGACCTGGCGCAGCCGCAGCTGACGGCCCGCAGGGCGGCGGGAGCGGCGGCACTCGACGTGGTCAGGGTCTTCGCCTACCCCGCCGTGCTCGCCAAATCGGTCGGCATCACGCTGGCGCTCACGCTCTACGCGCTCATCCTCGGGCTGCCGGTGACGCTGCTGCTCACCGTCGTCGTGAACATGAGCCCTTATTACGCTCTGGCCTGGGGGGCATCCATCGCCCTGTGGACGGTCTGCGCCGGCCCAGGAGTGGAAGGCCCGGGCAAACAGATGCGCAGAACGCTCTCATCGCTCGTACCCTCGAGAACAGCGGCGATGGTGATGGCGGGAGTCCTGGTGGCCGCGGCCGCGCTCTCGCTGATCCTCGCTTACGGCACGTTCGGGGACAAGCCAAAGGGGGCCGGTGTATGGACTCCGCTGAACGTCGACGCAGTGGTGGAGCAGCTGGAAGGGTTGAGGGGGAATTCCGGGGGATGACGCGGGGAAGGTGGCGATGAACACCCAAGCACCAGAACGCCTCGGGCCCTACCGCCTGGTCAGGAAGATCGGCGAAGGTGGCATGGGGGTCGTCCACCTCGGCCTCGACGGCGCGGGCAGGGAAGTCGCCATCAAGGTCCTGCATCCCCACGTCGCCGCCGACCTCAAGGCGCGCGACCGGCTCACCCGCGAGGTCGAGACCATGCGCAGGGTGCGCAGCCCCTACGTCGCGGAGGTCATCGACGCCGAGCTCGTGGGCGGCCAGCCCTACGTCGTGACCAGGTTCGCGCCGGGCCGCACGCTCGAGGACACCGTGCTGACCGAGGGGCCGCTGGAGGCCCGCCAGGTCATCAGGCTCGCTCAGGGGCTCTGCCAGGCGCTGGTGGCCATCCACGCGGCCGACGTGATCCACCGCGACTTCAAGCCGTCCAACGTCATGCTGGTCGACGGCGAGCCGCTGGTCATCGACTTCGGCATCGCCCACCTGGTCAACGCCACCCGGCTGACCCAGACCGGCATGTTCGTCGGCACGCCCGGCTACCTCGCGCCCGAGATCATCCGCGACTCCGAGATCACCCAGGCCGCCGACGTGCACGCGCTGGCCTCCACGGTGTTCTTCGCCGCCACCGGGGCGCCGCCGTTCGGCACGGGGACGTTCGAGTCGGTCTGCTTCAACATCATGGAAGGGCGGGCCCAGCTCGACAAGGCGCCCGCCTGGCTGCGCGGCTGGCTGAGCAGGGCGCTCCACGTCGACGCCGAGGCCCGGCCGAGCGCGCCCGAGCTGCTGCGCATGGCCAGGGCGCTCGACCCGTCGGTGACGACGTTCAACGAGGCGTCCTTCGACGGGCCGACCGGCACCAAGCGGCTGGCCGACCGCACCCGCACCATGGACACCTTCTCCGACCTGCTGCCGCCGGTCGAGTACGGCAAGGCCGCCCCGCCGCCCCCGCCCTCACCGACGCCCACCAGGCGCGAGGAGCGCCCGCCCCCCTACGTGCCCGCGCCGATGGCCGCCAGGCCGCCCGCGCCGCGCCCCGACCAGCGCGTGGCCGGTTACCCCGCGCCCCGACCACAGCCACAGGCCAGGCCCTACGAGCCGCCACCGCCGCAGTACACCCCGCCCGCCGAGCGCAAGCGCTACCTGTTCGGCAGCCAGGTCGTGGGCCTGCTGCTGCTGGTCACGCTGGTGGCGCTGAGCGTGGTGATGCCGGTCATGGCGGGCGCGATCGCCGTCGCGCTGGCGCTCGTCCTGCGCATCGGCGAATACCTGTTCGGCGACATGGTCAAGCGGCGGCAGGTGCGCGGCAGCAGTGCCGCCGACCCGCTGCTCGTCCTGGTCGGCACGCCGTGGGCGCTGATCAAGTCCGCGCTCGTCACGGTCGTGCACGTGCCGCTGGCCCTGCTGTTCGGCGTGTGCGTCTGGGGCGTGCTGCACCTCGCCGGGCCGTTCACCATCAACGAGGCGGCCGCGTACGCGGCGGGCGCCTTCACCGCCGGCCTGTTCGTGCTGCCCGGCGGCGGCGCCCCGCGCAAGGCCGTCACCCGCACGCTCACCGGCGTGCTGCGCAGTCCCGGCGCGGCGCTGATCGCGGTGCTGCTGGTGGGCACCGCGGCGCTGTTCGCCGTCATGTTCGCGATGGGGCAGGCCACCGACTGGTATCCGTGGCGAGCTCCGGAATCGGTGATCGACAGCCTCGCCAACGAGGCCAGGCAGAGCACGATCGGCCTGATCACCGGCCTGATCGGCAGCCTGATGGACGGTCTGGGGCTGAGCTTCCTGAATCCCTGGTCCTGAGTGTCCGCCTGGTCCCACGGGGGGAGAGATGAAGTATGAGCGAGCACCTCGGCCCGTACGAGCTTCTCTCCCGTCTCGGGTCCGGCGGCTTCGGCGAGGTGCACCTGGCGCTCGACGCCGAGGGGCGTACGGTCGCGGTCAAGGTGCTCCATCCCCATGTCGCCGCCGACGGCGGGGCGCTCGCCAGGCTGGCCCGCGAGGTCGAGACCATGCGCATCGTCGGCGGCCCGCACATCGCCGAGGTGCTCGACGCCTCGCTCGACGGTGACCGCCCCTACCTCGTCACCCGCTACGTCCAGGGCCGCCCGCTGAGCGCCGTGCCCGTGCCGGTCGCCGACCTGCGGCGGCTGGCCGCCGGGCTGGCCGACGCGCTGCTCGCCATGCACGATGCGGGGGTCGTCCACCGCGATCTCAAGCCGGCCAACGTCATGATGACCGAGGGCGAGCCCGTCGTGATCGACTTCGGCATCGCCAGCGCGCTCGACTCGCTGTCCGTCACCGCCTCGGGGGCGGTCGTCGGCACGCCCGGCTACCTGGCGCCCGAGGTGCTGGAGGGGCGGCCCGCCGGGGTGGAGGCCGACGTGTTCTCGTTCGGGGCGACGCTGGCGTACGCGGCCACCGGGCGGCAGCCGTACGGGCAGGGTCCCGCCTCCGCCGTCGCCTACCGGGTCGTGCACCACCCGCCCGACCTGGAGGGCGCGCCGGGCTGGCTGGAGCCGCTGTTACGCGAGTGCCTGTCCACCGATCCGGCGCGGCGGCCCACGGCCGCCCAGATCTGCGACCGGCTCGGCGTGGCGCCCGTCGCCCACGTGCCGCCTCCGCGCCTCGGGCCCGTACGTCCCCGGGTCGCCGAGCACGACGAGATGAGCACCAGGGAGATCCGGCCGCCGGTCAAGGAGCAGCACCGGCGCTCTGTGGAGGAGTCCAGGGCGCGGCACCGGGAGAAGGTGCGCAGGCGGTGGCTGATCGGGTCGGCGCTGTTCGTGGCGCTGCTGGCGGCGGCCGCGCGGGAGCCGCTGCCCGAGGTGTCGTTGTTCCTGCTGGCGGCGTACGCGCTGGCCGTGGTGAGCGACGCGGGGGTGGCGCTGTTCTCGAAGGGCCCCTACCGGCGCAGCCGGATGATCGCGAATCTGCTCAGCGTGGCGGGGACGGTGGGGCTCTGCTTCGGGCTGGCGACGTGGTTCAGCGCGTTCACGCTGGCCTTGTTCGCGGGTACGGCGCTGGTGGTGGGGGTCGTGTTCCTGCTGTCGGCGTAAGAGATGTCACAGGTGCTGACCGAATAAAGTTCGGTATGGTAGGGGCAAGCCGCCGTGCTCGGTTTGCGCGGAAGCTACCCATGGGTAACATAACGGCGAAACCTCGGCAGACCCTCTGTCGGATGCCCCCGGGGCACCTGGCAGTCTGGACAGATGGATTCGGCGCCCACCGCAACGAGGCGGGGGCGCAGGCGAACTACGGGAGGTCGGCCACCGGCCATGAACATCGTCGTCTGCGTGAAGCAGGTCCCCGACACGGCGACCGAGCGCAAGCTGCGGTCCGATGACAACACGCTCGACCGGGACGCCGCCGACGGCGTGGTCAACGAGCTTGACGAGTACGCGGTCGAGGAGGCGCTCAAGCTGAAGGAGGCCCACGGCGGTGAGGTCACCGTCCTGACCATGGGCCCCGCCAGAGCCACCGAGACCATCCGCAAGGCCCTGGCCATGGGCGCCGACAAGGCCGTCCACCTGAGCGACGACGCGCTCCACGGCTCCGACGCGCTGTCCACCTCGTACGCGATGGCGCAGGTGCTCAAGAAGATCGGGTTCGACCTGGTCATCCTGGGCTCCGAGTCCACCGACGCCCGCACCGGCATGCTGCCGGCCATGCTGGCGGAGCGGCTCGGCACCCCGCAGCTCACGCTCGCCAACAAGGTCGAGGTCGACGGCGGCACGATCACCGTGCAGCGGCTGGCCGACTACGGCTACGACCGCGTCGAGGCCACGCTGCCCGCCGTCGTCTCCGTGGTCGAGAAGATCAACGAGCCGCGCTACCCGTCGTTCAAGGGCATCATGGCGGCCAAGAAGAAGCCGGTCGAGACGCTCGCCATTGGCGACGCCTCCATCGACGCCGACCAGGTCGGCCTGGGCGCCGCCTGGTCCGAGGTGGTCGACTTCGCCCCGGCCCCGCCGCGCGCGGCCGGCACGATCGTCAAGGACGAGGGCGACGGCGGCGCGAACGCGGCCGACTTCCTGGCTTCCAAGAAGTTCATCTGAGAACGGGGGATTCACTGATATGTCGGACATTCTCGTTCTCGTCGAGCAGGTCGACGGTGAGGTCAAGAAGGTCACGCTTGAGCTGCTGACCCTGGCCCGCACCCTCGGCACGCCCGCCGCCGTCTGGGCCGGCCCCGGCATCACGCCCGAGGCCAAGGCCCGCCTCGCCGAATACGGCGCCGACAAGATCTACGTCGCCGCCTCAGGCGACCTGGTCGACCACGTCGTCGCGCCCAAGGCCGAACTGCTCGCCCAGCTCGTCACCGAGAAATCGGCGGCCGGCGTGCTCATCGCCGCCACCGCCGAGGGCAAGGAGATCGCCGGGCGGCTGGCCATCAAGACCGACTCCGGCGTCATCACCGACGCCGTCGGCCTCGGCGAGGGCTTCGTCGCCGACCAGTCCATCTTCGGCGGCGGCATCAACGTGCACGCGCGGGTCCGCAAGGGCACGCCCATCATCGCCGTACGTCCCAACTCCACCGCCCCCGTGCCGGCCGCCGGCGCGGGCACGGAGGAGGAGGTCGCGGTCGCCCTGTCCGACGCCGCCAAGGCCGCCCGCGTGGTGGAGCGCGTCAAGCAGGAGAAGGGCGCCCGCCCCGAGCTGACCGAGGCCGCCATCGTCGTCTCCGGTGGCCGCGGCGTGGGCTCCGCCGAGAACTTCTCGGTCATCGAGGAGCTCGCCGACTCCCTGGGCGCCGCGGTGGGCGCCTCGCGCGCCGCCACGGACGCCGGCTGGTACCCGCACCAGTTCCAGGTGGGCCAGACCGGCAAGACCGTCTCGCCGCAGCTCTACATCGCGGCCGGCATCTCCGGCGCCATCCAGCACCGGGCCGGCATGCAGACGGCGAAGACGATCATCGCCATCAACAAGGACCCGGAGGCCCCGATCTTCGAGCTCGCCGACTACGGCGTAGTGGGCGACCTCCACCAGGTCGTCCCCCAGCTCACCGAAGAGATCAAGAAGCGCAAGTAGGTAAGTCGCTGAGGGGCCGGGACGAGCGCCCGGCCCCTTCCGCTTGCCCAGGAAAAGGGGGCTCGCGCCCTCGCGCCCGATCGCGCTCAAGCCCGCGTACCGCCCCACCCCGCGTTCCTGCGCCTCCCGCCCCCCACGCGTCCCGGCCCCTCCGCGGCAGCGGGGGTGTCAGGCGGTCTTGTGGTGGCTCCCTGGGTTGGTGGGGTGCGGTCAGGGCGGGCGGTCTTCATGGGTGGGGAGGCGGATGCGGAAGGTCGCGCCTTGGCCGGGGGCCGTGCGCAGGTCCACGTGGCCGCCGTGGGCGGTGACGATCGAGCGGACGATCGCCAGGCCCAGGCCGGCGCCGCCCGTCGCGCGGGCGCGGGAGGCGTCGGCGCGGTAGAAGCGGTCGAAGGCTCGGGCGGCCTCCTCCGGCGTGAGGCCGGGGCCCTCGTCCTCGATGACCAGCACCGACTCGCCCCGCTCGGCGCCGACGCCGATTCTGATCGGGGTGCCCGCGGGGGTGTGGGTGATGGCGTTGCCGACGAGGTTGCTGACGACCTGGCGCAGGCGGGCCTCGTCGCCCAGGACCGGTGCGGTGCCGGCGGGGCCGCCGGACGGACCGGTGAAGGTGATGGGGCGGGTGGGATCGAGGGCGGTGACGTCGTGGCGGGCGTCGGCGGCCAGCGTACGCAGATCCATGGGCGTCAGTTCCAGCCCAGGCCCGTCGTCCTCGTCGAGCCCGGCGAGCAGCAGCAGATCGTCCACCAGCGTGGCGAGCCGCCCGGACTCGCTCTCGATGCGGGCCAGCGCGGGCCCGGCCTCGGTGCCGCCCATGCGGTACAGCTCGGAGAAGCCCTTGATGCCGAACAGCGGCGTGCGCAGCTCATGGCTGACGTCCGCGACGAACCGCCGCATCCGCGCCTCGGAGTCGACCCTGGCGGTGACGCCCTGCTCGATCTGGGCGAGCATCGCGTTGATCGAGCGGGCCAGCCGCCCGACCTCGGTGGTGGCGGGCCCTGGCGAGGGCACCCGCCTGGACAGGTCACCCCCGGCGATGGCCGCCGCCGTCTCCTCCACCCGCCGCAGCGGAGCCAGCCCGGCCCGGATGGCCAGCCCGCCGACCAGGGCGAGCAAGGCGAGCAGGATCCCTCCGGCGACGTAACAGACGACCCACATGCGATCGACCGTGGAGTGCAGCCCGTCCAGCGACACCGCCGCCACCACGCCCGTGTGCCCGACCTCGGCACTGGTACGCCGGGCCGGCAGCGCCACCGCCCGCCACTCGGAGCCGTCCGCGTCCCGCACGGTGAACGGCCGCCCGCCCCGCTCGGCGATGGCCACCGTGTCGAGCCGGGGCAGGTCGATGCCGCTCTCGCCGAACGCGCGCAGCACCCGGCCGTCGGGCGCCAGGTAGGCCGCGTGGATCCGGCTGACGAGGTCGAGATCGGTGAGGACCATCGGGGTGTCGCCCGCCCGGGTGCTGAGCGCGGTGGCCAGCTCCGGCGGCACCGCCGACATCGCCGCGCCCATGGGGGCGAGCTGGGCGTCCACGCGGGCCATGAGCTGCGTTTCGAGCTGGCGTACGAGCACCGACCCGATCACCGCCAGCCCCACCACGAGCAGCAGGACCGTGATGGCCAGCAGCCGGGCGCGCAGCGAGAGCCCGCGCAGCCGGGCGATCACGGCTTCGGGCGGCGCAGGACGTAGCCGACGCCGTGCACGGTGTGGATCAGCTTGGGCGAGTCGCCGGAGTCGAGCTTGCGGCGCAGGTAGCTGATGTAGGTGTCGACGATGCTGGTGTCACCCGCGAAGTCGTAACGCCAGACGTGGTCGAGGATGCTCGCCTTGGGCAGGACGCGGCCGGCGTTGAGCACCAGGTGGTGCAGGAGCCTGAACTCGGTGGGCGACAGGCGTACCGGCCGCCCGGCTCTGGTGACCTGGTGGCCGTCGGGATCGACCTCCAGGTCGCCGACCACCAGCGTGTGGTCGCCGGCGCCGGTGCGCCGCAGGATGGCGCGGATCCGCGCCAGCAGCTCCTCCAGGTCGAACGGCTTGGTGACGTAGTCGTCGCCGCCCAGTCGCAGCCCATTGATCTTGTCGGTCTTGGCGTCACGGGCGGTCAGGAAGAGCACCGGCACCGGCCGGCCGTCGGCCGTGGGCAGGGCGCGCAGCCGGCGCAGCACCTCGAACCCGTCGAGGTCGGGCAGCATGACGTCGAGCAGCACCAGGTCGGGCGGCTCGCGCCGGGCCTCCTCCAGCGCCTGCACGCCGTCGGCCGCCGAGCCCACCTCGAAGCCCGCGAAGCGCAGCGTCGCCGACAGCAGCTCTCTGACGGTGGGCTCGTCGTCGACCACCAGCAGCCGCTCGGCCACGTCAGCCACCTCCCGGTCTCCAGGGTAATCAGGCGTCCCGGTCCCTGAACCGGACGAAGGCCGCGACCATCATGACCGCCACAAAGACCACGACAATCCCGTACGCCATCACGTCCGGCAGCTCGTGCGTTCCGTAGATCGCCTTGAAGGGCGCCGCGTTGGGCCAGTACGACTCGACGAAGGGGCCGACCCCGGGCATCACGTCCGACAGGGCCGGCAGCAGCAGGAAGGCGGTGGCCACGTTGACCGCGGCGGCGGTGCCGCGCAGCAGGAAGCCGAGCGCCAGCCCGAAGAGCGCGATCAGCGTCAGCACGACAGGACCGATGAGCAGCATGCGCAGCCCGATCGGCTCGCCCGGCATCGTGTACGGCACCCCGCTCGCGGCCAGGTGGCTCTGGCTGATCGTGAACATCAGCACGACCGATGCCACGCTCACCGGCAGGGCGGTCAGCACCGTCATGCCCGCCTTGGCGGCCAGCAGCTTCCCGCGCCTGCCGACGGCGGCCATGGTCGCCGGCATGGTGCCCGAGCCGTACTCGGAGGAGACCACCAGCACCCCGATGCCCGCGATCAGCAGCTGGACCAGGAACACGCCCCGCATGCCCATCTCGACAGGGGAGAAGTCGAGCCGTTCCTGTGGTGTGGAGGTGAGGTAGTCGATGACGGAGGCCTTGGCGAACATCCAGCCGAGGAAGGCCGACATGGCCACCGCCGCCAGTGACAGCACCATGGTGGCCCGGACGCTGCTGAACTTGGTCCACTCGGCCCTGAGCGTCTGCGTCTCGATCATCGGGCCGCTCCGAACTCGACGGCGTCGCGGGTCAGCTCCATGAACGTCTCCTCCAGTGTCGGGCCGCGGGTGCTCAGCTCGTGCAGGGTGACGTTCTCGGCCGCGGCCAGCCGGCCGACGTCGGGTGCGGTCATGCCGGTGACCAGCAGCTCGTTCGTGTGGCCGGGTTCGACGCGGCCGCCGGACAGCTCCAGCCGCCGCGCGAAGGAGCCGGCGTCCGGCGTACGGACGACCACCACGTGCCCCGACCCGGTGAAGTCGGCGATGTCGCCCTCGGCGAGCAGCCGCCCCTTGCCGACCACCACCAGCCGGTCGGCGGTCATCGCCATCTCGCTCATCAGGTGGCTGGAGACGAGCACCGTCCGCCCCTCGGCCGCCCAGCCCCGCATCAGCGCCCGCACCCATCGCACGCCCTCCGGGTCCAGCCCGTTGACCGGCTCGTCGAGCACCAGCACCGGCGGGTCGCCCAGCAGGGCGGCGGCGATGCCCAGCCGCTGGCCCATGCCCAGCGAGAACCGGCCCGCCGGCCGGTCCGCCGCGTCCGCCAGCCCGACCAGGTCGAGCACCTCGTGGACGCGGGTGGCCGGGATGCCGTTCGTCTGGGCCAGGAAGAGCAGGTGCTTGTACGCGGTCCGCCTCTGGTGCACGGCGGTCGCGTCCAGCAGCGAGCCGATCGAGCGCAGCGGATGCGGCAGCTCGCGGTACGGCCGGCCCAGGACCGTGGCCGTGCCCGACGTGGGCAGGTCGAGGCCCAGGATCATGCGCATGGTCGTGCTCTTGCCCGCGCCGTTGGGGCCGAGGAAGCCGGTGACGAGGCCCGGCCGTACGGTGAAGGTGAGATCGTCCACGGCGGTGTGTTCGCCGTAGCGTTTGGTCAGTCCGGTCAGCTCGATCATGCGATCCAGCCTGCGGCGGCCGTCTGGGGGCGTTCTGAACGGTTCTGTGAGTTCCCTGTGAGCGCGGACGGCCCCACGTGGTGACGTGGGGACCGCCCGCGCGGAACGCACAGGGAACTCTCAGGCGGCGGCCCGTACGGGCTCCGGCTCGGGCTCCGGCAGGGAGGTCACCTCGGCCGTCCCGCGACCGGGGAGCAGGCGCGCGGACAGCGCGATCAGCAGGCCCAGGAGCACGCCGATGCCCAGCGCCGTACGCAGGCCCGCGGCGTCCGACAGGAACCCGATCACCACGGGGCCGAGCAGCAGCCCGGCGTACCCCATGGCGCCGGCCTGCGCGATCGCAGGCCCCGGCGTGTCGGTCGCGGTGCCCGCGAGCGACAGCGTCAGCGGCGAGATCGTCGCCACGCCGAGCCCGACGAAGAACATCGCCGACACGGCCACCACCGCCGCGGGAGCCAGCAGCACGACCGCGAAGAACCCGGCCGTCGCCACCCCCGACACGGTCAGCATGCCGCGCACCCCGAACCTGACCCGCAGCCGGTCACCGGTCAGCCGGGCGATGAGCATGCCCACCTCGAACACCGGGTAGCCGAGCGCCGCCACGGCCTCGGGCGCGCCCAGCTCGTCGCGCAGGTAGAGGCCGTTCCAGTCGGCCACCGTGCCCTCGACCATGAACGCGAAGAACATGATCGCGCCCAGCAGGTAGACGACCGGCGGCAGGCGGCGCCGCCCCTGCGCGCGCGTTTCGGCGGCCGGCGGCTCAGCCAGGTACGTGCGGCCGAGCAGCACCATGACCGGCAGCGAGAGCAGGCCGATCAGCGTGACGTGCACAGTGAACGGCAGCCCGGCGGCGATGGCCAGGGCGCCCAGCGCGCCCGCTGAGATGGCGCCCACGCACCAGCCGGCGTGCATGCCGTTCATCAGCGGCCGCCGGTACGCCTGCTCGACGGCCGAGCCCTGGGCGTTCATGGCGACGTCCATGACGCCGAAGGCCATGCCGAACAGCACCACGGCCGTCAGCAGCAGCGGCAGGTCGGGGGCGAGGCCCACGCCGAGGAGGCTCAGCGCCGTCAGGGGACCACCTGCCCGCAACACCGCCCTGCTGCCCACGCGCGCCATGACGCGGCGCATGGACTGCATCGTCACCAGGGCGCCCAGGCCCCATGCCAGCAGGATCGTCCCGACCATGGCCTCGGAGAGGCCGAGCTTGTCGGTCAGGGCTGGGATGCGCACGGTCATCGTGCCCACCATCAGGCCGGCAAGGACAAAGGTGAGGACCGCCCCGTAACGGGCACTCCTCAGCTCGCGGGTCATAAGGCCACACCTCACTGAAGTCGTACGTGTTCTTGGTCATGCGTCAGAGCGCGCCGGCTCGCTCCGGCACGCCGAGCGCCGCACCGGGAGCCGGTACGGCGCACGTCAAAGGGGCGCCGTCAAGGCGCCCTGAGGGGGGAGGGGGAAGGTGCCCCGGGAGGGGCGTCGGCTCAGCCGGGGGTGAGCAGCGCGGACAGGCGGCGTTCGAGGGCCTGGAGGTCCTCTTCGCTGTTGAGCTCGGGGTCGTGGCTCGCCACGTCCCACAGCCCTTCACAGGCCAGCCGGACGATCTGCGCGGCCAGCGGATCGGGCTCGTCGCTCAGCCCCTCGCGGTGCCATCGGGCCATCGCCTCGCGCAGCGGAGCGAGCAGGAACAGGTTGCCCGACGCCCCCGTGACGACGGCCCACCGTCGCAGGCGGCCGGAGCGTACGGCGGCCAGCGTCGCGCCCAGATAGCGCTCGGTGTAGGTCGCGCCCGGCTGGGCGGCCACGAGCTCGTCGAAGTCGTCGATCAGCCGCTCCACCATGCCCCTGATCAGGTCATCCTTGGAGCCATAGTGATAGAGCAGGCCGCCTTTGCTCACGCCCGCCCGTTCGGCCACCGCGGCCAGGGTGAGCGCGGTCGAGCCCTGGTCGCAGAGGAGATCCTCCGCCGCGTCCAACAGCTCGTCCCTTCGCATGCCTCAACTGTACCGTCCGGACGGTACAGTCGCAAACGAGATACCCTGAACGGGTGACCAGACCGTCGGCCTATCTTGATCATGCAGCCACCACCCCCATGCTGCCCGAGGCGATCGAGGCCATGACGGATCAACTCAAACGCGTCGGAAATGCTTCCTCGCTGCACGCGGCGGGCCGCCAGGCCCGCAGGGTGGTCGAAGAGGCCCGGGAGACGATAGCCGACGCGCTCGGTGCCCGGCCCAGCGAGGTCGTCTTCACCTCCGGCGGCACCGAGGCCGACAACCTCGCCATCAAGGGCCTCTACTGGGCGCGCCGCCCGCGCCGTCGGGTGCTCATCAGCTCCGTCGAGCACCACGCCGCGCTCGACCCCGCCCACTGGCTGGCCGACAGCCAGGGCGCCGAGCTGGAGCTGCTCGAGGCCGACGAGCTCGGCCGGGTCCACCCCGAGACGCTGCGCGCCGCCATCGAGCGCGACCCCGACGACATCGCCATGGTCAGCATCATGTGGGCCAACAACGAGGTCGGCACCGTCCAGCCGGTCCACGTGCTGGCCGCCATCGCCCACGACCACGGCATCCCGTTCCACAGCGACGCCGTGCAGGCCGTCGGGCAGCTGCCGGTGTCGTTCTCCGGCTCGGGCGCCGACGCGGTCACCATCAGCGGCCACAAGGTCGGCGGGCCCATCGGGGCCGGGGCGCTGCTGCTGGCCAGGGGGGTCACCCCGGTGTCGGTGCTGCACGGCGGCGGCCAGGAGCGCGACGTGCGTTCCGGCACGCTCGACGCGCCCGCCATCGCCGGGCTCGCCGCCGCCGTCTCCGTCGCCGTACGCGAGCAGGAGACCCTCGCCCGCCGCCTGTCGGCGCTGCGCGACGAGCTCATCCTGCGCGTCCGCGACGCCGTGCCCGACGTGGTGCTCAACGGCGACCCCGACGACCGGCTGCCCGGCAACGCCCACTTCTCCTTCCCCGGCTGCGAGGGCGACGCGCTGCTCATGCTGCTCGACGCCAAGGGCGTCGAGTGCTCCACCGGGTCGGCCTGCTCGGCCGGGGTGGCGCAACCGTCCCACGTGCTGCTGGCCATGGGCGCCGACGCGGCCACCGCCCGCGGCTCGCTCCGCTTCACCCTCGGCCACACCTCCACCCGCGAAGACGTCGACCGCCTGATCGAGGTGCTGCCCGCCGCCGTCGAGCGCGCCCGCCGCGCCGGCCTCAGCTGACCCCGCCTCAACCGGTCCGCCGCCGGCCTCAGCCGGCCCGCGCCACACCCGGTCCAGCGCCGGCCTCAGCCGGCCCCCGCCGCAGGCTCAGGTCAGGAAGGGGGCGATGGCCGTCCAGGCCGGGTCGTGGGCGACGTCGACCCGCGGCTTGCCCTCGTCCCAGCCGGCGGCCAGCTCCTCGGCGTGCGTGACGGCGTCGCCCGCAGGGTCGGCGTAGACGTGGACGACGCGGTGCCCCTCGGCGCTCAGGTGCACCGCGATCACCGCCTCGTCGCGCCGCTTGGCCAGCCGCGCGGCCAGCCGCTCCTCGAAGTCGCGCAGCGCGGTCACCGAGTCGCCCGCGGGCAGGCCGTTGTCGTCGCAGTGCGCGTAGGGGAGCGTGATCGCGAGGTGCTGATCGCAGAGCGGATGATCGACGGGACGCAAGGGATGGCGGGCGGTCGCCACCAGCGCGGCGCCGCCGCCGGTCTGACCCTCCATCAGCACCCACTCGTCCTCGCCGGCCCCGGAGGCCACGTCGGCGACGACGATGGGCAGGTGGACGGCCGCGACGGCGTCGATCGGCTCGAACGTGACCGCCGTGATCTCGCCCACCCACCGGGCGACGTCGTCCTCGCCGAGCAGCCAGTCGAGGGCGAGCAGCGCGCTCTCCAGCCGGGTGTCCTCGTCGAGCTCGCCGAAGATCGGGTGGTAGGCGGCGACGTCGACCCTGGCCTGGTTGCGCGGCACCCGCAGCCCCAGCGTCAGCTTGTCGAGCCCGAACGTCAGCCCGCCCACGTCGAGGGCCAGCTCGCCGGCGCGCGGATTGGCCTGGCGCGACGGGTGGAACTCCCACAGCAGGTCGGCGGGCGGCGCCCCCTTGACCCAGCGGTGGGCCAGCGAGCGCAGCTCGGCGTCGCCGGCCGCGGTCACCACGAGGGCGTGCGCGGCCTCCTTGCCGGGCGCCACCTCCCAGACCAGCCCTGGATCGATCGCGGAGACCGCGGGAGCCAGCAGCTCCTCGAGGTCGCCGGTCTCGCCGGATGCCACCAGCGAGTCGAGCCGCGGCCTGGTCTCTTGCCACCACGTCCAGAATCCGGCGATGGCCTCGCCCTGCCGGCCCGCCCCTTCGTCTGCGTCTTTGCGCCCGAACAGTCGCATGGCCGAATCCTTCCAGACCGAGCCCATGGTCGCGCACTCCCGGCCGGACACTACGCTGGAAGCGTTATGGGACTGCGAGTGCTTGCCGCCATGTCGGGCGGCGTCGATTCAGCGGTGGCCGCTGCCCGCATCGCCGAGGCAGGTCACGACGTCACGGGTGTGCATCTCGCGTTGTCGGCCAACCCCCAATCCCATCGCACGGGAGCCAGGGGCTGCTGCACGATCGAGGACTCCCGTGACGCGCGCCGCGCGGCCGACGTCATCGGCATCCCGTTCTACATCTGGGACATGGCCGAGCGTTTCCAGCGCGACGTGGTGGAGGACTTCGTCGCCGAATACGCCGCGGGCCGCACGCCCAACCCGTGCCTGCGGTGCAACGAGAAGATCAAGTTCTCGGCGGTCCTCGACCGCGCGCTGGCGCTGGGCTTCGACGCGGTCGCCACGGGCCACCACGCCAAGCTGGTCGACGGCGTGCTGTCGCGCAGCGTCGACGAGGGCAAGGACCAGTCCTACGTGCTGGGCGTGCTCACCCGCGAGCAGCTCGGCCACGCGATCTTCCCGCTGGGCGACTCCACCAAGGCCGAGGTGCGCGAAGAGGCAGCCCGGCGCGGCCTGACCGTGGCCGACAAGCCCGACAGCCACGACATCTGCTTCATCGCCGACGGCGACACCCGCGGCTTCCTGGCCGAGCGGCTCGGCTCGGCCGAGGGCCCGATCGTCGACCAGAGCGGCGAGGTGGTGGGCAGCCACCAGGGCGCACACGGGTTCACCGTCGGCCAGCGCAAGGGCCTGCGCATCGACCGCCCGGCGCCCGACGGCCGGCCCCGCTACGTGCTGTCCATCGAGCCGGTCTCCAACACGGTCACGGTGGGCCCGCGCTCGGCGCTGCAGGTCACCACGATCGTCTGCGGCCGCCCGGTGTGGAACGGCCCGTCCCGCTTCGACGACCTGACCGTGCAGCTCAGGGCGCACGGCGAGGTCTATCCCTGCCGGCTCGACGAGACCGGCGGCGGGCTGACCATCGAGCTCGACCGGCCCGCCACGGGCGTCGCCGCCGGGCAGGCAGCCGTGCTCTACTCAGGGCCGACGGTCATCGGATCGGCCACGATCATGTCGGCTAGCTGATCGTCACCGACTCGCCGACCGGGATGCGGCGGATGTCGGCCTGCTGCTTGTCGGCCTCCATGCGCAGCCAGTTGTCCACGAGGCCGAGGCCGATCTCGCTGTAGAGGGCGTCGTGCGTCGAGTACGCCCGCGCCGGCCGGAGCTTGCGCAGATATTCCACCACCTCGCCGAGCTTGAGCCAGGGAGCACTCGTCGGCACCAGCAGCGTGGGCACCTCGACGCCGGGGTCGGTCAGCGCGTCACCCGGGTAGAACACCTCGTCGTCCAGCAGGAAACCGACGTTCTGGACGATCGCCATGTCGGGGTGGTTGAAGGCGTGCCACTCACCGAACACCTGCACCCTGAACCCGGCCGCCTCGAAGCCGTCGCCCGCGCGGACGACCTGGACCTTCCCCGGCACCTCGGTCAGCCCGGCCGCGACGGCCTCGCACGTGTAGATCTCCAGGCCGGGCGAAGCCGCCTTGAGCTTGTCGACGTCCACGTGGTCGGCGTGCTCGTGCGTGATGAGCACCGCGTCGGCGCCGTCGAGCACCGGGCCCCTCGTGAACGCGCCCGGGTCGATGACCAGCACCTTGCCGTTCTTCTCCACGCGTACGCAGGCGTGGTCGTGTTTCGTGAGCTTCATGCGGCAGAGCCTACGCTTGTGCCCATGTCTACTGAGCCCGGGTCCACATGGGAAGCCTCAGGGGTCGGCTCGCACCCCGGTAATGATCATCTCGAGGCGGTCAGGGTCGTGTTCGGCGAGGTGCCGGGGCTGCCGTACCTCCCCGAGCTGCCCGCCAGAGGCGTCGGCGCCGACATGGTCGGACGGACGGCGGCGCTGCTCATCGATCTGCCCGTCGAGGTGCAGCCGTCGGGCTGGCGGCTGACCGACCGGCCGGGGCGCGACCACCAGCGGGCCGTCGATCATCTGCGGCGCGACCTCGACGGGCTGGAGGAGGTCGGCCACGACTACGCGGGGCCGCTGAAACTGCAGGTCTGCGGGCCGTGGACGCTGGCGGCGACGATCGAGCTCAAGCACGGCGACAAGATGCTCTCCGACGCGGGCGCCGTACGCGACCTGACGGCCTCGCTGGCGCAGGGGGTGGCCGAGCACTGCGCGGAGGTGCGCAGGCGGCTGCCCGGGGTGACGGACATCGTGCTGCAGCTCGATGAGCCGGGGCTGCCGGGCGTGCTGGCCGGCACGGTGCCGACGGCGTCCGGGTTCGGGCGGCTCGCGGCGGTCGAGGAGTGGCGGGTGGAGGAGTCGCTGCGCTCGTTCGAGGCCGCGGTGGTGCACTGCTGCGCGCCCGGGGTGCCGTACGCGCTGCTGCGGCGGGCCGGGGTGCGCGGCGTGTCGGTGGACGCGTCGCTGATGCGGCGGCGCGATGAGGACGAGCTGGGCGAGCTGTTCGAGGCGGGGATGACGCTGTTCATGGGCGTCGTGCCCGGCAGGGACACCCGGCTGCCCGACGTGGGCGTGGTCGCCAAGCCGGCCGTCGAGCTGTGGCGGCGTCTCGGGTTCGCCGCCGACCGGCTGGCCGGGCAGGTCGTGCTGACCCCGGCGTGCGGGCTCGCGGGCGCGTCTCCCGCGTACGCGCGGGCGGCGCTGGCGGCGTGCAGGAAGGCGGCTCAGGTGCTGCGGGACGATCCCGCGAACCAGGGCGGCTGAGTCATGGTTTTGTCGGTGGTCGGCGGTAGCGTTTGCTCAGGTCGTCGTACGGAAGGAGACGCTGCGTGAGTGAGCCAGGCGCCGAGGTCGAGGGCGTGCCGGTGGCCGCGCTCAAGCGGCATGCCGAGCTGAGTGATCTGGTCGAGGACGCGCGCTGGCGCTACTACGTGCTCGACCAGCCCACGGTGAGCGACGCCCAGTTCGACGAGTGGTTCAGAGAGCTGCTGGCGCTGGAGGAGGCGCACCCCTCGCTGCAGACCCCCGACTCGCCCACCCAGAAGGTGGGCGCGCCGGTGTCGGGCGACTTCGCGAAGGTCCAGCACCTCAACCGCATGGAGAGCCTCGACAACGCCTTCAACGCCGACGACATGCTCGCCTGGATGCAGCGGGCCGAGCGGCTGGCCGAGGGCGACCCTGGCCCCTATCTCTGTGAGCTCAAGATCGACGGGCTGGCCATCGCGCTGGTCTACCGCGACGGCAAGCTGGAGCGCGGCGCCACCCGCGGCGACGGCCGCACCGGCGACGACGTCACGGCCAACGTCCGCACGATCAAGGGCATCCCCCACCGGCTCAAGGGCGACGACGTGCCGAGCCTGGTCGAGGTGCGCGGCGAGGTCTACATCCCGGTCCAAGACTTCCAGAAGCTCAACGAGCAGCTCGTCGAGCAGGGCAAGCCGCCGTTCGCCAACCCGCGCAACTCCGCGGCCGGCACGCTGCGGCAGAAGGACCCGCGCATCACCGCGCAGCGGCCGCTGCGCATGCTGGTCCACGGCATCGGCGTGTGGGAGGGCGCGGCGGAGCCGCGCGCCCAGTCCGAGGTCTACGACCGTCTGCGCGAGTTCGGGCTGCCGGTCAGCGACCTCTACAAGGTCGTGCCGGGGCTCGACGAGGTCAACGAGTTCATCGAGCACTACCGCGTGCACCGCCACGACCCGCCCTACGAGATCGACGGCGTCGTGGTCAAGGTCGACGACTTCCGCACCCAGCGGGAGCTGGGCTCCACCTCGCGGGCGCCGCGCTGGGCGATCGCCTACAAATATCCGCCAGAAGAGGTCAACACCAAGCTGCGCGACATCCAGGTCGGGGTGGGGCGCACGGGGCGGGTCACGCCGTTCGGGGTGATGGAGCCGGTGTCGGTGTCCGGCTCGACGGTCGAGCGGGCCACGCTCCACAACGCCGCGATCGTGAAGAAGAAGGGCGTGCTCATCGGCGACACGGTCGTGCTGCGCAAGGCCGGTGACGTCATCCCCGAGATCGTCGGTCCCGTCGTGCCGCTGCGCGACGGCTCGGAGCGCGAGTTCGTGATGCCGACCCACTGTCCCGAGTGCGGCACGCAGCTGGCCTACGAGAAGGAGGGCGACGCCGATCTGCGCTGCCCCAACGCGCGCGGCTGCCCCGCGCAGATCCGCGAGCGGCTGTTCTTCGCCGCCGGGCGGCGCGCCCTCGACATCGACGGGCTCGGCTACGTCGCGGCCACCGCGCTCTCCCAGCCGCTGCCGCCGCAGGAGCCGGTGGTGCGCACCGAGGCCGACCTGTTCGACCTGACCCTCGATCGGCTCATCCCGATCAGGTCGGTGGTGCGCGACCAGGAGACCGGGCTGCCCAAGATCGACCCGAAGACGGGTCAGGAGAAGGTCGTCACGTTCTTCTCCAACATCAACGGCGAGCCCAGCCAAAACGCGCTGCGGCTGATGGAGGAGCTCGAGCGGGCCAAGCAGTCCTCGCTCGCGCAGGTGCTGGTGGCCCTGTCGATCCGGCACATCGGCCCGCCCACCGCTCGCGCGCTGGCCGACGCCATGCGCTCGATCGACGCGATCATGAACGCCTCCGAGGAGGAGCTGGCCGCCGTCGAGGGCATCGGGCCCAAGGTGGCGGCCACGATCAAGGAGTGGTTCGAGGTCGACTGGCATCGCGAGATCATCGAGCGGTGGCGGGCGGCCGGGGTCCGCATGGAGGACGAGCCCGCGCCCGAGAAGGGGCCGCAGACCCTGGAGGGCCTGACCTTCGTGGTGACCGGCACCCTTGAGGGCTACACCCGCGACACCGCGGCCGACGAGCTGACCAGCAGGGGCGGCAAGGTGTCCAGCTCGGTGTCGAAGAAGACCTCGTTCCTGATCGCGGGGGAGAACGCGGGCTCGAAATACGACAAGGCGGTCGATCTCGGGGTCCCCATCCTCGACGGCGCCGGCTTCGAGGTGCTGCTGAAGGACGGCCCTGAGGCAGCGGCCGAGGTCGCCACCAAACCCGAGGCCTGACGGAGGTAGCGGGAGGGGGTTCGTTCGCGGACGCGGGCGGACCCCCTTTCGCTTGGCTGACCCCTTTCGCTTGACTGACCCCCTTTCGGCACGCCCTCTACAAGACCGACCACCACCCGGCGCGTCGCCCGAGCCGCTTGAAGGGGCAGGGGAGCGTGTCCCCAGCGGGTTTTCGGGTCGTCGCGTTGTGCGGTTGGCGGTCTTTTTCCGGGGTGCGGGGGTGCCGGGTCGGGCCCTACGGGTCGTCGTAGCGTGCTCGGTTTGCTACAGAGGGTGCTTTTTGGGTATATGTCGGAAAGGAGAAGTGACGGAACGTACGCGCTTGGTTTCGCGAAGTGGGGTGAAGGTCGTACCCTCCCATAGTGACCTAATGGGGGTTCTGTTACCGATGACTGACCCAACCGACACCCGCGACACCGGACCACGCGTCGGCACGCCGCTGTGGGGCTATCTCGCGGGCGTCACCGTGATCGGCTTCACCGGCCTCGTCGTGGCCATGCTCCGGCTCGACCCGTCCGGTCTGGTGGAGCTCGCCCGCACCCCGCTGTTCTGGGTGCTGGCGGTGCTGGTGATCCTGGGCGAGCTGCGGCCCGTCATGGTGTCGTCAGCGACCGCCGTGGGCGGCACGTACCCGTCCACCATGTTCACCTTCGCGGTGCTGCTGCACCTCGGGCTGCCCGTGGCGGTCCTCATGCAGGCCGTGGCGGTCACCATCAACGGCGTGGTGACGCGCAAGTCGTGGCATCGGGTCATGTTCAACATCGCGCAGTCCTCCCTGGCGCTGATCGCGGCGGCCGTGGTGCTGGGGACGTTCGGCATCGTGCCGAGCCCGGCCGTGCCGTGGGTGCCGAAGGGCGGCGACCTGCTCGCGATCGCGCTGTCCGGCGTCGCGTACTTCCTGGTCAGGGGTGCCCTCGTGTGCAGTGCCGTCGCGCTGCACGAGCGGCGCTCGCTCGTACGCGTGCTCAGGGCCAGCGTCGGCCCGCAGGGGCTGGTCTACATCGGGCTGCTGGGCCTGGCGCCGCTGGTGGTGGTCGTGATGAGCCATTCGCCGGGGCTCGTTCCGTTGTTCGTGGCGCCGCTGGCCGCCGTCTACTTCACCGCCACGCTGTCCATGCGCCGCGACCACCAGGCCATGCACGACGAGCTGACCGGCCTGCCCAACCGCAAGATGCTCGTGGTCAGCACCGAGGAGGCGCTGGCCGAGGTGCGCCACGACGAGCGGGTGGGGCTGTTCCTCCTCGACCTCGACCGGTTCAAGGAGGTCAACGACACGATGGGCCACCCGGTCGGCGACCGGCTGCTGCAGCTCGTCGCGCACCGGCTCACCCATTCCGTACGCCCTGGCGACGTCGTGGCCAGGCTGGGCGGTGACGAGTTCGCCGTGCTGCTGCCCTCGATCAGGGACGCCCACGCGGCCAGGGAGGTCGCGGCCCGGCTGCGCGCCGCCCTGACCGAGCCGGTACGCCTGGAGGGCATGACGTTCGACCTCGACGCCTCGGTCGGCATCGCGCTCTATCCCGACCACGCGCCCGACTTCGAGCTGCTGCTGCAGCGGGCCGACGTGGCGATGTACCTGGCCAAGGAGGGACGTACGGGCGTCGAGCTCTACCAGCCCGACAAAGACCGCAACTCACCCGAACGCCTGACCCTGCTCGGCGACCTGCGCCGCGCCATCGACAACCACGAGCTGCGCCTGCACTACCAGCCCAAGGTGGCGCTCGGCACCGGCGACGTGCAGGGGGTCGAGGCGCTGCTGCGCTGGCGGCACCCCGTGCACGGGCCCGTGGCGCCGGCCGACTTCGTGCCGCTGGCCGAGCAGTCGTACCTGATGCGGCAGCTCACGGCGTACGTGATCGAGGAGGCCCTGCGGCAGGCCGCGGCCTGGTGGCACACCGGGCTGCGGGTGCAGATCTCGGTCAACATCTCGGCCCGCGACTTGCTCGGCTCCGCGCTGCCCGAGCAGCTGGAGGTGGGCCTGGCGAAATACGCGCTGCCGCCGGCCGCCATCCAGCTGGAGGTCACCGAGCGCATCCTGACCGGCGACCAGGCGTACACGCAGGAGACCATCAAGGCGCTGGCCGCGCTCGGCGTGCCGCTGGCGCTCGACGACTTCGGCACCGGCTACTCCTCGCTCATCCGGCTGCAGCGGCTGGCCGTCTCCGAGGTCAAGATCGACGCCTCGTTCGTCCGCCGGATCGCCGAGTCGGAGGACGACTACCGCATCGTCCGCTCGATCGTCGACCTCGTACGCTCGCTGGGGCTGCGCTCGGTGGCCGAGGGCGTCGAGTCGGACGACGTCGCGATGCGGCTCGTCGAGCTGGGCTGCGACGTGGGGCAGGGCTGGCTGTTCTGCCGGCCGATGCCGGCCGACGAGACCGCCGTCTGGCTGCGCGACAGGACCGGGGGATCGGTGGAGTACGAGTACCAGCCGGAGGTCAGCTCCGCCTGACCGGATAATGCGTTCAGGGCTGCTACGTCAAGACCCCTAGGATGGCAGTGTCCAAAGACTCCATCCACGAAACGGGTTCAACGACTCATGTCCGCCATAACCCGCGACGAGGTCGCACACCTGGCCCGGTTGTCCAGGCTGGCGCTCACCGACGACGAGCTCGATCACTACGCCACCCAGCTCGATGCGATCATCGAGTCGGTCGCGAAGGTGGCCGAGGTCGCCGCCGAGGATGTGCCGCCTTCGTCGCACGCGCTTCCGCTGACCAATGTCTTCCGTGCCGACGAGGTGCGACAGTCCCTCACGCCCGAGCAGGCGCTCTCCGGCGCGCCCGCCGTCGAGGACGACCGCTTCCGGGTGCCGCGCATCCTCGGGGAGGAGGCATGAGCTTGATCCGCAAGACCGCCGCCGAGCTGGGCTCGATGATCGCCGCAGGTGAGGTGTCGGCCGTCGAGGTGGCCGAGGCGCACCTCGACCGCATGGCCGCGGTCGAGCCCAAGGTCCAGGCGTTCCTCCACGTCGATCGGGAGACGACGCTGGAGCAGGCGCGGGCCGTGGACGCCCGGCTGCGCGCGGGCGAGAAGCTGGGGCCGCTCGCCGGCGTGCCGATCGCCCACAAGGACATCTTCACCACGCGCGACATGCCGACGACGGCCGCGTCCAAGATCCTCGAAGGGTGGCAGCCGCCCTACGACGCCACCGTCACCGCCCGCCTGCGCGAGGCCGGCCTGGTCATCCTGGGCAAGACCAACCTCGACGAGTTCGCCATGGGCTCATCGACGGAGAACTCCGCCTACCAGGTCACCCGCAACCCGTGGGACCTGTCCAAGGTGCCCGGCGGGTCGTCGGGCGGGTCGAGCGCCGCGGTGGCCGCGTACGAGGCGCCGCTGTCCACCGGCACCGACACCGGCGGCTCCATCCGGCAGCCCGCGTCGGTCACCGGCATCGTCGGCATGAAGCCGACCTACGGCGGATCGTCGCGCTACGGCCTGATCGCCTTCGCCAGCTCGCTCGACACGCCGGGCCCGTTCGCCCGTAACGTGCTCGACGCGGCGCTGCTGCACGAGGCGTTCTCCGGCTACGACCCGATGGACTCCACCTCCATCGACGCGCCCGTGCCGTCCGTGGTCGAGGCCGCCAAGCACCCCGACGTCGCGGGCATGCGCATCGGCGTGGTGAAGGAGTTCTCCGGCGAGGGCTACCAGGCGGGCGTGCTGGCCCGCTACCACGAGGCCGTCCAGCTGCTGGAGTCGCTCGGGGCCAAGGTCGTCGAGGTGTCCTGCCCGTCGTTCACGACCGCGCTGCCGGCCTACTATCTGATCGCGCCGTCCGAGTGCTCGTCCAACCTGGCCCGCTTCGACGCCATGCGCTACGGCCTGCGGGTCGGCGACGACGGCACCCGCAGCGCCGAGGAGGTCATGGCGCTGACCAGGGCCGCCGGGTTCGGTCCCGAGGTCAAGCGGCGCATCATGCTCGGCACGTACGCGCTGTCGAGCGGCTACTACGACGCCTACTACGGCCAGGCCCAGAAGGTGCGCACGGTCATCGCGCGCGAGTTCGAGGCCGCCTACCAGCAGGTCGACGTCCTGGTCTCGCCCACCACGCCGACCACGGCCTTCCCGATCGGCGAGCGCGCCGACGACCCGATGGCGATGTACCTCGCCGACCTGTGCACCATCCCCTCCAACCTGGCGGGCAACGCGGCCATGTCCGTGCCGGTCGGCCTGGCCGACGAGGACGACCTGCCGGTGGGCCTGCAGATCATGGCGCCGGTCCTGGCCGACGACCGCTGCTACCGCGTCGGCGCGGCCGTGGAGCAGGCCCTGGAGAGCCGCTGGGGCGGCGGCCTGCTGGCGAAGGCGCCGGAGCTGTAGGGCGAGAGGAGGGACGGCGGCGTGCTCACGCGCATCGAGATCGACGGGTTCAAATCGTTCGCGCGATTCAAGCTCGACGTGCCGCCGTTCCTCGTCGTCATTGGTGCGAACGCCAGTGGCAAGTCCAACTTGTTCGATGGGATCCAGCTGCTTCGCCGACTCGTCGACACCGCCGGCCTCTACGACGCCTTTGCGGCGGCCAGAGGCGACTTGGGTGAGCTGTTCAGACGGCGCGGGGACGGCCAGGTGGTGGACCGCATGACGTTCGCGGTCGAGGTCCTTTTGGACCCCAAGGTGGTGGACCAGTTCGGCGCGGAGTTCGAAGTGTCCCACACCCGCATCCGCTACGAACTGGAGATCGTGCAGCGTCAGAGCGAGGATGGGTTCGTGCGGCCCTACGTGGCCAGGGAAGAAGCCTGGCCGATCAGGGCAGCCGACGATATCTGGGCCCGGCGGCAGCGGGTAGGAAGGGGCTTTCGGTCCACCTTCCTCCGTTACAAGCGACAGTCGCCGCTGCTCGAGACGACTGTGGACGACGCAGGCCGTCAGGTCTTCCGCATCGCGCAAGAAGGACGGCAAGGGCGTAAGCGCGAGCTGGCCGCTCATGCGGCGGAGGCCACCGTCCTCTCGAGCATCACGTCGGCGGGAGAGTTCCCTCTTCTGTACGCGCTCAGGAGGGAGATCGCGTCGTGGCGGTTCCTCCAGCTGGACCCGGCCTCCCTCCGTATGCCCAGCTCACGCCATCAGAGGGGAGAGCAGCTCGATCCGAGCGGGGCGAACCTCGCCAAGGTCCTGCGCAGGATCGAGCAGACGACCGCCGACGAGTACGGCAGCTCGCTGAATGAGATCGCGACGGACATGGCACGCATCGTCCGCGGCTTCGCCGGCATCGAGGTGGAGGAGAACGCCGCCAAGGAGCAGTGGGAGATTTATCTCCGCACCCGGGACGAGGGCAGGGTGAGCGCCCGGGTCGCCTCGGACGGCACGTTGCGGGTTCTGGCGTTGCTCGCGGCGCTCTACGATCCCGCTCATCGCGGACTGATCTGCTTCGAGGAGCCTGAGAACGGCATCTATCCGCAGCGGCTGCGGGAGCTCGTCCGTCATCTGAGGAAACTCGTCACGGATCCCACCGGGGACGCAACGGAGGAAGAGCCTCTCGCCCAGCTCATCATGAGCAGCCACTCGCCGCTGATGCTCGTGGCCTTCGATGACCGCGAGGCACTTCTGGTCATGGACTGGATCACGGTGCCGGAGCCCGGCGAGCCGGGCGTCAGGAGCCGGGTCTCACGTGCCCGCCACTTGGCGCCGGTCTCTCCCGGTGGGACGCCACCCCTTGACGAGGTCGGTCTAGTAGTGCCTGAGCCCGAGTGGCGTGCTTTCGCGGCCATCTCGGAAGAGGAGGCGCGGCAGTTGCTGGAGGGCGCTCGTGATTGAGGTCAACGCCTTTTTGACCGCCGAGGGCAACTCCGACTACGACTTCCTGCCGGTGTTGCTCGAACGTGCCCTCGACCGCGTCTGTCTGCCGCACCACCTTGGTGTGGCGCCTGTGCAGGTCCTGCGATTGTCCGTACAGGACCGGGAAACTCGGCATGACGCCGTGTGCAGGGCCGCCCGAGCGGCGGTTGCAGGGATGACATTGCTCTTCTACCACTACGACGGTTCGGCGGCGCCGGAGCGCGAGGAGAAGAAATACTGGGCCCCCTTACAGGAGGCATGGGAGAGGCACCGGCTGGAGCGTCCGCTGGTGAGAGTGGTTCCGGTTCGCGAGATGGAAAGCTGGGCGCTGAGCGATCCGGAGGTCCTGCGCTATGTGGCGGGGTCGGCATGGAACGCCAAAGACGTCTTCGAAGGGGATCGACTGTCACGGGTGGAATGCCTGTCCGATCCGAAACGGACGTTGAAGGACATCGTCGCTACCGGCAGGCGCCGCAGGCGGGCGGGACGTGAGGCGAGTGACTACCTGACGCACATCGCCGAAACGATGAGCCTGCACTACCTGGAAAGCGTGCCCTCGTATCGTCTGTGGGTCACCGAGACGTGCGAGGCTCTGAAAGAACTGAGGTTGATCCGTGATTGACACAGCAGGAACGATGCCGTACGACGAAGCGCTCGAGCGCTTCGAGCCGGTGCTCGGCCTTGAGACGCATGTCGAGCTGGGCACCAAGTCGAAGATGTTCTGCGGCTGCAAGACGACCTTCGGCGCTCCGCCCAACACGCAGGTCTGCCCCACCTGCCTGGCGCTCCCCGGGGCGTTGCCGGTGGCCAACGCGCAGGCCATCGAGTCGACGATCCGCATCGGCCTGGCGCTGAACTGCTCGATCGCCGAGTGGTGCCGCTTCGCCCGGAAGAACTACTTCTATCCGGACATGCCGAAGAACTACCAGATCTCCCAGTACGACGAGCCGCTCTGCTTCGACGGCTACCTCGACGTCGAGGTCGGCGGCCAGACGATCAGGATCGGCATCGAGCGGGTGCACCTGGAGGAGGACACCGGCAAGTCCACCCACGTGGGCGGCGCCACCGGGCGCATCCACGGGGCCGACTACTCGATCGTCGACTACAACCGCGCCGGCATCCCGCTGGTCGAGATCGTCACCAAGCCCATCCCCGGCACCGACCGGCTCGCGCCCGAGGTCGCCAAGGCGTACGTCACCGAGCTGCGCGAGATCATGCGCTCGCTGGGCGTCTCCGACGTGCGCATGGAGGAGGGCTCGCTGCGCTGCGACGTCAACGTCTCGCTGATGCCGCGCGGCTCGTCCGAGTGGGGCACCCGTACGGAGACCAAGAACGTCAACTCGCTGCGCAGCGTCGAGCGGGCCGTGCGGAGTGAGATCGAGCGTCAGGCGGCGGTGCTGGCCGACGGCGGGAAGATCATCCAGGAGACCCGCCACTTCCACGAGGACACCGGCACCACCACATCCGGCCGGTCCAAGGAAGAGGCGCAGGACTACCGCTACTTCCCCGAGCCCGACCTGGTGCCGATCGCGCCCGACACGGCGTGGGTGGCCGAGCTCAAGGCCGCGCTGCCCGAGCTGCCGTCGGTCAAGCGCAAGCGGTTGCAGACCGAGTGGGGCCTGTCCGACCTCGACATGCAGGCCATGCACAACGCCGACGCGATCGAGCTGGTCGAGGCCACGGTCGCGGCCGGCGCGCCGGCGGCCGACGCGCGCAAGTGGTGGATGGGCGAGCTGGCGCGGCGGGCCAACGAGAACGCCGTCGCGCTCGCCGACCTGCCGATCACGCCCGAGCAGATCGCCCGGGTGACCGAGCTGGTCGCCTCCGGCGCGCTCAACGACAAGCTGGCGCGTGAGGTGCTCGAAGGCGTCATGGCCGGCGAGGGCACGCCCGACGAGGTCGTCGAGCGGCGCGGGCTGCGCATCGTCAACGACGAGGGCGAGCTGTCCGCGATCATCGACCAGGTGATCGCCGACAACGCCGACGCGGCCGACAAGGTCCGCTCCGGGAAGGTCGCCGCCGCCGGTGCGCTGGTCGGTGGCGTCATGAAGGCCAGCAGGGGCAAGGCCGACGCGGCCAGGGCCCGGCAGCTCATCCTGGAGAAGCTCGGCGTCCAGGAGTGACCCTTGCCAGGAGGGCCCCGCAACGTCGGCGGGGCCCTCCTGGCGTGTCCGGCCCTGTTCCTGTCAGGGGCGAGCGCTGGTCGTGTCCGCGTCGGTCCTGTTTCTGGCGCGGCGGGCGTACCAGGTCCTGAAGAGGGGGGTCAGGAGGGCGAGTACGGAGAGAAGCAGCAGGGCGACGGCGACCGGGCTGCGGATCAGGACGGTCACGTCCCCCGCGCCGATGGCCAGGGCGCGGCGGAGCTGGATCTCGGCCATCGGGCCCAGGATCATCCCGATCACCGCGGGCGCGACCGGCAGGCCGAAGCGGCGCATGGCGTAGCCGAGCAGGCCCAGGACGTACAGGACGAAGAGGTCCACGATCGTGGCGTTCAGGGCGTAGACGCCGAGCGCGGCGAACAGCACGATCCCGGCGTACAGGTACGGGCGGGGGATCCGCAGGATGCGCGCCCACAGCGGCGCCAGCGGCAGGTTGAGCACCAGCAGCATCACGTTGCCGACGAACAGCGACGCGATCATGCCCCACACCAGCGCCGGGTTGTGGTCGAAGAGCTGCGGCCCCGGCTGGAGGCCGTACTGCTGGAAGGCGGCCAGCATGATCGCGGCCGTGGCGGACGTCGGCAGGCCCAGCGTGAGCAGCGGGACCAGGGTGCCGGCCGCGGAGGCGTTGTTGGCCGCCTCTGGCCCGGCGACCCCCTCGATGGCGCCCTTGCCGTACTCCTCCTTGGCGACGCCCTTGGCCAGGCGCTTCTCGGCCGCGTACGACAGGAAGGTCGGGATCTCGGCGCCACCGCCCGGCAGCGCGCCGAACGGGAAGCCCAGGGCGGTGCCGCGCAGCCACGGCAGCCACGAGCGCCGCCAGTCGGAGCGTCCCATCCAGGCCCGGCCGACCGGCACCACCTCGGGAGGGGCGTGCCGCAGGCGGGAGGCGACGTACAGGGCCTCGCCCAGGGCGAACAGGCCGACCGCGACGATCACCACGTCGATGCCGTCGAGCAGCTGCGGGATGCCCAGCGTGAGCCGCGCCTGCCCGGTCTGCTGGTCGATGCCGATCAGCCCGATCACCAGGCCGAGGCCGAGCGAGGCGAGGCCGCGCACGATCGAGCGGGACAGTACGGAGGACACGGCCGTGAAGGCGAGGATGGCCAGCGCGAAGTAGTCCTCGGGCCCGAAGGAGATCGCGAAGGCCACCACCGCGGGCGCCGCCACGACGAGCAGCGCCGTGGCGATCGTCCCCGCCACGAACGAGCCGATGGCCGCGGTGGCGAGGGCCTGCGCCGCCCGCCCGCGCCTGGCCATCTTGTTGCCCTCCAGCGCCGTGATCATCGAGGAGGACTCGCCCGGCGTGTTGAGCAGGATGGAGGTGGTCGAGCCGCCGTACATGCCGCCGTAGTAGATGCCGGCGAACATGATGAACGCGCTGGTCGGCGGCACCGTGAAGGTGATCGGCAGCAGCAGCGCCACGGTCATCGCGGGCCCGATGCCGGGCAGCACGCCGACGAGGGTGCCGAGGGTGACGCCGATGAGCGCGTACAGGAGGTTGACGGGGGTGAGGGCGGCGGCGAAGCCGTCGAGCAGGAGCTGGAACGAGGTCACCTCAGATCAGCCCCTCCAGCGGCCCGCCCGGAAGCGACACGCCGAGCCCCTTGACGAACAGCAGGTACGTCGCCACCCCCATGACCACCGCGATCCCGGCCGCGCGCAGCTTGTGCCCGGCCCCGAGCGCGACGGACAGGCCGAAGAACAGCAGGCTCGCGCCGATGATCCAGCCGAGCACGTTCAGCAGTGCGGCGAAGGCCAGGAAGATGCCGCTGACCAGGCCGAGGCTGCGCCAGTCGGTGGGCGCGTCGGCGTCCACGTCCTCGCTCTCCTCGGGGTCGGCGTGGCCGCCGCGCAGCACGTCGGCCACGTAGAACAGGCCGATCACCACCATCGTGCCGCCCACCAGCATGGGGAAGAAGCGCGGCCCGAGGCCGAGCTGGGAGGCCGCGGCCGACACGTCGAGCGTGCCGACCACGACGAGCACGCCCAGCACCAGCACCACGACCGCCAGCCCGAGCTCGGGCCGCCACCGTCGAGCCATCAGGAGACGAGCCCCATCTCGGCGATGATGCCCTTGACCCGGGTCTGCTCGGCGGCGAGGTAGTCGGCGAACTGCTGCCCGGTCTGGAAGGAGTCGATCCAGCCGTTCTTGGCCACCGCGTCCTTCCACGGCTGCGCGTCGTGCATCTTGGTGACCAGGTCGGTCAGGGCCTGCTTGTCGGCGTCGGAGAGCCCGGCGGGGGCCACGAAGCCGCGCCAGTTGGACAGCTCGACGTCGAGGCCGGCCTCCTTCAGCGTGGGGGCGTCCAGGTCGGGCAGCCGCTCGCCGGAGGTGACGCCCAGCGCCCGCAGCTTGCCGGACTTCACGTGCTCGGCGAACTCGCCCACTCCCGAGATGCCGGCGCTGACCTTGTTGCCGAGCAGCTCGTTCAGCGCCTCGCCGCCGCCGGAGTGCGCGATGTAGTTGACCTGCTTGGGGTCGACGCCGGCGGCCTTGGCCATCAGGCCGGCCACGATGTGGTCGGTGCCGCCCGCCGAGCCGCCCGAGATCGACACCTTCGCCGGGTCGGCCTTCCAGGCCGCGACCATGTCGGCCAGCGACTTGAACGGGGACTCGGCCGGGACGACGACGATCTCGTACTCCTCGGTCAGCTTGGCGATGGGCGTGGTCTCGGCCAGCGAGACCTTCGACTTGTTCTGCTCGATGGCGCCCACCATGACCAGGCCCATCGTCATCAGCAGGTTGCCGTTGCCCTTCTCGCCGGCGAGCTGGGCCAGGCCGATCGTGCCGCCGGCGCCCGGCACGTTGTACACCTCGACCTTGCGCTGCGGGTCGGCGGCCTTGAGCGCCTGCTCGGCCACGCGGGAGGTCTGGTCCCAGCCTCCGCCCGGCGCGGCGGGGGCCATGATGCGCAGCGTGGCGTTCGCGGACGTGCCGCCGCCGCCCGTGTCGCCGCAGGCCGTCAGCGCGCCGAGGGAGAGTGCCGCGAGGGCGGCGAATACGCGCAAGCGCATGATCACTCCAAGGGGGGATCTCACAGTCGTCAGGACTGGCATGGTGAGGTCCGTTCCCCGCCGGCGTCGAGCCTTTGCGTGGTTGCCGTCGTAGTGGTCGTATTGGTCGCGACCCGGACGTGACCTCCGTTTGTTTCCATGTGCAGGGTGAGACGGGTTCGTGACGCCTCCCTCGGGACCCAGCTGTTCGCGCTCCAGATGGTGATCGTGCTGCTCGCCGTCGGGGGCACGGCAGGCGTGTGGGCGGAGCACACCCGCGACCAGCTGGACGCGCTGCACGAGCAGCGCGCCCTGGCGATCGCGCAGTCGGTGGCCGCGCTGCCGCAGGTACGCGAGGCGTTCGAGCTGGAGCACCCGGAGAGCGTGCTGCAGCCGCTGGCGATGAGCGTGCAGCAGGAGACCGGCGCCGACTACGTGGTGATCGCCAACACCGCCCAGCGGCGCTACGCCCACCCCAACGCCTCGCTGATCGGCAAGCGGTTGTCGACCGACGGCAGCACGGTCCTGCGGACCGGCAGGAGCTGGGTCGGCACCGAGACGGGCACGATCGGCACCACGGTCAGGGGCAAGACGCCCATCAGGGACGAGTACGGCGAGATCATCGGCCTGGTCTCCGTCGGCGTGCTGGAGACCACGGTCATCAGCCAGCTCTCCGACGCCCTGCCGCCGCTCATCTGGACCGCCCTGGCGGTGCTGCTCGCGGGGCTGGCGCTGGCGGCGTTCATCACGGCGCGGGTGCGCAGGCAGACGTTCGGGCTGGAGCCGCGCGAGATCGGCGCGCTGCTCGAGCAGCGCGAGGGCGTGCTGCACGGCGTCAAGGAGGGCGTGCTCGCCCTCGACATGGACGGGCGCGTCACGCTGGTCAACGACGCCGCCCGCGAGCTGCTCGGCGACGTCGGCGAGGACCTCACCAGGATGGCCGTCTCCGACCGCATGCGGGACGTGCTCGGCGGCGCCGACCCCGGCGAGGACCGCGTCGTGCTGCACGGCGAGCGGGTGCTGGTGCTCAACCGCACCCCCGTCTGGGTACGCGGCCGCCAGCTCGGCTGGGTGGTCACCCTGCGCGACCGTACGGAGCTGGTCCGCCTGGCCCGCGAGCTGGACGACACCAGCAGCGCCACGGACGCGCTGCGGGCGCAGGCGCACGAGTTCGCCAACCGCATGCACACCGTGGTCGGCCTCCTCGAACTCGGCGAGCACGAGGCCGCGATCGGCTTCATCACCCGCAGCACCCACCACACCAACGCCATCGACCTGCGCGAACGCGTCCAGGACCCGACCCTCGCGGCCTTGCTCATGGCCAAGTCGGCCGAGGCGGCCGAGCGCGGGGCCAGGCTCGTGCTCTCCGGCGACTCCTCGGTGCCCGAGGGCGTGCTCGGCGACCCGCGCGACGCGGTCCTGGTGGTCGGCAACCTGGTCGCCAACGCCATCGACGCGCTCGACGGCGCGGAGGGCACGATCGAGGTCTCGGTACGGGCCGACGCGGACGGCTTACACGTGCGGGTCGGCGACTCGGGCCCCGGCATCGCGCCCGAGCTGGTGGGGGAGGTCTTCAGGGAGGGCTTCACCACCAAGGCCGCCCATTCGGGGCCGCGCGGGCTGGGGCTGGCGCTCACCCGGCAGGCGTGCCTGCGCCGGGGCGGGTGGGTGCGGGTACGCAACAGCGGCGGCGCGGTCTTCACCGCCCTGCTCCCGGCGAGGGCCGCCTCGTGAGCGGCCGCACGCTGCTTCCTGCGAGGGCGGTCTCATGACCGATCGGGACATCCGCGTCCTCGTGGTGGACGACGACTTCATGGTGGCCCGCATCCACAGCGGCTACGTGCGCCGCGTGCCCGGCTTCGAGGTGGTCTCGGTCGCCCACAGCGGCGCCGACGCGCTCGCCGCCGCGAGGGAGCTGCGGCCCGACCTGGTGCTGCTCGACATCTACCTGCCCGACATGTCGGGCCTGGAGGTGCTCAAGGCGCTGCACGACGTGGACGTCCTCATGATCAGCGCCGCCCGTGACGTGCCCACGGTCAGGGAGGCCATGCGGGGCGGGGCGGTCAACTACCTCATCAAGCCGTTCACCGCCGCCGCACTGACCGAGCGCCTGCGCCAGTACGCCGCCACCCGCGAACGCCTGACCGCCATCGGCCCCGAGGCGCGCCAGGACGACGTGGACCGCCTCTTCGGCGTCCTGCCGTCCGCCGCCCCCATGCCCAAGGGGCTGTCGCCGGCCACCTGCGCGCTGGTCGCCGACACGCTGCGGGAGGCCGGCGGCGACCTGTCCGCGGCCGAGGCCGCCGAGCTCACGGGCCTGTCGCGGGTCAGCGCCCGGCGCTATCTGGAGCACCTGTGCGCGGTCGGCCAGGCCGAGTTGCGGCCCCGTTACGGCACCGCTGGACGGCCCGAACATCGCTACCGGTGGCTAGGTTGACACACTTCCGTAGCCATTTCCCGTGACATATGCGGATCTGCGTGCCTTACTGTTGCCTGAGACTTGGCTGCGGACCGGGAGGAGATTGAGGCGTGCGAAACGCCGGACCGATCGAATCACCGACCGACCCGTTCGCCTCGGTGCCCTTACCCACGTCGGGCGTCTCCAGGAAGCCGCGGATCGAAGGGCTGCCCCCCGGGGTCTCCCGCGACATCTTCGGCCCGCCGGAACGTCAGGAGCCCCGACCGGCCCAAGGCCCGAGCGCCGCGGGCGGTACGCCGGGCAACGGCGGGCTGCCACCGGCCGCTCCGCCGGCCCAGCCCTGGCCCATGGCCTCCGAGAAGGAGCCCGCGCAACCCGCGCCCGTCTTCGGGACGCCGCAGCGCCCGTCGTCGTACGAGCCGGAGCCGCCCCGCCGTCGCCGGCTGCTGCCCGCGATCGTCTCGCTGGTCGTGATCCTGGCCGCGCTCGCCTACGTGGTGCCGGCCGTGCTCATGTCCGGCTCCGTGCTGCGCGGCACCCGGGTCGCCGGGGTCGACATCGGCGGGCTGACGGTGACCAAGGCCGCGGACAAGCTGCGTGCCGAGCTGGCCAGCAAGCTCAGCAAGCCCGTCATCGCCGACATCGGCGGGCAGAAGGAGACGATCCAGCCCGACGAGGCCGGGCTCGAACTCGACGTCGTCGGCACCATCGGCCAGGCGCCCAGCGGGTTTCCCACGCCTGAGGAGGTCTGGCGGGGGCTCACCGGCACCACCGACCTGCCGCCGAAGATCACCCTGGACGCCGCCCAGCTCACGCGGACCGTCGAAGGGCTCGCCGGGTCCGTCGACAAGCCCGCCCGTGAGGGGCGCATCACCTACTCGGGGCTGGAGCCCCAGGCCCGGACACCGGCGAACGGGGTGCTGCTCGACCGCGAGGACGCCGTACGCAGGATCGGCGACGCCTTCCTCAGCGGCGGCGGGTCCGTCGTGCTCACCCTCCGGCCGGCCAAGCCCGTCACCAGCTCGGGGGCCGTCGAAGAGGCGCTGACCAAGGCCAGGGCCGCCGTCGCCGCGCCGCTGACGCTCACGCTCGGGCCCAAGCAGGTGCAGATCCCGCCGGCCATGATCGCCGCGAACCTCACGTACGGCGTGGACGGCGAAGGGCGGCTCGTGCCCCAGTTCAACGCCAAGGCCGTGCTCGAACAGGTCGAGGGCAACCTGGTGGACGCGGCGCAGCAGCCGCGTGACGCCACGTACGAGATCGTCAACGGCAGGCCCGTCCTCGTGCCCTCGCGGCCCGGGCGGGGGGTCAACGACAAGCTGCTCGCCAGGGACGCCGAGAAGGTCTTCGACCAGGGCGGCAGCCGGGTCGTCGCGGTCCGGCTCGGCACCGTCGCGCCGACCGTCGAGACCTCCCGCATCGAGGGGCTCGGCATCAAGGAGATCGCGGCGTCGTTCACCACGACGTTCGACTGCTGCCAGCCGCGCGTCACGAACATCCAGCGCATGGCGCAGAAGCTCGACGGGTACGTGGTCAGGCCGGGCGAGACGTTCTCGCTCAACGACGCGCTCGGGGAGCGGACCGTCGAGGACGGGTACGTCCAGGCCGGGCAGGTCGTCGGCGGGCGCATGGTCAACGTCGTCGGCGGAGGCGGGGCGCAGTTCGCCACCACCATGTACAATGCGGCGTACTTCGCCGGGTTCGACGACGTCGAGCACCAGCCCCTGGACCACTTCTCCTCGAGCTACCCCGTCGGCCGCGACGCGACCCTGCTCTACCCGGAGCCCGACCTGAAGTGGCGCAACGACTCGGAGAACGGGGTCCTCATCAAGACCGCGTCCACGCCGACGTCGGTGACCGTCACGCTGTGGGGCGTCAAGCGCTATGACAAGATCGAGGCCGTGGAGTCGGAACGGCGCGCCTTCACCCCGTTCCGCCGCGAGGTGAGCTCCGCCCCGGATTGCGTCCCGACAACGGGCGAACAGGGCTTCACCGTCGACGTGACCCGCGTCTTCCACAAGGACGGCGAGATCCTGAAGAAGGACAAGAAGGTCACCACCAAGTACCGCCCCCGCCCCCAAACCGTCTGCACCCGCTAACGGCGTATGGGAGGACCTCAGTTCCGGAAGGGCTGAGGTCCTTCGGGTGAGTGGCACCTTGCGCAGGATCGTCCGGCCGGGTGGCGCGGGCTGAGGTTCTTCGGAGGAGTGGGACCGGGCGGGGCGCCGCCGTCCACCCGTGCGGAGAAGATGGCTCAAGCTTGTCGTGGCCCTTCTCGCCATCCTCCTCCTTGGGCCGATGGGCCTGTACGAGCTGATGGACGTCCGCACCTTCCAGCCGGCTCGCCGAGCAGCGCGTTCGCGCGACGTTCTTCGTCGTCGGCTCTCAGGTCGTACCGATTCGTCACGGTCTCGGAGTTGCTCGGTCTGGACCGTCGTTGACGAGCCCGAAGGACCAGGGGTCCGGGTCAGGAGGGGGTCAGGGTCATGAGGCGGTCGTCGCCGGGGTTCGGGGAGCCGCGGCCGTCCTTGTTGCTGGTGCCTATCCACAGGGTGCCGTCCGGGGCCGACGCTACCGCGCGGAGGCGGCCATAACGGTCGGTGAAGTGGGCGGCCGGGGTGCCGGCGGAGCCGTCCTGGCTCAGCGGGATCTGCCACAGACGCGCGCCGCGCAGGGCGCCGACCCACAGCGAGCCGTTGGCGTAGGCCATGCCCGAGGGGGAGGCGTCCGAGGTGGGCCAGGTCAGGATCGGGTTGATGTAGCGCCGGTCGGAGCCGCGGCCTTCGACCTCGGGCCAGCCGTAGTTGCCGCCGGGCCTGATCAGGTTCACCTCGTCCCACGTGTTCGCGCCGAACTCCGAGGCGTAGAGCCGCCCGGACGGGTCCCAGGCGAGGCCCTGGACGTTGCGGTGGCCGTAGCTGTAGACGAGGGTGCCGAACGGGTTGCCGGGCGCGGGAGCCCCGTCCACGGTCATGCGCAGGATCTTGCCTCCGAGCGAGTCGCGCTGCTGCGCGAGGTCGCCGTCCCCGACCTCGCCGGTGGTGGCGTACAGGTGGCCGTCGGGCCCGAACGCGAGCCGGCCGCCGTTGTGGATGCCGCCCTTCGGGATGTCGCGGACGAGCAGGTGCTCGTCGGTGAGCGCGTCGCCGGCGAGGCGGTAGCGCACGACGCGGTTGCCGGTCTCGGCGGTGTAGTACAGGAAGACCTGGTCGTCCTTGACGGCGACGCCCATCAGCCCGCCCTCGCCGTCGGGCCGCGCCTCCCGGACGGTGGCCAGCTCGGTGACCCGGCCGGCGGGCGTGACGCGGAGCAGCCGGGCGGTGTCGCGCTCGGTGACGAGCGCGTCGCCACCCGGCAGGTACGCGATCCCCCACGGCACGGACAGCCCGGTCGCGACGTCCTTCGGCTCGCCGGGAGCGGCGGCAGCGGACACCGCGGCCGTGGGCGGCACCTCGCCGTCACCCGCGGAGCACGCGGTCAGGACGGCCAGCAGCATGATCGTCCAGAGCTTCCTCATGTGTTCCATCCTGCCCCCGGAGTCGTAAGGTTCTCGGCATGAAGACCTGGGTTCCGTCCGATTCGGTGGCAGCTGCACTTTCCGACCTCCCCGGCGTCGAATGCGCCGTTTACCACAGCAAAATTCCGATGCCGGACGGCGTGGAGGACGTCGAGGTGTGGGTGCCGCCCCTGGTGACCGTGCCCGACGTGCCGGGGACGCTGGCGAGGATGACGTCGTTGCGGCTGGTGCAGACGGTGACGGCGGGCGTGGAGCCGTACCGTCCGCACATGCCGGAGGGCGCGGTGCTGTGCAACGCGCGCGGCGTGCACGACGCGGGCACCGCCGAGTGGGCGGTGGGCGCGATGATCGCGGTGCTCAGGGAGTTCCCCGGCTTCGTGGACGCGCAGCGCAGGGGCGAGTGGACCTACCACCACACCGGCGTGCTGGCCGACTCGCGCGTGCTGATCGTCGGCCACGGCTCGATCGGGTCGGCGCTGGAGCGCCGGCTGGAGGGGTTCGAGGTGGAGGTCGTCAGGGTGGCGAGGCGGGCTCGCGACGGCGTGCACGCCATGGACGAGCTGCCCGCCCTGCTGCCCGAGGCGGACGTGGTGGTCCTGCTGGTCCCGGCCACCCCCGACACCGCCGGCATGGTCGACTCCTCGTTCCTCGCACGCATGAAGGACGGCGCCGTGCTGGTCAACGCGGCCAGGGGCGGGATCGTCGACACCGACGCCCTCCTCGCGGAGCTGAAGACGGGCCGGCTGCGCGCCGCGCTCGACGTGACCGCGCCCGAGCCGCTGCCCGAGGGCCACCCCCTCTGGAGCGCGCCGGGCGTGTTGATCACGCCGCACATCGCGGGCAGCACCCCCGCGTCCGAGCGGCGGACACTGCGTCTCATCCGGGCTCAGCTGGAGCGCTACCTCGCCGGCGAAGACCTGGTCAACGTCATAACCGACGCGTACTGAGAGGATCCCGGAACGTGGCTGGTCCGTGACCTTCGGTGCGTACGGTTACGTTTGCAGGGAGTTCCTGACTCACTGTCAAGGAACTCTTGGCGGCAATTGGTCTGTCTGGTTATCAGATCGGTGACGACATCGGCGTTGTCACCACCCGCGCACCTTCGACCGCACACACTGGCAAAGGTGATCGGCCGGGCTTCGGCGGTCGCGGGTGCAGAGTTCGAGACGGGATGGGCAACGACTGTGATCCGCTGGCGTGATCCACGGGTGCCGCCGGCCGCCGCGGCGGTGGCAGGCGCGGTGGCGTTCGCCGCCGTCCTCCTGGCGCAGACCCCTGCCACGATCACCGGCGCGATCGCCGGTGGGCTCGCGGCGCTGATCGCCGCCGCCTCCCTGCTGATCGCCTCGGTACGACAGGTCGCCACGCACCGCCCCTCGGCGGCGGGCGCCCGCTGGATGGGCGGCGGCGCGGTCATCTGGGCCGCGGGCGTCACGCTGCGGCCGTTCGCCGACGGCTTCGTCGTCAACTTCGCGGACATGTTCGTCCTGCTCGGCACCGTGGTCACGGCCGGCGGCGCGCTGATCGCCGCCGACCGCAGGTTTCCGGCCAGGACGGCTTTACGGCAGCTCACGGACTCCTACCTGTGCGCCGTCGCGCTTTTTCTCATCGGCTGGGTGATGGCGCTGCGGCACGTCTACGCCGACTCCGCCGACCCGGTCGGGTTCACCCTGGCCCTGCTGCCGCCGATGATCGCGCTGCTGGTGACCTGCTCCATGATCCCGTCGGTGGTCACCAGCAAGTCGCCGTCCTGGCTGCTCGGCCTGGCGGGGCTGGGCGTGCTGGCCACCATGACGGTGGCGGGGGTGGGCTCCGCCGTGGGCCGGCTGCTCGAAGGCGAGCCGCAGCTGTGGAGCGTCATGCTCGCGCCGGTCGCGTTCCTGCTGCTCGCCGCGGTGCCGTGGGGCCCGAAGGGCAGGGCGGCGACCCGGCCGGCCATCGGCCACGCGGTCAGCCTGGCGCCGCTCGCGCTGGTCGCGGTGGCGGTCTTCACGATGCTGATCCACCAGATGGGCAGCCGCCCGGAGCCGCCGGTCGCGGGCGTCGCGGCGCTGGAGGCGTCGGTCGTGCTGCTCCTGCTGGTCCGCCTGTTCGTGCTCGCGGCCACCAACGTACGCCTGCGCGCCCAGGTCAAGCTGGGCCGCCGCCAGCTCATGGACCTCGCGGAGAGCACCGGCGACGTGGTGTTCACCTGCGACTACGAGGGCGTCGTCCGCGAGATCGGCGCCGGCGTCGAGGCGACGTACGGCTACGCGCCCGCCGACGTCGTGGGCGGCTCGATCTTCGACTACATCCACCCGGAGGACGTGCCGGGCATCCAGGTCGCCATGCGCGCCCTGACCCTCGACGACGAGCCGGCGGCGCCGGGCGCCTGCCTGATCGCCTGCCGCGTCCGCGCGGCCGACGGCACCTGGCGGCCCACCGAGTCGGTGGCCACCCGCCAGGTCGGCGGCGACGACCTGCTGCTGGTCACCACGCGCGACGTGAGCGACGAGGAGGCGCTGCGCAACCAGGTGGCCCACCTGACCTTCCACGACGGCGTGACGGGGCTGCCCAACCGCGCCTACTTCGAGGAGCGCACCAGGGAGGTGCTGTCGGGGCGCACGTCGGGCAACGTCGCGGTGATCTTCCTCGATCTCGACGGGTTCACCTCGGTCAACGACTCGGTCGGGCACGCCAGTGGCGACTACCTGCTCGGCCAGGCGGCCAGGCGGCTGCGCGGCGCCGTACGCGCGGACGACACGCTGGCCCGGTGGGGCGGCGACGAGTTCGCGGTGCTGGTGGAGACCGGCGGAGACGCGCAGGTGGCGGTCGATCTCGCCGAGCGGCTGGTCAGGGCGGTCTCGCAGGAGCCGTTCCGCGTCGCCGACCGCGACGTGGCGCTGACGGCGAGCGTCGGGGTGGCCTTCACCGAGGACGGCATGCCGGCCGGCGACCTGATGCGCAACGCCGATGTGGCCATGGCGCGCTCCAAAGAGCTGGGCGGTCGCCGGGTCGAGGTGTTCGCCGCGCAGATGCACGCCGACGTCGTACGCCGCCTTGAGCTGGCGGCCGACCTGCAGCGGGCGCTGATCGAGCAGCAGTTCGCCATCGAGTACCAGCCGGTGGTCGATTTGGCCACGTCGCGGGTGACCGCGGTGGAGGCCCTGGTGCGGTGGTGGCGCGGCTCGGTGTTCGTGCCGCCGGAGCAGTTCCTCGGCCCGGCCGAGGACACCGGGCTGATCGTGCCGCTCAGCGAGTGGATCCTGCGCGAGTCGTGCAGGGAGGTGGCGGCCTGGCGGGCCTCGTCGTGGGACATCGGGCTGTCGCTGAACCTGTCGGCCCGGCAGATCATGGCGCCCAGGTTCGTCGAGACGGTCGAGGAGGCCCTGCGCGAGAGCGGGCTGCCCGCCTCGTCGCTCACGCTCGAAGTCATCGAGGAGATGCTGGTCGAGGACGCCGAGGAGACGATCAAGCGGCTGTCGGAGCTGCGCTCGCTGGGCGTGCGGCTGGCCATCGACGACTTCGGCACCGGCTACGCCTCGCTGGCCTTCCTGCGCCAGCTCCCCGTCGACATGATCAAGATCGACCCGTCGTTCGTGTCGGGGCTCGGCAAGGACGACACGCTGACGCTGCTCACCCGCACGATCGTGCGGCTGGGGCACGACCTGGGGCTTATCGTGGTGGCCGAGGGGATCGAGCGTCCTGAGCAGCTCGAGCTGCTGAAGCAGATGGGCTGCACGCGGGGGCAGGGCTTCCTGGTGGCACGCCCGATGGCGGCGCGCGGGGTCGACTCGCTGATGCGGACGAGTCTCACGGTTTGAGACATGTGTCCACCAAGTTGACACTGGGGCGTTCGGAGCGGCTATCGTGTAAGCCATGCTTCGCAGTGAGATTCTCGTAGTACTTCGCCGGCGCGCAGGCCGATAGCGAAGCACGACGACCTGCGCGCCGCCCCAGACCCGCCGTTCCGGCGGAGAGGGGCATTTTTTATGTCCTTAAGCGAGTAGCCACGCAAGGAACGAGCCGATGACCGAACGGATGACAGGTGCACAGGCCCTCGTCAGGGCGCTGGAGCACGTCGGAGTCGACACAGTGTTCGGGATCCCGGGCGGTGCCATTCTTCCGGCCTACGATCCCCTCTACGACTCGACCAAGGTCCGGCACGTGCTCGTACGTCACGAGCAGGGTGCGGGTCATGCGGCCGAGGGCTACGCGCAGGCCACCGGCAAGGTCGGGGTGTGCATGGCGACCAGCGGTCCTGGCGCCACGAACCTGGTGACACCGATCGCCGACGCGTTCATGGACTCGGTGCCGATCGTGGCGATCACCGGACAGGTGGCCGCGCCGATGATCGGCACCGACGCTTTTCAGGAAGCCGACATCTCCGGCATCACCATGCCGATCACGAAGCACAACTTCCTGATCACCGATGCCGGTGACATCGCGCGTACGATCATGGAGGCCTTCCACATCGCCTCGACGGGGCGTCCTGGCCCGGTGCTGGTGGACATCTCGAAGGACGCGCTGCAGGCCGAGACCACGTTCAGCTGGCCGCCCACCATGCAGCTGCCCGGCTACCGCCCGGTCACCAGGCCCCACTCCAAGCAGATCCGCGAGGCCGCCAAGCTCATCGCCGAGTCCCGCAGGCCCGTCCTGTACGTCGGCGGCGGCGTCCACAAGGCCGGCGCGGCGGCCGAGCTGCGTCAGCTCGCCGAGCTGACGCACATCCCGGTCATCACCACCCTGATGGCCCGCGGCACGTTCCCCGACAGCCACCCGCAGCACATGGGCATGCCCGGCATGCACGGCAGCGTCGCGGCGGTCGGCGCGCTGCAGAAGTCCGACCTGATCATCGGCCTGGGCGTGCGGTTCGACGACCGGGTCACCGGCAACCTGTCGTCGTTCGCGCCGCACGCGAAGGTCGTGCACGCCGACATCGACCCGGCGGAGATCTCGAAGAACCGCCACGCCGACGTGCCGATCGTGGGCGACTGCAAGGAGGTCATCAGCGACCTCGTCTCGGTGATCCAGGCGTCCGGCCAGCAGGGCGACTACGACGAGTGGTGGACGCTGCTCAACGGCTACAAGGAGACCTACCCGCTGGGTTACGAGCAGTTCGAGGACGGCTCGCTGGCCCCGCAGTACGTCATGGAGCGCCTGAGCGCCATCGCGGGCCCCGACACCTACTACATCGCCGGCGTCGGCCAGCACCAGATGTGGGCCTCGCAGTTCATCCACTACGAGAACCCCGGCACGTTCATCAACTCCGGCGGCCTCGGCACGATGGGCTTCGCCGTGCCGGCCGCGATGGGCGCGAAGATGGGCCGCCCCGACGCCACGGTGTGGGCCATCGACGGCGACGGCTGCTTCCAGATGACGAACCAGGAGCTGGCCACCTGCGCCCTGGAGGGTGTGCCGATCAAGATCGCGGTCATCAACAACGGTAATCTCGGCATGGTTCGTCAGTGGCAGACCCTGTTCTACGACGAGCGCTACTCCAACACCGACCTGCAGACGGTCCGGCGGATCCCGGACTTCGTCAAGCTGGCCGAGGCATATGGCTGCGTGGGCCTGCGTTGCGAGCGTCCCGAAGACGTGGACGCCGTGATCAAGAAGGCCATGGAGATCAACGACGTGCCCGTCGTGGTCGACTTCGTCGTCCACCAGGACGCCATGGTCTGGCCCATGGTGGCCGCGGGCACGAGCAACGACGACATCAAGATCGCCCGTGACATGGCGCCGAAGTGGGAGAACGAGGATGACTAGGAGCGCGACGCGGTGCCCGCGCGGCGCACGAAGGAGAGTGAGCGAGCGATGAGCCGTCACACGCTGTCCGTGCTGGTCGAGAACCGGCCGGGTGTCCTCGCGCGCGTCTCCGCGCTGTTCAGCCGCAGGGGGTTCAACATCGACTCCCTCGCCGTCGGGCCGACCGAGCACGACGACATCTCCCGCATCACGATCGTGGTGAGCGTCGAGGAGCTGCCCCTTGAGCAGGTCACGAAGCAGCTCAACAAGCTGGTGAACGTGCTCAAGATCGTCGAGCTGGACCCGTCGCAGTCCGTGCAGCGCGAGCTGATGCTGATCAAGGTCAAGGCCGACGCGGAGAGCCGCTCCCACGTGCTGGAGCTCGTCCAGCTCTTCAGGGCCCGCTGCGTGGACGTGGCGGCCGACGCCGTGACCATCGAGGTCACCGGCACCCCCGACAAGCTTGAGGCGTTCGTGAAGGTCCTCGAGCCGTTCGGGATCAAAGAACTCGTCCAATCGGGCATGGTGGCCATCGGCCGCGGCGCCCGCTCCATCACCGACCGGTCCCTCAGGGCACTGGACCGTACCGCCTGAAAGGTTTTAGCAAGTGACCGAGATCTACTACGACGACCAGGCCGACCTCTCGATCATCCAGGGACGTCACGTGGCCGTGCTGGGGTACGGCAGCCAGGGCCACGCCCACGCGCTCTCCCTGCGTGACTCGGGTGTCGACGTGCGCGTCGGCCTGCCCGAGGGCTCCAAGAGCCGCGAGAAGGCGGAGAACGACGGCCTGCGGGTGCTCACCCCGTCCGAGGCGGTCGAAGAGGCCAACCTCACGATGATCCTCGCGCCCGACCACATCCAGCGCGACCTCTACACCCAGCACGTCGCCCCCAACCTGGTGGAGGGCGACGCGCTGTTCTTCGGCCACGGCCTGAACATCCGCTACGGCCTCATCGAGGCCCCCGAGGGCGTCGACGTCTGCATGGTGGCCCCCAAGGGCCCCGGCCACCTCGTGCGCCGCCAGTTCGAGGCCGGGCGCGGCGTCCCGGTGCTCGTGGCCGTCGAGAAGGACGCCTCCGGCAAGGCGCTCGACCTCGCCCTGTCGTACGCCAAGGGCATCGGCGGCACCCGCGCCGGCGCGCTGCGCACGACGTTCAAGGAGGAGACCGAGACCGACCTGTTCGGCGAGCAGGCCGTGCTGTGCGGCGGCGTCTCCGAGCTGATCAAGGCCGGCTTCGACACCCTCATCGAGGCGGGCTACCAGCCCGAGGTCGCCTACTTCGAGTGCCTGCACGAGATGAAGCTGATCGTCGACCTCATGTACGAGGGCGGCATCTCCAAGATGTACTGGTCGGTCTCCGACACGGCCGAGTACGGCGGCTACACCCGCGGCCCGCGCGTGGTCAACGAGGAGACCCGGCAGGAGATGCGCCGCATCCTGGGCGAGATCCAGGACGGCACCTTCGCCCAGCAGCTCGTCAACGAGTTCGACAGCGGCCAGAAGGAGTTCAAGCGCTACCGCGAGGAGCTCTCCGAGGACGCCATCGAGAAGACCGGCGCCACGCTGCGTCCGATGATGAGCTGGCTCAAGGGCTGAGCCAGGCCGCATCCGGCTGAGCGCGGCGGGCGAGGGGGAGCACCCCTCGCCCGCCGCGCTTTTTCGTGCCCTCCCACAGGGGGCCATGGAGAGGTAAAGTCGTCATGTGTCAACATTTTTTTTCAGGTGTAAGAGAGGGCGCTATGACGATGCAAGCCGTCCGTTACCGGGCTTACGGCCCGCCTGAGGTCGTCGAGCTGCACGAGGTGCCCGCGCCCGTGCCGGGCGAGGGCGAGGTGCTGGTCAGGGTGCGGGCCGCCGCGGTCAACCCGGGCGACTGGCACTTCATGCGCGGCAGCCCGTACGCCTTCCGCGCCGTCGCGGGGCTCACCCGGCCGAAGGCCCCCGAGCTGGGCAACGACTTCGCGGGGGAGGTCGAGGCCGTGGGCAAGGGGGTCGGCGGGTTCCAGCCGGGCGACCGGGTCTACGGCTGCCGCAGGGGCGCGTTCGCCGAGTACGTCACCATGGCCTCCGACGGGCCCCTGAGCGCGATGCCGGGCGGGCTGGCGTACGAGGAGGCGGCGGCCATCCCCACGTCGGGCCTGACGGCCTTACAGGCGCTGCGCGACAAGGGCGGCGTGCGGGAGGGGCGGCGGGTGCTGGTCAACGGGGCGTCCGGCGGGATCGGCACGTTCGCCGTACGGCTGGCGAAGGCGTACGGGGCCGAGGTCACCGGGGTGTGCAGTGGCGGGAACGTCGAGCTGGTCCGCTCCCTGGGCGCCGACCACGTCATCGACTACACCCGGCAGGACTTCACCACGTCAGGCCGGCGCTACGACCTCGTCCTCGACAACGTCGGCAACCACTCCCTGCGCGCACTGCGGCGGGTGCTTGAGCCGGGCGGGACGCTGATCCCCAACAGCGGCGACGGCGGCCGCTGGTTCGGCCCGATAGGCCGCATGGTCGTCGGGCACCTCACGTCGCGGTTCGCGGGTCACCGCTTCGCCACGTTCATGACCAGCGAGAACGCCGCCGACCTCGCGACCCTGCGCGAGCTGGCCGAGTCGGGCGCGCTCACCCCGGTCATCGACCGCACGTACCCGCTGAGGGAGGCCGCCGCCGCCATCGCGCACCTGGAGGGCCGGCACGCGAGGGGCAAGATCGTCCTCCTCATCTGAAAAGGGATGCGCGCCGATATATCGTTCGATATAGCATCCGAGACATGATGAACGCACGCCGCACCCCGGGCGGGCTCGGCCCGACGGGCCGTTTCTTCGGGCCGGGCGAGCTCCGCCTGGCCGTGCTCGCCCTGATCGCCGAGCAGCCCGGCCACGGCTACCAGCTCATGACCCGCCTCGCCGACCGCTTCAACGGCACCTACGAGCCCAGCGCCGGCTCCATCTACCCCACGCTCCAGCTCCTGGAGGACGAGGGCCTCGTCCGCGCCGAGCCCGCCGAGGGCGGGCGCAAGGTGCACCACGCCACCGAGGCCGGCCTGCGGCTGGTCGAGGAGCAGCGGGAGGAGATCGAGCGGCTGTGGGGCCGCGCCGCCAGCAGGAGCCAGTGGGGGATGTTCGGCGAGCCGGAGGCCGCCGAGATCGTCGGCCCGGCGCTGCGCCTGGTCAAGGCGGCGGTGAAGACGCTCGCCCGCGCCCACGGCGACCCGCGCGTGGTCGAGGGCGTGCTTGAGGTCTTCGTGGACGCCCGCCGCCGCATCGAGCGGATCGACGCCGAGCGGAGGTCGTCATGAGCAGGCCGTTAGCGCGCAGGCTGATCGACCGGTGGCTGGTCACGGGCAGGTGGCCGAGACCGAGCAGGTCGCGCCGCGCATGCGGCGGATCAGGATCGCGGTCGCCGCCGAGCTGAGCTGGACGCCGGGCCAGCACGTGCGGCTGCTCGTCGGCCAAGGGGGCCCGCTGGGCGGCGTGCTGCGGACGTACTCGATCTGGCGGTACGACCCCGGGCAGAAGTCGATCGACCTGATCGGCTACGACCACGGCGGCGACGCGCCGGGGACCGCCTGGATCAGGAACGCGGAGCCCGGATGGGAGATCTCCTTCATGCGTCCCGAGGGGAGCTTCGTGCTGCGTCCCGAGGCGCCCTACCACCTGTTCGCGGGGGAGGAGACGGCCTCGGTGGCGTTCGGGGCGATGCTGCGGGCGCTGCCCGGGGAGGCCACGGCGTACGGCGTGGTGGAGGCCGAGAGCCCGGGCGACCATCTCCGGCTGCCCCGTGACCTGGCCGAGGTGTGCAGGAACGGCGCACCGGCGGCCGCGTCCCCGACCCTGCTTGAGGCGGTCAGGAAGCTGGACCTGCCGGACGAGCCCGGCGTCGCCTACCTCGCGGGGGAGGCCCGCACGATCCAGGCCGTCCGCGCCCACCTGGTGAACGAGCGCGGCTGGCAGCGCAGGGACGTGCGGACGAAACCCTTCTGGACGCCCGGCAAGAAGGGGCTGGACTGATCGGCACGTGACTCCTCCCCGGTATCGTCATGCCCATGGGGCGTGATAATAATACCGGTATAGTTATCGCTTAGGAGGAGCCGTGATCGAGCTCAAGTCAGCCGGGGAGATCGCCGCCATGCGTGCGGCGGGCCGGGTCGTGGCCGCCGTGCACGCCGCCACGCGGGCGGAGGCCGGCATCGGGGTGACGCTGAAACACCTCGACGACGTGGCACGGACCGTCATCGAGGAGGCGAAGGCGGGGGCGTCGTTCCTCGGCTACCACCCGTCCTTCGGCGCCACCCCCTACCCGGGCGTCATCTGCACCTCCGTCAACGGGGTGATGCTGCACGGGCTGCCGACGCAATACCGGCTGCGCGACGGCGACCTCATCAGCGTGGACTGCGCGGCGTACGTGGACGGCTGGCACGCCGACGGCACGGTCAGCTTCACCGTCGGCACGCCGCGCGCCGAGGACCTCAAGCTGATCAAGGTCGCCGAGGAGACGCTCGGCGCGGGCATCGAGGCGGCGCGGCCGGGCGGCAAGATGGGCGACATCGGCCACGCGATGTCCACGGTCGGCCGCGGCGCCGGCTACGGCATGCAGAACGACTTCGGCGGCCACGGCATCGGCCGGGCCATGCACGAGTCGCCGTGGGTGCCCAACGAGGCCCGTCCCGGGCGCGGCCTGCGGCTGCGGCCAGGACTGGTGATCGCCATCGAGCCCAGCCTGATGGCCGGGGGCGGCAACGACTACTACATGGCCGACGACGGCTGGTCGGTCTGCTCGGGCGACGGCAGCAGGAGCGTGCACGTCGAGCACACGGTCGCCATCACCGAGGACGGGCCGGTCATTCTGACTTGTCCGTGAAAGCCCGCTTGTACGATCTCCGCGGCCCCCGCCGCGCGGTCACGAATCGGCAAGGGTGAAGGCCGCTCGGGTTCATCGGGGCACACCTGCTCGTCAAGTGAGGTGATCTCCGGTATTCGTTCGGCCAGACGCCGTATTCGTCCTGGTCAACAGCGAAAATATGGGTGTTTGTCGAACTTGGGCGAGGGGCAGATCTTCCTCCGATAGCTACGGAGAGTAGTCGAGAGGTATCAGGGGGAAACACTATGTATCGCAAGGGACTCGTCCTGGCCGGGCTCGTCGGCGGGATGGTCATGTTCGGAGGTACCGCGCTCGCCGCGTCGCCCGTCGTCACGGCCGAGTCTTCTCAGACTCGCATCCTTCCTGGCCCGAACCACGGCAAGGACGATGCCAAGTGGGACTTCGGCGAGTGGAACAACTTCGGTGAGGACAACGACATCCTCGACCTGGACCTCCTGAACCAGCTCCTCTCGTCCGTGCTGAGCGGCTGACGGGACACGCACGAAGGGGCCCGCCCGCTGAGGGCGGGCCCCTTCGCCATACTCACCCCCTGCTCACTCCCTGCTCACCCTTCGTACACGAAGGAAGCCTCGAACGAGTTGCGGGCGATCCTGTCGAGCTGATCGTCGCTCATCCCCAGCTCCCTGCTCAGCGCCGCGTAGTTGTCCTCCACGTAGCCGCCGAAGTAGGCGGGGTCGTCGGAGTTGACGGTGACGAGCAGGCCCTCGTCCAGCATCGCGGGCAGGATGTGGTCGCGCAGCGACGGCACCACCCGCAGCCGCACGTTCGACAGCGGGCACACCGTCAGCGGGATGCGCTCGGCCCGCAGCCTGGCCACGAGCTGCGGATCCTCCATCGCCCTGATGCCGTGGTCCACCCGCTCGACGCGCAGCACGTCCAGCGCCTCCCACACGTAGTCGGGCCCGCCCTCCTCGCCCGCGTGCGCCACCCGGTGCAGCCCCTCGGCGGCGGCGATCTCGAACACCTTGCGGAACAACGACGGCGGATGGCCCACCTCCGCCGAGTCGAGCCCCACCCCGATGAACCGCTCACGGAACGGCAGCGCCGCCCGCAGCACCCGCTCGGCCTCCTCCGGCCCCCGATCGCGGAGGAAGCACAGGATGAGCGCGGCGGGGACGTCGCCGTCCTTCAGCGCCGCCGACAGCCCGCCGAACACCACCTCAAGCGGCACGCCCCTGCTCAGATGCGCCTGCGGGTCGAAGAAGATCTCCGCGTGCCGCACCCCCTGAGCCGCCGCCCTGCGCAGGTAGGCGGCGGCCAGGTCGTAGAAGTCCTGCTCCGTGCGGAGCACGGCCAGGTTCTCGTAGTACACGTCCAGGAACGACTGCAGGCTCGTGAAGGAGTACCGCGCGCGGATGGCCTCCACGTCGTACGTCGGCAGCTCGATCCGGTTACGCCTGGCCAGCTCGACGACGAGGCCGGGTTCGAGGGTGCCCTCGATGTGCAGGTGGAGTTCCGCTTTGGGACGCATGACACGAGTAAACCGGACCCGTCGGAGCGGAGGTATCGTGCGAACCTCTGAACTCTCACCCCTTGAGCTGGCATAACATCAGATTTCATGAGGCTGAGGGATCTGCTGGCACGCGAGGACCTCAGGCTGACGCTGGTGACCGGTGCCGACGCCCTCGACAGAGAGATCCTGCGCGCCTACCCGACCGACCTGCCCGATCCCCGCCGCTACCTGCGCACCGGCGACCTCGTCCTGACCAGCGGCGTCTGGTACGCCGAGCCGTCCGACTGCGAGCGCTTCGCCGACGCGCTGTGGGCGAGCGACGCCGCCGGCCTGGTCGTCGGCCTGATCGTGCTGGGCGAGCTGCCGGCCGAGCTGGTCAAGGCGTGCGAGCTGCGCCGCCTGCCGCTCCTGCTGGCCGCGCCCGACCAGGCGTTCGGCGCGATCACGGAGGTGGTGACCGCCGAGGGGTTCGCCGCCGAGCAGCGCAGGGCCGAGCGGGTCAGGGCGCAGACCCTGCTCGACGTGCTCGGCCGCATCCCGCCCGGCGAGGTCTCCGCCCACCTGCGGCTGCTCGGCGCCGACCCGGGCCTGCCCACGGCGGCCATGGCGGTCACCCTGACCGGCGGGCCCGAGCTGGACCTGCCCGAGCTGCTGCACGAAGGGCTGGCCAGGAAGGGCCGCCACCTCGTCGTCGGCGGCACCCCGCACGAGGCGGTGGTGCTGGTCAACGGCCGGGCCTCGCGCAAGAGCCTGGCCGACGAGCTGCGCGCCCTGGTCGCCGCCCGTCCCGGCACCAGCATCGCGGCCGGCATCAGCGAGATGGCGGCCAGCGTCTCCCAGCTCGGCGAGGCGCTGGAGACGGCCAGGCGCGGCATGGAGTCGGCGCGCAGCGGTCCAGGACCGGTCTCGATCATGTCGCTGGCCGACATCGACAGCTTCGACCTGCTGCTGGCCGCGCTGCCGGCGACCACCCGCCGCTCCTTCCGCGACCACCTGCTCGGCCCCGTCGAGGAGTACGACGCCCGGCACGGCTCCGAGCTGCTGCGCACGCTGGACACGTTCCTGGAGACGTGCGGCTCCTGGCAGCGCACCGCCGACGAGCTGTACGTGCACGTCAACACCCTGCGCTACCGGATGCAGCGCATCGAGGAGCTGACCGGGCGGCGCATGTCGTCGATGCGCGACCGTACGGACCTGTACCTGGCCCTGCGTTCAGGACAGGGCTCAGGACAGGGCTCGGGACAGGGCTCAGGGCAGGGCTCAGGGCAGGCGGCCCGCGACGACGCGGCCCCGTGACACGACGGCCACGATGTTCTCCGTGGCGAGGTCCTCGATGGTCTCCCACGGGCGCCCGCGCAGCACGACCAGGTCGGCGCCCAGGCCCTCCTTGATCCGGCCCACGGGCATGCCGAGCGCGTCGGCCGCGTCGGAGGTGGCCGCGCGCAGCGCCGACTCCGCGTCCATGCCGAGGATGCGCGTCATGTGCACGACCTCGGCGAGCTGGTCGCCGAACTGCACGTGGTGGCCGTTGGCGTCGGTGCCGAGCACGAACCGCACGCCCAGCGCGGCGGCCTGGGCCAGCAGCACGTCGCGGGTGGCGACCAGCTCGGCGGCCTTGGCCCTGGCTTCCGGCGTCACCGGCACCCGGCCCTCGGCGATGGCCTCGTTGATCAGCAGCGTCGGCGCCACGGGAGTGCCCCGCGCGGCCAGCGTCTCGGCCAGGTCGCGGCTGAGCAGCGTGCCGTGCTCGATCGAGTCGACGCCCTCCTCGACCGCGACGCGGATGCCCTCCTCGGAGTGGGCGTGCGAGGCGACCGGCATGCCGAGCGCGTGGGCCTCGTCCACGACCGCCCTGATCTCGGCTCGGGTGTAGTTGCGCCAGGCGTTCTTGTCGCCCATGGACAGCACGCCGCCGCTGGTCGTGAGCTTGATGCCGTCCATGCCCGCCCTGGCCCAGGTGCGGACGAGCTTGCGGCACTCGTCAGGACCGTCGGCGACCGGCTTCCTCAGCGGCGACGGCACGGCGGGCGGCACGAACAGGTCGTTGTGCCCGGCGGTCATCCCCACCACGCCGTGCACCTGGATGCGCGGCCCCGGCAGCACCCCGGCGTCGAAGACCCGCCGCAGCGCGATCTGCGCCTCGTCGCCGGCCAGGTCGCGCAGCGTCGTGACGCCGTGGCGCATGGCCCGCTGGGCGTGCGCGACGCCGTGCAGCACCTGCTCGTCGCGGGTGGTGGTGAGCGGCCACGTCGCGAAGTCGGGCGGCGTGCCGTCGCCGGCGTAGCCGACGAGGTGGACGTGCGTGTCGACCAGGCCGGGCAGCACACACAGGTCGGCATGCCCGGCCTGGGCGGGGCCGACGCCGGTGATCCGGTCGGGCTCCCACGTCAGGTCGACAGGGCCGCGATATTCGGTACCGTCCCAAAGGGGGATTCCGTCGAGTCTCATCTTCCGCTCGACGCTACCGGAGCCGCCGGGCGGCTGGAGGGATCTACGGTCCTCGCCGGGCGCTCTCGTAGGGACCTACAGGGGCCGCCAGCGGTTTTCCCGCCTTGCGCGTACGCGGTGCCCGCTTCCGCCCATTGTCCGAAATGACCGTCACACGATGGTAATAATCGGTAGATACCGTCCTGACCTGCTGGTTCACCGCCGTTCAAGGAGAATTATGGCTACCTTCGACCGTCGCGCGTTCCTGCGGACGACAGGTCTGGCCGGTCTTGCGCTCGGTCTGGCCGCCTGCGGCGACAACGGCACCGCCACGCCCGGCTCCTCCTCCGGCGGCGACGGCTTCGGGGCGGTCAAGCTGCAGCTCTCCTGGAAGAAGAACGTCGAGTTCGCCGGCGAGTACTTCGCCGACACCAACGGCTACTACAAGGCGGCCGGGTTCACGCAGGTCGAGCTGCTGTCCGGCGGCGGCTCCGGCACCTCCGTCGAGTCGGGCCTGGCCACCGGCCGCTGCTGGGCGGGCCTGTCGGCGCCCACGATCACCGCGCCCGCCATCCTCCAGGGCGCCCCGCTGAAGATCGTCGGCGCGACGTTCCAGAAGAACCCGTTCGCGATCATCTCGCTGAGCAAGAACCCGATCAAGGAGGCCAAGGACCTCGCCGGCAAGCGGATCGGCGTCCAGGACTCCAACGAGCTGGTCTGGAACGCGCTGCTCAAGGCCAACGGCCTCGACGACTCCAGCGTCACCAGGGTGCCGTTCCAGTCGGATCCGTCGATGCTCACCTCGGGCCAGCTCGACGGCTACGTCGGCTTCGTCACCAGCGGCCCGGTGAATCTGCGCCTGCAGGGCCACGACCCCGAGTACCTGCTGCTCGCCGACGCGGGCCTGCCCCTGGTCGCCGAGACGTTCACGGTCACCCAGGAGACCATCGACAACGAGCGCGACAAGCTCAAGGCGTTCCTGACCGCCGAGATCAAGGGCTGGAAGGACGCCGTCGCCGACCCGGCCAAGTCCGCCGAGCTGGCCGCCACCGTCTACGGCAAGGACCAGAACCTCGACGTCAAGGAGCAGACGGAGGAGGCCAAGATGCAGAACGACCTGGTCGTGACCCCCGACGCCAAGAAGAACGGCCTGTTCACGATGACGCCCGAGCTGATCGAGGAGAACATCTCCTCGCTGGCCAAGGCGGGCCTCACCATCAAGGCCGAGCAGCTCTTCGACCTGTCGATCCTCGACGAGATCTACCAGGCGGACCCGAGCCTGAAGCTGTCATGAGCGGCATCAGCATCACCGGGCTGAGCAAGACGTTCGGCAAGGGGCTGACCGCCGTCCAGGACGTCGACCTCCAGACGCCGAAGGGCTCGTTCCTGTCGCTGCTCGGCCCGTCCGGCTGCGGCAAGTCCACGGTGCTGCGCATCCTCGCCGGCCTTGAGGAGCCCACCACCGGCGAGATCCTGGTGAACGGCGAGACGCCGCAGCAGCTGCGCAAGGGCCACCACCTCGGCATCGCCTTCCAGGACTCCGCGCTGCTGGCCTGGCGCAGCGTCGCCGCCAACATCCGGCTGCCGCTTGAGGTCGCCGGCCTCAAACCCGAGCCGGGCGTGGTCGAGGACCTCATCAAGCTCGTCGGCCTGGAGGGCTTCGAGAAGGCGCGGCCGTCGGAGCTGTCCGGCGGCATGCGCCAGCGGGTCTCCATCGCCCGCGCGCTGGTGGTCAAGCCCAGCGTGCTGCTGCTCGACGAGCCGTTCGGCGCCTTGGACGACATGACCCGCCAGCGCCTCAACCTGGAGCTGTTGCGCATCTGGACGGAGAAGCCGGCCACCACGCTCATGGTCACCCACGGCATCGGCGAGGCCGTCTTCCTGTCGGACGTGGTCGCCGTCATGAGCCCGCGACCCGGCCGGGTCATCGAGCTGGTGGAGATCGACCTGCCCCGCCCGCGCACGCCCGAGATGATGCGCACGCCCGAGTTCCACGCCCTCCACGACCACCTCAGCGACCTGCTGTTCGGGCACGGCTCATGAGGCGGATCCAGGGCCTGATCGGCGTCGTCCTCCTGGTCGCGCTGTGGTGGCTGCTGGCCGCCACCGTGTTCGCCGACGGCGGCGCGGTGCCCACCCCGCCCGCGGTGCTGGCCTCCATGGCCGGCGACGGCTGGTCCTTCTACGGCCCCAACGCCACCGCCACCCTCTCGGCCGCCTTCCAGGGCTTCCTTTGGGGCAACGGTCCGGCCATCGCCGTGGCCCTGCTGGTGCTGCTCGTGCCCCGGCTTGAGGCCGTCGCCACGCAGCTCGCGGTGATCAGCTACTGCATCCCGCTGCTCGCCATCGGGCCGATCGTGCTCGTCGTCTTCGGCGGCGACGCGACCGTGGTGTTCCTCGCCGCCATCTCCGTCTTCTTCACCACGCTCATCGGCGCGCTGCTCGGGCTGCGCTCGGCCGACCGGGCGAGCCTCGACCTCGTCACCGTGTACGGCGGCGGCCGGCTGGCCAGGCTGCGCTACGTCCAGATCATCGCGGCGCTGCCCAGCACGTTCGCCGGGCTGAAGATCTCGGCGCCGTCCGCGCTGCTCGGCGCCATCATCGGCGAGTACCTCGGCAGCAACGACCAGGGGCTCGGCGTCTCCCTGATGGTCTCGCAGCAGCAGTTCCAGGTGCCGCGCACGTGGGGGCTCGCGCTGGTCGCGGGCCTCATCGCGGGCCTCGGCTACGCGATCGTCGCGCTGGTCGCCAGGGTCGTCACGCCCTGGTCGCGAGGGGAGGCCGCCCCGTGATCGGGCGTACCGTGCTGCGCATCGTGGGCCCGCTCGCGCCCTCGGTCGTCATCGTCGTGGCCGGGTGGTGGCTGGCGCTGGAGGCGTTCGGCATCAGCCCGCTGGTGGGCAAGCGGCCGCCGCAGGTCTGGGAGTACCTGACCTCCGCGCAGGAGCACCGGGACGCGGTGTTCGGCGCGCTGGGCATCACGGTCAGGGACGCCGCCGTCGGCTTCGTCTCCGGCATGGTCGGCGCGACCGTGGTGGCCGTGCTGTTCGTGCTGTTCAGGACCGTCGAGCAGACGTTCATGCCGGTCGCGATGCTGCTGCGCTCGGTGCCGCTGGTCGTGATGACGCCGCTGATCACGCTGATCTTCGGGCGCGAGCTGCTCGGGGTGGCGGTCATCGGCGGCATCGTGGTGTTCTTCCCCGCGCTGGTGAACATCGCCTTCGGCCTGCGCTCCGCCTCGCCGGAGGCGACCGACCTGATCATGGCGTACGGCGGCACGCGGATGACCGTGTTGCGCAAGGTGGCGGTGCCGACCGCGATGCCCTCGGTCTTCGCCTCGGCCCGGATCTCCGTGCCCGCCTCGATCATCGGCGCCCTCATTGCCGAGTGGCTGGCCACCGGCGAGGGCATCGGGGCCGAGATCCTGCGGGCGATCGGCGGGTTCCGCTACGACGAGGTGTGGGCGGATATCGTCGTGGTCACGGGGGTGTCGATCGTGGCGTACGCGGTGGTCGGCGTCGTCGAGTCGCTGGTCCTCGCCCGCTTCTCCGACGGCCCGCAAGGGTCATGAGCCTGGCTCGTGTTATGCGGACCCGGCCGCGGTCCTGTGTGCGGGGGGAGGCGCGGCCGGGTCCGCCCGAAGGGGAGCGCTTGGGCGTGCGGTGGGATACCGGCTCGGGGTGGGGCCGGTGAAAGCCCGTTCGCTCCCATGGTCTGCGTGAGCGTCGGCGGGCGGGCCAGAAGGACGCTCAATGTCGAATTCTGTCCTGGCTGGGCCGCGTTTGTAGGGAAATGGCCGACTAACCTGGAGCTCCAAGTAGCCGAATCGTGATGACAGCCGCCCTCACCTCGGTAAACCCCGGCGGCCTTCCGCGCGTCCGCGGCCGGCCGCCGGGGCTTTCTCCGGTCAGCAGGAGGCCGGCTTCATCCAGGAGCACTCGAGGTCGCCCGCCGGGGCGCCCTCCGCCGCACGGAGCCGCGTGGTGTCGGCGACCGCCGCCGTCCGCGAGAACTGGGCCAGCCGGACCGCGATCTTGTCTTCGATGTCCTTCGGCGAGCCCGACAGGTACTGGTTCAGCATGATCGAGAAGATCAGCGGCTCGCCGTCCGCGCTCGTCACGTAACCGGACAGCGCGGTGACCCCGGTCAGCGAGCCGGTCTTGGCGTGCACGTTGTTCGCCGCGGGCGTGCCCTGCATGCGGCTGCGCAGCGTGCCACCGGTGAACCTGTCGCTGTTGCCGGCGATGGGCAGCGACTCGTACCAGGTGGAGAACCAGGGCCTGCCGCGTACGGACGACAGGAGCTGCACGATCGAGGCCGGCGAGAAGCCGTCACGCCGCGACAGCCCCGAGCCGTCCCGCATGTTGAGCAGCTCGACGCCGTTCGCCTTGGCGAAGTCGGTGGTGACCTTCAGGCCCGCCGACCACGTGCCGTGGTCCGACACCTTGCGGCCCATCGCCTTGGTGAGGATCTCGGCGTGGATGTTGTTGCTCAGCTTCATGAACGGCACCAGCAGCTCGCCCAGCGGCATCGACTCGTGCTCGGCCAGCTTCTTCGCGCTCGCCGGCGCCGCGCCCGCCTCGGTCGGGCCGAGCACCTTGACGCCGTGCTTGCCCAGGCCCTTGCGGAAGAGCGAGGCGGCGTACGCGGTGGGGTCGTCGACCGCCACCCACTCCTGGTACGAGCCCGCGACCGTGCCGGTGATGACCACCGTACGGGTGCCGTGCTGCCGCTCGATGAGCACGTTCGTCTGGTCGCCGGCCGTTGCCTTGTTGACGATCTTCAGGTAGTCGGTCTCCGGCGTCGTGGTCACCTTGACCTTGCCGCCGCTCGCCGAGACCGTCACGACCACCGAGCCCGCGTCGTAGTCGCGGTCGGGTGAGGCGGTCAGCGCCGAGATCGGGGCGGCGTAGTAGGCGGTCTCGTCGTCCCACGCCCAGTCGTTGCCGAGCCGCTGGCCGTCGAACCACGTGTCGTCGGCCACCAGCTTGCCGGTGACGACCTTGACCCCGGCCTTGGCGACCTGGGCGGCCAGCGCCTCGTAGTCCTCGGCCAGCATGGTCGGGTCGCCGGTGCCGCGCAGCACCAGGTCACCGGTCAGCACGGCGCCCGCCTTGCGGCCGGTGCTCAGCACGGTGGTGGGGAAGCGGTAGTCGAGTCCGAGCGTCTCCGCGGCGGCGGCCGAGGTGAACAGCTTGGTGTTGGACGCGGGGATGAGGAGCTTGCCCGCGTCGGTGGCGTACAGCTCCTCGCCGGTCTCGGCGCTCTTGACCACGACGCCCGCGCGGGCGATCGTCAGCCGGGAGTCGCTGAGGATCTGGTTGATGTCCTGGGTGAGGTCCGCCACACCCACGGAGGGGTCGAGCGCGACGGCGGGGGACGAGGGGCCTGACGCCCACGCGAGGGCCGCGACGAGCGCGCCCGCGACGAGGGATGCTGAGGTGCGCCGCATGGGGTCTCCAAGTGACTGGGGGATCGCAGAAGAGCATGATTCAGCGCAGGCAGCCTGTAATCCGCAAATATCCGTATTTATCCGCGACCCCGCCGTTGTGAGATCGGGAGTCCCTCGCCCATCCGGCGCGTCCGTCGGGCCGGTCGTGGGCCCGGCCGTGGGCCCGGTCACGTGGGCCCGGTCGTCGGTCCGGCCGGCAGGCGTGTGCGCGGGGCGTCAGTTGGGTTGCTGGGCGGTGACGAGGAAGCCGCAGTCGCCGAAGGCGACCTCGTCGCCTGACTTCACGCGCGCGGGCCCCACCAGGCGCCAGCCGTTGAGCCGGGTGCCGTTGAGCGAGCCGAGGTCGACCAGCATCCACTCGCCGTCGCTCTCGCGCCGCAGCTCGGCGTGCACCCGGGAGACGGTCAGATCGGACAGGACGAGGTCGCACGCGGACCCGCGCCCGACCACGTACCGCAGCCGGTCGTCGTCGGGCAGCGCGAGCCGGGGCAGCCTGGGCCGCCGCCAGGCGGCCTGGAGGCGGGTGGTGAACTCCGAAACGGACGCGACGGCGTCGGTCAGCCGCTGCCGGAGGGTGGGCCGCCGGGGCAGGTCGGCCACGAGCTCGTCGAGCTCGTGCCTGCTGCGCGCCCGCAGCGCCTGGTCGACCCGGCCCACGAAGGTGTCATGGGAGATGCGGCCCTCGACGGCGCGGTCCCTGAGCTCGTCGATCGCACGGTCACGTTCCCCATCTGAGGCGCGAGAGGGCGGATGAGTGGAGCTCATAGAGCGAGTATCGGCCTGAACCTCGGTCGCTGTCCAGAATACGGGGATGAGTTGCGATAAGCATACTCAGTATGCATAGTCAGTATCCATGTCGATCAGGCACGGACTGCTCGCCCTGCTGAGTGGCGGACCCCGCTACGGCTACCAGCTCAGGGTGGAGTTCGAGGCGTCCACGGGGGGCACATGGCCGCTCAACATCGGCCAGGTCTACACGACGCTGGCCCGGCTGGAGCGCGACGGGCTGGTCGCCCCCGGCGGCTCCGACGAGCAGGGCCGCGCGATCTACACGATCACCGAGCCGGGCCGGCGCGAGCTGGAGCACTGGTACGGCACCCCGGTCGCCCCGACCGACCGCCCCAGAGACGAGCTGACCATCAAGATCGCCATGGCGGTGGCAGGCGGCGTGGACGTCGCCGCCGTCCTCCAGACCCAGCGGGAGGCCACCATGCGCGCCCTGCAGGAGCACACGAGGGCCAAGCGCAGGGCGGGCGAGGGCCTCGCGCAGCGCCTGGTCCTCGACTCGCTGATCTTCAAGGCCGAGGCGGAGCTGCGCTGGCTCGACCACTGCGAGGCCGTGGCGGAGGGGAGGGCGGAGGGGAAGGCGAAGGGGAGGACCTGACGGCGGTCACTCGGCGCCGGCAGGGGCCGGCGCGGCGGGCGCCTTGAGCCGGTACTTCATGACCATCAGCACCGAGGAGAAGATGATCAGCGCGGGGATCACGGTCTGCCCGATGAGGACGGCGGTCACCGCGCTCTCCGGCTGCTCGACCGGCCGGCTCGGCTCCGACTCGATGAACCCGCCGATCGACAGCACCACGCCGAAGATCAGCGCGCCGAACGCGCTCACCCCGCTCTCGATGGCCGTCCACAACCCGGTCAGCACGCCGGCCCGCCGCTTGCCGGTCTCCGCCGCGTCGGCCGCGATGACGTCCGCCAGCATCGAGAACTGCAGCAGTTGCACCCCGGCGTAGCCGACGCCGACCAGCAGGATCCACAGGTGCGCCCACACCGAGCCGAACAGCGGCGTGGCGATCGCGGCCGTGGTGCCGCCGCCGAACATCACCGTGGCCAGCACCATCGCGCCGCGCTTGTCGAGGCGCCTGGCCAGCCGCACCCACAGCGGCATGGTCAGCAGGATCGGTCCGACGAGGGCGGCGAAGAGCGTCTGGGTGGCCCCCGACGAGCCGAGCGTGTACGTCGCGAAGTAGGGCGCGGCGGCCAGCATCATGCTGACGGCCAGCATCTGCGTGCAGGCCAGCACGGTCAGCCAGATGAACGCCGGGTTCCCCCTGATCGCCGCGAACTGCTCGCGCCACCCGCCGCGGTCCGGCTCCGGCGCTCCCGTCATGGGGGCGCGGGCGGTGCCGAGGAACGAGGCGAGCATGGCGACGAGCAGGATGACCGCGATCGTCAGGCCCATCGTCCGGTAGCTGCTCAGCGTGCCGTGCTCGCCGTCGCTGGTGGCGATGGCCGGCGCCAGCACGCCGCTGATCGCGGTGGCCGCGCCGATGAAGACCATCCGCCACTGCAGCAGCGCCGTGCGCTCGTGGTAGTCGTGCGTCATCTCGCCGGGCATCGCCTTGTACGGCACCTCGAACAGCGCGTACGCGGTCGCCGTGGCCATGAAGCAGGCGCCGACGTACAGCGCGGCGGGCACCCCGGTCAGCGGCGGCCCGGCGAACACCAGGAAGAAGGCGACCGGCAGCGTGCACGCCCCGGCCAGCAGCCAGGGCCGGCGCGGCCCCCAGCGCGAGACGGTCCGGTCCGACCAGCGCCCGACGAGCGGGTTGATGATCAGGTCCCAGATCTTGGGCGCGGTCACCACCACACCGGCCAGCCACGCGGGCACCGCGAGGAAGTTCGTCATGTAGAACAGCAGCAGCAGGCCGGGCACCGCGTTGACAGTCGAGGTGCAGAACGACCCGATCCCATAACCGAACCGCACGCCTTTCGGGACGGTGGCCGTGCCCACCCCCGGTGTGATCATTACCTCATTGAAACCGAGCGAGGGCTCGTTGGGGAGGGCCCACTTTCGCGAGCCCTCCGCCGGTCAGTCGTTCACGCTGGCGCAGACCACGTGCGCGCCGATCTCGATCATCCGGCGCTCGCTGCGCGCGTCGGCGACCCTGGCCATCAGGATCGGCGCCCCTGAGGCGGCGAACTGCGGCAGCCGGGCGCGTACGAGGCGGTGCAGGTCGCGTACGACGTCCTCCGCCGCGGACATGTGCACCTTGACGTGCAGCATGATCCCGGGAGCTCCGGACGCCGTGCGGGCCTCGCTGATCCAGACGTGGTGCACGAGCGGGAAGTCCATCAGCAGGTACGCGATGGCCTGCCGCAGCGCGGGCAGGATCGGATGCGTGCACCGCCGGTAGCCGGGGTCCACCTGCTGCATCGGCCCCGACAGGTGCGGCCGCGGCGCGGGCACCCACGGCAGCGCGGGGGCCTCGGGGGACGGGGGAGCCACCTGCGCGAGCGCGGCGCCGCGTGACACGGTGGCCATCGCGCCCGTGGCGTAGGCGGCGGGGGCCGCCCCCGACAGCACGGGCGTGGGCCCCGTGCGCGTCGTGGTGAGGAAACGTTGGAGATCGTCGATGGGCACGGCCGCGGCGGCCGGGCCTGCCGCGTCGATCACGATCTCGCGCACTCCGGTGACGCGCTGGATGTCCAGGATGGTGTCGGCGTCGCAGGCCGACAGCGAATGGCTTCCGCGGTGCCGGGCGTAGGTGGCGGGGCTGGTGTAGCCCAGCAGCACCCGGTCACCTACTTGAGTGGTCCCGAGGACCACGGAACGATCTGGTCGCACTGCCACCAGGACTCCACCGTCGGCAAGAGCGCCCAGCAGGCGGTGCGGAGTGCCATGCTGGGCGAGCACGTCGGCAAGCGCAGGATTCCCGATGCTCATATGACGAACCATAGGTAGTCGGCCACGGCTTATCAGGCTAATGGCGAATAAATCTCCCGATCAAGACAAAGATGGGAGCGGCGTGGATGACTTTCCACTCTGCTGGGTACAGGGCCTCCCGTCTCACATCGTGAGTCTCTCGTGAACGCGTTCACAAGCGCCCGATAGACTCTGTGGGACCGCCGGGGGGATCCGTGGACGTGTCCCTCCCAAGCCCGCCCTGCCTTAAGGATCCACACCAGTGAACAAGCCCGTCGTTCTGGTCGCAGAGGAGCTGTCCGAGGCCGGTCTCGCCGTACTCGGCGCTGATTTCGAGGTCCGCCACACCGACGGCGCCGACCGTTCCCAGCTGCTGCCCGCCCTCGCCGACGTTGACGCGCTCATCGTCCGCTCCGCCACGCAGGTCGACGCCGAGGCCATCGCCGCCGCGCCGAAGCTGCGGGTGGTCGCCCGCGCGGGGGTCGGCCTCGACAACGTCGACGTCGAGGCGGCCACCAAGGCCGGCGTCATGGTCGTCAACGCTCCGACCTCCAACATCACCAGCGCCGCCGAGCAGACCATCGCGCTCATCCTGGCCAGCGCGCGCAACACGGCCCAGGCCCACGCCGCGCTGAAGAACGGTGAGTGGAAGCGCTCGAAGTACACCGGTGTCGAGCTCGACGAGAAGGTCGTCGGCATCCTCGGCCTCGGCAAGATCGGCCAGCTCGTGGCCCAGCGGCTGGCGCCGTTCGGGGTCGAGCTGATCGCCTACGACCCCTACCTGCCGCCGGCCCGCGCCGCGCAGATGGGCGTCCGGCTGGTCAGCCTCGACGAGGTGCTCAAGCAGGCCGACTTCATCACCGTCCACCTGCCCAAGTCCAAGGAGACCGTCGGGCTCATCGGCGACCGTGAGCTGCACCAGGTCAAGCCCAGCGTGCGGATCGTCAACGTCGCGCGCGGCGGCATCGTCGACGAGGGCGCCCTCTACGCGGCGATCAAGGAGGGCCGGGTCGCGGGAGCCGGCCTGGACGTCTTCGCCAAGGAGCCGTGCACCGACAGCCCGCTGTTCGAGCTCGACCAGGTCGTCGTCACGCCCCACCTCGGCGCCTCCACCCACGAGGCTCAGGAGAAGGCCGGCACCCAGGTCGCGCGCAGCGTGAAGCTGGCGCTGGCGGGCGAGTTCGTGCCCGACGCGGTCAACGTCCAGGGCGGCGCGGTGGCCGAGGACGTCAAGCCGGGCCTGCCGCTGGCCGAGAAGCTGGGCCGGGTCTTCACCGCGCTGGCCGGCGAGGTGGCCACCAAGCTCGACGTCGAGGTGCGCGGCGAGATCGCCGCCCAGGACGTGCGGGTGATCGAGCTGGCCGCGCTCAAGGGCGTCTTCGCCGACGTGGTCGAGGAGCAGGTCACCTACGTCAACGCGCCGCTGCTGGCCAAGGACCGCGGCATCGCGGTCGAGCTGGTCACCAGCTCCGAGAGCCCCGACTGGCGCAACCTGGTGACCGTGCGCGGCGTGCTGGCCGACGGCCGCACGGTCTCGGTGTCGGGCACGCTGTCCGGGCCGCGCCAGATCACCAAGATCGTCGAGGTCAACGGCTTCGAGATGGAGATCGAGCCGACGGCCCACCTGTGCTTCTACACCTACACCGACCGCCCCGGCGTCGTCGGCGTGGTCGGCCGGCTGCTCGGCGAGCACGGCATCAACATCGCCTCGATGCAGGTGGCCCGTGACGTCAAGGGCGGCAAGGCGCTCATCGCGCTGACCGTCGACTCGGCGATCCCGGCCGAGGTGGTCGAGCAGATCGGCGCCGAGATCGGCGCCGAGAGCGGCCGCTCGGTCGACCTGGAGGACTGACCCTCTGACCTGCGCAGGGCCGTCACCCGTTTCGGGTGGCGGCCCTTTTCTGTCTCAGCATGCGAGATAGTAGGACATCCAAGCACTGTCCTCGGGTACTGTAGCCGGTGATGCGCCAGGTTCTCGTACTCATTACCTGCCGCGGCGGGGCCTGTTAGGGCAGGTCGACGACCCGCCGCGGTGAGCGGCGTATGCGTCGGCCGTCAAGTCCCTTCGTCCGGTCCGTGACCCGGACCACGAGATTCAGGCCCGGTCGGGCTCGCGACCGGAGTCCGGCTTCCCCCTTTCTCAGGAACACGTCCGCGAAGCGAGATGAGCCACATGTACGAGATGTATGCCTTCAACCGTGCCGAGGACCAAGAGGACGAGGCGGCCGAGGCCGTCCAGATGGCCCTCGACCGGCGTGACAACGGCGGAGCCCCCCAGAGCAGGTGAGCCCAGAACGGCCCCGCGCTCGCTCGCACGGGGCCGCTCGTCCGGGTGGTGTCAGGTCAGAGGGTCGCGGTCAGCATCGACGGAGCGGGGTCATCGCGCCGTTTCTGCAGCTCGCGCCACTGGCGGACGCCCTCGCGGTCGGGCCTGACCGCTCCGACGAACGCCTGCCGGCGCCAGTCGGAGAGCTTCTCCTCCTTCACCACGTCGCCCGAGTGCGGCGCGTGCACCATGTAGCCGGGCTTGGAGATCATGCCCACGTGACCGAGTCCGCTGAAGAAGACCAGGTCACCGGGCTTGAGATGGTTCCAGCTGATTTTCCGGGAGAACGCGTTGTACTGCTCGGCGGCGGTGCGCGGCAGGTGGACCCCCGCCTTCTGGTACGCCCTGAGCATGAGCCCGGAGCAGTCGTACCCGCTGCGGCTGGTGCCGCCCCACACGTACGGGATGCCGCGCTGGTGCATCGCGAACCTGAGGGCGGTCTTCCAGGCCGGCTTGGGCGCGCGCTTCTGCTGGATGCGCTTGACCTCGGGACCGGTCAGGGTGATCGAGCCGGCCGCGTTCGTTTCGGGGCCGGATTTCGTGTCGGGGTCGGAGTTCGTGTCGGGGGAGTGGCGGCTTTCACCGGGGCCGGCGGGCGTCGGCGCGGCGGAGGCCGGAGGGGGGCACACGATGAGCCCGGCGGCGACACCCGCCAGGGCGATGGCGATGCGAGACAGGGGTCTGTCCTTCCATGCGGCCGGCCGGGTTAGCTGACGGGCTCGGGCCTGGAAGACAGCCCTACGGCGAAGCCGATTCGCCCCTGGGGGAGGTGGGTCCCCGGCTCCACGCACCTGCTGCGTGGATTAGGCCTGACGGACTCTAACGAATCGGTCAAAAGGTCGCAATACATGCAAAATCGGACGTCCGGAAAATGAGATGATGTGTTCGTCAGTCGAGACGAGCCGGTAAGGTACCGCCCATGGAGTCGCGTAACATCCGCCTGGCTGTCATCCCCGGTGACGGCATCGGCACCGAGGTCGTCGCAGAAGGGCTCAAGGTCCTGGAGGCCGTGGGCACCAAGATCGAGCCCACCCACTACGACCTGGGCGCCGCGCGCTATCACCGCACCGGCGAGACGTTGCCCGACTCGGTGCTCCACGAGCTGCGCGGCTACGACGCCATCCTGCTCGGCGCCGTCGGAGACCCCAGCGTGCCGCCCGGCGTCCTGGAGCGCGACCTGCTGCTGCGGCTGCGGTTCGAGTTCGATCACTACGTCAACCTGCGCCCGGTCAAGCTGTTCCCCGGCGTGCGCACCCCGCTGGCCGACACCCCGCCCGAGAAGATCGACATGATCGTCGTCCGCGAGGGCACCGAGGGCCTCTACGCCGGCACCGGCGGCGCCATGCGGCGCGGCACCCCGCACGAGATCGCCACGCAGGAGTCGCTCAACACCGCACACGGCGTCGAGCGCGTGGTCCGCTACGCCTTCGAGAAAGCTCAGTCGCGCCCGCGCAAGAAGCTCACGCTCGTCCACAAGACGAACGTCCTCACCTTCGCGGGCGACCTGTGGCAGCGCACCGTCAACCGGGTCGCCGCCGACTACCCCGAGATCGCCGTCGACTACTCCCACATCGACGCGGCCTCGATGTTCTTCGTCACCCAGCCCGAGCGCTTCGACGTGGTGGTCACCGACAACCTCTTCGGCGACATCATCACCGACCTCGGCGCCGCCATCGCGGGCGGCATCGGCCTGGCCGCCAGCGGCAACATCAACCCCGACGGCGCCGCGCCCAGCATGTTCGAGCCGGTCCACGGCAGCGCGCCCGACATCGCGGGCCAGGGCAAGGCCGACCCGACCGCGACCATCCTCTCCGTCGCCATGCTCCTCGACCACCTCGGCCTGAGCGCCGAGGCGGCCAGGGTGGAGCAGGCCGTCGCCGACGACATCGCGGCGCGCGTCGCGGGCTCCGCCCCGCGCGGCACGCGGCAGATCGGCGACGACATCACCGCGCGAGTATCCGGCTAGGACCGCCTAGCCCGATCACGAGCGCCCGGCGGCCCTGAGCGGACTGCCGGGCGCTTTTTCGTGTTCCTGTACGGAGAAATGGGGGCTATATCCCCCGTTGACCCCTTGCCATCCCATATAGCGAGACAATAGGAAGTACGGACTGCCTCCCGGCGCGGCCGCCCCTCGCGGCAGTCGCAGAACCGCAGACAGCGGGCAGCTTCCGGTAGTTTTCGGTAGATCGCAGAGAGAAGGACCGACGTCATGACCATCGCTCAGAAGCTCAGCTTCGACGTGCAGCTATCCGACCATGCTCGCACCGCGGCCGAGCGGGAGCAGGTACTGGCGACCCCCGGGTTCGGGCAGGTCTTCACCGATCACATGATCTCGATCGACTTCACCGAGGGTAAGGGCTGGCACGACGCGCGCCTCGAGGCGTACGGGCCGCTCGTCCTCGACCCGGCCACCGCGGTCTTCCACTACGCCCAGGAGCTCTTCGAGGGGCTCAAGGCGTACCGGCAGGCCAACGGCTCGATCGTGACGTTCCGCCCCTACGCCAACGCCGCCCGCTTCAACCGCTCCGCCCAGCGCATGGCCATGCCGGAGCTGCCCGAGGAGACGTTCGTCGAGTCGCTGGAGCTGCTCGTCAGCACCGACAAGGAGTACGTGCCCACCACCGAGGGGCACAGCCTCTACCTGCGGCCCTTCATGATCGCCACGCAGGCGGGGCTCGGGGTCAACTACCCGTCGAAGACGTACCGGTACATGGTGATCGCCTCTCCGGCGGCCTCCTACTTCACCGGCGGCATCAAGCCCGTCTCCGTCTGGCTGTCCACCGAGTACACGCGGGCCGCGCCCGGCGGCACCGGCTTCGCCAAGTGCGGCGGCAACTACGCCGCGGCCTTCGTGGCGCAGCGGCAGGCCGTCGAGAACGGCTGCGACCAGGTCGTCTGGCTCGACGCGCACGAGCACCGCTACGTCGAGGAGATGGGCGGGATGAACCTGTTCTTCGTCCTCGGCGGCAAGCTCGTCACCCCGGCGCTCACCGGCACGCTGCTGCCCGGCATCACCCGCGACTCCATCCTGGAGCTGGCCGGCGACCTCGGCCTGGAGACCGAGGAGCGGCTGATCAGCGTGGACGAGTGGCAGGCCGGCTGCGAGAGCGGCGAGCTGACCGAGGTGTTCGCGTGCGGCACCGCGGCCGTGGTGACGCCGGTCGGCACGGTCAAGGGCGCCGACCGCTCGTGGACGGTCGGCGACGGCACGCCCGGCCCGGTCACGATGCGGGTGCGCGAGGAACTGGTCGGCATCCAGTACGGCGCCCGCCCCGACACCCACAACTGGGTCCACAAGATCGCCTGACGCCGGCGGGAACGTCAGGTGTCGAGGTTGGCCAGGTAGGCGGCGTTGCCGCGCTCGCCGGCCACCGTGCCGGGCGGCACCAGCGCCTCGAGCCGCCGTACCGTCTCCTCGTCGAGGGTGACGTCGGCGGCCGCGGCGTTGGCCCGCGCGTTCTCGGCCCGGCGCGTCCCCGGGATCGGCACCGCGCCGCGGTGCACGAGCCAGGCCAGCGCGAGCTGCGCCACCGGCAGCCCCACCTCGCCGGCCAGGCCCGCCACGGCGTCGGCCAGTTCCACGTTGCGGTCCAGGTTGCCCTCCTGGAAGCGCGGGTTGCCCCGGCGCCAGTCGCCCTCCTCCAGCGACCCCCTGCCCCTGATCGTGCCGCCGAGCAGGCCGCGCCCGAGCGGGCTGTAGGCCACGAACCCGACGCCCAGCTCGTCGCAGGCCGGGCGCACGTCCTGCTCCGGGTAGCGGTGGAACAGCGAGTACTCGGTCTGCAGGGCGGTCACCGGGTGGACGGCGCAGGCCCGCCGCAGCGTCGCCGCCGACACCTCCGACAGGCCGACGTACCGGATGTCCCCGGCCTGGACCAGCTCGGCCAGCGCGCCCATCGTCTCCTCGACGGGCGTCGTGGGGTCGAGTCTGTGCAGGTAGTAGAGGTCCACCCGGTCCGTACGCAGGCGGTCGAGGCTGGCCTCCAGGGCCCTGCGGAGGTACTCGGGCCGGCCCATGCCCGGCACCAGCCTGCCCTGATCGTCGGAGTTCCCGCCGAACTTCGTCGCCAGCACCACCTCGTCCCTGTGGCCCCGCAGCACCCGCCCGATCAGGGTCTCGCTGTGCCCGGCGCCGTAGATGTCGGCGGTGTCGACGAACGTGACGCCCGCGTCCAGCGCCGCCAGGAGCGCCTGCGTCGCCTCCGGCTCGCTCACGTCGCCGTACACCCTGGGCGCCAGCGTCATCGCGCCGAACCCCAGGGCCGAGACCGTCGGGCCCTCGCGGCCCAGTGTCACGTATCGCATGGCTGATCCCCCTTCATCCCCCGCAGATTCATCCCCCGCAGGCGAACCTGCCCGGCGCGCCGGGGCCGTACGCGCGTGACGGCCGTTGTCTCCGCTTCCGATAGGGTCTGCGCGATCGACAAAGGTGAGAGTGGGCTCATGAAGAAGCGGTTGATGGCGGTCGTGGCGGCCTTCGCGGCGATCGCCGTACTCGGGGTGCTGGCGTTCTCCCAGCCCGGCGCGTCGTCCGACGGGGTGCAGCTGAGCAGGCAGGCGGACGGCTCGATGATCCTGGCCGACCTGGGCAGCGACGCTCCGGTGCTCGACGTGTTCGAGGACTTCGACTGTCCGGTGTGCAAGGACATGCACACCAAGGTCGACGCGACGGTCCAGCGCCTGGCCAGGGAGGGCAAGGTGAAGGTCGTCTTCCACACCGTCACGATCTTCCGGGACGAGCCCATGCGCTCCAACTCGGTCCGCGCCGCCGCGGCCGCGCGCTGCGTACCGGAGGAGAACTGGCTGGCCTTCAGGGACGCCGTGTACGCCATGCAGCCCGCCCCGCACGGCGTGGCCTCGGGCTTCACGGTCGAGGAGCTGTCGGCGGCGGCCAGGAAGGCCGGAGCGTCGGTGGACGACTGCGTGAAGTCGCAGACGTACGCGGAGGCGCACCTGGCGCAGACGGCCAGGATCCCGCTGGAGGGTACGCCGACCGTGCTGCTCGACGGCCAGATGCTGGGCGGCGAGGTGTTCGACGCCGCCGCGATCGAGCGCCTGATCACCGGAGGCATCGGCGTCCAGGTGTGACCGTCCCCACCGTGCCGTGTCCCAGGGAGTGAGACCGGTGTGCCAGATGGTGAATCCGTGTGGCAGACTGGGCGGCACCATGTTCTACGGTCTGCTCATTATCGGCAGGCGCGCTGGCTGATACCGGGACACCGCCAGCGCGCAGACCTCTCACGTCCGTGAGGGGTCTTTTTGTTTTCCCGGGTTTTCCCGAGAACCGTCCTTCGCAGAGAAGCTTCCGCAGAGAAGAGAGACTCATGGCCGACGACCGCTTCCACGTCTACGACACGACGCTACGCGACGGCGCGCAACAGGAGGGGCTCAACCTCACCGTCGCCGACAAGCTCGCCGTCGCTCGTCACCTGGACGGCCTGGGCGTCGGCTTCATCGAGGGGGGCTGGCCCGGCGCCAACCCCAAGGACACCGAGTTCTTCAGGCTGGCCCGAACAGAGCTCGACCTGAAGCACGCGCAACTCGCCGCGTTCGGCGCGACCCGCCGGGCAGGTGTGCAGGCCGCCGACGACCCCCTGGTGGCCGCCTTGCGCGAATCCGGCGCGCCGGTCGTGACCCTTGTCGCCAAGAGCCACGACCGGCACGTGGAGCTGGCTCTCCGCACGACGCTCCAGGAGAACCTCGCGATGATCCGCGACACGGTCTCCCACCTGCGTGCGGAGGGCCAGCGCGTCTTCCTCGACGCCGAGCACTTCTTCGACGGCTACCGCTCCAACCCGGCGTACGCGCTGGAGGTCGTCAGGACCGCCGCCGAGGCGGGGGCCGACGTCATCGCCCTGTGCGACACCAACGGCGGCATGCTGCCCGACGAGCTGGCCGAGATCGTCCAGGAGGCCGTCCGTACGAGCGCCCGCGTCGGCATCCACTGCCACGACGACACCGGCTGCGCCGTCGCCAACACGCTGGCCGCGGTCAAGGCCGGCGCCACCCACGTGCAGGGCTGCGCCAACGGATACGGCGAGCGCTCGGGCAACGCCAACCTCTTCACCGTCGTCGCCAACCTCCAGCTCAAGCGCGGCTTCGACCTCGTGCCCGAGCAGTCGCTGGCCGACATGACCCGCATCGCGCACGCGATCACCGAGGTCACCAACGTCACCCCCAACTCCCACGCCCCCTACGTCGGCGCCTCCGCCTTCGCCCACAAGGCCGGCCTGCACGCCAGCGCCATCAAGGTCGACCCCAACCTCTACCAGCACATCGACCCCGCCCAGGTCGGCAACGACATGCGCATGCTCGTCTCCGACATGGCCGGCCGCGCCTCCGTCGAGCTCAAGGGCCGCGAGCTGGGCTACGAGCTGACCCCCGAGCACACCAAGACGCTCGTCGAGCGGGTCAAGGACCTCGAGTCGCGTGGCTTCACCTTCGAGGCCGCCGACGCCTCCTTCGAGCTGCTGCTGCGCGACACCGTCGAAGGCGAGCGCAAGCGCCACTTCGAGGTCGAGTCGTGGCGGGTCATCGTCGAGCGCACCAAGGGCGGCGAGCTGGTCAGCGAGGCCACCGTCAAGCTGCACGCCAAGGGCGAGCGCATCGTCGCCACCGGCGAGGGCAACGGCCCCGTCAACGCCCTCGACAAGGCCGTCCGGCTCGCGCTGGAGCGGCTCTACCCCGAGCTGGCCAAGCTCGCCCTGGTCGACTACAAGGTCCGCATCCTGGAGGGCGCCCACGGCACCGACGCCGTCACCCGCGTGCTCATCACCTCCAGCGACGACACCGCCGACTGGGCCACGGTCGGGGTGGCGGAGAACATCATCGACGCCTCCTGGCAGGCGCTGGAGCAGGCGGTCACGTACGGCCTGCTGCGGGCCGGCCACGACTGCTGACCCAGGCCGGGCCCCTTGCGGAAGGGGCCCGACGCTCAAAGCACCTTGGCCGCGAACGACACCCCGTTCACCTTGACCTTGCCGCCCGAGCACGACACCTTCGGCGAGTCGGTGCCCGGCACGATCACCGTCAGCAGCGACTTCGCGGCCGGCGAGACGACGACGTTGGTCCGCTGCTTCGACAGGTACGCCGGCGACACCCAGCCGAGCTTCCCGCCCCGCTCGACCTTCTGCCCCCCGACCCGGGAGCACGACGAGTCGAGCTGCAGCAGCGTCACCCTGAACTTGCCGTCGCCCAGCACCACCTTGCCGCCGCCCTTCGAGATGAGCTTGAGCGAGGGCGCGAAGCGCCAGATGTTGCGCACCTTCTTGCCGCCCGAGGCCGTGTCGTACACCGCCATCAGGTCGTCCCCGTGGTCGACCAGCACCGACCTGGTACGGCTCACCCCGTACGCCTTGTCGGTCAGCCGGAACGCCTGGCGGTCCTTACCGTACGACGTCTTGGCGAGCTTGCTGGCCGTGCGCGGACGGAAGCGGGCGCCCACCACCGTCGGGACGTTGTGCGCCTCGGGGGAGAGCGTCCAATAGCGGTAGGAGCTCTTCTCGTAGGAGTGGAAGCCGCCGTCCATGAGGATGTCGCGGCCCTGCGCGTAATAGGTGACGCCCAGGTGGTCCTCGTGGCCGTGGAACTTCATGCCGGGGCCGAACCTGATCGAGTAGTACGCCGACTCGGGGTCGTCCCACTTCGTGCGGCCGAAGACGTACCCGGCCCGGTAGGTCTTGACCTCCTGCTTCGGCGTGCCCGTCTCCATCTTGGGCTCGGTCTCCGCACTGCCGTCGCCGAGCGGGGCCATGTAGCCGTTGGGCATCGTGGCGTGGGCGATGAAGTCCTTCAACGCCTCGGTCCGCCGGGAGATCTCGCCCGGCACCTTGCGCTTGCACGCCTTCATGTTCGTCATCGCGACCTGGAGGCGGCCGTAGACGTAGACGGCGTAGCGCGGCGCCTGCTCCATCAGCGCGCCCTGCGCGTCCACGTCGAGCTTCACGGTGCCGGTCAGGCGCTTGGCGGCCAGGTTCGCCCAGTCCTTGCGGCCGAAGCGGCAGCCGATGCCCATGAGTGCGATGTCCTGGTCGATGCCGTGGTTGTGGCCCTTCTTGTACAGCCGCGGGTTCGCCAGGAGCTTGGCGTGCACGGCCAGGCTGTCCTTGAGCCACTTCTCGTTCACGTGCCTGCTCAGGCAGAGCAGTGGCTGGGTGCGCAGCGAGACCGGGTGGTCCTTCCACACGTACGAGGGGGTGCCGCGGGCGCCGTACTTGTTGCGTGCCACCCAGTCCTTGGTGATCTCGACGGCGCGGTCGAGGTAGCGCTGCTCGCCGGTGTTCTCGTACTGGACGACGAGGGTGCCCATCCAGCGCAGCGACTGGAAGACGTACTCCCATGAGCGGTTGCGGTACGGGCTCGCCGTCCACTTGATCTTCTTGCCCAGCTGGTACGCCGGCAGGCCGACCAGCGAGATCTCGCCCTTCATGACGTCCTCGGCGGTGGGCGTGGCGGGCAGCCAGTCGCCCTGGCACTCGGCCGTCCGAGTCACCTTGTCCTTCACCGTGTCCTTTGTCGTCTCGGAGGCTTGAGCAGGGCCTGCCGAGGCTCCTAATGCGAGCGTGAGGGCAAGGGGTATCGCGAGCCGGCGCACGCCAGTTCCTTCCGGGACAAAACGATGAGGGCGGGACATGCTTTCGAACCGACGATCATAGGGTCAAGCCGAATGCCCCATTTGTTAGCCGCCCGATGCTCCACCGGCATCGCCCGGCACGGCATGCTGGTGCATGTGAAACTCGACGACCTGGTGATACCCGACACGCCCGCCTGCCGGGGCGCGCTCGAAGTGGCCACCCGCTACCACTCGCCCTCCCTGCTCAACCACTCCATCCGGGCCTACCTGTGGGCGGCGGCGTACGCGCAGGACAACGGCATCGCCTTCGACGCGGAGCTGCTGTACGTGGCCGCCATGCTGCACGACATCGGCCTGGTCGCCGAGTACGACAGCCACACCGTCCCGTACGAGGAGGCCGGCGGCCACGTGGCCTGGGCGTTCTGCGCGGGCGCCGGCTGGTCGCCCGAGCGGCGCGACCGGGCCGCCGAGGTGATCGTCCGGCACATGTGGGACGAGGTGCCCGTGGACGAGGACCCCGAGGGACACCTGCTCGAACTGTCCACCGGCATGGACATCTCCGGCCGCAACACCTCTGACCTCCCCGCCCTCGTGCGGCAGGAGGTGCTGGCGCGCTATCCGCGGCTGCAGATCGCCAAGGAGTTCAGCGTGTGCATCGCCGACCAGGGCGCCCGCAAGCCGTCCAGCTTCGCGGCCCGCTTCGTCCGCAACGGCATCGTCGACCGCATCATCCACAACCCGTTGGACGGCTGACGCCCGAGCCCGCGCCACCCGGCGCGGGTCTTACGCGGGGTCTTCGTGAGGTGGTGCGGGCGCTAAGCCTTGGGGCCGGCGCTCTCGGCCACCTCGAAGGTCCACACCTCGGAGCCGGTCGCGGCCGGGCCGCCGTGGCCGTGCCCATGACCGTGGCCCTGTGCCTGAGCGGACGCCTGGGCGGACGCCTGGGCGGCGGGGCCGGTGGGGCGTTCGCCGGCGGCCTGGGCGTGGCCGCGCTGGAACGCCTCGCCCTGCTGCCACTTCTGGAAGTCCTCCTCGCTGCGCCAGCGGGTGTAGACCAGGTAGCGCTCGGTCCCGTCCACAGGACGCAGCAGCTCGAACCACTCGAACCCGTCGGCCGCCTCCACCATCCCGGCGCGGCCGGCGAAGCGGCGTTCGAGCTCCTCGCGCATCTCGGCCGGCACGGTCAGCACGTTGATCTTCACGACGGACATCGCAGGACCCCTCTCGTCAGCGCACGTCACGGTGTGGCGCGGGTGAGGGCTCCAGGCTAACGCGGGCCACCGCCGGCACCCGATCTCGGTCCAGCGCGTCGCGCATGTGCGGCAGCGCCACGGCCGACAGGTGCCGGCTCAGCTCGGCGATCGGCACCGACTCGTCGGCGACGACCCGCAGGCGTACCTCGGGCCTGGCGGGCGGGCCCACCAGGTTCGCGTCGGCGCTCAGCACGGCGGGGCTGGACGCCACGTCCGCCGCCACCGCCTGCGCCATCCCGCCCGCCGAGATCTCGGTGACGCCGCTGGGGCCGTCCTCGATGCGCAGCGTACGGTGGGTCTGCCTGCGGCCCTGTACGAGCAGCCAGCGCACCGCCAGCACCGCCACGACCAGCGACGCCAGCGCGGCCAGCCACCACAGCGCGGGGCCGCCACGGGCGAAGAACCCCGTCACGTAGCCGTCCACGATCGGCGTCCGCGCCGGGGCCCAGTCCTGCGGGAGCATGCCCAGCCCGCGGGCCAGCGCCGCGCCGCCGAGCAGCGTCAGCACCAGGCCCACCAGCCCGAGGCCGAGCCGGTTGCCGCGCCGGGTCCGCGCGTTCATCGTCGCCCCCTGACCGCGACCCGGTAGGGATGAACCAGGTCGTATCCGGCGAGCCTGCTCAGTACGGCGCCGCGCACGTCCTGGTCGACGTTCCCGCCGTACGTGGTGGGCGTGACCGCGAACGTCTGCCCGCGCAGCTTCCCCCGCGCCGACCGCACCCCGGGCACCTGCTCAGCCGCATGCGCCAGGGCCCGGGCCACGCTCCTGGGCCGCAACCCGATGATCAGATCAGGGTCACCACTGCGCACCGGCACCATCCGCGGCCGTCCCGGCACCAGCGCCGTCAGCAGCAGCGCGACGCCGATCAACGTCACGAGCGCCGCACCGAGCAGAACCAGCGGATCCGACCAAGAGGTGGTGGACGCCCAGGCCAGCATCCTGTCGTACGGAATCCACCGCAACGGCCTCCCGACCAGCCCAGAGACGATCTCCAGCAGCAGGAGCAGACTGCCCACCGCGAGCAGCGCCGAGACCACAACGGCGGGAACCCTCCGAGCCGGCCGGAACGCCCGCACCGCCGCCCGATCGGCGGCCTTCGACGGCGGCACCTCAATCCCCGCCCGATGCGCCCCCGCCGGCTCGGCGCTTGGGCCCCCGTCGCCGACGTGCCCCTGCTCGCTGTGCCGTCCGGAAATGTGGCCCTTTCCGGGTGGGTCGGGTGGGATGGCGCAGATCTCCGGGTCTGAGCCGCTCATGGCAGGTCACCGCCCAGGTCGGTCATCGTGATGTCGAGGCGGGCGACGGTCAGGCCGGTCTGGGCGGCGACGCGGCGGGTCACGTGCTCCCTGAGCCGGGCCGCCACCGCGTGCAGCGGCGCCGGGTAGGCGACGCTGACCGAGAGCCGCAGCGTGGTCTGCCCCTTGCGCACCTCGCCGCCGGACGGGCGCGCCCAGGGCAGCGTACGGAGCTGCACGTCACGCACCTCAGGCACCTCCCTGGCCGCCATGCAGGCGATCTTGGTGACCACCCGGTCGGAGATCTCCGTGCGCCCGCGCAGCTCGGGAGCCGGCGGGGGAGCGGGACGCTGCGCGGGAACGGTGGACAGTACGGTCATTTCCGCTTCACCGTCAGACCCGACAGGTTGATCTCGCCGGTCTCGATGATCCGGCCGACCAGGAACCCGATCGCGCCGAGCACCAGGACGAGCAGGAACGCGCCCAGCCCCCCGAACGCCCCCGCGAACCCGAGCGCGATGCCGGCGGCCATGCCGACGAGCGGCGTCAACTGACTGTTGTTCATGTTCCCTCCACGACGATGTCGTCCACCCGCACGTGCACGGGACGGTCACCGGCCAGGTCCGCGACGGCCCGCCGCACCTCGTCGGCGGTCTCGGGCAACGGCCTGCCGAGCGTGGCGACGATGGCGACCTCGACCGCCCGCTCCCGCACCGACACGCCGACGAGCCGCTCGCCCGGCAGGTACGTCGCCACCGTCCCGAACGACCCCCCGGACAACCGGACCACCCCGTCACAGGCACGAACCCGCTCCGCGAGGTCCCGCGCGGTCTCCTCCTCACCGGCCTCAGGCGCCGCCCCCGCAGCCGCAGAACCGGACGCGGAGTCGGCCGGGCCCGTGGGGCCGGCCGCCTCTGCCGGGTCCGCTGCCGAGCCGGGTGGGGACGGGGTCATCGGACGCGGGGTTCCTGGTCCGCGTCGCTGCCGCGGTCCTGGGAGTGGCCGGTGTCTCTGCCTCGGTCCTGTTCGGGGAGGTGGACGTCGTCCACCCTGATGTTCACCTCCGTCACCTCGAGGCCGCACATCCGCTCGACGGCCCCGATCACGTTCTTGCGGACGGCCGCCGCCAGCTCGGGGATCGCGGTTCCGTACTCGGCGACCAGATCGAGGTCGACGGCCGCCTGGCGCTCGCCCACCTCGACCGACACGCCCTGGGAGACGTTCGGGTCCCCGCCGACGATCCCCCGTACGCTGCCGAACGCCCGCGCCGCGCCCGCGCCCATGGCGTGCACGCCCGACACCTCCCGGGCGGCGAGCCCGGCGATCTTGGCGACGACCCCGTCGTCGATGCTCGTGGTGCCCTTCTCCGTGACCAGCGAGGTCGCGCCGCCCGGCACGCTCTCCTGCGTCCTGGCCCGCGGAACCGTCGCCGCGCCGCCGGCCGTACCCGGCCGGCCGGACATCGTCTCAGACACGATCCGTCACCCCCAACAAAGGTGTTATCTCTCATAAGGCGACATAACCCCCTCTGTACAACCGAAGCCTGACAAGACGGACTTAGGGCCTATAAATTGACAGTTCGTGACCCGTCGTGGGCAGGCCGATCCCGAGGTGGGCGGACCCCGCCGGCGGCGGCGATAGCCTTGACGGGTGCGTATAGCGAGGTTCTCCACAGGCGAAGGCGTCTCGTTCGGCGTGGTCGAGGGCGGTCCCGGCGAGGAGTTCGTCTCCGCGATCTCCGGTCACCCGTTCGGTCAGGTGCAGTTCACCGGCGAGCGGTTCCCGCTGTCCCAGGTGAAACTGCTGGCCCCGATGCTGCCGAGCAAGGTGGTCGCCATCGGCAGAAACTACGCCGAGCACGCGGCCGAGCTGGGCAACGAGGTTCCGGAAGAGCCGCTCATCTTCATCAAGCCGTCCACCACGGTCATCGGCCACGGCGAGAACATCGCCTACCCCACGTCGCTGTCCGACCGCGTCGACTACGAAGGCGAGCTGGCCGTCGTCATCGGCCGCCTCTGCCGCGAGGTCCCGGTCGAGCGGGTCAAGGACGTCATCTTCGGCTACACCTGCGCCAACGACGTCACCGCCCGCGACCTGCAGAAGAAGGACGTGCAGTTCACCCGGGCCAAGGGGTTCGACACGTTCTGCCCGCTCGGGCCGTGGATCCAGACCGATCTCGACGCGAGCGACCTGGCGCTGACCACCACGGTCAACGGCGAGATCCGGCAGAGCGGCCGCACGAGCCAGCTCATCAACGACATCCCGGCGCTGGTCGCCTACGTCAGCGCGGTCATGACGCTGATCCCCGGCGACGTCATCCTGACCGGCACCCCGGCGGGCGTCGGCCCCCTTGAGATCGGCGACGAGGTCAGCGTCGGCATCGAAGGCATCGGCACACTCACGAACAAGGTGGTCTCCCGTGACTGAAGTACGGGTGCGGTTCGCCCCGTCCCCAACCGGCATGTTTCACGTGGGCGGCGCCCGCACCGCGCTGTTCAACTGGGCGCTGGCCGTGCAGTCGGGCGGCCGTTTCGTGCTGCGCATCGAGGACACCGACGCGTCGAGGAACCGCCCCGAGTGGACCGAGGGCATCATCTCCGCCCTCGACTGGATCGGCATCAACGGCACCAACCCCGTCTTCGAAGGCCCCTACTTCCAGTCGGCCTACGAGCCGCAGCACCGCGAGGCGGTGGCCAAGCTGCTGGCCGACGGCCGGGCCTACTACTGCGACTGCACCCGCGAGACGCTGGTCGCCCGCACCGGCTCCGAGCACCGCGGCTACGACGGCTTCTGCCGCGAGCGCGGCCTGACGCAGGGCGCCGTCCGCTTCCGCACGCCCGACGAGGGCGTCACGGTGGTGGCCGACCGCATCCGCGGCAACGTCGAGTTCCCCAACGAGGCGCAGGAAGACTTCGTCATCGCCCGCACCGACGGCTCGCCCCTCTACGTGCTGGCCAACGCGGTCGACGACATCACCCAGAACATCACCCACGTCGTACGCGGCGAGGAGCACCTCGGCAACGCCGCCAAGCAGATGCTGCTCTGGCCCGCCCTGGGCGCCAACCCGCCGGTCTGGGCCCACCTGCCGGTCATCGTCAACGAGCAGCGGAAAAAGCTGTCCAAGCGCCGCGACAAGGTCGCCCTGGAGAGCTACCGCGACGAGGGCTACCTCGCCGAGGCGATGGTCAACTACCTCATGCTGCTCGGCTGGGGCCCCGGGGAAGACCGCGAGATCATGCCGTGGTCGGAGATGGTCCCGCTGTTCCGGCTGGAGGACGTCAACTCCGCCAGCGCGTTCTTCGACGAGAAGAAGCTGCGCGCGTTCAACGGCGAGTACATCCGGGCGCTGCCGCTGGAGACGTTCGAGGAGCGCTGCGCCCCCTACCTCGACCCGTCGTGGGACCGTGAGCTGTTCAGCAAGGTCGCCGGGCTGGCCCAGACCCGCATCGCGGTGCTGTCGGAGATCCGGCAGAACGTCGACTTCCTCTTCCTCGACGAGCCCGTCTTCGACCAGGCGTCGTGGGACAAGGCGATGAAGAACTCCCCTGAAGAGATCCTCACCGGCTACCTCGACCGCCTCGAGAGCGTGAGCTGGGACCCCGAGTCGCTCAAACAGGCGCTCGAAGAGGTCGGCACGGCCCACGGGCTCAAGCTCGGCAAGGCGCAGGCCCCCGTCCGGGTGGCCGTCACCGGCCGTACGGTCGGACTTCCGCTGTTCGAGTCGATCGAGGTGCTGGGCCGCGAGCGCACGCAGGAGCGCCTGCGCGCCGCCCTGGCCCGCCTGCGCGGCTGACGCCGATGCCGCCACCCGGGCCAGGCCCGGGTGGCGGCATCACGTCCACCAGCCGGCGACGTCAGACGAGGCCGCGGCGGGCCAGCAGCGGCCCGATGCCGGCCTCGCGCCCCCTGAAGTTCCTGAACGCCGTCAGCGGGTCGATGCTGCCGCCCCGCGACAGCAGCTCACGGCGGAAGTGGTCACCGTTCGCCCTGGTGAGCCCGCCGTTCTCCTTGAACCACTCCACGCTCTCCGCGTCCAGCACCTCGCTCCAGATGTAGGAGTAATAGCCGGCCGCGTAGCCGCCCGAGAAGATGTGCGCGAAGTAGTTGGTCCGGTAACGCGGCCGGACCAGCGCGAACGCGATCCCCGCCGCCTCCAGCGCGGCGGCCTCGAACGCCTCAGGGTCGTCCACGGTCTCGCCGGGCGCCAGCTTGTGCCAGGCCCAGTCGAGCAGCGTGGCGGCCAGATATTCGACGGTCTGGAAGCCCTGGTTGAACTTCTCGGCCGCCTCCAGCTTCGCCACCAGCTCCGCCGGCATCGGCTCGCCCGTCTCGTAGTGCTTGGCGTAGTTGGCCAGCACCTCGGGCCAGGTCACCCACATCTCGTTGACCTGCGACGGGTACTCCACGAAGTCGCGCGGCACGCTCGTGCCCGACACGCGGGGGAAGCGCACCTGCGAGAACAATCCGTGCAGCGCGTGACCGAACTCGTGAAAGGCGGTGCTGACCTCGTCGTACGTCAGCAGCGTCGGCCCCGAGGCCGGCTTGGTGACGTTGAGGTTGTTGATGACGACCGGCTTCAGCCCGAACAGGAACGACTGGTCGACCAGGTTGTTCATCCACGCGCCGCCGCGCTTGTTCGGCCGCGCGTACGGGTCGAGCACGAACAGCCCGAGCGGGCTGCCGTCCTCGTCCGACACCTCGAACACGCTCACGTCCTCGTGGTAGCCGCCCAGGTCAGGCCGCTCGGCGAAGGTGATGCCGTACAGCTTGGTCGCCGCGAAGAACACGCCGTCGCGGTAGACCCTGTTGAGCTCGAAGTACGGCCGCATGGCCGCGCCGTCGAACTCGTAGCGCGCCTGGCGTACCTTCTCGGAGTAGTAGGGCCAGTCCCACGGCTCGATCGGGAACCCGGCCTGCTCCGCCAGCGCCTCGGCCTCCTTCTCGGCGTTGCGCACGGCGGGGCCGACGAGCTGGCCGAGCATCTCCTCGACCGCCTCGACGGTCTTGGCCGTCTGGTCGGCCACGGTGTACGCGGCGTGCGTCGGGAACCCGAGCAGCTGCGCCCGCTCCGCCCGCAGCGCCGCCATCCTGGCCGCCAGCGTGAAGTTGCCCGGGGCGCGGCCGACGCTCAGCTCGTACAGGCGGCGGCGCACGTCACGGTCGGTCAGCTGGGACAGGCCCGGCTGGGCGGTGAAGTTCAGCAGCGGCAGGACGTACGTGCCGTCGTCCTGGCGCAGCGAGGCGATCTTGGCCTCGTCGAACCCGTCGAGCTCCTTCGGGTCCGTCACGACCAGCGCCGACTCCGTGGTCGCCTTGAGCAGGCTCTGCGCGAACTCGGTGGACAGCCGCGACAGCTCCTCGTTGAGCGCGCGCAGGCGCTCCTGCTCGGGCTCGGACAGGTCGGCGCCGGCCCTGATGAAGTCTTGGCGGTATTTCTCCAGCAGCCACGACTCCTCGGGGTCCTCCGTGGCGACCTGCTTGATGCGGGCCCACAGCGGCCGGTTGAGCCGGATCGCGTCGCTGTGCCGGGTCAGTTGCGGGGAGATCTGCTTCTCGATCTCCATGATGCCGTCCGTGGTGTTGGACGCGGCGACGCTGAAGAAGACCGTGGCCGTACGGTCGAGGATCCTGCCCGACCGTTCGAGAGCGGCGATCGTGTTGTCGAACGTCGGCGGCTCGCTGCTGCCGGCGATGGCTTCGACCTCCGCGAGCTGCTCGGCCATGCCGCGCTCGAACGCGGGCAGGTAGTGCTCTTCCCGGATCGCGGCGAAGGGCGGCAGCTCGTACGGCAGATCGCTAGGGGCGAAGAACGGATTCTCGGCCAACGCTTGGGCTCCTCCACGTGGTGTTTTGTCCCCTTCAGCTTGGCACGGACGGGGACCCGGTGGGAGCAGTGGAGGGGGGCCGGGACATTCGTTTTGGTCTTAGCCCCGGAGCTGGGCTATTCTTTCGGACGTCGCCAAAGCGCGCTCCGCGAGGAGATCGCAGCGGTGGGGTATGGTGTAATTGGCAGCACGACTGATTCTGGTTCAGTTAGTCTAGGTTCGAGTCCTGGTACCCCAGCATATGAACGGATGTCTCCCCGGTGAGGCGTCCGTTTTTTCATTTCGCCAGCCGATGCAGAATTTCCGAGATCTCCTTGTACGCCCGAGCCGTCGGCGCGTGCGTGGCGGCCACCGAGAAAACCTCGAACCGGTTGCCCGGCGTGGCCGCGTCCGCCTCCTTGATCATCCGGTCCTGCAGCGCGAGCGGGATCATCCGGTCCTTCGTGTGCCTGATGTAGACCCGGCGCACCCTGCCCCACCGCTCCTTGCGGCCCCTGGCGTCGGCGGACGTCACCCGCATGCTCTCGTCCGGCAGCAGGGTGTTCAGCAGGGCCAGGAACTCCCCCTCGGTGCCGTCCGCCATGAACGTCCTCCTGGCCGCGGCCAGGAACTCCGGGTCGTTGCTGCGCCAGTTGACGCGCAGCGCCCCGATCACCGCGGGGTCAGCCACGATGCCGCTCGCCAGGCTGGCCGCCAGGCTGGTCTTGCCTTCAGGAGTGGCGGTGTAGTCGTTGGGGGAGCGCAGGCGGGTGCAGCAGTACGCGGCGTCGTACACGAGGGTGTCGATGAGGTGCGGCACGGCGTCGGCCACCTTCGTGATCGTCGCGCCGCCCAGGCTGCCGCCCACCAGGATCACCGGCCCGTGCTCCGCCACCTGGCGCACCACCTTGACCGTCGCGTCCACGTAGTCGTCGAGCGTCACCCCCGCGACCGGCGACTTGAGCGTGGCCAGCGCCGCCAGGTCCTGCGGCGCCTGGTAGGCGCGGACGAACTGCTCCTCGGGGCCGTGCCCCGGCAGCCCCACCCCGATGGAGCGGTGCCCGCGCGACGTCAGCTCGAGGTCGGCCGTTGCCACCCCGTTCGAGCCGGAGACGAAGACGTACGTGGTGACGTCCTTCCTGGGTTTGACCACCGCCGTGGAGGCGAGGGCACCGGCGGCGGCGAGCTGAAGAGCGGTTCTGCGCGTCGTGTTCATGCCTTCGATGCTCGCGCCGGCGCCGGTGTCCCCACATCGCCCACCCGGCCCGAGAACCGGTGGACGCCGGCCATCAACCGATCGGTCGATGCCATGCCAAGCTCAACCCCATGACCAGCTCCGACACCCCCGACCCGCGGACACCGCCTGACGGCTCCCGGCCGCGGACACCGCCCCGGGGTGGCGGCTCCGAGCCGCGGAGGCCGCCCGCCGGTGGGCAGGGGCGTGAGCGGTGGGTGTTCGCCGTGCTGGCCTATGCGCTGCTCGCCGTCAGCTCACTGGTGACCGCCCTCGCCGAACCAGGGGGAGCCCCCGACGCCGGCACCACCCTCGGCCTGCCTTCCTGGCTGGCCGGTCCCCTCGCAGCGGGGACGGCCCAGGGGCCTCTGAGCGTGGAGGCGTTGTGGGGGAGCGTGCCGTGGCCGTTCCTGGCGGTGGTGGCGGCGGTGTGGCTGGTGCCGGTCGCGTGGCTCCATCCCGTACGGGAGCGGCAGCGGGCGCTCGTCGTCGGCCACGTCCTCGTCCTGCTGGCCATCGCCGCCGGGCTGACGCTCAAGGCCCCGGCGTTCATCGTGTTCGCCTCGATCGGCTACCCGCTGGCGATCGCCATGTTCCCGGCCCGGCTGGTCATGGCGGGCGTCACGCTGACGGCCCTGGTCAACGTCGCCGTACAGGCCGGGCCAGGCGCGCGTGACACCCTGCTCGCGGTGCTCGCCGGCGTGGCCCTGCCGCTGGTGGCCGCCGGCTGGTACGTCTCCGCCGAGCACGACAGGCGCCGCCGTCTCGTCCAGCGCCTGCGCGCCGCCATGGACGAGAACGCCGAGCTGAACGCCCGCCTCCTCGACCAGGCCAGGCGGGCGGGCGTCCTGGACGAGCGGCATCGCGTGGCCGGCGAGATCCACGACACGCTCGCCCAGGACCTCGTGGCCCTGATCGGCCAGCTCGACGCCGCCGGTCATGCCGCCGGCGGGCCGGCCCGTGAGCACCTCGACAGGGCCGCCGCGCTGGCCCGGCGCGGCCTGGCCGAGACCCGCCGCTCGATCAGCGCTCTGCGCCCCGAGCCACTCGGACGCACCGACCTGCCCCAGGCCCTGCACCACATGGCCAGGTCGTGGGCCGAGACGGCGGGCGTCGACCTGCGCTTCGAGGTCACCGGCACGCCGGTCGCCCTGGCCGCCGACGTGGAGTCCGCCCTGTTCCGCATCGCCCAGGAGGCCCTGGCCAACGTCGCCAAGCACGCGAACGCCACCAGGACGGGCCTCACCCTGACGTACACCGACGATCTCATCCTTCTGGACATCCGAGACGACGGCCGCGGTTTCCCGCCGCAGCGGCCGACTGACGGCTTCGGCCTGGACAGCATGCGCCGGCGCGCCGGCGCCCTGGGCGGCACTCTGACCGTCGAATCCGAGCCGGGCCACGGCACCGCCGTCGCCGCCGCCGTCCCCGCCATCCCACCCACCACGTCGGACGGGCGCCGATGAGACGCTGTACCGCGACAGAGGGAGCGGCCATGCCCGAGCGAGCGCCGGCAGCCGACGAGGGGGAGCGGTCATGTCCGTGCGGGTGCTGATAGCCGACGATCACCCGATCGTGCGCGACGGCCTGCGCGCCGCCCTCACCCGTGACCCCGAGAGCGGGATCGTCGTGGTGGGGGAGGCGGGCGACGGCGAGGAGGCCGTACGCCTGGCCGGGGAGCTGACGCCGGACGTCATCCTCATGGACCTGCGCATGCCCGGCATGGACGGCATGACCGCCATCCGCCGTCTGGCCGGCACGGGCCCCCGGGTGCTCGTGCTGACCACGTTCGACACCGATGTCCTGCCCGCGCTGGAAGCGGGCGCCACCGGCTACCTCCTCAAGGACGCCCCGCCCGCCGACCTGGCCCGCGCCGTCCTCGCCACCAGCCGCGGCGAGACCGTCCTGGCCCCCGCCGTGGCCGGCCGCCTCGCCGACCAGGTCCGCCGCCCCGCAAGGGGGCAACTGAGCCCGCGAGAGCTGGAGGTCTTGCGCCTGGTGGCCGCAGGCGCCACGAACAAGGAGGCAGCGGCGAGCCTGTTCATCAGCGAGGCCAGCATCAAAACGCACCTGCTGCACATCTACGCCAAACTCGACGTCCGCGACCGCGCCGCCGCAGTCGGCGAAGCCTACCGCCGCGGCCTCCTCCCCCGCTGACGCCGCCGCAGGGGAACGGCCGGCGAACCACGCCTGCCGATGCCCAAGCCGCAGCCTTCGCCGGGCGTTCGCCTACCCCGCCTGCCGCTGGGGGACGATCGCCGAACGGCGCCTGCCGGCGGCCTTTCGCCGGGTGGTCGTCCGCCCCTCTCTTTGAGGGACGGTTGGTGAACTACGGCGGGGTCATCGGATGGGGGGTTGGTTGCAGGTTGTGATCATGCGGTGGCAGTTCGGTAGAGTTGGGCGTCTTATGGTGGAGTTTCGACCCCGCGCGGGGGGTTTCCCGCGTTTCCTCGCTCCGTTCATCGCCCCGCTCATCCTCTTCTTCTTCGTCCTGCTCCTCCTGGGCGCGATCCTCACCAACAGCACCCCGCTGGGCGTCCTGATCGGCCTGCTCGCGACCGGCGTGCTGGTGGGCGTCCTGGCCGTCAAGCATCGCCGTCTCACCCAGGGCACCGTGGCCCGCTTCTCGCCCGAGGGCGTCGAGCTGGTCGACCGGATGGGGTTCAGGGTGTGGCTGCGCTGGCGCGACGTCACCCGCATCGACGTCGTGGAGACCCAGCTCGCCAACCCCCGCAGGATGGGACGGCCGGGGGGAGCGAGGGCCAGGGTGCAGGCGCTGCGCTCGGTCGGGCTCGTCGGCTGGGGCGAGCGCGCGGTGCCGCCGCGCATCCCCGCCTGGATGCGGGACCGCCTGGCGCGCGTCCCGGTGGACCCGGCGACGGGCAGGCCGGAGGTGACGATCCCGCTGGGCGAGTTCGACCCGGTGTGGCAGCGCGGCCCGATGGGGGACTGGGTCCGCCGCTACAGGCCCGATCTGATGGGCCCTTAAGCGGTTTGGTGTGGTCTTCCAGGTGCGGTAGAGTTACCTGCGTCGCCGGGGAAGCCCCCGGCACAGCAGCTTGTGGACAGGGTCCCGTCGTCTAGTGGCCCAGGACGCCGCCCTCTCAAGGCGGTAGCGCCGGTTCGAATCCGGTCGGGACTACCACTTGTCACAAGCCCGCGAAGGTCCCGTCGTCTAGTGGCCCAGGACGCCGCCCTCTCAAGGCGGTAGCGCCGGTTCGAATCCGGTCGGGACTACGTCTGCAACATCAGCTCCGGTGCTCAAAGCCCGGAGCTTTTTGTTTTCCGTACGCGAGAAAAAAGAAACCGGGTGCCGCCTCGCGGCGGCACCCGGCGGAACCTACTTCGAGCGGGCCTTGAAGAGTGCGCGCCGCGCGGCCTTGGCCACCTGTTTGTCGGGGTGCACCTGGGAGATCAGGTCGAGCAGCTCCTCCACGTGCGCGTGCGGGATCTTCCAGATCACCTCGAGCAGGTCGTTGACCATGTCGGGCCCGATGTCGCGCAGGCTGCTGACGAACTCGGAGCGGCCGAGACCGGCCGAGATCGTCCACATGTCGAGGATGAGCCAGTGGGTGTCGTCGGGCGTCGGCTCCGGCGCGTCCTCGACCTCCAGCTGGCTGAGGTGGGTGGCCGCGTAGGGGCGCAGCGAGGGGTGGTCGAGTGCCGCCTGCCAGGCCGGCACGGCGGCCTCGCCCAGCGTGCCGACCACGCTCGCGGCCTGCACCCTGATGAGCGCGTCGCTGTCGTCCTCGGCCGCGGCGGCCAGCAGCTCCTCGGCGGCCTTGGCGGGCTCGCGCAGCCGCATCCAGGCCGCGAACTCGGCGTCGGCCTCCTCCTCGGGCAGCTCGGCGCTGAGCGCGAGCAGCTCGTGGGCGCTCATGGAGTCGATCGCCGGGCGGGCGTCGACCTCGATGTCGGCGTCGTCGATGAGGTGGACGACGCCCTCGGTGCCGAGCGGGGTGAGACGCAGCACGTCGCCGTCGCGCTCGACCATGCCGTAGCCGGTCAGCCACTCGATGGAGGACGCCAGCGGGTCGTCGCCGGCCGCCTCCCAGGCGTCGCCGCCCAGCTCGTCGAGGTCGGCGGCGGCCTCGCCCAGCTCGCGGGCGAGCCCGTCGATCTCGCGCGAGCCGCCGGCCAGCAGCAGCCGGACGAGCACGCCCCTGGTCAGGCCGGCCAGCGCCATGGTGAGGTCGTCGTCGTCGAGCTCGGGGTCGCCGTAGTCGACGGAGTGGAGGCCGAGCATCCACGCGTCGAGCACGTCCTCGTCGTCGTCGAACGGCCACTCGGCGGTGTCGTCCTGGACGGTGACGGTGCCGCCCTCGCCCGGCTCGAGGAACTCGAGGTCGACGGCGAGGTTCCAGATGTTCCACAGCTGGGGCACGGCCTCGGAGACGGGCCCTTCGGTCTCGGGCCTGGGCAGGCCGACGGCCTCCAGCGCCTCTTCGACCTCCGCGTCTGTGAGCAAGGTCTCCTCGCCCACCTTGCGCCCTGTGCCCACCCACACGGCCAGATCGCGGGCCTTGGCGACCAGGGGCGTCTGGCGGGCGGCAGCGGCCAGCTCGGAGTCGGGGCGCAGCCTGACCGTGTCGAGCTCGGACAGCTCGTCGGCGAACGGCTCGAAGTCGCCGAGGTCGCCGGCGTCGTCGTCGTCCTCCTCGCCCTCGCTCTCGTCGAGCAGCTCTTCCATCAGGTCGACGAACTCGTCCTCGACGTCGTCGAGCTCGGCCTGCAGATCGGCGAGGGAGTCGGAGCCCTTGCCCAGCCGGCCGGTGCTGTCGAGGAAGGTCAGGTAGGCGTCGACGGCCGGGAGCATCCCGTCGGCGGCGGCGTCGGGATCCTCCACGACCTTCGGCATGCGGTCGAGCAGCAGGTTACGCAGGTCGGCGCGCTTCCACGTGCCGAGGTCCTGCGAGAAGGCGAGACGGTGCCACAGTGCGGCGGGCCCCACGAGCTCGGGGTCGCTCCCGGGGGCGTTCGCACGCGCCCACATGATGAACTCTTCGAGCAGGGGTCGCAGCTCAGTGGCGGCTACCTCGATGCGATCTGTCACGCACTCAGGCTAGTGTGCCCGCGAGGCTGTCGGCTCCCGAAATAACGCCTTTCGCTGATCATGATGTCCGGCGCATGGCCTCGGTGATCCGCTCGGCGGCGGCCATGACCGGCACCGCGTGGAGCCGTCCTGGCGCTCTCGTGAGGCGCTCGATGGGGCCGGAGACCGACACCGCAGCGATCACCTTGCCGCCGCTACCCCTTATGGGAGCGGAGACGCTGGCCACTCCCTGCTCGCGCTCGCCGACGCTGTGAGCCCACCCACGGCGGCGTACGGAGGCCAGCGTGGCGGCGGTGAACTTGGCCCCGCGCAGCCCCCTGTGCAGCCGGTCGGGCTCCTCCCAGGCCAGCAGAATCTGCGCTGCGGAGCCTGCCGTCATGGGCAGCGCGGACCCGACGGGCACGGTGTCGCGCAGGCCGCTGGCGCGCTCGGCGGCGGCCACGCACACGCGTTCGTCGCCCTGGCGGCGATACAGCTGGGCGCTCTCCCCGGTCAGGTCACGAAGGTGCATCAAAACGGGCGCGGCGACCGCCAGCAGCCGGTCCTCGCCGGCGGCGGTGGACAACTCCGACAGCCTGGGGCCGAGCACGAAACGGCCCTGTGTGTCGCGGCTCACGATGCGGTGGTGCTCAAGGGCGACCGCCAGCCGGTGGGCGGTGGGGCGGGCCAGGCCGGTGGCCTGGACGAGCTGGGCCAGTGAAGCGGGTCCCGCTTCGAGGGCATTGAGTACAAGAACCGCCTTGTCGAGTACTCCGACTCCGCTAGAGTTGTCCATACACCGATACTGCAGTCTCGACATATGAGAAAGCAAGTCGGATGATTCTCAAGGAGGAGATCATGGGCCGCACACTGGCCGAGAAGGTCTGGGAGCAACACGTAGTCCGTCGCGCGGAGGGCGAACCGGACCTGCTCTATATCGACCTGCACCTCATCCACGAGGTGACCAGCCCGCAGGCGTTCGACGGGCTCAGGCTCGCCGGCCGCAAGGTGCGGCGGCCCGATCTCACCATCGCCACCGAGGACCACAACGTGCCGACCGTGCTCGGCCCCATCGCCGACCCGGTCTCCAAGACGCAGGTCGAGACGCTGCGCAAGAACGCCGCCGAGTTCGGCATCCGCCTGCATCCGATGGGCGACGCGGGGCAGGGCGTGGTGCACATCATCGGCCCGCAGTTCGGTCTCACCCAGCCCGGCATGACCATCGTGTGTGGCGACTCCCACACCTCCACGCACGGCGCGTTCGGCGGCATCGCGTTCGGCATCGGCACCTCCGAGGTCGAGCACGTGCTGGCCACGCAGACGCTGCCCGCCTACCGCCCGAAGACGATGGCCATCGAGGTCAGCGGCGAGCTGCCGGTCGGCGTCACCGCCAAGGACCTGATCCTGGCCATCATCGCCAAGATCGGCACCGGCGGCGGCCAGGGCTACATCGTCGAATACCGCGGCGAGGCCGTGCGCAAGCTCTCCATGGAGGGCCGCATGACGATCTGCAACATGTCGATCGAGGCGGGCGCGCGGGCCGGCATGATCGCCCCCGACGAGACCACGTTCGCGTACCTGAAAGGCCGCCCCCACGCGCCGAAGGGCGAGGCGTGGGACCAGGCGGTCGAATACTGGAAGTCGCTGCGCACCGACGACGACGCCGTCTTCGACAAGGTCGTGGAGATCGACGCCGCCACGCTGACCCCCTACGTCACGTGGGGCACCAACCCGGGCCAGGGCTTGCCGCTGGGCGAGTCCGTGCCCGCGCCGGAGAGCTTCGAGGACCCGGTGGCGCGCTCGGCCGCCGAGCGGGCGCTGGAGTACATGGGGCTGACCGCCGGCACGCCGCTGCGCGAGATCGAGGTCGACACCGTGTTCGTCGGCTCGTGCACCAACGGCCGCATCGAGGACCTCCGCTCGGCCGCCGAGGTCCTGCGCGGCCGCCAGGTCAAGACCCGCACGCTCATCGTGCCGGGCTCGATGATGGTCAAGAAGCAGGCCGAGGAGGAGGGCCTGCACGAGGTGTTCAAGGCCGCGGGCGCCGAGTGGCGCGAGGCCGGCTGCTCGATGTGCCTCGGCATGAACCCCGACACGCTCAAGCCGGGCGAGCGCAGCGCCTCCACCTCCAACCGCAACTTCGAGGGCCGCCAGGGCAAGGGTGGCCGCACCCACCTGGTGTCGCCGCAGGTCGCCGCCGCGACCGCCGTCACCGGCCGCCTCACCGCCCCCGCCGACCTGTAAGGGAGACCACGTTCCATGGAAGCCTTCACCACCCACACCGGTACGGCGGTGCCGCTGCGCCGCAGCAACGTCGACACCGACCAGATCATCCCGGCCGTCTGGCTCAAGCAGGTCAGCCGCACCGGCTTCGAGAAGGGCCTGTTCGCCGCCTGGCGCGAGGACCCGACGTTCGTGCTCAACGACCCCTCCTACGAGGGCGGCTCGATCCTGGTCTCCGGCCCCGACTTCGGCACCGGCTCCTCCCGCGAGCACGCCGTCTGGGCGCTGCAGCAGTACGGGTTCCGCGTCGTGATCGCCGCCCGCTTTGGCGACATCTTCCGCAACAACTCCACCAAGATGGGCCTGCTCCCCGTCGTCCTGCCGGGCGAGAAGGTCGAGGAGCTGCAGGCCGCCGTCGAGGCGGACCCCACGCTCGACGTGACCGTCGACCTGGTCGAACGCCAGGTCCGCTGGGCCGGCGAGGCCGTCCCGTTCGAGATCGACGACTACACCCGCTGGCGGCTGATGGAGGGGCTCGACGACATCGGGCTGACCCTGCGTCACGAGGGCGAAGTGGCGGCGTACGAGAATGGTCGGCAGCCATGGCTGCCGACGACCGTCTAGAAGACGACGAACTGGCGCGGCGGTTGCGCGAGGCGCACCGCCGCGTCCGCATGCTGCCCGCCGACCGCAGGGAACGCCTCGGGCGCCGCTATCTCGCGATCTGCGACCTGGCGAAGCACGACAGGGAAAGAGCGGCGCTGCGCCTCGGGGCGTTTCTGCGGGCTCTTGACGAGGCTTTCGACACGCCACGTAGTGAAGAAAACCCGCTAGGTGATTGAGTTCATCGGCGATCCCGCCTACTTTCAGAGCCCGTAAGGGGTTTCTACGTCGAACTCGTGAGCTGGAACCCCGAGCCGTAACTGGGGGAGCAGGACTTTCATGAACAAGCGAGAACTCGTCGAGGCCATCGCGGATCGGGTGGGCGACAGGAAGACGGCCACGGAGGCCGTCAACGCGGTCATCGACGCCATCCAGAAGGCCGTGGCCGGCGGCGACAAGGTCTCGATCACGGGCTTCGGCGCGTTCGAGATGGTGAACAAGCCCGCCCGCACGGCGCGCAATCCGTCCACCGGCGCGGAAATCAACGTGGCCGAGAGCTGGGCGCCCAAGTTCCGTCCCGGTTCTGATTTCAAAGAACTGGTGAACGAGGGCGGCAAGAAAATCGGCAAGAAGAAGTAAACACAGCGGACCGCCGAACGCCCGGGCCATCTCGGCCCGGGCGTCCGCGTGTCCGGATCAGGGCTTGTAGGCGTCGGGCACCGGGAACGTGGACAGCGTGATGTAGCCGATCTCGCCGCCGCTCATGCCGAGATTGACCCGCTGGCCTGAGCGGAGCAGCCGCAGCGGGCCCGCGTCGAAGGCGGCGGCGCCGAAGGGGAGCACGGCACCGTCGTCGAGGAAGACCGTGCCGGAACGGGTGGCCTCGTCGAAACTGCGTACGGTCGCCTGCACGCCACCAGCTTAAGCGCTCACCCTTCCCGATCAACCGGCCACAGCTCGGCCACCACCGCGGCCGTGTGCCTGCCCAGCCCGAGCTCGATCGCCGCGCGCAGGTCGTCGGGGGTGTCCACGTCGCGCCTGACCGAGTCGATGCCGGGCACGCACAGCTCCTTGGCGCCGCCGGCCAGGTGCTTGGCCCGCGACTCGCCGCCGAACCGCGGCGTGAAGGGCTGACCTGGGCGCACCCCGTAGAAGGTGGTGCCGACGTCGAGCGCGTCGGGCACGAACGCCTGGTCGAACTCGGCCGCCGCCCCCAGCGCCACCGCCAGCTCGGCGGGACGCAGCGCGGGCAGGTCGGCCTGGAGGGCGCCCACCGCGTCATCGGGCGCGACGCGTACGGCGTGGGCGGCGCCCGTACGCAGCGCCGTGTTCAGCCCCCGATCGGGGTCGTGCACCACGTCGGCGCCCAGCGCGGCGAGCGGCCCGGCGGCGGCGGGATCGGCCGTCACCACGATGACCCGGGCGACGGGCGGGCAGGACAGCGCGGCGGCCACGGTGTCGCAGGCCACGGCCACGGCCAGCCGCGTGCGGTGCGGCCCCGTCGCGGCCGCCAGCCGGGTCTTCGCCGCGACCAGCGTCTTCACCGGAATGACCAGGGACCAGCGGATGCTCATAGGGTAAGCATCGCGCCTCGACATCCCACGCGGCCAACCGGGAGACTTGGGGCGCATCCCGTACGTCCTGGAGGAGACCATGAGCCGCCCCACGAGACCCTCGCGTTTCTGGGAAACCCTGGCAGTCGTCGTGGTGAAACCGCTGTCCTGGCTTTTGGTCAAGAAAGACTGGCGTAACGGCGATCGCCTGCCGAGGACGGGCGGCGTGATCATCGCGGCCAACCACCTGTCGTGGGCCGACCCGGTGCTGCTGTCGCACTTCCTCTACAACCACGGCCGCTGGCCGGTCATCCTGGCCAAGTCGGGATTGTTCAAGGTGCCGTTCCTGGGTCACGCCGTCGCCGCGCTGCGGGCCATCCCGGTCGAGCGGGGCAGCAGCGAGGCCGCGAGGTCGCTGCGCATCTCGGAGGAGCGGCTGGCCGACGGCTGCGCGATCCTGTTCTATCCCGAGGGCACCTGCACCCGCGACCCTGGTTTGTGGCCGATGACCGGCAAGACGGGCGCGGCCCGGCTGGCGCTGGAGAGCGGCGCCCCGGTGATCCCCGTGGCTCACTGGGGGGCGCACGAGCTGCTGCCGTACGGCGCGAAGAAGCCCAGGCTGTTCCCCCGCAAGACGTTCCGCGTGACGGTGGGCCCGCCGGTCGACCTGTCGAAGTACGCAGGCCGGCCGACGCACGCCGACGTGCTGCGCGAGGCCACGGCCGACATCATGGCCGCGGTCACCGCCCAGCTCGCCGAGCTGCGCGGCGAGAAGGCACCGGAGACCCCCTACGATCCGACCAGGCGGTGAGCGCATGACGAAGGCAGCCGTGTTCGGCACGGGTTCGTGGGGCACCACGTTCGCGATGCTCCTCGCCGAGGCGGGCAACGAGGTCACGCTCTGGGGCCGCAGGCAGGAGCTGGTCGACGCGATCGACCGCGACCACGTCAACCCCGACTACCTGCCGGGCGTGCCGCTCCCGCCCTCGCTGCGGGCCACCACCGACCCCGGGCGGGCGCTCGCGGGGGCCGACTTCGTGGTGCTCGCGGTGCCGTCCCAGCGGCTGCGGGCCGGCCTGGCGGCCTGGAAGCCGTACATCCCGCCGCACGCCGTGCTGGTGAGCCTGATGAAGGGCATCGAGCTGGGCACCACCAAGCGGATGAGCGAGGTGATCCGCGAGGTCGCCGAGGTGCCCGACGAGCGGGTGGCCGTCGTCTCGGGGCCCAACCTGGCCATGGAGATCGCCCACCGCCAGCCCGCCGCGACCGTCGTGGCCTGCACCGACGAGAGCGTGGCCGAGCGGCTGCAGGCGATCTGCCACCTGCCGCCGTGGTTCCGCCCCTACACCAACCCCGACGTCGTCGGCGTCGAGCTGGGCGGCGCGGTCAAGAACGTCATCGCCCTCGCCGTCGGCGTCTCCGCCGGCATGGGCATGGGCGACAACGTCAGCGCCATGCTCATCACGCGCGGCCTGGCCGAGATCTCCCGGCTCGGGGCCGCGCTCGGCGCCGACCCGCACACCTTCGCCGGGCTCGCCGGCATGGGCGACCTGGTCGCCACCTGCACCTCGCCGCTGTCGCGCAACCGCACGTTCGGCGAGAACCTCGGCCGGGGCATGACGCTGGATGAGGTCGTCGCCGCCACCAAGCAGACCGCCGAGGGCGTCAAGTCGTGCGAGTCCGTGCTGGAGCTGGCGAGGAAGCACGACGTGGAGATGCCGATCACCGAGGTCGTCGTCGGCGTCGTGCACGACGGCATGTCGCCGACCGAGGCCGGAATGCTGCTGATGTCCCGCTCGCCGAAACCTGAACGGTACGGGTTGTGAGAATGACCTGAATACGGCGTGCTCGGCTCGCTGTGACCGGGACACCCCGGTAGATTCGGACACCATGAGCAAGCCACGCGTCGCCGTCGTTTTCGGAGGTCGCAATTCCGAGCACGCCGTATCCCTGATGGGGGCGGGCAGTGTGCTGGAGGCGATCGACAGGACCAAGTACGAGGTGATCCCGATCGGGATCGCCCAGGACGGCAGGTGGGTGCTGGCCGCTTCCGACCAGCGGTTCGCCATCGAGTCCGGCGAGCTGCCGGTCGTCGACACCTCCGGCGCGGCGCTCGCGCTGCCCTCAGGGAGCGGCGGCCTCGTGGCGTACGACCCCGGCGCGATCCCCGTCGAGCTCGGCACCGTCGACGTGGTCTTCCCCGTGATGCACGGCCCGTTCGCCGAGGACGGCACCATCCAGGGCCTGCTGGAGATGGCCGGCGTCCGCTACGTCGGCTCCGGCGTGCTGGCCAGCGCGGTCGGCATGGACAAGGCCCACATGAAGACCGTCATGGCCGCGGCCGGGCTGCCGATCGGCCGTTACGTCGTCGTACGCGAGCGTGACTGGCGGCTCGACCGCGAGACCGTGCTCAAGGAGGCCGAGGAGCTCGGCTACCCGGTCTTCGTCAAGCCGGCGAGGGCGGGCTCGTCCCAGGGCATCTCCAAGGCGGGCGACCGCGCGGAGCTGGCCGCGGCCATCGAGCTGGCCAGGGAGCACGACCCCAAGGTCCTCATCGAGGCGGCCATCGCCGGCCGCGAGATCGAGTGCGCGGTGCTGCAGTCGCCCGGCGACGAGCGGGCCGCCGCGTCGATGCCGGGCGAGGTGAAGGTCGAGGGCGGGCAGGAGTTCTTCGACTTCGCGGCGAAGTACTACCCCGACCAGATGTCGCTCACGGTGCCCGCCGACATCCCGCAGGAGACGGCCGAGGAGCTGCGCGAGATGGCGGTGCGGGCGTTCGAGGCGCTCGACTGCGAGGGGCTCGCCAGGGTCGACTTCTTCTACACCCCCGACGGCAAGCTGATCTTCAACGAGATCAACACCATGCCCGGTTTCACCTCGCTGTCGGTGGCGCCGCAGCTCTGGGCCGCCTCGGGGCTGTCCTATCCGGAGCTGGTCGAGCGGCTCATCCAGCTCGCCCTGCAGCGCAGGCCGGGACTGCGCTGATCAGATCAGGCCCTGGGCGTGGTGGCCTGGGCGATCGGCCCCGACAGGTCGGCGAGCACCTCGGCCGCCACGTGCTCGCCGCCGACCGTGACCTCGACGTACGCGGTGTCGGTCACGGCGGTGAACAACGCCGGTTTCTCCGGGTCGGCGAACCAGCCCACGCCCTCGATCTCCTGCAGCTGGTCGGTCGGCGCCATCCTGACCGGCCGCGGCACGCCGCAGCGCAGCGCGATGACGCCCGAGCCCCATACGGCGACGTAGGGGGACGCGGGCTCGGACGTGCCGCGCTCCTCGCCGTCGAGCGTCTTGGGCAGCAGCGGGGCCAGCCGGTCGCAGGCCGTCGCCGCCTCGCCTTCAGGACGCGGCGGCTCGACCTGAACGGCGCCGCCGCAGCCGGCGAGTGTCAGGAGAACGAGCAGGACGGCGGCGACACGCATCTAGGGACCTCAGATATGGACGATCGGACACGTCAGCGTACGCGTGATGCCCTCCACCGCCTGAATCTGGGCGACGACGAGCTTGCCCAGCTCATCGACGTTGTTGGCCTCCGCGCGCACGATCACGTCGTAGGGGCCCGTCACGTCCTCGGCCCGGGTGACCCCCGGGATCCCGGAGATCTCGCGAGCCACGGCGGCGGCCTTGCCGACTTCGGTCTGGATAAGGATGTAGGCCTGCACCATCACGTCCTCCCGGGCGATTGGATCACGCCGAAGGGCCACCGTACCCTGTGTGCGTCAGGAGGTGCGTCATCACAGTCGGAGATCTCGGCGAATTCGGTGTGGTAAATCGCATTACCGCACAACTGCCCCAGGGTGCCGCGGTGATGCTCGGCCCGGGTGACGACGCCGCCGTCATCGGCGCCCCCGACGGGCGTGTCGCGGTCTCGACGGACCTGCTGATCGAGGGCCGCCACTTCAGGCGCGACTGGTCGCGCGGATACGACGTCGGCCGCAAGGCCGCCGCCCAGAACCTCGCCGACGTGGCCGCCATGGGCGCACGTCCCACCTCGCTCGTGGTCGGCCTCGGCCTGCCCGCCGACCTGCCGGTGAGCTGGCTCGACGAGCTGACCGCCGGGTTCGCCGACGAGTGCGGGGTCGTGGGGGCGAGCGTGGCGGGCGGCGACGTGACCCGCTGCGACCTGGTCGTCCTCGGCGTGACCGCGCTGGGCGACCTCGGCGGGCGCGCTCCCGTCCTGCGGTCGGGAGCCAGGCCAGGGCACGTGGTGGCGGTGGCCGGGCGGCTCGGCCACGCCGCCGCAGGGTGGGCGCTGCTGGAGGCGGGCGTCTCCGTGGACACCCCCGGGCTGCGGGCGGCCGTGGCGGGGCATCGGCGGCCGTGCCCGCCGTACGCGAGCGGGGTCGAGGCGGCCGAGCTGGGCGCGAGCGCCATGCTGGACGTCAGCGACGGGCTGCTGCAGGATCTGGGGCACGTCGCCAGGGCCAGTGGCGTACGGATCGAGCTCGATCCCGCGGCCTTCACCGTGTTCACCACGGCCGAGCCGGTGGCGGCGGCGGCCAAGGAGCTGGGGGCCGATCCGCTGGAGTGGGTGCTGTCGGGTGGCGAGGATCACGCGCTGGCGGCGGTGTTCCCCGCCGAGGTGTCGTTGCCGGCGTCGTGGCAGGTCGTGGGCCGGGTCGCCGAGGGTTCTGACGTGGTGGTGCGCGGGCGGGCGATCGGGCATCGCGGGTGGGATCACTTTCAGTGATGAGATGTCCCGATTTACGTGAAATTTTCCTGTTTTGGGGTATGACTAGCGGGATTGCTGTGACAACGGTGTAGCAAAGGTGTTATGAAGATTGGCGGCCACTGTAACCGGGAAGAAAGGGCAGCCATGGGCCGCCACGGCACAGGTGGATCCGAAGACGGGGACGAACGGGGGCACAGCGCTTTTTGGGGTCCTGACGAGCAGGCCGAGCCGCCGGGCTGGCCGTCGCTCCCGGACCAGCCCGAGGTGACGGGGCAGTGGGCTCCGATGCCGAGGCGCGCCGACGGGCCGCCTCCGCGCGCGCCGCAGTCGGAGCCGTTCGAGACCACCGGGGCCTTCGCCGTGCCCGCCAACGACCCCGCGGGCGCCTACCCGCAGCAGCCTGGGCATGACCCCAGGATGGACCCGGGCCTGGACCCGGGCATGGATGACGCAGGGCCGTTCGAGACGACGGGGGCGTTCGCCCGCCCGCAGGAGTGGAACCAGCCTCCCGACCAGACGGCCGTCTTCGGCGGGCCCGGGGGCGCGCAGCAGTTCCCCGGGCAGGGTGACGCGCTGTTCGATCCGCCCGCTGAGCAGCGCGGGCTCTTCGACCCGCCGGGGGGCCAGAGAGGCTCCTTCGACGACCAGCCGGGCGCCTTCGGCGATCAGCGTGAGCCCTTCGACGGCCGGCGGATGCAGTTCGAGGATGAGCGGGATCGGTTCGACGCTCCCGCGGGCCCTCAGGGGCCTTTCCACGGGTCCGAGCAGCGTGGCCCGTTCGACGGGCCCGGAGACCAGCACGGGCCGGTCAACGATCAGCGCGGTCCCTTCGACGGGCCGGCTGATCCCCACGACCCCTTCGGCTCCTCGCCCTTCGACGACGCGCCCGACAGCCGTACCGCGCGGTTCGACCCGCCTCCCGGCGTCCCGCCCGAGCCGGGCGACGTCAAGGTGGCCGGCGAGCCGACCGCCATGCTGGCCCCCGCGTGGGCGAACGCCGAAACCGGCTTCCTCGGCCCCGACAACGGCTCAGGCTGGCCGGACGACGCCGACGAGCCGCGCGCCCGCCGTGGACGCCGCAAGGGCCGCGGTGGCGGTGGCGGCGGTGACGACGACGTGCTCGCCGCGGCTCCGTCCGGCGCCGGCAAGGGCCGCGTGGCGCTGCTGTCGGTCGCGGCCGTGGCCGTCGTGCTCGGCGGCACGGTGGCGGGCGTCAAGTTCATGAGCTCCAGCGGCGACTCGGCCAAGTGCGAGGGTACGTCCTGCGCCGCCGTACAGGCGCCGAGCCAGAAGCCCGCGCCCGCCGGGTCGGGACCCGTGGACGAGGAGAGCGAGCCCGAGACCGAGCCCGAGACCGAGGACGAGCCGGTGGAGGAGGAGACGGCGGCCGACGAGGAGCCGTCGAGCAGGCCGACGCCGACGGCTACCTACAACGCGGGAGCGCCGCGCCGCACCGCCACGCCCACGCCGACTCCCACCAAGACGAGGGTGAAGAAGCAGGAGAAGCCGGTGGACGAGCCGGCCGCCGACCCGTCGGCCGAGGCCGAGGAGACCGTCTCCGAGGCGCCGAGCGAGCAGCCGTCCACGCTGGACGACGCCGACACCGGCACCGGGGTCGTCCCCGACGAGTCCACCCCGCCGGCGAACGACTCGGGGGTCGACTCGCCGCTGACGAACACCGGCGCGCTCAACGTCCGGCAGACGATCAAGCAGCGGCTGACCACGTACCAGGCGAACCTGACCCTCTCCAACGACTCCGTGCAACCCCTCAGGAGCCCGACGGTCTCCGTCCCGGTGGACGGCAAGGTCGTGAAGGTGGAGGGCGCCACGTGGACGCAGGACGGCGACCTGCTGATCCTCGACGTCTCCACGACGCTCGCCTCCGGCGACTCGATCGAGGTCTCCTTCACCGCCACCGGCCGCGGCACCAAGGCCAAGAACTGCGGCGTGGTCGCCGGCCAGTGCGCCATCAGCTGACCCCTGCCTGATCGCCCGCCCCGGGCGGGCACCGGCCTCCTGGAGCCACCGATCTCACCACCTGGTGGGTCGGTGGCTCCATCGGTGTGCGGCGATGGCCTCTCGGCGGGGCAGGACCCCGTCCGCGCGTCCCTGAGTGGCGTTCTCCTCGGCGCGTGCGGGCGACGACGGCTCCTGAACCGACGACGCCGCCTCAGCTCTTGGAGGCGGCGCTGAGGGCTCTTCCGGCGGCGCGTTGCGCAAAGGGGCCGGACATGGCGAAGGCCCGCGGCTCCCTGAACGGGAGGCGGGCCCTTCGAAAGATGAACTAGCGGGTGACCTTGCCCGCCTTGATGCACGAGGTGCACACGTTCAGCTTCTTCGGCGTGCCGCCGACGACCGCGCGGACCGTCTGGATGTTGGGGTTCCAGCGACGGCGGGTGCGGCGGTGGGAGTGGGAAACGTTGTTGCCGAAGGTCGGGCCCTTGCGGCAGACATCGCAGACGGAAGCCACGGTATCGCTCCTTAAAACAGTCGATGTAGCCCTGTCCGCTGATGCTTTCCGGGCGGAGGGCATGCCGGGACGACCGGCCAGCCAGAAGAGAATATCCGATCCACGCCGATGGGCGCGAACCAGAGCATCTGGGCCGGATCCCGGGCGGCGATATTCTCCTCGCACAACCGTAGCGCATCCAGGCGGTTCGCTCGGCCGGTGCCGGACCATCGGCGCCGGTCATCGGGGCCGGGCTGTCAGGGCAGCAGGTCGGGGGACACAGCCGGAGGCACCAGATGAAGATCCTCGACCCGCCCGCCGTACGCCGCTGGGCCCGCCTGGCCGCCGACGCGCTGGGCCGGGCCAGGACGGAGATCGACGCGCTCAACGTGTTCCCGGTGGCCGACGGCGACACCGGCACCAACCTGCACCTCACCATGCTGTCGGCGGCCGAGGCCGTCGAGTCGCTGCCCGAGGACGTGGACGCCGCCGTGGTCTGGCAGACCCTCTCCTACGGCGCGCTGATGGGGGCGCGCGGCAACTCGGGGGTGATCGTCAGCCAGGCGCTGCGCGGCCTCGCCGAGGTGCTGAAGGACGGCTCCGACCTGCGGGCGGGGCTGCTCAGAGCGGCCGTGCTCGCCAGGGAGGCGGTGGCCAGGCCGGTCGAGGGCACGGTGCTGAGCGTGCTGGAGTCGGCGGCACGGGCCGTCCAGGAGGTGGAGGGCGACCTGCCCGAAGTGGCGCGGCAGGCGGCGGGTGAGGCGCGGGCGGCGCTCGGCCGTACGCCCGAGCAGCTCGACGTGCTGGCACGCAGCGGCGTGGTGGACGCGGGCGGCGCGGGGGCGGCGATCGTGCTGGAGACGCTGGCCACGGTGGTCACGGGCGGCGCCGCCGAGCACTACGAGGTGCCCGCGCCGACCTCCCGGGTGACGCCGATGACGGAGGCGGGCGCGGGCTACGAGGTCATGTACCTGCTGGACGCCGGCGACCGGGCGGTGGCCGCGCTGCGCGAGGAACTCGACGCCATGGGCGACTCGCTGGTCGTGGTGGGCGGCGACGGGCTGTGGAACGTGCACGTCCACGTCCCCGAGGCCGGTCCCGCGGTGGAGGCGGGGATCAGGGCGGGGCGTCCGTACCGAATCAGGATCACGTACCTGGCCGAACCCACCCATAAAGGCGGCAATGGCAGCGGCGTGGTGGCGGTCGCGGCGGGCGACGGCATCGCGGCGCTGTTCGAGGAGTGCGGCGCGATCGTCGTACGCCGTGCGCCCGGCACCCGTCCCACCCTGCCCGCGCTGCTGGCCGCGATCAGGCAGGCCGGTGACGAGGTCGCCGTGCTGCCGAACGACGACGGCGTACGCGCGGTCGCCGCCGCTGCCGCCGAGATCGCCCGCGAGGAGGGCGTGACGGTCAGCGTGCTGCCCACGGAGGCGACCGTGCAGGGCCTGGCCGCGCTGGCCGTGCACGATCCGCTGCGGCGCTTCGACGACGACGTGGTGGCGATGACCGACGCCGCAGGGCACACCCGCTGCGGGCACGTGACGGTGGCGGACAAGGAGGCGTTCACGAGCGCCGGGGTGTGCCGGCCCGGCGACGTCCTGGGCCTGATCGGCGGGGACGTGGCCGTGATCGGCGAGTCGGTCGCCGGCGTGGCCGTCACGGTGGTGGACCGCATGCTGGCGGGCGGTGGCGAGCTGGTCACGCTGGTCACCGGCGAGGGCGCGGGGGAGGCGGCGTCCGAGGTGGAACGGCACGTCGCGGGTACGCGGCCCGACGTGGACCTCGTCGTGTACGACGGCGAGCAGGGCGGCTACCCGCTCCTCATCGGCGTGGAGTGATACCCGGCGTCGCTGGGGATTCCTGTCGGCCGCAAGCGGTAGAACTTATTGCCGTGAGCCGTTTCGACGAGCCTCTGACGAAGGCGCTCGACCCGAAGACCGCCAAGCTGCTGCACAGCGTGCTCGGCCTGGAGACGGTCGGCGACCTGCTGCGCCACTATCCGCGACGCTATGCCGAGCGCGGCGAGCTGACCTCGCTCGACGCGCTCGAGGTCGACGAGCACGTCACCGTGGTGGGCGAGGTGACGAGGCTCATGCGCAAGCCGATGCGCAACCGCGGCGGCACCTGGCTGGAGGTCGAGGTCGTCGACGGCAACGGCAACAGGATCTATCTGTCGTTCTTCGGCAAGGGCTCCCACGTCGCCGAGTCGCGGCTCAAGCCGGGCGGGCGCGGCATGTTCGCCGGCAAGGTGGGGCTGTTCGGCGCGCGGTCGAAGCCGCGCTGGCAGCTCGCGCACCCGGAGTTCGAGCTGTTCGAGGAGGGCGAGGCGAGCGCCGAGGAGTTCGCGGCGGCGCCGGTGCCGATCTATCCGGCGGGCAAGGACCTCACGCCGTGGGCGATCAGGCGGGCCGTCGGCGTCGTGCTCGACACGCTGGGCCCGCTCGACGACCCGCTGCCCGCCGCGCTGCGGGCCCGCCACGGCCTGCAGGACCTCGGCGACGCGCTGGTGGCGATCCACCGGCCGAAGGACTTCGCGGAGGTCGGGCGGGCGCGTAACAGGCTGAAGTTCGACGAGGCGTTCGTGCTGCAGGCCGTGCTGCTCCAGCGGCGCCAGGCGGCGACCGCGTGGCCGGCCAAGCCGCGGCCCCGGCGCTCCGACGGCATGCTCGCCGACTTCGACGGGCGGCTGCCGTTCGCGCTGACCGAGGGGCAGGCCCAGGTGGGCGAGGAGATCGCCGCCGACCTGGCGACCGCGCACCCGATGCACCGGCTGCTGCAGGGCGAGGTCGGCGCGGGCAAGACGGTGGTGGCGCTGCGGGCGATGCTGCAGGTGGTCGACGCCGGCGGGCAGGCGGCGCTGCTGGCGCCCACCGAGGTGCTGGCCCAGCAGCACCATCGCTCGATCACCACGATGCTGGGCGATCTGGCGCAGGGCGGCATGTTCGGCGGCACCGCGGTCACGCTGCTGACCGGGTCGATGGGGGCCGCCGCGCGGCGTTCGGCGTTGCTCGACGCGGCCTCGGGCACGGCCGGCATCGTCGTCGGCACCCACGCGCTGCTGCAGGAGCACGTGCAGTTCGCCGACCTGGGGCTGGTCGTGGTGGACGAGCAGCACCGGTTCGGGGTGGAGCAGCGTGACGCGCTGCGCGAGAAGGCGGGTGACGCCCGGCCGCACGTGCTGGTCATGACCGCCACCCCGATCCCGCGTACGGTCGCCATGACCGTCTTCGGCGACCTCGAGGTCTCGACGCTCTCGCAGCTCCCGTCCGGCCGCGCGCCGATCACCACCCACGTCGTGCCGGCCGCCGAGAAGCCCCACTACCTCGAGCGCACCTGGCAGCGGGTCAAGGAGGAGGTGGCGCTGGGGCGGCAGGCGTACATCGTGTGCCCGCGCATCGGCGACCTCGAGGGCGACGAGGGCGACATGGCGGCGTCCGACGACGAGCGGCGGCCGCCGCTCGCGGTCCTCGACGTGGCCGAGATGCTCACCGAGGGGCCCTTCCACGACCTGCGGGTGGGCACGCTGCACGGCAAGCTCCCGCCCGAGGAGAAGGACGCGATCATGCGCGCCTTCACGCGGGGCGAGCTCGACGTGCTGGTGGCGACGACGGTCATCGAGGTCGGCGTCGACGTGCCCAACTCGTCCGTCATGATCATCATGGACGCCGACCGCTTCGGCGTCTCCCAGCTCCACCAGCTCAGGGGCCGGGTCGGCCGGGGCGGGCTGCCCGGGCTCTGCCTGCTGGTCACCGACTTCCCCGAGGGCACCCCGGCCCGCGCCCGCCTCGACGCGGTGGCGGCCACGCTCGACGGGTTCGAGCTGTCGCGGGTCGACCTGGAGCAGCGGCGCGAGGGCGACGTGCTGGGCGCGGCGCAGTCGGGCAAGCGGACGTCGCTGAAGCTGCTGCAGCTGCTCCGCGACGAGGACGTCATCACCACCGCCCGCGACGAGGCCGCCGCCCTGCTGGCCGACGACCCCGACCTGACCAGGCACGCCGGCCTGCGCGCGGAGATAGACCGGCTGCTGGCCGACGAGAAGGCCGAATACCTGGAGAAGACCTGACGGCCCGATGAGCCCGTCCGGTTGCGGAGGGCGCGCCACCAAGAGCCTGGTAGTGGGCGGGTGCGGAGGCCAGGCGGTTGTCGGAGGCGCGCGTCGTGGGTCTGCCGGTGGGCGGCGGTCGGTGAAGGCCGGCCGGTCGGAGGGCGCGTGACGAGAGCTTGGCAGCCGGCGGTTCGCGGAGGGCGGGCGGCCGAGTCGTGGGAACGGCCGGCGCTCCGGGGGTGCAGAGGGGCCGATGGCCGGGTGCTCGTGAGGCGAGTTCAGGCCCAGCCGCCGGGGACGGCCTCCCCCCGAATGCCGTCCCCGGCTGGGCCCACCCTCGGGTCAGGTGCCGAGGGAACCGGCGTGCGGAAGGGCTCACGATCACGCCGGTCGGCCTTCATGTGGGTCACCTTGAAGGCCGCAGAATCATCATGCGGGCCGCCCGGCCCGATGTGAATCACCCTTGCGCAGTCGAGGCCGACACTTGTCCACTCTTGACCTGCGTGAACATGCGGGACAATGGGTGACATGACGCGGATCATCGCAGGCACGGCGGGTGGGCGGCGGCTGGCGGTCCCGCCGGGGCGGGGCACGCGGCCGACCAGCGACAGGGCCAGAGAAGGCATCCTCTTGACGCTCGACTCCCTCTACGGCCTGCGCGACGCCCGCGTACTCGATCTCTACGCCGGCTCTGGCGCGGTCGGGCTGGAGGCGCTGTCGCGGGGCGCGGCCGAGGCGGTGCTGGTGGAGTCCGACCCCAAGGCGGTGCGTACGATCAAGGCCAACGTCGCCTCGCTGGGCCTCGCCGGGGCGCGGGTGGTGGCCGACAAGGTGCAGCGGGTGCTCGGCGGGCAAGCCGACACGCCGTACGACATCGTCTTCGCCGATCCCCCCTACGCGGTGCCCGACGACGAGGTGCGGACGGTGCTTGAGCTGCTGCGGGACAACGGCTGGCTGGTCGAAGAGGGATTGGTGGCTTTCGAGAGGGAAAGCCGGGGAGGGCCGCTGATATGGCCAAAAGGGTACGTTGAGGAGAGGGTCCGTAGATATGGCGAAGCGTCCGTTTGGTACGGTCGCGCCGCCGGGAACCCGTAGACCTGGGAGGCGTCTTGCGCCGCGTAGTCTGCCCGGGGTCGTTCGACCCCATCACCAATGGCCACCTCGACATCATCGGCCGCTCCGCGCGGTTGTACGACGAGGTGACCGTGGCAGTCCTCATCAACGTCGAGAAATCCAGCCTGTTCACGGTGGACGAACGCATCGAGATCCTGCAGACCGTGACCAAGGAATATCCGAACGTCAAGGTGCGCAAGTTCCACGGCCTGCTCGTCGACTTCTGCAAGCAGAACGACATCCCCGCCATCGTCAAGGGCATCAGGGTGGTCAGCGACTTCGACTACGAGCTGCAGATGGCTCAGCTCAACTACCGGCTGTCCGGGGTCGAGACGCTGTTCATGCCCACCAACCCCGAGTACTCGTTCCTGTCATCGTCCCGGGTGAAGGAGATCGCCCGGTATGGTGGTGACGTCTCGGGTCTCGTGCCCGACCTGGTCCACCAGCTGCTCATTGAGCGGCTCAGAGGCTAGTCGCAAGCTGCTATCCTTACTTTTCGGCCTTGTACGACGGCGATGCTTTTCGCCATGCCTAGCGAGAGCAGGATGACTCAGCACCTCGACCCCCGCTCCCCGTGGGTGATCTCCACACATGACCTGGGGAAGCGGCCGGGCACGATGCGGCAGATGACCCTCACTCTCCCGGCACCGGTGGATCTCGGCGTCGACATGATCGGCGTTCCCAAGGACGCCGAAGTCGAGCTGGATCTCCGGCTCGAGGCAGTGATGGAAGGCGTGCTCGTGTCAGGCACGGCGCAGGCCCCGCTCGCCGGGGAGTGCGCGCGGTGTCTCGACCCGGTCTCCTCGGAGATCCAGGTCGATCTGCAGGAGCTGTTCTTCTACTCCGACGAGGACGCCTCGGAGGAGGACTCACTGCTCGACGGTGAGCTGCTCGACCTCGAGCCGACGTTCCGCGACGCGGTGGTGCTCGCACTGCCGCTGAGTCCGGTGTGCCGCGAGGACTGCGCGGGGCTCTGTGCGGAGTGCGGGGTCAAGCTGGCCGAGGCCGGCGATGACCACGGGCACGAGAAGATCGACGCCCGCTGGGCGTCGTTGCAGGGTCTGATTACCGACAAAGATAACGATCAGGAGAAGTGACGTGGCCGTCCCGAAGCGAAAGATGTCGCGGAGCAACACCCGCGCCCGTCGCTCCCAGTGGAAGACGACTGCTGTCGCCCTGGTGAGCTGCCCGCAGTGCCGTTCGCCGAAGCAGCCGCACATCGCGTGCCCCACCTGCGGCACCTACAACCGCCGTCAGGTCGTCGAGCCGTCCGCCTGATCCGCCAGCAGTTGACGTGATGCCGACCGAGTGCCATTGTGCCTCGGTCGGCGTTACCGTCTCAGATGCGTGCGGCGGCGGTTCGCCCGCGGCCGTGGTGGACGCCGGGGCTAACGCGTTACCCCGACGCCCACCACGTTTTCGGGCATCTTCCGCAGTCGGCGCGCCATGTGAAGATGTCCGAGGAGGAAGCACGTGGGCGCAGGTCCTAAGCCGGTGGCCGTGGAGGTCGCCAGAGACGAGCTGGAGCGGGTCCTTTCCGTTGCGCTGGACGCCGGCATTCTCGAGCGGGCGCTGACGCACCGCTCCTACGCGTACGAGAACGGTGGTCTGCCCACCAACGAGCGCCTGGAGTTCCTGGGCGACTCCGTGCTGGGCCTGGTCGTCACCGACACCCTCTACCGCAACCACCCCGATCTGCCCGAGGGCCAGCTGGCCAAGCTGCGGGCCGCGGTGGTCAACATGCGCGCGCTGGCCGACGTCGCGAGAGGGCTCGGCCTCGGCCGGTTCCTGCGGCTCGGCAGGGGCGAGGAGGGCACCGGCGGGCGCGACAAGTCGTCGATCCTGGCCGACACCCTTGAGGCGCTGATCGGCGCCATCTACGTCGACAAGGGCCTTGACGAGGCGTTCCGGGTGGTGCACCTGCTGTTCGACCCGCTGATCGTGCGTTCCGCCTCGCTCGGCGCCGGGCTCGACTGGAAGACCTCCCTGCAGGAGCTGACCGCCTCCGAGGCGCTCGGCGTGCCCGAATACCACGTCGAGGAGAGCGGGCCCGATCACGCCAAGTCATTCACGGCGATGGTGCGGGTCGGCGGCGAGTCCTACGGCTCGGGCACCGGCCGCAGCAAGAAGGAGGCCGAGCAGCAGGCCGCCGAGGCGGCCTGGACCCGCATCCGCGCCCGCCGCGAACAACGCGAGAGCCAGCCCACCGGCTGACCCCCGCCTGCGAGGTTTCGGCCGCCGTGGGCGGTGGTTTCCGCGTGGCTTGAACCCCGGATTAGGGTCATCGGCGGCATTTCGGTTGGGGGCTCTGAGACTGGAGGGCTTTCGGCGGGGAGCCGGTGTGGCGGACGATGGTGGGTCCGGTGCGGGTGGCCGGGAGCAGGGCGCCGGGAAGGGCCGGGGAGGCGTCCGATGTTGTCCGGAGGGTGAGACTTACGTTCCCCCCGATGCCGAAGGACGAGGTTCGAGGTGCCTGAGCTGCCAGAGGTAGAGGTCGTCAGGCGCGGCCTCGCGCAATGGGTGATCGGGCGCGAGATCGCCGCCGCAGAGGTGCTGCATCCGCGCGCGATCAGGCGGCACGTGCCGGGCGCCGACGAGTTCGCCGCCCGGCTCAAGGGCCGCACGCTGCTGTCGGCCGAGCGCCGCGGCAAATACCTGTGGCTGCCGCTGTCGGGAGCCGAGGAGGCGCTGCTCGCCCACCTGGGGATGAGCGGCCAGCTCCTCGTCGTCGATCCCGAGTCGCCGCCGGAGAAGCACCTGCGGGTCCGCCTGCGCTTCGAGGACGGCGGGCCCGACCTGCGCTTCGTCGACCAGCGCACGTTCGGCCACGTGATGCTGACGCCGCTGGTGGACGGGGTGCCCGCGCCGATCGCGCACATCGCCCCCGACCCGTTCGAGCCGGCGTTCGACGAGGCCGAGTTCGCGCGCAGGCTGCGGGCCAGGCGCACCGAGATCAAGCGGGCCCTGCTCGATCAGTCGCTGATCAGCGGCGTCGGCAACATCTACGCCGACGAGGCCCTGTGGATCGCGAGGCTGCACTGGGCCAGGCCCACCCAGACGCTCACCCGGCCCAAGATCGCCGAGCTGGTGTCCGCCGTACGCACCGTGATGGGCGCGGCGCTGGAGCAGGGCGGCACCTCGTTCGACAGCCTGTACGTCAACGTCAACGGCGAGAGCGGCTACTTCGAGCGCTCGCTCGAGGTGTACGGCCGCCGCGACCTGCCCTGCTCCCGCTGCGGCACGGCCATCAGGCGCGAGGCGTTCATGAACCGGTCGTCCTATTCCTGCCCCAGATGCCAGCGACGACCACGCTGACCAGGGTGAGCGCGGCGCCCGCCCCCATCACGGCGGGCACTGACGCCGCGTCCGTGATCCGGCCGCCGGCCAGGGCGCCGAGGGCGATGGAGACGTTGAACGAGCTGACGTAGAGTGCCGTGCCGAGCTCGCCGCCGCCCTCGCGCATGAGCCAGAGCTGCAGGGCGACGCCGACGCCGCCGTAGCCGAGCCCCCAGACGACCAGCGCGGCCAGCGGCGGCACGCCGGTCAGCAGGAGCGCCGGCATGGCCACGGCCATCAGGACGACCAGCACGATGAAGGTGGACCTGGGGTTCCTGGCCGCGCGGGCGCCCGCGGCGAAGTTGCCCGCCACGCCGGCGGCGCCGTAGAGGAGGAGCGCGGTGCCGACGAGGGCGGGGCCGGCGCCTGAGACCTGCTCCAGGAAAGGGCGTACGTAGGTGTAGGCCGCGAAGTGCCCCGAGATGGTCAGGGCGGTGAGCACCAGGACGAGGATGAGCGGTCCTGAGAGCCACGAGAAGCGCTTCTCCCGCGTCGCGGGCCCCGATTCCTCGGCCGGGGGACGCAACGGCGGCAGCGTCGCGGCCAGGACCGCGAGCAACCCGAGCGCCAGCACGCCGGCGGCGACGAAGGCGCTGCGCCATCCCGCGAACGACGACACGAACGTCGCCGCGGGCACCCCCAGCACCGACGCCACCGACACCCCGCCCAGGATGATCGAGGTGGCCCGCCCCACGGAGCGTTCCGGCACCAGCCGCGACCCCAGGGCGGCGGCGAACGCCCAGAACCCGCCGATGCTCACCCCCGTCAGCACCCTGGCGGCCAGCATGACGGCGTTGTCGGGCGCGGCGGCGGCCATCAGGTTCGCCGCCCCGAGCAGCGCCATCAGCCCGATGAGGAGCAGCCGCCGGTCCATGCGGCGCGCGGTGAACGCCAGCGCGGGCGCGGCGACGGCGGCCACCAGCCCGGGAGCCGTCATCGCCAGGCCGGCCGTGCCCGCCGAGACCCCGAGGTCGGCGGCGATCGAGGTCAGCAGCCCGACGGGCAGCATCTCGCTGGTCACCACGGTGAAGGTGCCCACCGCGACCGAGGTCACGGCGAGCCAGCGCGCGCGTACGGCGCCCGGAACATCGGTCATCGTCATGCCGCTCAGCCTCGTGCGGCCCGGGAGCGGGAACAATGTCGAAGCCCGAAGGCTTGGTTTAGGCAGGCTAAGCGATCCGGGAGCGGAGGCGCCGATGGAGTTCAGGGAGCTGGAGTGCTTCGTCGTCCTCAGCGAGGAGATGCACTTCGCGCGTACGGCCGAGCGGCTCTACCTGTCGCCGGGCCGGGTGAGCCAGCTCGTGCGCTCGCTGGAGAGCAGGATCGGCGGCCGGCTGTTCGAGCGGACCAGCAGGCGCGTCCGCCTGACGCCGCTCGGCGAGCGGTTCCTGGCCGACCTGCGGCCCTCCTACGACGGTCTCTCCCAGGCCGTGCAGCGGGCCAGGGCGGCGGCCAGGGGCGTGACGGGGGTGCTCAGGGTGGGGTTCCTGGCCACGCCGACCGACGTCGTGACGGGCAGCGTGCGCGCGTTCGAGCGGCGCAACCCGGGCAGCGAGGTCGAGCTGATCGAGATCCCGCTGTCCGACCCCTTCGGCAGGCTGCGGGCCGGCGAGGTGGACGTCGCGTTCACGCTGCTGCCCGTGGACGAGCCCGACCTGGTCACCGGCGAGCCGCTCAACCGGGTCTCCTACCGGCTCGGCCTGTCCGTACGCCACCCGATGGCGGGCAGGACGGTCATCGAGGCGGAGGAGCTGGCCTCGGTGCCGCTGATCGGGCTCGACGGCCCGGCACCGCGCGCTTGGCAGGAGCGCATCGCGCCTTCGAGCACCCCTTCAGGCCGGACGATTTCGCAGGCCGGTAAGGTGGCGACCACGCAGGAGGGCCTGACCCAGGTGGCCCTCGACCGGGGCGGCATGCTCTTCTGCACGCCCACGGCTGCCCAGCACGCCAGGCCCGACATCGCTTTCGTGCCGGTCACCGGGCTGCCCGCCTCGGTACTCGGCCTGGCCTGGCCGAAGTCGGGCGAGACGGCGGCCGTCAGGGCGTTCAACGAGGCCGCGGTCGCGCATGCGAACGCGGTGCCCGCCCTGGTGGCCTGAGGCGACACACGGCATGGAGGAGTGCGGATGCCTGACAGCGGTGCCGATGCCCGGCTGACCGCCTGGGTGCGCGGCCGGGTGCAGGGTGTGGGCTTTCGCTGGTGGACCCGTTCGCGGGCGCTGGAGCTCGGTCTGACCGGCTGGGCGCGCAACACCGACGACGGCCGCGTGGAGGTGGTCGCGGAGGGGCCGCGCGAGGCGTGCGTCAAGCTCCTGGAGCTGCTCAGAGGTTGCGACACGCCGGGCAGAGTGGATGGAGTAGTGGAACGCTGGAGCGAACCCCGAGGTAGTTTGGGGGGGTTTGTGGAAAGGTAGCTCGTTTCGCTAAACCGCCCAAATAGGGTATAGTTGTATGTCGGGAGTGCCCATCAGTAGGGCTCAGCGGTTCGATCGACTTGACCGCCCACACTGCCGGTGCGACTCTTGTTAGGTACCACGCGCACCCCTCCCGCGGAATAGAAGTGCGCGAACCAGTCTGGTCACTCAGCGTGGAGGACCCTTTACCATGGCGAAGGCTCTACTCGGCCACGTCGGCGGTCCTGACCCTCGAATGGTCTCGGAGATGCGCCGCCTGCAGCAGCGTATCCGGGATCTGGAGGCAGAACTCATCCGACTTCAGGCCACGAATGACGCTCTTGCGGCGCAAACCCGCGACGAGGCACTCAGCCGCATGCAGGAGCGCGAGCCGGCACTCACCTGAGAGTGATCGGAGCGCAAGACCCAGGGACGTCTCGAAGAGGCGTCCCTTGTTATTTGCCCTGAACCCACGGCTGCGAGGTCAAGTGCGGTCCCTGCCGGCAGATGCCCACTCGCGGCGGCCGGGACCAGTAGGCTTTTCCGAGTCCGTTCCGGGGAGAGGGGGTCGCGCTCGTGTACCTGAAGACCCTCACCCTGCGCGGCTTCAAGTCCTTCGCCTCGGCGACGGCCCTGCGCTTCGAGCCCGGCATCACCTGCGTGGTCGGCCCCAACGGCTCGGGCAAGTCCAACGTCGTCGACGCCCTGGCCTGGGTCATGGGCGAACACAGCGCCAAGTCGCTGCGCGGCGGCAAGATGGAGGACGTCATCTTCGCCGGCACGGCCAACCGGCCGCCGCTCGGCCGCGCCGAGGTCACGCTGACCATCGACAACAGCGACGGCGCCCTGCCGATCGACTACACCGAGGTCACGATCAGCCGGCTGATGTTCAGGTCGGGGCAGAGCGAATACGCGATCAACGGCGACACCTGCCGCCTGCTCGACATCCAGGAGCTGCTGTCCGACTCCGGCATCGGCCGCGAGATGCACGTCATCGTCGGCCAGGGCCAGCTCGACGCCGTGCTGCACGCGGGCCCCGAGGACCGCCGGGCGTTCATCGAAGAGGCCGCGGGGGTGCTCAAGCACCGCAAGCGCAAAGAGAAGGCGCTGCGCAAGCTCGACGCGATGCAGGCCAACCTGACGCGCGTCCAAGACCTCGCCACCGAGCTGCGCCGCCAGCTCAAGCCGCTGGGCCGGCAGGCCGAGATCGCCCGCAAGGCCGCCGTCATCCAGGCCGACCTGCGCGACGCCCGGCTCCGGCTGCTGGCCGACGACGTGTGCATCCTGCGTGCCACTCTTGAGCGCGAGGCCGCCGACGAGGCCGCGATCATGGCCAGGCGGCGGCAGGTCGAGACCGAGCTGGCCGAGGCGCAGCAGCGCGAGGCGGCGCTGGAGGCGGCCGAGGCCGAGACCCAGCCGCGGCTGGCCGCCGCCCAGGAGACCTACTTCAGGCTCTCCTCGCTGCGCGAGCGCACCACCGGCCTTGAGCAGCTGGCCGCCGAGCGCCACCGCCACGCGCTCGACGCCGCCGCCATCGAGCGGCGCGGACGCGACCCTGAAGACCTGGAGCGCGAGGCCGCCGAGGTGCGCGAGCGCGAGCAGCTGCTGCGGGCCGAGCTGGAGCAGGCCCAGGAGCTGCTCGACGACGCCGTCCAGCGGCGGGCCGCGGCCGAGGCGGAGCTGGGCGCCGAGGAGCAGCGGCTCGCACTGGCCGCCAGGGCCGCCGCCGACCGCCGCGAGGGCCTGGCCAAGCTGCGCGGCCAGGTCGACTCCGTACGCAGCCGCGCGCGGGCCGCCGAGGAGGAGATCGGCCGCCTGCGCCAGGCCGTGGCCGACGCCGCCGAGCGCGAGCGCCGCGCCAGGGAGGACCTTGAGGCGCAGCGGCTGGAGGAGCCTGCCGTCGATCCCGGGCTGGCCGACGAGCTGGCCGCGGCGCAGGCCGCCGTCGAGGAGGCCAAGGCGGTGGTCGACGAGGCCCGCGTGGCGGCTGACGAGGCGCGCTCCGGTCTCGACGCGCCGCGTGCCGCCGTACAGGCCGCCAAGGCGGGCGTGAGCACCGCCCGCGCCGCCGACCAGGAGGCGCAGCGCGCGGTGGCCGCGCTGGCCGCCCGCCGCGACGCGCTGGAGATGAGCCTGGCCAAGGGCGACGGCGGGGCCGCGCTGCTCGACGCCGACCTCGGCGGGGTGCTGGGGCCGCTGGCCGCCTCGATGCAGGTGACGCCGGGAGCCGAGCAGGCGGTCGCCGCCGTGCTCGGGCCGGTCGCCGAGGCCGTCGCGGTCAAGTCGCTCGACACGGCCGTGGAGGCCCTTGAGCTGCTGCGCACTCAGGGCACTGGCCAGGCGACGCTCCTGGTGGCGCTCGCGAACGGCCACGGAGGAGACCCGCGTGGCGCGGCGCCGGGCGGTGGCCGGTGGGTGGCCGACCTGGTGACGGTGCCCGAGCACCTGCGGCCCGCGCTCGACCACGTGCTGGCGGGCGTCGTGCTCACCGACGACCTCGACGGCGCGCGGGCGCTGGTCGAGCGGCATCCCGAGCTGCGGGGGGTCACCAAGGACGGCGATCTCGTCGGCGCCCATCTGGCGACCGGCGGGTCCACCGGCGGCACCTCCGTGCTGCAGGTGCGGGCCGCGCTCGACGAGGCCGTCGCCGACCTTGAGGCAGCCGAGTCCAGGGCCGGGCAGAGCGCCGTGACGCTGGACGAGGCGATGGCCGCGGAGCAGGCCGCCCAGTCCGCGCTGGAGGCCGCCCAGGCCCGCGTCAACGAGGCGCAGACGGCCGTCACCACCGCCCAGGCCGGGGTGAGCGCCGCGCAGGGCGCGCTCGACCAGATCAGGGGCCGCCAGCGCGAGGCCGACCAGGCCAATGCGGCGGCGGCCAGGCGGCTGGCCCAGATCGAGGCCGCCGCGGGCGCCGCCCGCGACGAGGCCGAGCGGCTGACCGCGAGCGTGGCCAGGGCCGAGGAGGCCCGCACCGAGCGGCTTGAGGAGCTGGCCGAGCTGGAGGTCCGGCTGGCCGAGGCCGAATACGCCCAGGAGCTGGAGTCCGAGCCCACCACCGACCTGCGCGACGAGCTGGCGAGCGCCTGCGAGGCGGCCAGGCAGCGGGAGATGGACACCCGCCTCCAGGTGCGCACCGCGGAAGAGCGCGTCAAGGGCATCGAGGGCCGCGCCGACGGCCTGCTGCGGGCCGCCCGGCGCGAGCGCGAGGAACGCGCCCAGGCGGCCGCTCAGCGGGCCAAGCGCAGGCGTCAGGCGGCGCTGGCCGAGGCCGTCAGCAAGGGCGCGAGGAAGGTGCTCGCGGCGCTGGCCCAGTCGATCGCGCTGGCCGAGCGTGAGCGCGACGAGGCCGAGCTGGCCAGGGTCGCGGTCGACGCCGAGCTCAAGCAGGTCAGGGTCCGCGTCCGAGAGCTGGGCCAGGAGCTCGACAAGCTGGTCAACCGGGTCCACGGCAACGAGATGGCCCGCACCGAGCAGCGGCTGCGCCTGGAGCAGATGGAACAGCGGGCGCTGGAGGAGTTCGGCGTCGAGGCCGAGGCACTGGTCGCCGAATACGGGCCCGACGCGCCGGTGCCGGGCGAGCCGCCGGTCCCCTACGTACGCGAGGAGCAGGAAAAGCGGGCCAGGGCGGCCGAGCGGCAGATGAACCAGCTCGGCAAGGTCAACCCGCTCGCGCTGGAGGAGTTCGCGGCCCTGGAGGAGCGCCACGCGTTCCTCAACTCCCAGCTCGAAGACCTCAAGAAGACCAGGCGCGACCTGCTGACCGTGGTCAAGGAGGTCGACGACCGGGTGGAGCAGATGTTCGCCTCGGCCTACGAGGACGTCGCCCGCGAGTTCGAGCAGATCTTCACCAGGGTCTTCCCCGGTGGCGAGGGCCGGCTGGTGCTGACCGAGCCGTCCGACATGCTGACCACGGGCATCGAGGTCGAGGCGCGGCCGCCGGGCAAGAAGGTCAAGCGGCTGTCGCTGCTGTCGGGCGGCGAGCGCTCGCTGACGGCGGTGGCGTTCCTCATCTCGATCTTCAAGGCGCGGCCGTCGCCGTTCTACGTCATGGACGAGGTCGAGGCCGCCCTCGACGACACCAACACGCAGCGGCTGCTGACCCTGTTCGAGGAATTGCGGCAGAGCTCACAGCTCATCGTCATCACCCACAACAAGCGCACGATGGAGATCGCCGACGCCCTCTACGGCGTGTCGATGCGCGGTGACGGCGTGACACAGGTGGTCAGCCAGCGGCTCAGGGAGCGAGAGTCCGCCTGATCGGTGTGGCCTTGTGCGTGAGCATGCCGGACGATCTGGAAAACTGACATCTTGTGGATGGTTACCTCGGTGTGATCGTGATCGTGGCCGTCGTCGCCGTGCTGGCGGTCGGCGGTCTGTTCCTGCTGTTCAGGCCGGGCCGTAAGGCGGCCCCGCCGGTCAAGCCGCCGGAGACCCCGGTGCTGCCGGAGGAGGAGGCGAAGCGGCCCGCCGGCGCCGGTGAGGAGGCCGAGGGCGCGACCACCACGCTGCCGCCGCCTGAGGTCAAGCCGGCCGAGCCGCTCGTCAAGGAGCCCGAGGTCGAGACGCCGCCGCCGTCGGCGGGCCGCATGGTGCGGCTGCGCTCGCGGCTGGCCCGCTCACAGAACGCGCTCGGCCGCGGCCTGCTGGAGCTGCTTTCGCGCGACCGCCTCGACGACGAGGTGTGGGACGAGATCGAGGAGAGCCTGATCAGCGCCGACGTGGGCGTCGCGCCGACCCAGGTCATGGTGGAGGAGCTGCGCACCCGGGTGAAGGTGCTCGGCAGCCGCAGCCAGGAGGAGGTGCGCGGCCTGCTGCGCGAGCAGCTGCTCGCCCAGGTCAACCCGGACCTCGACCGTACGCTGCGGGTGCGGAGGCACGGCGAGCGGCCGGCGGTCGTGCTGGTCGTGGGCGTCAACGGCACCGGCAAGACCACCACCACCGGCAAGCTGGCCCGCTCGCTCGTCGGCGACGGGAAGAAGGTCGTGCTGGGCGCGGCCGACACGTTCCGCGCCGCCGCCGCCGACCAGCTCCAGACGTGGGGCGAGCGGGTGGGCGCCGACACCGTGCGCGGGCCCGAGGGCGGCGACCCGGCGTCGGTGGCGTTCGACGCGGTGGCCAAGGGCATCGAGGAGAAGGTCGACACGGTCATCGTCGACACCGCGGGCCGCCTGCACACCAAGACCGGCCTCATGGACGAGCTGGGCAAGGTCAAGCGGGTCATCGAGAAGAAGGCCACGGTCGACGAGGTGCTGCTCGTCCTCGACGCCACCACCGGCCAGAACGGCATGCGCCAGGCGCAGGTGTTCGCCGAGGTGGTCAACATCACCGGCATCGCGCTGACCAAGCTCGACGGCACCGCCAAGGGCGGCATCGTGATCTCCGTGCAGCGGGAGCTGGGCGTGCCGGTGAAGCTCGTGGGGCTGGGCGAGGGGCCCGACGATCTGGCGCCTTTCGACCCCGAAGTATTCGTGGACGCGATTTTGGGGGATTGAGTTACGGTTACGCCGTAATTCAAGGTGAAGGAGCCCTTACCAGATAAGCCTTGATCGACCGCTTTTTCATGTGTTGACATATATCGTCATCAAAGATCGTTCGGTCCCGATTGGAACGTGAAAGGCCGCTCATGAAGAAGATCGTCGTCCACCGGCCAGGAACTGTGAAGCCGACCGCCGCGGCGGCTCCGAGGCACAGCGCCTGAGCTGCGCGGGCCGGCGTCTCCGTGGGGGCGCCGGCCAATGCGGAACCACCCCTGTGGAGACGATCCTCATCGACGCGGACCGCCGGATCGGCGGCCCGTACACGCTGGCCTCGGCCCTGCTCACGCGGCTCGTTCCCGCCGCGCTGGAGAGCGCGCCTGAGCTGGTCGCCGCGCACGACATCGAGATCAGGGCCGCCGCGCCCTCATTGCGTGACGTCGTGCCGGCACGCCGGCGCTCGCTGGCCGACGACCTGCCGAGAGCGCAGCGCGTATTGGTGCCGGGCGCGCGGCGGAGCCTGCGGACGGCCAACGGGCTGGCGGAGTTCGTCCGTGATCACCTGACCCGAACGGGGCCGCTCACCCTGCGCGTGACGAACCTGGGCGAGGCCGACCACACCGACACCGAGCTGGTGGCCGTGCTGCGGCGCCGGCTCGACCCCGCCCTGCTGCGCGTCGAGGAGGGACCGTCGGCGCCGGGCTCGGGGCCGCTGCGGGCCGACTTCGACCGCTACCGCGACGAGGGCTATCACCACGCCATGGCCGAGTCGGGCCTCGAGGTGCTGCGCGGGCTGGCGTACGAGGACGATCCGGAACGGTGGCAGGTGCTGGTGCAGCGGGTCGCCGCCGCGCTGGAGGCGATCGAGCGCGAGGACGAGGCCCGCGACCTGTACGACCGGGCCAGGCGGCTGAGCACCGACCCCAAGCACCGCGCGACGATCGCGTACGCCACGGCCATGATCCTCGTCCGCCACCACGACCCGGCGGCCCGCGACCCCGAACAGGCGCTCGCCTGGATCAACGAGGCCGTCACCATCACCTCGCTGCTGCCCGACCCCCGCGAGCGCGCCTTCCACCTCGGCTTCGACCTCAACGGCAAGGCCCTGGTCGAGCTGCGCAGGGGCCGCCGCGAGTCGGCCATGGACCTGGTGGCGCAGGCGATCGAGCTGGCCGAGACGCACCTGCGCGACGAGCACCCGATCCACCAGCTCATCCTGTACGCCAACAGGGCCCAGCTGCTGGCACTCGGCGGGCGCAGGGAGGAGGCGCTGGCCGACTACGACCGGGCGATCGCCGCCGACCCCGGCTACCCCGACTATTACCTCGACCGGGGCAACCTGCTGCACGCCATGGGCCGCTCGGCCGAGGCGCTGGCCGACTACGAGAGCGTGATGCGGCTCAGCCCGCCCTTCCCCGAGGCGTACTACAACCGCTCGGAGGTCCGCTACGCGGCCGGCGACCTGGCGGGCGCGCTCGCCGACCTCGACCACACGCTGGAGCTCGACCCCGATTTCGGCCCCGCGTACGTCAACCGCTGCGGCCTGCACGTCGCGGCGGGCGACTACGCACGGGCGAGGCAGGACGTCGAGCGCGGGCTGTCGCTGGCCCCGCACGACCCCTATCTGCTGTGCGTGCTGGGGCAGGTCGAGCTGGCCGAGGAGCGCTACCCGGAGTCGCGGCTGGCCTTCGACCGGGCGCTTGAGCTCGATCCCGAGCTGGTGGCGGCCTGGGCGGGGCGGGCGGAGCTGGCGTACGAGCGGGGCGACAACGAGCTGGCGGTGGCCGACCTGACGCGGGCGCTGAAGCTGGGGGAGACGGCGGAGCTGCTCTTCAACAGGTCGCTGGCGTACCGCGCGGCGGGACTGACCGGGCAGGCCCGCCAGGACCTGCTCAGGGCCGCGGAGCTGGCCCCTGACGACGCGGACGTCCGGGCCGCGCTGGCCGAGCCTGCCGACGGCTGACTCAGAACGGGCGCGAGCCGGAACAGGCGCCGAGTCAGAGCGGGCGGATCGGGACGACCAGCGGGGTGCCGGCCACCGGATCGGGGATGACCTTGGCGTCCAGCTCGAACACCTCGCGCAGCAGCTCCTCGGTGAGCACCTCGTGCGGGTTGCCCGAGGCGATGACCTGGCCGGACCGCATGGCGACCAGGCGGTCGGCGTAGCGGGCGGCGAGATTGAGGTCGTGCAGGACCATGACGACCGTACGCCCGCCCTCCTCGTGCAGGTGCCGGACCAGCTCCAGCACCTCGACCTGGTGCGCCAGGTCGAGGAACGTGGTCGGCTCGTCGAGCAGCAGCAGGTCGGTGCCCTGGGCGAGGGCCATGGAGATCCACGCCCGCTGCCGCTGCCCGCCGGACAGCTCGTCGAGCGGACGTTCCGCGAGGTCGGCGAGGCCCGTCATGTCGAGGGCCGCCGCGACCGCGCCCTCGTCGTCGGACGACCACTGGCGGTACCACGTCTGGTGCGGGTGGCGTCCCCTGGCGACCAGGTCGGCGACGGTCAGCCCTTCGGGGGCGGTGGGCGACTGGGGGAGCACGCCGAGGATCTTGGCCACCTCGCGGGTGGGGATCTTGTCGATGCGCTTGCCGTCCAGCAGCACCTCGCCGCCCTGCGGCTTGAGCAGCCGGCCGAGCGCGCGCAGCAGCGTCGACTTGCCGCAGCCGTTCGGGCCGATGATGGTGGTCACCGTGCCCGCCTCGATGCCGAGATCGAGCCCGTCCACGATGAGGCGGTCGCCATACCCGAGTTTGACGTCGGCGGCCTGCAGTCTCACTTTCGCGACCTCCAGATCAGGTGGATCAGGTAGGGGGCGCCCAGTACGGCGGTGACGATGCCGACGGGCAGCTCGATGGGGGAGAACAGGGATCTGGCGAGCAGGTCGGCGGCCGTGGTGAGCACCCCGCCGACGACCGCCGAGCACAGCAGCGGCGGCTGCCCGGAGCGGACCAGGCGCAGCGCGATCTGCGGCGAGGCCAGCGCCACGAACGCGATCGGCCCGGCCGACGCGGTCGCCACGGCGGCCAGCAGCACGGCGGCCAGGATCATCAGGGCCCTGGCCAGGTTCGTACGGATGCCGAGCGCGGTGATCGTGTCGTCGCCGAAGCGCAGGGCGTCGAGCGAGCGGGTGCCGAGCAGGGTGAGCGGCACCAGCACGACCAGGGCCAGCGCGGTCGGGACGACGTGCTCCCAGCCGCGGCCGTTGAGCGAGCCGCTGATCCACACCATGGCGCGGCCGGTGTCGTTGACGTCACCGACGGTCAGCAGCCAGAACTTGACGTTGGTGAAGACCGCGGCCACGCCGATGCCGACCAGCACCAGGCGGTAACCGTCGAGGCCGCGGCGCCAGGCCAGGCCGTACACGATGGCCGCGCCGATCAGGCCGCCCAGCAGGGCGAGCGCCGGGATGCCGAGGCCGGCCAGGAGGCCGCTGACGCCGCCGTACACGCTGCCGCTGAAGACCACGCCGGCCACCACCGTGACCGAGGCGCCGGTGGTGACGCCGAGGATCTCGGGGCTGGCGAGCGGGTTGCGGGCGATCGACTGGATGATGGCGCCGGACAGCGCGAGCGCGGCGCCGACGAGGGCGCCGGTGAGCGCGCGCGGCAGGCGCAGCTCCATGATGACGAAGTGGGCGGGGCTGCCCGCGTCGAACGTGCCGGCGAGCACCTCGGGCAGCGTCATGTCGATGTCGCCGATGCGCATGTTCAGGGCCATGAGCAGGGCGAGCAGCACGGCGCCCGTGACGGTGACGGCGACGCCGCGCAGCCGCAGCCGCCAGGACAGGCCGCCGAGTCGCAGGGGGAGGGTGGTCATCACAGGCGTACGGGCTTTCTGCGGCGTACCAGGGCGACGAAGAAGGGCGCGCCGAGCAGCGCGAGCACGACGCCCACCTCCAGCTCGCCGGGCGGCGCGACGACGCGGCCGATGACGTCGGCGACCAGCAGCAGGGCGGCGCCGATCAGCCCCGAGTAGGGCAGCAGCCACCGGTGGTCGGTGCCGGACAGCGGCCTGGCCAGGTGGGGCACGATGAGCCCGACGAAGGCGAGCGAGCCGCAGGCGGCCACCGCCGCGCCCGACAGCAGGGTGACGGCGGCGACGCCGACCGTGCGGGTCATGGCGATGTTCTGGCCGAGGCTGCGGGCGACGTCCTCGCCGAGGGAGAGCGCGTTGAGGCCGGGCGCGTTGATCATCGCGAGCGCTAATCCGGCCAGGATGAACGGCAGCACCTGCCACGCCACGTCGGCGCCCCTGGCGGCGATGGAGCCGGCCTGCCAGAAGCGGAAGACGTCCATCGCCTGCTCGTCGAGGAGCACGATGGCCGAGGTCAGCGCGTAGAGCAGGGCGCTCACGGCGGTGCCGGCGAGGGCCAGCGTGACCGGCGTGGGCCCGCCTCTGCCGCCCACCATGCCGAGCGCGAAGACCGCGACGCTGGCCACGAGCGCGCCCGCGAGGCCGAACCAGATGTAGGCGAGCAGGCTCGACGTGCCGAGCAGGATGATCGAGGACACCATGGCGAACGCGGCGCCCTGGGTGACGCCGAGCAGGCCGGGGTCGGCGAGCGGGTTGCGGGTGTGGCCCTGCATGAGGGCGCCCGCCACGCCGAGCGCGACGCCGGCCATGACACCGAGCGCGGTCCTGGGCAGCCGCAGGGAGCGGATGACGATGTCGTTCTCGGTGCCGGTCGGGGCGGTGATCGCGTGCCAGGCGTCGGCGAGCGGCACCGACTTGGACCCGATCGTGACGCTCAGCAGCACGCCGATCGCGACGGCCGCGAGCAGGACGGCGAGCAGGCCGAACCGGCGCCGCTGGATGCCGTGGAGGCGCGGGGCGACGGCGGTTGCGCTCACCCGATGTCCTCCTGACGTTTGCCCGATCCCGCTGAAGTATGCCAGCTTAGGCAGGGCTAACCTAATTTAGGCTTGCCTTACTTCGGGGAAAGGGATCTGATGAGACCGTTGCGCGTGCTGGTCGGCGCTGTCTTGCTGGTGGGACTGGCCGCCTGCGGTGGTTCGGCGGACCCTGGTCCCGCCCCTTCGCAGAGCGCGGCGCCGTTCAGGACCGTGCGGCACGCGATGGGGGAGACGGTCATCCCCGCGCAGCCCAAGCGGGTGGTCGCGCTCGACCAGAGCTTCGTGGACGCGGTGCTGACGCTGGAGACGCCGGTCGTGGGGTACACGACATACCGGTCGATCGACACGAAGCTGCCCGATTACCTCGGCCCGGTCGTCCAGAGCCATGGGCAGGAGGCGACCGCGGTCGGGACGCTGGAGCAGCCGAGCCTGGAGAAGATCATCGCGCTCAAGCCCGACCTGATCGTCTCGGCGAAGGTCAGGCACGAGGCGCTGTACGACCGGCTCTCGAAGATCGCCCCCACCGTGTTCAGCGAGACGACCGGGGCCATCTGGAAGGACAACCTCCGGCTCATGGGCCAGGCCCTGGGCAAGGAGGACCTCGCCGAGACGCGGATCAAGGCGTACGAGGAGCGCGCCGCCACGATCGGCGAGGAGATCAAGGAGAAGGAGGGCGAGCTGCCCACCATCTCGATCGTGCGCTTCGCCGGCGAGCCCACGACCCGCCTGTACGTCGAGAACTCCTACTCGGGCCTGGTCATGAAGGACGTCGGCTTCCCGCGCCCCGAAGGCCAGCCCACCGTCCAGGACGCCATCGCGGTGAACGTCAGCCAGGAACGCATCAGCGACCTCGACGCCGACCACATCTTCGTGGCGACCTACCCCGACCCGGCCTCCGACGGGCCGAAGGAGAAGTTCACCGGCAACCCGCTGTGGGCCAAGCTCAAGGGGAAGAAGCACGAGGTCAGCGACCTCACCTGGATGACCGCGGTGGGCATCCAGGGGGCGCAGGCGATGCTGGACGACGTGGCCGAGCTGTTCGGCGTCGACGCTAGCCGTTGATGAACCGGCGCAGCTCCTCAAGGTGCGGCTCGATGTCCAGCCCCTGGGCGGCCAGCCAGCCGGGGTTGCCGTAGGTGCCCTTGTAGCGGTCGCCGCTGTCGCACACCAGCGTCACGATGCTGCCCTGCTGACCGGCCGCCCGCATCTCCTCGATGAGCTGCACGCAGGCCGCCATGTTGGTGCCGGTGGAGCCGCCGACGTCGAGCCCGGTCACCTCGCGGGTCCAGTGCATGGCGGCGATCGAGCGGGCGTCCGGCACCGCGATCATCCGGTCGATGACCGTGGGCAGGAACGACGGCTCCACCCGGGGCCGGCCGATGCCCTCGATGCGCGAGCCGGGGGCCGTGACCGTGGTGTCGCCGGAGACCCAGCTCGGGTAGAACGCCGAGCCCTCGGGATCGACGACGGCCAGGCGGGTGGAGTGGCGGCGGTAGCGGATGTAGCGGCCGATGGTCGAGGAGGTGCCGCCGGTGCCGGCGCCCACCACGATCCAGGACGGCTCGGGGTGGGGCTCCAAGGACATCTGTGAATAGATCGATTCAGCGATGTTGTTGTTGCCCCGCCAGTCGGTGGCCCGTTCGGCGTAGGTGAACTGATCCATGAAGTGGCCGCCGGTCTCGGCGGCCAGACGGTGAGATTCGTCATAGATCGCGCCCGGATCGTCAACCAAATGACATTTCCCGCCGTAGAACTCTATGAGGTGACACTTCTCCGGCGACGTGGAGGCGGGCATGACCGCGATGAACGGAAGACCGAGCAACCGGGCGAAGTACGCCTCGCTGACGGCGGTGGACCCGCTCGACGCCTCGACGATCGTGGTGGTGGGGCCGATCCAGCCGTTGGCCAGGCCGTACAGGAAGAGGGAGCGGGCCAGCCGGTGCTTCAGTGAACCGGTAGGGTGCACCGACTCGTCTTTAAGATAAAGGTTTACGCCCCACTGCGGGGGCAGCGGAAAGACGTGCAGATGTGTGTCGCAACTACGGTTGGCGTCGGCCTCGACCTTGCGTATGGCCTCAGCCACCCAGTGGCGTGTACCCGTCTCATGCCGGTCCACGAATCTCATGGCCATACGCTATCCCATGTGACACTCGCCACTATTCCTGTGGAATTGGGTGGATAGTGTTATGATAATGAGTCTTGTCCGGCCGTGGACGTGACCATGCACGCCGCGAGCAGATGGACGTAACCCCTACTGACCACAGGCGGACCTCGCTAACGCGCCCCTTACCAAGGGCTTGCGATGATGGAACCGCCGTCAGGCGGCTTGTGCCGAAACGGGGGATAGCGCAAGGGGGAATGAATTGATCACCATGACCGATGAGCAGCGACAGGATTGGTTCGAGCGGGACGTCGTGCCCGTGACGTCGCAGCTGTTCGCCTCCGCCATGCGCCTGACCCGCAACACCGCGGACGCGGAGGACCTGGTGCAGGAGACGGTGGCGAAGGCGTACACGTCGTACCACCAGTTCCGCGAGGGCACCAACCTCAAGGCATGGCTGCACCGCATCCTCACCAACAACTTCATCAACGACTACCGCAAGAAGCAGCGCTCGCCCAAGCTGTCCGCCGCCGAGGACATCGAGGACTGGCAGCTGCACGCCGCCGAGTCGCACAGCTCCACCGGTCTGCGGTCGGCCGAGACCGAGGCGCTCGACCGGCTGCCCGACAACGTCGTCATGAACGCCCTGCGCTCCCTCCCCGAGGACTTCCGCGTGGCCGTCTACCTCGCCGACGTCGAGGGGTTCGCGTACAAGGAGATCGCCGAGCGCATGGGCACGCCCATCGGCACCGTGATGTCGCGGCTGCACCGCGGCCGCCGCCAGCTTCGGGGGATGCTGGAGGAGTACGCCCGCGAAGAGGGCGCCGTACGCCTGCCCGCGCAGCGGGCCGCCTGACTCACGTCTCCGTCCTCAGATGGAGGCGGACCCGTAACAGGCCGTCCTCCGCGCGCAGATCCACCCAGTCGCACAACTGCCTGCTGATCCAGAGCCCGTATCCCCGAGGGGATTCGGGCTCTGGTGGTATGTAGCCGGGCAACGGGTCGTCCAGCGCGCCTCCCGGGTCGGCGATCTCGCAGATCAGCTCGCCCTCACGCATCCACATCGCGACCGTGCCGTGGCCGGCGCCGTGCTCGACGCTGTTGGCGGCGATCTCGGAGACGCTGATCACCAGCGAGGTGATGAGGTCGTGGTTCATGCCCGCCGCCCTGGCGTAGTCGCCGACGCTCTGGCGCAGGCGTTTCAGCTCGCGTCCCGTGAAGCGGACGATCCGGGCGTCGGGGGCGGGGGCGGGCAGGGGCGCGTGGTCGTCGTCGAACGCCAGGTCGTGGGGGTGGACGAAGCGGGTGCTCGTCACCTCGCCGTCGGACCCGAGCAGCACCGGGTGGATGACCGGGCCGTACTCCACGACGGGCTCGGGGACCCGGCGCACGTCGTACGGGCACATCACGATCGCGGCCGCGCGGTGCAGGGCGGCGTTGAGCACCGAGTCGCACCGGATCAGCTCTCTGACGTCGCGCTCGCTCCTGTCCGTCCAGGCCGGCTCGCCGATCACCAGCGTGGGCCGGCCGCGGGTGTAGTCGTGGTAGGCGGCCAGCATCCGGTACGGATGGGCGTACCAGGCGGCGGGGGTGCGGCTGTCGATGCGGCCGGCGTTGGGCCCGAGCGCCGCGGCCAGCAGGCCGAGCTTGGCGGCGCCGGTGACGACCAGCACCCGCCTGCCTTCGTCCAGCGCGGAACGCACGCGCGGCGCGATCAGAGTCACGAAGGACTCCTCCGAGGAGTACGGCACCGCGACGTGCTTCAACGACCCACCGTCGGAACGTGCCCGGTCAGGGCGCACGGGCGAAACGTAGCAAGGCTAGGGGTGCTGTGCAACGGCTATGAGCGCCACTGCGGCCAGTGCGCAGACGACGCCGGTGATCTGGACGGTGCGCAACCGCTCGCCGAGCACCCGGTTGGCGAGCAGCAGCGTGCTGGCGGGGTAGAGCGAGACGAGTACCGCGACCAGGCTGAGCAGGCCGTCGCGCTGGGCGAGGAGATAGAGCACGTTGGCCGCCATGTCGAGCACGCCGGCCGCCGCGATGATGCCCAGCGAGCCCGGCACCGGCCTGAGCCCGCGCCTGGTCAGCAGGGCCAGCAGGGCGACGACCGACACCGACGACAGGCGGGCGCCGACCAGCGGCCACATGCCGGCGTCGTCGGGCGCCATGGCGAGCAGGATGAAGAAGCCGCCGAAGCCCGCGCCGGCGGCCAGCGAGATCAGCACCGAGCGCGGCGTGACCTTCCCGCCGCCCGAGCCGTCCTGGCTGACCAGCAGCACCGCGCCGAGCGCGAGCACCACGCCGACCAGCGCCCACGGGCCGGGACGGTCGCCGGTGGCCAGGCCGAACACGACCGGCAGCGCGGCCGAGGTGACCGCGGTCGTGGGGGCCACCACGGACATCACGCCGGTGGCCAGCGCCCGGTAGAACAGCACCAGCCCGGCCGCTCCCGCGAGGCCGGAGGCGAGGCCCCAGGAGAGCGCCTGGGCGCTGTACGTGCCGGGCAGCAGCGGCAGCAGGACGAGGACCAGCGCCAGACCCGCCGTCTGGGAGAGCACGACGACGGAGAGCACCTGCGAGCGCCGGGTGGCCAGGCCACCGAAGAAGTCGGCGGTGCCGTAGACGATGGCGCAGGCGGTTGCCAGGATGACGGTCACCAGGGGGAGTCCTCTCTGTTGCACTAATAGTGCAACATACAGAGTACAGTGCGCTGCACGAGACATTCACTACACTGCACTGACATGGAAGACCCCGAGCTGATCACCCAGGCCATCGCCAACAACGTGCGCGCCCAGCGCGCCCACCGCGGGCTCACCCTCGACGCGCTGGCCGCCAGGTCGGGCGTGAGCCGGGGCATGCTCGTCCAGGTCGAGCAGGGCCGCACCAACCCCAGCGTGTCCACCCTCACCCGCATCGCCTCCGCGCTCGGCGTCACCGTGGCCCGGCTGGTGGAGGTCGCCGACGTCCCCATGGTGCGGGTCGTCCAGAAGAGCGACGTGGTCACCTTCGACCAGGGCGACGTGCAGGCGCGGTTGCTGGTCGGCGCCGACATGCCGCTGATCCTGGAGCTGTGGGACTGGCGCCTCGCCCCCGGCGAGCACCACGACGGCGACGCCCACCCGCCCGGCACCCGCGAGATGCTCACCGTCCTGCAGGGCGAGCTGACGCTGACCGTGGCCGGCAAGAGCCACGTGGTCGGCGAGGACGCCGCCGTGCTCTTCACCGCCGACCGGCCCCACCGCTACGCCAACCAGGGCGATGCGGACCTCAGGTTCGTCATGGCCGTGGCCGAGCCGCGCGCCGCGAACGACGCCTGAGATCCCTGATCAATAAGCGCGAAAGCCCTCCGGATGACCCGGTGGAGTTTCATGATTACTCCATGCTTTGGACGGCTGAGGCCCGTGGCTGGGTACATCCCCAGTGTGCGCCGACCGTGCTCCGCGGCCCGGTGGGCGCGACGTCGGCAGGGGGTGACGTGTGAGTGAGGCTCGAGCGGCGACGGAGAAGCTCCAGGCGGAGCTTCATGGCCTGGGCGTCACCAGCGCTTACGAGGTGGGAGACGGCGAGACCATCTCGGTGTGGATAGGGCTGGTCGTACGTTATAGAGATGGTTTTTACCGTTGGCAGGAAGGACCGGTGAAACGTCGGCATCTGGGTACGGATCCGCTTGGATGTGCCATGCGCGTGGCGCGCCGCTTCCAGGAATTGCAGGCCGATATCCCACTCTGGTGGGACGACCTGGCCAGGGAACTGCGGGGGGTGCCGGTCCAGGACTATCCATAGGCCCCCGCATGCGGCGTTCCGGGGGGAAGCATGCGCGTATGGGCCTTGCCGCTGGCCCTGCTCGCGCTGGCCGTCTGCGTCACCCACGCGGTGCCGCGTCGTCAGCACCAGCACATGAAGGTCACACCCATCAAGCCCGCCACCATCGATCCCGTGACGTTCGCCAAACGGCTGGTGTCGATGCAGGCGGGCTGGCCGCGCAGCCGGAACTTCGACTGCTCCAAGCTCAAGTGCGTGGCACTCACCTTCGACGACGGGCCGGGCGAGCACACCTGGCGGCTGCTCGACCTGCTGCGCAGCCGTGACGTCAGAGCCACCTTCTTCGTCATCGGCCAGATGGTGGCGGCCGACAAGGGCGGCCACACCGTACGCCGCATCGTGGACGACGGTCACGAGATCGGCAACCACTCCTGGAGCCATCCGCCGCTCGCCGAGCTGCCGCCGCACCGGGTCAAGCAGGAGCTGCGGCACACCGAGCACATCGTGCGGCAGCTCACCGGGGTGCGGATGCGGGTGATGCGGCCGCCGTACGGGTCGACCGACGAGCAGGTCGCGGCCGAGACCAGGCGCGAGGGCCTGGCCCAGATCCTGTGGAACCTCGACACCCTCGACTGGCGTGACCGCGTCACCGAGACCGTCGCCAAAAGGGCGTCACACGCCAAGCCCGGCTCGATCGTGCTGCTGCACGACATCCACCGCACCACCGTGGACGCCATGCCGAAGGTGCTCGACACCCTCGCGAGGAGGGGCTTCACCTTCGTCACCGTCTCGGAGCTGTACGGCAGGACACCGTCACCGGGGAAGATGTACACCGAACGCTGAGGTGCCGGTGCCTCGTGGCACCCTTGACGTCATGGGATTCACCGGCTTCCCCGACGAGGCGTTCCTGTTCTACGAGGGACTCGAGGCTGACAACTCCAAGACCTACTTCGCTCAGCACAAGCAGCTCTACGAGGAGGCCGTGCGGGCGCCCATGCTGGCGCTGGCCGACGAGCTGGGCCCGGAGTTCGGCGAGGTCCACCTGTTCCGGCCCTACCGCGACGTGCGCTTCGCCAAGGACAAGTCGCCCTACAAGACCCACCAGGGCGCCTTCGTCGGCCTGATGCCCGGCATCGGCTACTACGTCGAGCTGAGCGCGGCCGGCGTCTTCGCCGCGGGCGGTGTCTACACCGGCGCGTCCGACCAGGTGGCCCGCTATCGCGCCGCGGTCGACGAAGACGTCTCGGGCAAGCCGCTGGCGGCGCTCACCGAGCGGCTGGTGACCGCGGGCTACGAGCTGATGGGCGACCGCCTCAAGACCAGGCCCAGGGGCTTCGACGACGACCATCCGCGCATCGGCCTGCTGCGCCACCGCTCGATCTACGCCGGGGTGCGGTGGGAGCCGGAGCCGTGGGTGCACACGCCCGAGGTGCGCGCGCGGGTCGAGCGCTCATGGCGCGCGTTCGGGCCGCTGGTGGAGTGGCTGTGCACGCACGTACGCGGGAGCGAGCTGTCCCGCCGCTGAGGGACCGCGGGGAGCAGCTGTGCGCGCACGTGCGCGGGAGTGCGCTGCCCCGCCCTTGCATGATCAGCGGGGAGCGGTGATCGTCACCTGGTCGCCTTTCAGTGTCCGGTCCACGGTCTGACCGGCGGCCGACGACGCGGCGGTGCCGGCGACCAGCACCAGGGCCGGCGCGGTGGGCCACGGCGGGCTGGACGGGATCACCACGGTGAACGTGGCAGTGGTGCCCCGCTGGTCCGAGCCGAGCAGCGGCGCGAGGCGGGTGGTGGGCGCGAGGGCGGCGCCCGGAAGAGCATTTCATCGCAGGTGGCCGAGCCGCCACGTTGACTGCCGTCACTGACCAGCCGCGCTTCGTCGGCGAAAAGCAAACGAAACGCGGCTTGCAGGGAATCGTGCGTCAGGCGCGCTTGGCGCGGGCCGCCGCCCGGCCGCGCGTGGCGGCGTCGAGCACGACCTTGCGGATGCGTACGTGGTCGGGCGTGATCTCCACGCACTCGTCCTCGCGGATGAACTCCAGCGCCTGCTCCAGCGACAACACCCGGGGCGGGATCACCTTCTCCGTCTCCTCGCTCGTGGAGGAGCGCATGTTGGTGAGCTTCTTCTCCTTGGTGATGTTGACGTCCATGTCGTCGGAGCGGGAGTTCTCGCCGATGATCATGCCCTCGTAGACCTCGGTGCCGGGCGAGACGAACAGCGTGCCGCGCTCCTGGAGGTTGAGCATCGCGAACGCGGTGACGGGGCCCGACCTGTCGGCGACCAGCGAGCCGTTGTTGCGGGTGCGCAGCTCGCCGAACCACGGCTCGTAGGAGTCGAACACGTGGTGCACCAGGCCGGTGCCGCGGGTCTCGGTGAGGAACTCGGTGCGGAAGCCGATCAGCCCGCGCGCCGGCACCACGAACTCCATGCGGATCCAGCCGGTGCCGTGGTTGGTCATGTGCTCCATGCGGCCCTTGCGCACGGCCAGCAGCTGGGTGACCGCGCCCAGGTATTCCTCGGGGCAGTCGACCGTCAGCCGCTCGACCGGCTCGTGCACCTTGCCGTCGATGACCTTGGTGACCACCTGCGGCTTGCCGACCGTCAGCTCGTAGCCCTCACGGCGCATCTGCTCGACCAGGATGGCCAGCGCCAGCTCGCCGCGGCCCTGCACCTCCCAGGCGTCGGGGCGGTCGGTGGGCAGCACGCGCAGCGAGACGTTGCCGACCAGCTCCTTCTCCAGCCGGTCCTTCACCATGCGGGCGGTCACCTTCGAGCCCTTGACCTTGCCGACCAGTGGCGAGGTGTTGGTGCCGATGGTCATCGAGATGGCCGGCTCGTCGACGGTGATCAGCGGCAGCGGGCGCGGGTCGTCGGGGTCGGCCAGCGTCTCGCCGATCATGATCTCGGGGATGCCGGCGATCGCGATGATGTCGCCGGGGCCCGCCTCCTCGGCCGGCTTGCGCTCAAGCGCCTGCGTCATCAGCAGCTCGGTGATCTTCACCCGCTGGATCGACCCGTCGGTGCGGCACCACGCCACCTGCTGGCCCTTGCGCATGACGCCCTGGTGGATGCGGCACAGCGCGATGCGGCCGAGGTAGGAGGAGGCGTCGAGGTTGGTGACGTGGGCCTGCAGCGGCGCGCTCGGGTCGTAGGTGGGCGCCGGGATCGTCGACTTGATGATGTCGAACAGCGGCTCGAGGTCCTCGGAGTCGGGCATGCCGCCGTCGTCGGGACGCTCCATCGAGGCCCGCCCGGCCTTGGCCGAGGCGTAGACGATCGGGAAGTCGATCTGCTCCTCGGTGGCGTCGAGGTCCATGAACAGCTCGTAGACCTCGTCGACGACCTCTTTGATGCGGGCGTCGGGCCGGTCGACCTTGTTGATGCACAGGATGACCGGCATCTTCGCGGCGAGCGCCTTGCGCAGCACGAACCGCGTCTGCGGCAGCGGCCCCTCGGACGCGTCGACCAGCAGCACCACCCCGTCGACCATCGACAGCCCGCGCTCGACCTCGCCGCCGAAGTCGGCGTGGCCCGGCGTGTCGATGATGTTGATGGTCATGCCGCCGTGCTGGACGGCGGTGTTCTTCGCGAGAATGGTGATGCCCTTCTCGCGCTCGAGGTCGTTGGAGTCCATGACGCGGTCGTCGACGTCCTGGTTGGCGCGGAAGGCCCCGGACTGCCAGAGCATGGCGTCGACCAGCGTGGTCTTGCCATGGTCGACGTGCGCGATGATCGCGATGTTCCGCAGGTCGTCGCGGCTGTTCAAAGGCATGATGACGTCTCGCTCTGTGTCGTGGGGGCGGCCGCGCGAAGTCGCGACCTCATAAGTCTAGTTGATCCCCTCGGCTGGCAGGCGCGAGCCGGGAACCTCCGCGACGGCTCGCGACTACATAGCGGCCTGCACAATCCTGCGCATGGCAAGTGCGGCCCGGATCCCTAGATTGGCGGCATGACCTGGACAGAGCTCGTGATGGCGGCGGCACCGATGCAGGGCGATCAGCCGGCGGTGAGCGACGTCAGGACCGGCGAGGTGCTGTCCTACGCGGCCTTCGCCAGACGGGTGACCAGAGCGGCGGCCGGGCTGCAGGCGCAGGGGCTGCGTTACGGCGAGCGGGTGCTCGTCGACGTCCCGCTGGGCGCGGCCCTGCCGGTGGCGGTGCACGCGGTGGCCTGGGCGGGCGGCATCGCCGTGCTCGGCAGCCACGGCGAGTCGCGCATCTCGATCACCTACGACCGCTACGACCCGGCCGCGGTCAAGGCCGACCTCGTCTTCTCCTTCCGTCCCGTCGCGGGCGCCCGGCCCTTCAGCGAGCTGGTGGGGCCGGCGGCGGTCGAGTTCGGCCCGCTGGCCGGGCCCGCGCTCACGCTCGACGGCACCCGGCTGCTCGACAACGCCGAGTTGGCGACCGACCTGCGCAGGCTCGCCACCCGCCTGGTCGTCGGCAAGGACGACCTGCTGATCAGCGCGGTCAGCGAGCCGTTCCGCGGCCTGCGCACGATCGATTTAGCGATGACGGCGGGCGCCCACGTCGTGGTGGCCCACGAGCCGAGCCTGGTGGGCTGCCGGGTGCTGGCGCAGGAGCGGCGGGCCACGGTGGTCGTCGCCCCTTACGACCTGGCCAGGAGGCTGCTGGGCGACCCCACCCTGCGGGTCGTCGACGAAAGGGCGGTCGTCAGTTCGCTTGGCCTGTGAAAAGTGCGACACTGTGCGAGAGTGTGATCCTTCCGCGACGCAGGGTGAGCACATGCCAGATTCCCCCCGGCACAACCTGCCGGTCGAGCCCAACCGGTTCGTCGGACGCGAGCGTGACCTCGACGACCTGCGCGAGCTGATCGGCGAGACGCGCGTGGTGACGCTGTGCGGGGTGGGCGGCATCGGCAAGACCCGGCTGGCCCTGCGGGTCGCGGCCGGGCTCGTGCCGTCCTTTCCCGGTGGTGTCTGGCTGGTCGAGCTGGCCAGGATCGCCCGGCCCGAGCTGGTCGAGCGGGAGGTCGCCCAGGTGCTCGGCGTGGCGGAGGAGCAGGGCGCCCCGCTGCTCGACACCGTCACCGCCCGGCTGCGCGACCAGCGCTGCCTGCTGCTGCTCGACAACTGCGAGCACCTCGTCGACAGGTCGGCGCAGGTCGCGGCGGCGCTGGTGTCGGCCTGCCCGTCGCTGCGCGTGCTGGCCACCAGCAGAGAGCCGCTGCGCATCGCCAGCGAGCTGATCTGGCGGGTGCCGCCGCTCGACGTGCCGGAGGAGACCACGGCCGACGCCGAGTCCGTGCGGCTGTTCCTCGACCGGGCGGCGGCGGCCGGCACCCGGCTGGGGCCCGAGAGCCTGCCCGACGTGGTGCGCCTGTGCCGGGCGCTCGACGGGCTGCCGCTGGCGATCGAGCTGGCCGCGGCCCGTACGACCGTGCTGAGCCCCGCCCGCATCGCGGGCCGCCTCGACGACCGCTTCTCGCTGCTGACCACCGGCGGGCGCACGGCCCCCGCCCGGCAGCGCACGCTGCTCGCGACCGTCGAGTGGAGCTACGACCTGCTCTCGCCCGGGGAGCAGGTGCTGCTGCGGCGGCTGTCGGTGTTCGCCGGCGACTTCGACCTGGAGCTGGCCGAGCGGGTGTGCGCGGCGCCGCCCATCGCGGCCGACGAGATCCTCGACCTGCTCGGCGGCCTGGTGGACAAGTCGCTGGTGCTCTGCGACGGCGCCCGCGGCCGCTACTGGATGCTGGAGACCATCAAGCGGTACGCGCTCGAACGCCTCGACCGGGCGGGCGAGCGCGGCGCGCTGCGCGAGCGGCACCTGCACGTGCTCTGCGACCTGATGGAGCGCCACTTCGCCGTCGAGATGGTGGAGCCCAGGCAGCCGTGGTCGCGCCGGCTGGCGGCGGCCAGGGCGAGCCGCGGCCTGATGGACGACCAGCGGCTGGCGCTCGACTGGGCCGCCGAGTCCGGCAACGTGGTCATGGGGCTGCGGCTGTGCCGCACGAGCACGGGCCTGCTGCCGCTGGGCGGCAACGTGACGGAGATCGTCGGCTGGGTCGAGCGGCTGCTCTCGCTCGACCCCGGTGACGTGCCGGCCGAGGAGGTCGCCCACTCGCAGGCGTACCTCGCCTATGGTCTCGAAGCGCGCGACGAGCTGAGCAGGTCACTGGAGATGGCCGGGCGCAGCCTGGCCGGGCTGCCTCCCGACCAGGTGTTCCCGCGCTGTGTCATGCACAGCCTCATGGTCGTGGTGCTGCTGCGCATGGGCCGGGCCGAGGAGGCGCTGCACCACGCGGAGGAGGGCCTGGCGCTGGCCGTCGGCTCGGGCGACACCTGGAACCAGGCGGCGGGCCTCGCGGGGCTGTCGGCGGTGGCGCTGGTCCGCGGCCGGCTGCGCGAGGCGCAGCGGCTCGGCGAGGACGCGCTGGCGCGGGCGCGCGAGCACGGCCACCGCTGGATCATGGCGCGCACCGCCGCCCAGCTCGGCTCCGTGGCCGAGGCCAGGGGCGACCTGGTGACCGCCAAGAAGCAGTACGAGCGGGCCGTGCCGTGGCTGCGCGAGCTGGGCGGCGACCTGGAGCTGGCGCGCTGCCTGGCCAGGATCGGCCGGGTGGCGGCGCTGCTGCACGAGTTCGGCGTGGCCCGCGAGCGGCTGGCCGCCAGTCTCGCCCTGGGCCGGGCGACCGGGCAGCGCCAGGGGGTGGCGCGCTGCCTGGTGGGGCTGTCGGTGCTGGCCGAGTGCGAGGGCGACCTCGAGGGCGCGGTGCTGGCGGCAGCGGCGGCGGCCGTCCTGCGCGAGTCGATCGGCCAGCACGCGGCCACGAGGAGGATCGAGGAGCTGCTCGGCCGGGCGAGGACGAAGCTGGGCGAGGGCCGCACCACCGCGTTGTGGTCACGGGGGAGGGCGACGCGCCCGTATGACGCGGCGCGCCACGTGCTGGAGGGCGCGCGGCCACCGGCGGCGGCGCTCGCGCCGGCCGAGCCGGTCAGGCGCTCGCTGCTGACCGCCCGCGAGCGGGAGATCGCCGGCCTGCTCACCCGGGGCCTGTCCAACCGGGCGATCGCCGAGGAGCTGGTGATCAGCCCGGCCACGGTGGCCCGCCACATCGCCAACATCATGGAGAAACTGGGCTACACCTCGCGCGCGCAGATCGCGGTGTGGGCGGCGGAACAGCCCAGGTCCGCCCAGTGAGTGAGCGGCCGCTTCTGCATAAGGATCTGCATATTCCGCCCCATGTGTGCACAGGTCACCCTCCTTACGGTGTTCCCCATGGATGAGCGCATCGTGATGGTGGATTCCGGCACCGGCCTGAAGCTCACCGAGGAGCAGCTGGACGAGCGGTCCGCGGTCGCGGCCGTCCAGCTGCGGCGCAGCGGGGTGCGCGCGGGTGACACCGTGCTCATCTGCCTGCCGGTCGGGCCCGACCTGCTGGTGGCGACCGATGCGGTGATCGCCGCGGGCGGCGTGGTGTGGCCGCTGCCCGCCCATCTCGACGCGGCCGAGCTGCGCCGGCGCATCCTGGACAGCGGTGCCCGGGTGATGATCTCCAACGTCCGCGAGGCGCTCGACGCGGCCGAGGAGTCGCGGGTGCGGATCGTGGTGAGCATGGCCGATCTGGTGCCGCGGCACCCCTGAGCTGGAGGGTCGCGCGAGGACCGGGGGACGGCGAATCTAAGCTCGTGTCATGCCGTTCGCGCCCAGCTTCCCCGTCATGCTCAGAACCGAGGACGGCGTCCGCATCGACGCCGCGCACACCCCCTCGACCGGTTCGAGCGCCGGCACCGATCTCGGCATCGTCGTGGCGCACGGCTTCACCGGCTCGTGGCGGGAGCGCAGCGCCCGCCGCATCGTCCACGTGCTGAGCCGCTACGGCGGCGTGGTGGCCTTCGACTTCAGGGGCCACGGCCGCTCGGGCGGCGAGACCACGGTCGGCGACCTGGAGGTCCTCGACGTGGAGGCGGCGGTCAGGCACGCCAGGGTGATCGGCTACCGGCGGGTCGCGGTGGTGGGCTTCTCCATGGGCGCGGCAGTGGCCGTGCGGCACGCGGGGCTGCGCGGCGGCGTGGACGCGGTGGTCGCGGTGAGCGGCCCGGCCCGCTGGTACTACCGGGGCACCCGGCCGATGCGGCAGGTGCACTGGGCGATCGAGCAGCCGGTCGGCCGGTGGGCGGCCAGGGTGGCCAAGCGCACCCGCATCGCGCGCGGGCAGTGGGACCCGATCCCGATGCCGCCGCACGAGGCGGCCGGGCTCATCTCGCCGGTGCCGCTGCTGATCGTGCACGGCGACGCCGACCACTTCTTCCCGCTGGATCACGCCCATCAGCTGTACGCGGGCGCCAAGGAGCCGAAGGAGCTGTGGGTGGAGCCCGGCTTCGGGCACGCGGAGTCGGCGGCGACCCCCGATCTCATCCGCCGGATCGGCAAGTGGCTGACAACTCACCCTTCCTGAGTAATACCCGTCATCCTGCGGCGTACGGATGGAAACCGCCGGGAGAAAGTCTCCGGGGGAGCAAAGCGTCGTTGCGCTTGCCGTGGGACATACTGCTGTGGTCGGTCCGTAGCGGTCGCGTCACGCATGGTGCTCCGCCGCCGGCGGGACCTAGCGTCGCGGGGGCGCGCTAGGTCCGCCTGAGAGGGGTCTCCGGGGGGGAGGCCCCTCTCAGGCTCAGGCACGGCCTCAGCCGCACGCCTCCGCCGGCCGCCTGGTGATGCGCAGGGGGAGGCCACTCTCGGGCACGGCCTCAGCCCAGGCGGGCGATCGTCTTGTACTCCAGGTAGCCGTTGAGCCCCTCGGGGCCCAGCTCGCGGCCGATGCCGCTGGCCTTGTAGCCGCCGAAGGGGGCGTTGGTCTCCAGCATGAAGCAGTTCACCCCGTACGTCCCCGTACGCACCTGGCGGGCCACCTCCATGCCGTGCTCGGAGTCGGCCGTCCACACCGTGCCGGCCAGGCCGTAGTCGCTGTCGTTGGCGATGCGTACGGCGTCCGCCTCGTCCTCGTACGGGATGACCGCGAGCACCGGCCCGAAGATCTCCTCCCTGGCGATCCGCATGTCGTTGGAGACGCCGGCGAAGACGGTGGGGGAGACGTACCAGCCCTTGTCGCGCGGCCGGTCGAGCCCGCCGACGACGACCTTGGCGCCCTCCTCCATGCCGACCCTGATGTAGCCCTCGACGCGGTCCTGCTGCCGCTTGGCGACGAGCGGGCCGATGCCGGTGGCGGGGTCGGCGGGGTCGCCGACGGGCTGCGAGGTGACCATGCCGGCGATGGCGTCCACGACCTCGTCGTAGCGCTGCCGGGAGGCGAGGATGCGGGTCTGGGCCACGCACGCCTGCCCGTTGTTCATCAGCGAGGCCATCGACAGGAAGCCCATGCTGGCGTTCAGGTCGGCGTCGTCGAGGATGATCGCGGCGGACTTGCCGCCCAGCTCCAGGCTGACCCGCTTGAGCTGCTCGCCGCAGATGGCGGCGATGCGCCGGCCCGCGGCGGTGGAGCCGGTGAAGGCGACCTTGTCCACGCCGGGGTGCGAGACGAGGTGCTCGCCGGCCTCGCGGCCGGCCGCCACGATGTTGAGCACGCCGGCCGGCACGCCCGCCTCGGCCGCCCACTCGGCCAGCAGGTACGCGTCGAGCGGCGTCTCGGGCGCGGGCTTGAGCACGATCGTGCATCCGGCGAGCAGCGCGGGCGCGACCTTGGTCATGGTGACGAACTGGGGCACGTTCCACGGCACCACGGCCGCCACGACGCCGACGGGCTCCCTGCGCACGGTGATCGGCCCGAAGATGCCGGGCCGCTGCTCCTCCTGCTCGAACGTCTTGCCCAACTCGGCGTAGAACTGCAGCATGCCGAGCGGCTGCGGCGCCTGGGCGAGGTTGGAGAAGGTGATCGGCGAGCCCATCTCCTCGGTGATGAGCTGGGCCATCTCGCCCTGCCGCTCGTTGTAGATCGCGGCCAGCCGGCCGATCACCTCGGCCCGCTCGGCGAACGTCATGCGCGGCCACGGCCCGTGGTCGAACGCCTCGCGGGCGGCGGCGACGGCGCGGTCCATGTCCTGGGGGGTGCCGTCGGGCACCCGGCCGACGACCTCCTCGGTGTGGGGGGAGATGACGTCGATCGTCCCGGTGCCCGCTGGGGCCACCCATTCGCCCCCGATGAACAGCGTGTCGTGCTGGCGCATGACGTGGACCTCCTGCTTGACCGAATGCTTGCTTGCTCCAGGTGTGCCTCAAGGTGACCGAACCATGTTCTGTCCGTGCACGCAAGAGGGGTGCGGCGCAGGGCCGCACCCCTCGAAGGGTTCTAGCGCGAGGGGCCGAGCAGGTGCCGCATGGACCTCTTGAGCAGGTCCGTACGCGCCGCCTGATCGGTCACGCTCTCCACGCCGAAGCCGAGGTAGACGGTGTCCTCGGTGGTGATGCCGCCGCCCTCCTCGAAGACCTGGTCCGTACGGAACCAGTTGTTGATCGACGGCGAGGTGCCCTCGGGCGGCGCGCCCACGGCCCAGCCGCCGAGGTCGCTCTCGAACGAGGTCGTCCCGTCCGCCGCGCCGTCCAGGGAGACCGTGACGTCGTCGAGGAAGACGCCCGCCCCCTGGGTGGCCCAGTCGCTGATGTACGAGATCGACACCTCGACCTGCCTGCCCGCGTACGGGGTCAGGTCCACGCGCCACTGCTGCCAGCCCGCCGAGTTGCCCGACGCCGCGTGCCAGGCGCCCGAGCTGCCGGTCGGCTCGCAGTCCACGCCCTGGTAGCGCTGCGTGAACGGGTGGATCGTGCGCCAGCCGCCGCTGTTCTCGACCAGGCAGCTGTCGCCGGCCTCCTGGGTGGTGTGGCCGTTGGCGTCCGGCAGCGTGGTCCAGTCGTCGCCGCCCGCCGTCCTGGCCTCGACGGTCAGGAAGTCCCAGTGGAACTCGGTGTCGTACGACGTCCAGAACGACAGCTCACCACTGGTCCTGCCGGTGAGGTCGATCGTCTTGGTCAGCCGCTTCCAGGAGACGTCCGCGATGCCGCTGTAGACGTCCCAGGAGCCGGTGTGCGGGTCGAACGGACCACCTGGCCTGCCCCACTTCACCGGGGCCGAACTGGCGAACCTGGGGAACCGCGCGGCGGGCAGCACCGCCGAGGTGGCCACGAACGAGTTGGTGTGGGTCTGCTCCAGCGTGGCGTTGAAGCCGTCGAACGCGCCGCCCACCCCGGTCAGCGGGTACGGCTGCCCGGTCGCCTGGTCGGTGCCCGCGTCGTCGAAGAACACGTACGCGCCCAGCCAGTACTGCTGGAAGTCGTTGAACACCGGGATGCAGGGCGGGTCGTCGGGCACCGTGCACTCGGGGTTGCCCGGCTGGTCCGGCTCGTAGTAGTAGGAGCCGTTGAAGTTGGCCGCGTACGACGGGTACTTCCCGGCGTGCAGCAGCTTGCCGCCCTCGTTGAGGTAGTCGCGCACGGCCAGCTCGGTGTCCACGCCGGCCTTCGACGTGGTGCCCGGCACCTGGCCCTCCGACCTCGGGATGATGTCGTCGCCGGTCTCCCAGACCACCGCCTTGTAGTGGCTGAGCACGCCGAGCGGGTGCGGGGCCTTGCGGCCCGTCTTGTCCATGTCGTACACGTCGGTGCTGTAGCCGGCGGCCTTGAGCGCGGCGGTGTAGACGCCGGCGTACTTGGCCTCGGTGCCCTCCTGGGCGGGGCTGGGGCCGGTGACGTCCTCGGCGGCGAGCACCAGCACCTTGCCGCCGATGTCGGAGGCGACCGTGTAGGTGAAGCCGCCGCTCTTCCTGCCGATCGAGGTGAACCAGACCTTCACCTTGTCGCCCGGCTCGGTGCCGGTGATCGTGCCGCGCAGGCGGTGGTAGTAGCGGTCGTAGCCCTTGCCGTACCGCTCGCCGCCCTTCCACTCCTTGGTCCCGGTGGTCTTCGTCCGGCCGCCGTTGACCTGGTAGTTGAGGAAGACGGGGCCGAGCTTGCGCTTGGCGTTGACCTGGACGACCTGGTTCCTGCCGTGGCTGACCTCGAACGGGTCGAGCACGAAGTCGGGCGTCCTGTTGCCCAGGTGGCTGACCGGCTCGACCGGGTCGACCGCCGACTTCGCCACGTCGAGCGCGAACGGCAGGTTCTTCTCGAACTCGGCCTGCACCAGCGCCTCGTCGTCGGGGAAGACGAAGCCGCAGCCGTCGCAGCCCTCGTTCAGCTCGGGCGTCCACGACAGCGTCCCGTACGTGGCGTGGGCGTGGTCGTTGGTGTCGCCGTTGGTGGTGTAGAGCTCGGCGCCCAGGTCGGGGTCGAAGCCGGGGACGGCCGGCCGGGTGTCGTCGCCGGTCAGCGCCTCGTAGATGGGGTTGTCCGCGGTCTCCGTGGCGATCTGGAAGCCGCTCGGGTAGAGCAGCAGCGGCCCGTAGGAGTGGTAGTTGAGCTGCGTCTCGAACCCGACCCGGCGCAGCAGGCCGTCCATGGCTCTGGTCTCGGGCTCGCTGGCCGGGCCGGCGCCGCGGTAGGTCTCGCTGCTCGGGATGCTCGACGAGCCCTCCTCGTCGTAGTGGAAGTTCGTCGGGAAGTTGCGGTTGGGGTCGACGCCGTCGCCCGTCGTGATCCGGCCGTCGCCGTTCACGTCGCGCAGGTTCTTGCGCCACAGGCGGTTGCCCTCGGTGAAGGTGAAGTCGTAGCCGTCGGGGTTGGCGACGGGGACGAACCACAGCTCGACCTTGTTGAGCAGGTCGCGCAGCTTCGACTTGTTCGCGACCACGTACTTGAGCAGCCGCATGTCGACCTCGGTCGCGATCCACTCGCGGGCGTGCTGGGTGGCCGAGTAGAGCGTCGAGGGCTTGAGGCCGTCGGGCAGCAATCGGGCTCCCGTGGTGACCTTGGCGGCGAGGATGTCCTGGCCGCGCAGGGTCTTGCCGATCGACTGGACCTTGACGACGTCCTTGTGGGCATGGGCGATGGCCCTGAGCTGGTCGGCGATGCCGCCGCGCTCGGAGTAGGAACGGAACACGGCGTGGCCGCCGGCGGCCTGCGCCCGCGCGGCCTCCAGCTGGGTCTGGCCCTGAGCGTTGCGCACGGGCTCGGGGCGGTGGCCGAGCTTGGCCAGGGCGTCCAGGTCCGTACGGTCGGCGGTCAGCTCGATGTGCTCCTTGCCGTCCGCGTTCTCCTGCTGGACGACGTCGAAGCCCTTCTCTCTGAGCTGCTGCGCGGTGCCCGGCGGGCTGTCGAGCTCGTACAGCTCGATGCGGTCGCGGGGCGGCAGGGGGGCCACGGCCGCGTGCGCGGGCGGTGTGACCACCACGACGGACGTGCCCAGGCCGAGGGTGACGGCCGCGGTGAGCTTCAGTAATCGAGACACGGTCTGCCCCTTCGCAGAGACGGGAATCGATCGCCATCTCAGACCTTTGGAGCGGTCCCGGGAAGGCCCAACTTTTAGGTCGGGCTTAAGTCGGACAAAAGCCAGAAAACCCCATCAAAGGTGCAGCAGTTCGGTCGTTCGGATGACAGGAATCAAGATCATCTTCTATAGTTTCGGTCCGTCTATGAGGGGAGGGGACGGGTGTGAGAATCTGGCGGCTCGCCGTTCTCGTCGCCGTGCTCGCCGGGCTGCTCGGACTCCCCACCCCGCCTTCCGCCGCAGCCGATCCCTCACCCGCCGAGCTGCGCAGGCTCACCAAGCAGGCGGGCCAGCTCGAAAAGCTCTACCGCGGCCAGCTCCAGAGCCTGGAGGACATCAAGCTCCAGGTGAAGCGCGCCAGCGCCACGTCCGGCACCCTGCAGGCCCAGCTCAAGGCCGCCCAGGAGGAGGTCAGCAGGATCGCCCAGACCTCCTACATGGTCGGGCCGCTCGACGGCATGCAGCTCCTCACGCCGTCCGGCGACCCGTACAAGGTGCTCGGGCAGGCGGCGAACATGGCGTACATGGCCAACGAGCGGGCCAGGCGCGTCGAGAGCATCAAGAAGCTCATCGAGAAGTCCAAGCAGGCCAAGCTCAACGCCAACAAGAAGGTCGAGAAACTGGCCAAGGAGATCAAGCGGCTCCAGGCCAAGCGCACCGACATCGAGAAGCTGCTCGCCAAGTACGGCTTCCAGCAGCCCGGCGGCGCCGAGGGCCTGACCCAGCGCATGATCCAGGTCCGCGCGGAGATCATGGCCAACTTCCCCATGAAGTACGGCGTCGGCTGCCTGCGCCCCGGTGACCCCGGCGAGCACGGCAAGGGCCGGGCCTGCGACTTCATGATGTCCAGAGGCGGCACCATGGCCGTCGGCTCCGACGCGGCCAACGGCGACGCGCTGGCCGCCTGGCTGATCAAGAACGGCGCCCGCATCGGCGTCATGTACATCATCTGGAAGCAGCGCTACTACGACATCCGCTCAGGCGGCGGCTGGGACCCGATGTCCAACCGCGGTGGCGTGACGGCCAACCACTACGACCACGTTCACGTGTCGGTGTTCTGAGCCTTCAGGAAGTCCCGGTACCAGTGGTACGAGCGCTTCGGCGTGCGCCGCTGCGTCGCGTAGTCCACATGCACGAGGCCGAAGCGCTGGTGGTAGCCCTCGGCCCACTCGAAGTTGTCGAGCAGCGACCAGACGAAGTAGCCGCGCACGTCCACGCCCTCGTCCATGGCCCGGCGCAGCGCGGCGATGTGACCGTCGAGGAAGGCGATCCGGCCGGCGTCGTCGATCGTGCCGTCCGCGCCGGGGACGTCGGGCTGCGAGCAGCCGTTCTCGGTCACGAGGATCGGCGGGAGCGCGGCGCCGTAGCGTGACTTCAGGCCGGTGAGCAGCTCGCGCAGGCCGTCGGGGACGACCGGCCAGCCGAAGGCGGTCGTGGGGTGGCCGGTGATGCCGGCGTCGGTGAACGGCAGGCCCTCGTCCGTGGGGGCGGCGATGCGGGTGGGGTTGTAGTAGTTGACGCCCAGTGCGTCGATGGGGGCCGAGACGGTCTCCAGGTCGCCGTCCCTGACGAAGCCGAGGTCGCCGGTGTAGGCCGAAAGGTCGGGGTAGGCGCCGGTCAGCACCGGATCGGTGAACAGGCGGTTGTGCAGGATGTCGTACGCCTCGGCGGCCCGTACGTCCTGCTCCCGTTCGGAGGCGGGCCAGACAGGGGTGCAGTTGTTGGTCAGCGCCACCTGGCGCGCGCCGGCCGCCCTGAGCGCCGCCACCGCGCGGCCGTGGGCGAGCAGCTGGTGGTGCGCGGCCGGCAGGGCACCGGTCATCAGGGCGCGGCCGGGGGCGTGCAGGCCCATGGCGTACCCGAAGGCCATGTGCACGAACGGCTCGTTGAGCGTGATCCACAGCGGCACCCGGTCGGCGAGGCGGGCGGCGGCGACGCCGGCGTAGTCGGCGAACAGCTCCGCGACGTCGCGGTTCAGCCAGCCGCCGCGGTCCTCCAGCGCCTGCGGCAGGTCCCAGTGGAACAGCGTCGGCACCGGCTGCACGCCCGCCGCCAGCAGCGCGTCCACCAGGCGGTCGTAGAAGTCGAGGCCGCGCCCGTTGACCGCGCCCCCGCCGTCGGGCAGCACGCGCGGCCAGGCGATCGAGAAGCGGTAGGCGTTGACGCCGAGGTCCGCCATGAGCGCGACGTCCTCGCGCCAGCGGTGGTAGTGGTCGCAGGCCACGTCGCCGGTGTGCCCGTCGCGGGTGCGGCCCGGCTCGCGGGCGAAGGTGTCCCAGATGGAGGGGCCCCTGCCGTCCTCGCCGGTCGCGCCCTCGATCTGGTAGGCCGCCGTGGCCGTACCCCACAGAAACATCCCTGGGCCTCCACTGCTACCCGAGTGGGGCTCATGTTATCTGAGGCCGGAGATCCTGACTCGGCCTCACCGGAATACGTCAGGATGGGGACATGACCAGTACCTTGCGCCGCCGCCCCGCCCAGCGCCGGAGCGTCGAGCGCGTGGAACGCATGCTCGACGAGTGCGCGTTGCTGCTCGACGAGGTCGGCTACGACGCGCTGACCACCAAGGAGGTCGCCCGCCGCGCCGAGGTGCCGATCGGCACCTTCTACCAGTTCTTCCACGACAAGCAGGGCCTGGTGCGCGCGCTGGCGCGGCGCAACCTGGAGGCGTTCCTCCAGCGCGTCGTCCAGCGCATCCAGGAGACCGGCCCAGGCCACTGGACCGACCTCGTCGACCTCGCCATCGACGTGTTCGTGGACATGAAACGCACCACGCCCGGGTTCGGGGTCGTCGACTTCGGCGAGGTGCTGCTCACCCCGGGCGGGCCTGCCGTCGGGGGCAGCAAGCGGGCGCTCGACGAGACTCAGGAGAACGGCGTCGTGGTGGCCGAGCGCCTGCGCGACCTGATGCTCGGCCTCCTCCACGCCCCCGCGGGCCCGGGGCTCGACCGGGCCCTGCTCGTCGCCGTCGAGGCCACCGACGCGGTGCTCAAGCTGGCCTTCAGAGCCGACCCGGCCGGCGACCCCGGCCTGATCGCCGAGTGCAAGCAGCTCGTCCGCCGCTACCTCACCGACCACCTGCCCTCATGAGCTAGCAGATGGCGTCCAGGCGGGCGCGCAGCTCCGCGTCCAGCGTCAGGCGCGCCCCGCCGATCGCCTCCTCCAGCTGCTCCATCGTGGAGACCCCGACGATGGGCACCACGCCGCCGCCGATCAGCCAGGCCAGCACCACCTGGTTCGGGGTGGCGCCCAGCTCACCCGCCACCTCGCGCAGCGCGGCCAGCCGCCGCGTCGTGCCGGGGTGGTGGTAAATGTCGGGGATCGGCCGGTCCTCCCGCGTGTACGCCCCGAACATCAGCGTGTTGTACGCCCACAACGTGATCCCGGGCTCGGCGGCCAGGTAGTCGAGCGTGTCGTCGTTCACCAGCCGGTGACCGGACTCGGCCGGCCTGGAGCCCGGCCGCGGCCGCAGGTAGGTGTGGCGGAGCTGCAGATACGAGTACGGCGTCCAGCCGTGCCCCGCCGAGACGTTCCTGGCCCGCTCTAGCCGCCAGGCGGCCATGTTGCTGGCCCCGATCGCCCGCGCCTTCCCGGCCCGTACGACCGCGTCGAACGCCCCCAGCGTCTCCTCCAGCGGCGTGTCCCTGTCGTCCACGTGCGCCCAGTACACGTCGATCCGGTCCGTCCCGAGGCGCTGCAGGCTGCCCTCCACCCCCTTGGCGATCACCTCGGCCGTCAGGCCCTCGGCCGAGTCGAGCGTCACGTCGCCCGGCACGGTCGGCCGCGCCCCCACCTTCGTGCTGATCACCATCTCGTCGCGGGTGCCGCGCGCGGCCAGCCACGCGCCGACGGCCAGCTCGCTCTCGTCGCCCGAGCAGCCCTCCACCCAGAACGGGTAGTTGTTGGCCGTGTCGATCCTGGTGCCGCCGGCCTCGTGGTAACGGTCGAGGATGGCGAAGGTCTCGTCCATGCCGACGGACGTGCCGAACGGAATGGTGCCCAATGCGATGTCCATGGCCCATGACTGTGGAAGCTGGAGCGCACTCCATGTCAACAACGCCCTTATCCGGTTGACCTGGAGTGCACTCCAGGTGGGATCCTGATACCCGTGAGCGTGTACACCCCCGCGGAGGTCGTCGAAGAGACCGGCTTCAGCATCGACACCCTCCGCTACTACGAGAAGATCGGCCTGCTCGAACGCGTCGATCGCAACGCGGCGGGCCAGCGCAGGTTCAGCGAAGAGGACATCGGCTGGCTCGGCATGCTCCGGTGCCTGCGCGACACCGGCATGCCCATCGCCACGATGCTGCGCTTCGCCGAGCTCGTCCGCGCCGGCGACCACACCATCCCCGAGCGCATCGAGCTGCTGGAGGAGCACGACCGCACGGTGCAGGCGCAGATCGGCAACCTCGTCGAGCGCCAGCGCTACATCCACCACAAGATTTCCTACTACCGCAGCGTCCTCTAGCTCCCGCTTTGCGGGGCGGTTGGTACACCTCGAACCATGGCCGGTTCGAGGGCGAGGTGGATCAACGTGCCCCTGGCCCGCGTGGCCATGCTGTGCGCGGTGATGCTGTTCGTGCTGCTCGCGCACATCACGCTGGTGCAGGCGTTCGGCTCGCGCGCGCTCGACGCCGACCCCAGGAACGAGCGCACGCTGATCCTCAGGTACGCCCACCCGCGCGGCGACATCCGCACCTACGACGGCACCGCCATCGCCACCAGCCGCCCCACCACCGGCGGCCCCTACCGCTACCAGCGGGTCTACCCCTTCGGCGAGCGGTACGCGGCCGTCACGGGGCACGTGTCGCTGCGCCGGGCGACCGGCATCGAGCAGGCCCAGGAGGCCGTGCTGACCGGCGACGACCCCAGGGTCAAGGTGCGCTCGCTGGTCAGCGCGGGCAGCGAGGCGGGCGCCCACGTCCGGCTGACGATCAGGGACCGCGTGCAGCGAGCCGCCCACGACGGACTCGCCGCCGCAGGGGTGCCCGGCGCGGCGGTCGCCATCCATCCGGCGACCGGCGCGGTGCTGGCGCTGGCCAGCCACCCGACGTACGACCCCAACGCGCTGGCCACCTTCGACCGGCTCAGGCTCGCGCTGACCTCGCGGCGGCTGCGCGAGTCGCCCGATCGGCCGCTGCTCAACCGGGCGCTCAACCGGCTCTATCCGCCCGGGGCCACGTTCAAGCTGGTGACCGCGGCGGCGGCGCTGGCCTCCGGCGAGTACACGCCGACGGCCCTGGTGGACGCGCCGCCGCGGCTGCGGCTGCCCGGCTCGTCCGCGTACGTCCGCGACACCGGCTGCGGCTCCGCCCACCCGACGCTCGTGTACGCCTTCCAGGCACCCTGCGACACCGCCTTCGCGGGCATCGGGCTGCGGCTGGGGCACGACCTGCTGCGGGACCAGGCGGAGGCGTTCGGCTTCAACGCGGGCGTGCTGCGGATCCCGCTCGCCGCGACCGGCAGCCGCTACCCGGTCACCACCGACCGGTCGCAGACCGCGCTCGCGGCCATCGGGCGGCACGAGAACCTGGTCACGCCGCTCATGGTGGCCATGCTGTCGGCGGCGGTGGCCAACGACGGGGTGCTGATGCGGCCGTACCTGGTGGAGGACGTCCGGCTCCCCGACCGGTCGGTGGTGAGCCGGGCGGCGCCCGCGCCGTACCGGACGGTGATGTCCCCGGCGCTGGCCCGCTACCTCGCGGCCATGATGGCGACCACCCCCCGCCGCGGCGGCACCCGCTCGGCGGCCCCCGGCGTCCGCGTGGCGATGACGAGCGTCCCCCTGACGGAGGACCACGCGCTGGTCACAGCCTTCGCCCCGGCCGGCGCCCCGGAGGTCGCAGTGGGCGTCGTCCTGGAACGCCCCGGTGCCCGGGCCGCCGCCGTCACCACGATCGCGCGCTCGATCATCCAGGCCGCCCTCTCCTGACCGCGGCGTCCGCTCTGGGGTGGGCGGGGCTCTGGGCGCGAAACGTAGTTGGTGTCACACTCACAGTGATGCTGCGAACCGCCGACCCCAGCAACCTGCCGGCCGAGCCCAATCCTTTCGTGGGCCGGGAGTCCGATCTCGACGAGCTCGTCCATCTGCTCGGTGTCTCCCGGTGCGTGACCCTGTGCGGGGCGGGAGGGATCGGGAAGACGCGGCTGGCGTTGCGGCTGGCCTCCCGCCTGGGCACCGCTCATCCGGCGACGCGATCCGGGGGCGTCTGCCTGGTCGAGCTGGCCGATCTCGACAAGGGGGAGCTGCGCGGGCAGGTGGCGGCGGCGCTCGGGATCGCCGGTGACCTCGCGGAGACGATCGGCGACCGCCGGCTCCTCCTGCTGCTCGACAACTGCGAGCCGGTGATCGGGGAGTGCGCGGAGCTGTGCAGGGACCTGCTGAGCGCCTGCAAGGGGCTGACCGTGCTGGCCACCAGCCGTGAGCCGCTGCGCGTCCCTGGCGAGACCGTGTGGCGGGTGCCGCCGCTGTCCGTCGGCAGGCCGGACGACGGTGAGAGCGAGGCGGTGCGGCTGTTCGTGACGAGGGCGACGGCGGCGCGGCCGGAGTTCGAGCTGACCGGCGAGACCAGGCCGCTGGCCGAGGAGCTGTGCCGGGCGCTCGACGGGCTGCCGCTGGCGATCGAGCTGGCCGCCGCCATGGTCAGGGTCCTGTCCGTACGCCAGCTCGTCGAGCGCCTCGACGACCGGTTCAAACTGCTGGCGGGCGGCGCGCGTACGGCCCCTGCCCGCCACCGCACGCTCAGGGCGGCGGTCGACTGGAGCTACCGGCTGCTCAGCCCCCAGGAGCGCCTGCTGCTGCGCAGGACCGCCGTCTTCCGCTCGTCCTGGACCCTCGACCTGGCCGAGTGGGTCTGCGCGGGCCCGGGGCTGACAGAGGAGGAGGTGCTGCCCCGGCTGTGCGACCTGGTGGACAAGTCGCTGGTCGTCCTCGACGGTGAGATCGCCGGGCAGGCCCGCTACCGCCTGCTGGAGACCGTCCGCGAGTACGCGCTGGAGCAGCTGGCCGAGTCGGGCGAGGAGGCCGAGCTGCGCGGGCGGCACCTGGCGGCGCTGGCGAGGCTGGGGGAGCGGTTCAAGCGCGCGCTGGCCCCGGGCGTACGCACGTCGTGGCCGGTGGTCGAGCGCTTCATCAACCTGTTCGACGGTCTCAAGGCGGAGGTGGGCGCGGCCTGCGACTGGTCGATCGCCACCGGCGCGGCGCGGACGGCGCTCTCCCTGCTGGCCGACACCCGCTACCTGCTCATCGGCAGCGGCAGGAAGCTCGACATGGCCGAGCGGCTCGACCGGCTGCTCGCCCTCGGCGACGTACAGGTGCCGGAGGCGCTGCGCGGCCAGGCCACGATCCTGCGCGGCGAGCTGGCGCTGGCGGCGGGCGACGTCGGGCCGGCGCTGCGGTACGTACAGGCGGGTCACGAGCAGTGCATGGCGGCCGGCGACGAGTACGGCGAGACGATAGGGGCGATCGTGCTGTCCCAGCTCACCGGCGACCAGGCCCTGCTGGATCGCGCCCTGGAGCTGACCGGGCGCTCGGGCGACCTGGTGCTGGAGTCGCTGGCCAAGGCCGTCAGAGCGCGGTCAGGGCTGCACCACGGGCGCCTGAAGGAGGCCAGGCGGGACTTCCACGACGTGCTGAGCGTCCACGAGGAGCTGGACAACCACTACGGGCAGAGCCTGGCGCACATCGGCCTGGCCCAGGTGGCGCGGCGCTCCGGCGACCTCGCGGCGGCCAGGCGGCACTACGACGCGGGGCTGCGCCTGCTGCGCCACATCGACGCCCGCCAGCACATCGTGAGCTGCCTGGCCGGCCTCGGCAGGGTGGCGCTGGACGAGGGCGACCTGACCGAGGCGCGGGCCAGGCTGACGGAGGCGCTGACGCTCAGCCGCGACGCCGGCCTGCGCGCGGGCGTCGCGCGGCGGCTGGAGGCGTGGGCGGTGCTGGTGGCGGCGGAGGGCGACCACCGGCGGGCGGTGCTGCTGGCGGCGGCCGCGGTGACGCTGGGCGGGCGGCAGCCGGACGCGCGTACCGAGGACGTGCTGCGACCGGCCCGAGACCGGCTGGGCGAGGCCGTGGTCGGCGTGCTGTGGGCCGAGGGCGCCGCCATGACGGCCGAGCAGGCGGTGGCCTGCGCGCTCGACGGCGAGCTGCCCGAGCCGACGGCCCGTCCCGTCATGCCGGTGAGCCGCGACAGCAGGCTCACGGCCAGGGAGCGGGAGATCGCCGAGCTGGTCGCGCGCGGGCTGAGCAACAGGGCGATCGCGGAGGAGCTGGTGATCAGCCCGGCGACCGTCGCCAGGCACGTCGCCAACATGCTCGCGAAGCTGGGCTTCTCCACACGTACACAGATCGCCGCATGGGTGATCGGCAGCCGGTGACGTCTCTACACATCCCGGCGCCCGTCGGCTTACATCGTCGAATGGCCATGTCAGCGCATGTGCGGGGGCATTGTGCACGCCTACCGTTCTTCGTGTGATCGGCCGTGCCGCGCGATCCCCGTCTCATCCCAGCGGGGAGCCGCGCAGCCGTTCGGTCGATGACGTCACGCGCCCGCACGGGGAGCGGCCTTCTCGGAGGGGTGGGGGCCGGGCCCCGGGCGCGTGACAGCGGGCCCGGGTCGCGCAGGGCTCGGGCCCGCCCCCACGTTTCTCCCCATCGCCGAATGCACATCCGCCTACATAGATCGGTGGATGCTCGCCCGCCTGAGGCCGCCGTACGTTGGCGGGCATGAGACCCACCGCCCCGGTCACCGGCAGCGTGATCCACGAAGTGTTCCGCCGGGCCTACGAGCGTGGCGACCGGCCCGCGCTGGTCGATCTGCGGGGCGGTCACGTCTACGGCTACCGGCGGCTGGTGACCGAGGTGACCAGGGCCGCCTCGGGGCTCGTGCGCAGGGGCGCCCGGCGTGATCAGGTGGTGGGCGTACATGTCTCCACGGCGGGGGCGCAGACGCTGGCGGTGCACACCGTGGTGGCCGCGGGCGGGGTGGCGGCGCCCGTCGAGGCGGAGGCGGGGGCGTACGAGCTGGCCGAGCGGTTGCGCGAGTGTGACGCCCGCGCCCTGATCACCACGCCCGACCTGGCCGAGTCGGCGATCCAGGCGGCCGAGCAGTCGCGGGTGCGCCAAATCTACTCACTGGGCCGCGCGCTCGACACGATCGACTTCCGCTGCCTGCTCACGCTGGAGCCGACCGCGCTGCCCGCGCTCGACGCGGCGAGCCAGCCCGCGCTGCTGCTGGCCGACGGCCGCCGCCTGTCCCACGCGGAGCTGCTGGCCCGGATGGCGGAGCTCGATGCCCGCATCCGCCTGGACGAGTCGGACGTGGTGCTGACCACGTGGCGGCCCGACGGCGGCTGCGACCTGCTCGCCCTGGTGTCGCTGGGCGTGTCGAAGGGCGCTCTGGTGGTGGTGGCGGCGGGCGGCGGTGACCTGGCGGGCACCCGGCACGACTTCGGCGTCACCGTGCTCGCGGGCCCCGGCGGCACGCTGGAGCGCGTCGCCTGACGGCCCGAATATGCGGAGCTGTTACCGCCCATCCCTTGACGCGACGCGGTACGAAGTGGGTTGATAGCCACACGTTGACAACGTTGTCAAGTGTCAAACCTTCGGGGGGATCGAAGGGATGGTGTGGGCATGCGACGGTGGTTAGCAGCCGTATCGATCACGATGGTCAGCGTGCTGGGTCTGGCGGCCTGCGGAGGCGACGGCGGCGGACAGACGGCGCAGACACCCGCGGCGGAAGGCGGCGGGAAACAGCAGGTTGAGGTCTTCTCCTGGTGGACAGGGCCGGGTGAGGCCGACGGCCTGCAGGCGATGAAGAAGATCTTCGAGGAGAAGAACCCGAACTACACCTTCTTCGACGCCGCGGTGGCGGGCGGCTCCGGCGACAAGGCCAAGGCGCTGCTGCAGTCGAAACTCCAGGCCAGCACCCCGCCCGACACGTTCCAGGGTCACGCGGGCGCCGAGCTGCAGGGCTACATCAAGGCCGGCAACCTGGAGGACCTGACGCCGCTCTACGACGAGCTGAAGCTGAAGGACGTCTTCCCCGAGCAGCTCGTGGAGCAGATCAGCGTCGACGGCAAGATCTACTCCGTGCCGGTGAACATCCACCGCTCGAACGTCCTGTGGTTCAACCCGGCCGTGCTGAAGGAGGCCGGCGTCGCGGGCGCGCCCAAGACGATCGAGGAGTTCGTCGCGGCGCTGGAGAAGGTCAAGGCCAAGGGCAAGATCCCGCTGTCCATCGGGTCGGAGTGGACGGTCACCCACCTGCTGGAGAGCGTGCTGCTCGGCACGCTCGGCGCCGACGCCTACAACGCGCTGTTCAAGCCGGGCGCCGACTGGAACAGCCCGCAGGTGACGACCGCCCTGCAGAGCTTCGCCAAGATCATGGAGTACGCGGGCGACCCGCAGGACGACTGGCAGCCGGCCGCCAAGCAGGTGGCCGACGGCGAGGCGGCGTTCAACATCATGGGCGACTGGGCCTACGGCTACTTCCACAACCCGCCGGAGGGCGGCCTCGGCAAGACGTCGAAGACGGACTTCGACTGGGCGCCGTCGCCCGGCACCGAGGGCACGTACCTGTGGCTGTCCGACAGCTTCACCCTCCCCAAGGGCGCGAAGAACCGCGAGGGCGCCACGGCGTGGCTGAAGGTGGCCGCCAGCAAGGAGGGCCAGGACGCCTTCAACCCGAAGAAGGGCTCCATCCCCGCCCGCAAGGACGCCGACCAGTCGCTCTACACCGACTACCTGGCGGACGCGCTGAAGGACTGGTCGAGCAACAAGCTCGCCGGCTCCATCCAGCACGGCGTGGCGGTGAACCAGCCCTGGCTGGCCGCGATCAACGAGGCGGTCGGCCTGTTCATCGGCACCAAGGACGTCAAGGCGCTGCAGCAGGCGCTGGCCGACGCGGCCACGGCCAACGCGCAGTAACAACCGCTCGACAACGGCGCGGCGCGGCGGGCCCGGATCGCGGGCCCGCCGCACCCGTGGGAGGTCATTCTTGTGAGGCGGGCACGCTCGTGGCTGCCCGGGCTCCTCCTCGTGACACCGTCGATCATCCTGATCGGCGTCTTCGTGTACGGCATGCTGGGCTGGAACTTCCGCCTGGCGATGACCGACAAGCACGATGAGGTGTCCGAGGGGAAGTTCGTGGGGCTGCAGAACTTCGTGGACATCTGGGACCAGCCCCGCTGGCACCTTTCCGTGAACCACGCGATCGTCTTCACGATCGTCTTCGTGCTGGGGGCGCTGCTGCTCGGCTGGCTCCTGGCGTTCCTGATAGAGAAGGGGATCAGGGGCGAGGGCACGTTCCGCGCGATCTACCTGTTCCCGATGGCGATCTCGTTCGTCGCGACCGGCATCGTGTGGCGGTGGCTGATGAACTCCGGGACGGGGGAGCGGGCGGTCGGTCTGAACCGGCTGTTCGACTGGATCGGGCTGCCGCAGTGGCAGTGGTTCCGTGACCCCGACTGGGGGATGGCCGCGATGGCGCTGCCAGCAATCTGGCAGATGTCCGGATATATCATGGCGCTTTTCCTGGCCGGGTTCCGCGGCGTCCCCGAGGAGCTGCGCGAGGCCGCCCGCGTGGACGGCTGCAACGAGTGGGGCGTCTACCGGCATGTGGTGCTCCCCATGCTCAGGCCGGTCACGCTCTCGGCGCTGATCATCCTCGGGCACATCTCGCTCAAGGTCTTCGACCTGATCGTGGCGGTGTCCGGCAAGCAGATCATCACGGACGTGCCCGCGGTGTTCATGTGGGTCGCGGTGTTCGACTCGCACGACCCGGCCAAGGGGGCCACGATCGCGTCCTACATCGTGCTCAGCGTGGCGATCTTCGTGATCCCGTACCTGATCTGGTCGGTGCGTAAGGAGAGGCGTTCATGACGGCGGTGGCCGGGCGCAGGGCGACGGGCTTCCAGTACGCGCGGCTCGTCGTGCTGATCCTGTTCGTCCTGATCTTCCTCATCCCGATCTACGTGCTGCTGGTCACCAGCTTCAAGCCGCTCACCGAGGCCGACCCCGGGCAGGCGTGGAACCTGCCGCAGACGTGGACGACCGAGGCATGGCGGGTGGCCTGGGAGAAGCTGGCCCCCGGCCTGTGGAACAGCGTGCTGCTCGCGGTGCCCGGGTCGCTGCTGTCGTGCGCGCTCGGCTCCATGAACGGCTACGTGCTGTCCAAATGGCGCTTCCCCGGGGCCGACGTGCTGTTCACGCTGTTCCTGTTCGGCATGTTCATCCCCTACCAGGGCGTGATGATCCCGCTCGTGCAGCTCCTCGTCGGGCTGAACGACCTCACCGGGCTCCAGGGCGTCTTCTACGGCGGCATCCCCGGCCTGGTGCTGGCGCACGTCGTGTACGGCATCCCGATCTGCACGCTGATCTTCCGCAACTACTACGTGACGATCCCCGACGAGCTGATCGAGGCGTCACGGGTGGACGGGGCCGGCATGCTGCGGGCGTACTGGTCGGTCATCCTGCCGGTGTCGGGGCCCGCCATCGCCGTGGTGATCATCTGGCAGTTCACCTCGATGTGGAACGACTTCCTGTTCGCGGTGTTCCTCACCGGGCCGACGAGCTGGCCCACGACCGTGATGCTGAACAACATCGCGGGCGCGCAGGCCACCCCGTACAGCCAGCAGATGGCCGCCGCCATCCTGGCGTCGATCCCGACGATGCTGATCTACGTGCTGCTCGGCCGGTTCTTCATGCGCGGGCTCATGGCGGGCGCACTCAAGGGTTAGCTCGGGTCAGCTCGGGTTGGCAAGGTGGGCGACGGGCTCGCCGCGTACGTAGCGGGCCACGTCGGCGGCCACGATGGTGGCCGCCTTCATCGCCGTCTCCTTGCTGGCCCCGGCCAGGTGCGGGGTCATCACCAGGTTCGGCGTCGTGAGCAGGCGCGAGCCCGGCGGGATCGGCTCGTCGGGGAAGACGTCGCACGCGGCGCCGAACAGGTGGCCGGAGTCGAGCGCGTCGCACAGCGCGTCGTAGTCGAGCAGCGCGCCCCGCGCGCAGTTGACCAGCACCGAGCCGGCCGGCATGGCGGCGATCTCGGCCTTGCCGATCATCCCGGTGGTCTCGGGGGTGGCGCGGGCGTGCAGGGAGACGAACAGCGAGCGTTCGAGCAGCTCGGGCAGCGCGACGTTGCCGGGCACGTCCACGTAGGGGTCGTGGACGAGCACGGTGGCGCCGAACCCTTCGAGCATGCGGGCCACCCTGCTGCCGATCGCGCCGTAGCCGACCAGGCCGACCGTGTTGCCCTCCAGCTCGGGCCCGACCCGGTCGTAGGTGTAGTAGTCGCCCCGCCACACCCCGGCGGCCAGCTCCGCGTGGGTCTGCGGGATGCGGCGGGTGGCGGCGAGCAGCATGGCGAGCGTGTGCTCGGCGGTGGCCACCGCGTTGCGGCCCGGCGCGAACGTCACCTTCACCCCGGCCGCGGACGCCGCCTCCAGGTTGGCGTTGACCGGACCGCCCCTGCTCACGCAGAACAGCCGAAGCTCCGGCGAGGCGTCCAGGACCCGCTTGGTCAGCGGCGCCATCTGGGTGACGCACACCTCCACCCCGCGCAGCGCCTCGATCAGCTCGTCCTCCACGTCGGAAGCCTCGTCCACCTCGCCCACCCGCCCGAACGGCTCGACCGGCCAGGGCAGCGTCAGCTCGCGGACGTCCAGCTCACCGGGCACCGCGCTCTTCAGCGCGTCGATGAGCAGGCTGTTCCTGACGAAGTGGTCGCCTGCGGCAAGGACTTTGAGTGTCAACGAACGGCTCCAATCGGGGAGTTGTACTGCAGCATCGCCACCCGTCCCGTACGGGCGTCGCACAGGCGCAGCTCGGTCAGCGCGCAGTTGTCGAGCCGGGGGAACAACCGCCGGTACTCGCCGAGCGGCACCCCCAGCAGCCCGCACAGGGCGAGCCTGATCGCGGTCGTGTGCGCGACCACCAGCACCCGGCCTCCGGAGTGCGCGGCGGCGATGTCGTCGAGCGCGGCGGTGAACCGGCCCGCGGCCTCGTACGGGTCCTCGCCCCCCGGCAGCGGGTTCCCGGCCGGGTCGGCCTCGAACGCGGCCCTGGCCTCGGGGAAGCGGGCCTTCATCTCGGCCGAGGTGAGCCCTTCGCCCTGCCCGAAGTCCAGCTCGCGCAGCCGCTCGTCGGTCCGCACCGGAAGCCCCGCCTGGTCGGCGGCGGCCTGGGCGGTGATCCTGGCCCGGCTCAGCGTGGACGCCCACACGGCGGTCAGCCCCGCTCCCGCCGCCCAGGACGCCAGCTCGGCGGCCTGCTCGCGGCCGCGCGGGGTCAGCTCGACGTCGCTGATCCCGGCGTAGCGGTTCTCGGCGTGCCAGACGGTCTCGCCGTGGCGGACGAGCACGAGGTCGGTCATCGGGTGGTCCTCTCGCGGGCGTGTGCGGCGGCCCGGCCGTCGAGCCAGCCGCGTCGTTCCAGCTCGGCCACGAACCGCAGGTACGGCTCGCGCACGCCGGCGTCCGACGGCTCGACGACGGCGCTCGTCCTGATCATGGCGGCCGGGTCGCCGCCCGCCAGGACGGCCATGCCGAGGGCGGGCTCGGCGTTCTCGCGCAGCGTCACCGGGCGTTCCAGGACGTCGGCGCGCAGTCGTGTCCAGTAGGCGCTCCTGGTGGCGCCGCCGGTCAGGATGATCTCCCCGTCCACGGGCGCGCCGAGCAGGTCGAGGTAGTCGAAGCAGAGCCGCTCGACGAAGGCCGCGCCGAGCAGGATGGCCGCGTAGCGCTCGACGTCGTCGGCCGGCTCCCCGAGCGTGAAGCCCTCGGCGGCGGGCGCCGCGAACGGGAACCGCTCACCCCGCGACACCAGCGGATACGTGACGACCGGCGGGAGGCGGCGGCCGTACCGCTCGGCGGCCTGCCGGCTGAGCGCGTCGAGGTCGGCGCCGGGCAGGTCACGGGAGAGCACGCCGGCGCCCGTGCTGGACGCGCCGCCGGGCAGCCAGGAGCCGTCGGGCGCGCGGTGGGAGTAGACCACGCCGAGCGGGTCGTGGATCAGCTCCTTGGTGACGCCCTTGAGCACCAGGGTCGTGCCGATCACCGAGTTCCAGCTGCCCGGCTGCCGGGCGCCCGCGCCGAGCTGGGCGGCGCAGCCGTCGGTGGTGCCGGCGATCACCGGCGTGCCCTCGGGCAGGCCGGTCTCCTCCGCCGCGGCCGCGCACACCGTGCCGAGCCGGGCGCCGGGGCGTACGACGGCGGGCAGCATGCCCTCGGGCACGCCCAGCGTGTCGAACACGTCGGAAGGCCAGCGCTCGTCGATCAGGTCCACGCCGGTCTTGAGCGCGTTGCTCAGGTCGGTGGCGACCTCCTGGCCGACCAGGCGACGGTTGACGAAGTCGCTCTGGTGGGCGGCGCGGGCGCCTGGAGGGGCGTCGCGCAGCAGCCACAGCAGCTTCGGCAGCGCCCAGTTCGGCTGCATGCGGCGGTAGCCGAGCCGCTCCCACACCGCCGCGCCCGCCTCGTTCGCGCGGGTGGCGTCGGCGCGGCGGTCGTCGTACATGAGGGCGGGCGTCACGGCGCGGCCCGCGGCGTCGGTCAGCAGGATCGTTCCAGAGGTGGCGTCCACCGCCACGCCCTCGACCCGCTCGCCGGCGGGCACGCCGCGCAGCGCCTCGCGGGTGGCCGCGGCCAATTCCCGCCACCACTGCTCGGGGTCCTGCTCGTGCCGCGGCCCGTCGCGGTGGCTGGTCAGCGGGCGGCTGCCGGTGCCGAGCACCCGCCCGTCGCCCGCCACGGCCAGCGCGCGCACGCTCTGGGTCCCGAGGTCGATGCCGATCCACACGCTCATGTACGGTTCCTCAGCCCGGCCAGCAGCGGCCAGTTCTCGGCGGTGCCGCCGCGCAGGGTCAGGAAGGCGGCGAAGAGGTCGTCGTAGCGTGCCCTGCGGCCGGGGTCGGGCTCGACGGCCTGGCGCAGCCGTACGTGCCGGGCCGCCGCCTCGGCGACCGACGGCGCCCCGCCCGTGGCGGCCATCCCCACCAGCGCCGCCCCGCGCGCGCCCACCTCGGTGTCGGTGGAGCGGCGCACGGGCAGCCCGGTGACGTCGGCGATGAGCTGCAGCCAGACCGCGCTGTTCGCGCCGCCGCCGCACACCCGCAGCTCGGTCGGCGCCGCCCCGGTCGCCTCCAGGCAGTCGCGGATCACCATGGTCAGCCCCTCGAGCACGGCCCTGGCGACGTGGCCCCTGCCGTGCTCGAACGACATGCCGAGCAGCGCGCCCCTGGCCAGCGGGTCGGAGAACGGCGCCCGCTCACCGGCCGGCGACAGGTACGGCAGGAACGCCAGCCCGCCCGCGCCAGGCTCGCTCGTCATGGCCAGCTCGCCCAGCTCGTCGGGGGCCGACAGCCCCAGCAGGCGGCACGTCCACTGCACCACCTCGGTGCCCGCGAACGTGGGGAAGGCCCGCAGGTAGCCGCCGGGCAGCGCGATCGTGATGCCGGTCGGCAGGCCGTCGAGGTCGGGCGCGGCGGCGATGACCTCGGTGCACAGCGTGGTGCCGAGGATGCCGCACGCCTGCCCTGGGCGTACCGCGCCGGAGCCGAGTGCCGTGGCGGCGATGTCGTACGGGGCCATGACCACCGGCGTGCCCGCCGCGAGCCCCAGCGTCTCGGCGGCCCGCGCGGTGAGCCCGGCGACCGGCGTCGGGCTGATCGGCGGCAGCAGCCGCTCGGCCCACTCCAGGCCGAACAGGCGCAGCAGCTCGGGCGAGTACGCCCGCTCCCGCAGGTCCATGAACGGCGCCGAGGCGTCGGACTCGTCGGCCGCGATCTCCCCGGTCATCCTGGAGAAGATCCAGCCGCCGCAGGTCAGCATGGCGCTGGAGCGGTCGAGGCGATCGGGGTCGTGGGCGCGCAGCCAGGTGAGGATGGCGTGCGGCAGCCCGGAGGCGGCCGACGAGCCGTTGCGGCGGAACGCCGTCCCGGCCTGGCCGTCGCGCGTCCAGGCGGCCACGGTGGCGGCGGCCCTGGCGTCGTTCCACAGGATGGCCGGGCCGGTGGGTTCGCCCGCGGCGTCGACCAGCCAGCAGCCGTCGCCCTGGGCGGTGACCGCGACGAACTCGGCGCCGCCGGTCTGTGCGGCGACCTCGCGCACGGTCTCGGCCACCGCGTCCCAGACGGCGTGCATGTCCTGCTCGGTGTGGCCGGGCGCGGGCCTGGTGACCACGGTCGCGCGGCGGGCCACGGCCGCTTCGGCGCCGGCGTCGTCGTACCCGACGGCCTTGATGACCGTGGTGCCGGCGTCCACGCAGATGATCGCCATCATGCCCTGCCGTGCGAGGTCCTGGACCGGCGCGAGACCGAGTCGACGATCACGGCGAGCAGCAGCACCGCGCCGGTCACCACGAACCGGATCGAGGAGTCGAGGTTGAGCAGCGTCAGGCCGCTGGAGATGGACTGGATGACGATGATGCCGAGCAGTGCGCCGAAGGCGGTGCCGCGCCCGCCGAACAGGCTGGTGCCGCCGATCACCGCCGCGGCGATCGCGTTGAGGTTGACGTCGCCCGCGCCGCTGCTCTGGTTGGCCGCCGCCAGCCTGGCCGCGGCGAGGATGCCGCCGACCGCGGCGAACGTCGAGCAGAGCACGAACACCGAGGTGTAGACGGCCCTGACGTTGATGCCGGCGCGGCGCGCGGCCTCGACGTTGCCGCCGACGGCGTACACGGACCTGCCCCACTTCGTCCGCGACAGCAGGTAGTGCATGATCAGGACCAGCGCCACGAAGAAGACGAACATCCAGCCCACGCCGCGCGTCTGCCCGAGGTACCAGACCACGAACGCGAGCACCGCGAGCAGCGCCACGCTCCGCACGGCCAGCGTCGTCGTGCTGCGGGCCGACAGCCCGGCCTTGCGCCGCTGCCTGGCGTGCAGGTGGCCGCTGGCGAACAACCAGCCGGCGGCGATCACCGCGAACGTGTACGAGAGCCACGCGGGCACGAAGTCGAGCTGCGCGAAGCTCACCAGGCCCGAGTCGAACGGCAGGTTGATCGACCCCTTGGTGCCCAGCACGTAGAGCTGGAAGCCGAGGAAGGCGAGCAGCCCGGCCAGCGTGATCACGAAGCTGGGCACCCCGAACCGGTTGAACAACTGCCCGTACAGCCAGCCGATGACCGCGCCCATGAGCACGGACGCGGCGATCGCCACCCACACCGGCAGGCCCTGGCCGACGAACAGCACCGCGAGCACCGCGCCCGACAGGCCGCTGACCGAGCCGACGGACAGGTCGATCTGACCGACGAGCAGCACGCACACGATGCCGAGCGCGATGACGCCGACGGCGGCCGACTCCAGCGTGAGGTTCACCAGGTTCGCGCTGGACAGGAAGATCGGGTTGAGCGCCTGGAAGACCGACCAGATGACGATCAGGCCCACCACGACGGGGATGACGCCGAGGTCGCCGCCGCGCGCCCGCTCCACCACGTCGGAGAGCGCGCCCCGCAGGCCCTCGCTCTGCCGCAGCCGCTCGTCCTGGCGGTCGGTGGTCACGGCGGTCATGACACCTGTCCTTCCTGTCCCTGGCCACCCTGTTCCTGGCCACCCTGTTCCTGGCCACCCTGTTCCTGGCCGCCCTGTTCCTGGCCGCGCTGTGCCGAGTCGCGTTGGGGGTCGCGCTGGGGGTCGCGCTCGGGGTCGCGCTGGGCCCGGCGGGACACCGCGTTGTCGGTGGCGCCGGTGATGGCCGCGATGATGTCCTCGGTGGTGACCTCGTCCACGGCGAACACGCCGTTGTTGCGGCCCAGCCGCAGCACCGCGACGGTGTCGGCGACGGCCTTCACGTCGGCCATGTTGTGGCTGATCATGATGACGCCGAGGCCGTTCTCGCGCAGCCGCTCGACCAGGTTGAGCACCTCGGCGGTCTGGGCCACGCCGAGCGCGGCCGTGGGCTCGTCCAGGATGATCACCTTGGGGTCGCCGAGCAGCGACCGCGCGATGGCGACGGTCTGCCGCTGGCCGCCCGACAGGGCCGCGACCGGCACCCGCACACTCGGGATCTTCGCCGAGAGCTGGCGCAGCAGCTCCCACGAGCGGGTCTCCATGGCCACGTCGTCGAGCCGCAGCGGGCGGATCTCCTGGCCGAGGAAGAGGTTCTGGATGACGTTGAGGTTCTCGCACAGCGCGAGGTCCTGGAAGACCGTGGCGATGCCGAGCCGGTGCGCGGCGGCCGGGGTGGGGATGTGCACCTCGCGGCCCTCGAACGTGATCGTGCCCGCGTCGGGCGGGTGCACCCCCGACAGGATCTTGACCAGTGTGGACTTGCCCGCGCCGTTGTCGCCGACGACCGCCACGACCTGGCCGGCGTCCACGTCGAGCTCGATGCCGGTGAGCGCGGCGACCGCGCCGAACGTCTTGCTGATCCCCCGGAGGGACAGAACGCTCATCACTTGATTCCGAGCTCGTCGCAGCCCTTGGCGTACTCGCCGGTGCACACCTCGGACGCCTTCATGATGCCGCTGTCGAACAGCACCTCCTTGACGTTGTCCTTGGTGACGACCGTGGGGACGAACAGCTCGGACGGCGTGTCGTACAGCGTGGTCTTGCCGGCGGGCTTCTTGCCCTGCATGAACTCCCAGGCCACGTTCGCCGACGCCTCGGCCACGATCTTGATGGGCTTGGAGATCGTGTTGTACTGGTCGCCGTTGATGATGCGCTGGGCGGCGGCGATCTCGGCGTCGTTGCCGGTGACCGGCGGCACCTTCACGCCGGCGGCCTTGAACGCGGCGATCGCGCCGCCGCCGGTGCCGTCGTTCGCCGCGACCACGCCGACGATTTGGTCCTTGAACTGGGTGATCTGGCCGCTGACCCAGGTCTGGGCCTTCTCCGGCTGCCAGTCGGGGGTGTCGTACTCGGCCAGCAGCTTGAAGCCGCTGGGGTCGACCGCGCTGTGGATGCCCTTTTTGATCAGCCCGGCCGCCGCGTCGGTGGGGGAGCCGTTGACCTGGAGGATGCCGCCCTCGGCCTTCTCCTCCTTGAGGTGGTCGACGAGGGACTGCGCGATCAGCTGGCCGATCTTCTCGTTGTCGAACGAGATGTAGTAGTCGGCGGGGGTGGCCGGGATGGGGCGGTCGTAGGCGATGATCGGCACCTGCTGCGACTGCGCCGACTTGACGATGGTGGCCGCGGCGGCGGAGTCGACCGGGTCGATCACGATGGCCTTGACGCCCTGCGCGAGCGCGGAGTTGGCCTGTTGCTGCTGCTTGGAGGCGTCGGAGTCGGCGTTCTGGTAGATGACCTCGCAGGTCGGGCAGAGCTGCTTCATCTTCGCCTCGAACAGCGGCTTGTCCTGCAGCTCGTAGCGCGTGGACGCGAGGTCGGGCATGAGGAAGGCGACCTTGGCGTTCTGCAGGTCGCCGCCTCCCGCGGTGTCCCCGCCGGTCGAGCCGGCGCCGGAACCGCAGGCGGCCAGCACGGAGGTGGCGAGCACGGCCGCCGCGGCGAACGCGGAGGTCCGCATCTGAGCTCTGTTCACGGGTTGTTACCTCACTTACGCCAGATTTTCTGAACGCACGCCGTCCCCGGGACAGGGATGCCCGCACAGGAGCGCACACCCTGTGGTGCGGCTCACGTTAGCGCGCTGTCAGAAACTTTGTCCAGCACAGATGTTCAGAGCTGGTGGGCGGCGGCGACGAGCCCTTCCGCCGTGGGCGTGTCCGTGACGAGCTGGTTGAAGTAGCCGCCCCTGGCGCCGGCCACGATCGAGAGCACCTTCTCGGCGCCGACCGCGACCGCGATCGTGTGCGGGATGCGCCGCAGGTCCTCCTGCTCGGCCGCGACCAGCCGCTCGCTGCCCGGGTACGTCACCGGCGCCCCGTCGCGGTCGTAGATCCGCATGCACACGTCGCCCACCGCGTGGCGCAGGCTGTCGGCGTCGCGAGGCATGAGCGAGGGCACCATCTGCCGCATCAGCGGCGCCGAGCCGACGCCCACGAGCGCGCACTTGGCCCGCCCCCACAGGTCCATCACCCGGCGCACCGACGGCTCGTGCTGCAGCGAGTAGAACAGCTCGGGGCCCGGCAGGGCGGGCGCGTAGAGGTAGGCGGGCACGCCGCCGACGCGTTCGGCCAGGATGCGGGTGGTCTCGTTGGTCTGGTACCAGGGCTGCGGCTCCTCCTGGCCGCCGACCGCGGGGGCGATGGTCACGCCGGGATGGCGGCCGAGGTCCTCGCGGGCGCACTCGTAGACGGTGGTGCCGGAGGAGACCAGCACCACGTCGCCCGACACCAGCCCGGCGCCGGCCAGCGCGCGGGCCACGCCGGGCGCCAGCCAGGGGCCGAGGGCCGGGCCGTTGGCCTTGGGCACCAGATAGACGCGGTCGAGGCCGAGCGCCTCGGCCACCTCGGCGGCCAGCGGGCCGTCCGCCAGCGCGGCAGGGCGGTGCACCCTGATCTCGACGATGCCCTGCCTGCGGGCCTCGGTGAGCAGCCGGCTCACGGTCGCCCTGCTGACGCCGAGCCGCTTGGCGATGTCGCCCTGGGTGGCGTCCTCCAGGTAGTACTGCTGGGCCGCGGTGTACATCAGCTCCTGGGGAAATCTGGCCTGCGCCTCGGGTGCGACGTCGGCGGCATTCATGCACGCGCTCCTCGGTGAACAGATTTGCAGAACTGATGCGCAACCACTATAGCCGCGTGCTTCCTGCACGTCCCGGGGGACAGGCTAGCCGCCGATCAGGGCGTCGCCGAGCGGGGTGCGCGCGTACACGACGCTGCGGCCGGTGCGGGTGCCCGCGATCAGGCCCGCGCCGCGCAGCGCCGCCACGTGCTCGCCGACCGTGCCGACGCTCTGCCCGAGCAGGGCGGCGAGCTGCGTGGTGGTCGCCGGCTCGGCCAGCTCGGCGAGGATGCGGGCCCTGCTGCGGCCGATCAGCGCAGCCAGCCGCCGGTCGGGCGCGGCGGGCGCGGCGGCGATGCCCCTGGCCGGATAGACCAGCGCGTACGGCCAGCCCTCCTCCAGGTACGCCCCCACGCTCTCCATGAACGCCGACGGCAGGAACAGCAGCCCCCTGCCGCCCAGCCGCCGCTCCTCCCCCTTCATGCTGCGCAGCTTCACCTCGATCCGCCCGCCCCGCCAGCGCACCTGCTGCGGACTCAGGTCCTCAAGGGCCGCCTGCCACCCGTACGCCGCGAGCCGCCCCGCCCGGTAGGCCACGTCCCGCTGGAGCACCGCCCGCAGCCGCGGCCACTCGTGCACCAGGATCTCCGACCACAGCGCCTCGTACGCCCGCGCGACCAGCGTCACCACGTCGGGCCCCAGCAGCAGCTCCCTGACCCAGGGCGCCACCGGGGGCCGCTCGGCCAGCACCCGCTCGATGTCTGCGTGCGCCCGCGCCACCGGCGTGGCCCGCACGGCGGCCAGCTCCGCCTCGAACGGCACGTCCACGGCCGTCGGCGGCGGGGCGATGAAGTCGACGTTCGCGCCGCCCTTGTTGCCGGTGATCGCGCCGGCCGCGCGCAGCGCGGGCAGCTCCCGCGACAGGCGCAGGTACCTCTCCCGCCATCGCGCCACCCACGCCTGGTGGGGGCCCGCCCGGTAGTGTCCGGCCAGCACCCACTGCGCGTGCATGGTCTCGATCAGCGGCGAGATGGCGAACCTGCTGGCCATCACGTCCTGCGGGCCCACTGCGATCGCCACCACCTTTCGGTTATATCCGAAGAAGTCGCCCGGGGCTCGGGGCGGGCCGCAGCATCGTGGCCGTGAAAGGTGCGACGTTCGGCGAGGTGTTCGCCGTCAAGGAGTTCCGGGTGCTGTTCGGCAGCTTCGCGCTGCTGATCGCCGGTGACTCCATCAAGATGCTGGCCCTGTCCGTGCTCGTCTACGCCAGGACCGGCTCGGCCGGGCTGTCGGCGGCGGCGTACATGGCGGGGTGGCTGCCGTACATCTTCGGCGGGCTCTTCCTGCTCTCCCTGGCCGACCGGCTGCCGGCGCGGGCCCTGATGATCGCCGGTGAGCTGCTCAGGGCCGTCACCTGCCTGCTGCTCGCCTACGCCGGGCTGCCCGTGTGGGCGATGCTGGCGCTGGTCATCGGTTCCGGGCTGCTGTCGCCGGTGTTCTTCGCGGCGCGGGCCGCGATGCTGCCCGAGGTGCTGCCCGGCGACGCGTTCGTGCTCGGGCGCTCGCTGCTCAACGTGGCCTCGGCGAGCGCGCAGGTCGTCGGGCTGGCGGCGGGCGGCACGTTCCTCGCCGTCGCGGGGCCCTCCGGCGCGCTCGCCGTCACCGCCGGGCTGTCCATCGTGGCGGCCCTCGTCCTGCGGTACGGGCTGCCGTACACGGCGGCGCGGAAGGCCGGTGAGCCGGGCGCGGTCCGCCAGACGCTGCGGGTCAACCGGCGGCTGCTGGCCGATCGCCGGGTACGGGGGCTGCTGCTGGCCGGGTGGCTGCCGTGCGTGTGCATGGCGGGGGCGGAGGCCATGGTGGTGCCGTACCTCGGGGGGCAGGGGCAGGCCGGGACGGTACTCGCGGCGGCGGCCGTCGGCATGGCGGCGGGGGAGTTCGCCGTGGGGCGGTTCGCGGCGCCCGCCCTTCGTGAGCGGCTGTCGTTCCCGCTCGCCGTGCTGATCGCGGTGCCGTGGATCGCCTTCGCCCTGCAGCCTGGCATCGGGTGGGCGGCGGTGCTCGCCGCGCTCGGGGCGGCGGGGCTGTCGTACCAGCTCGGGCTGCAGCGGCGGTTCGTGGACGCGGTGCCGGAGGAGGTGCGCGGGCAGGCGTTCGGGCTCCAGTCGGCCGGGCTGATGACGGGACAGGCGGCCGGCGCGGCGCTGATCGGCGCCCTCGGCGAGGTGGTCGCCCCCGGGTACGCCATGGCCGCGTCGGGGGTGGCCGGGGTGCTGGTCGCGCTCGCGCTGGTCCGCGTGCTCCGCCCGCCGGCCGTCCCCGTCGCCGTCCCTGCGCCTTAAGGGGGGAGCTCGCCCGAGCCGCGCACGATCAGGCGTACCGGCAGCTCGACGTGCTCAGAGCGGCCCGTGTCGCCGCCCAGGCGGCGGAACAGCAGCTCGGCGGCCACCCGCCCCATCCACGCGGGGTCCTGCGCCACCACGGTCACCCCTGGGTCGAGCAGGTCGGCCAGCTCGAAGTCGTCGAACCCGACCAGCGCCACCCGCCGCCGCGCCAGCGCCCGCAGCGTCGTCACCGTGTAGCGGCCGTTGCCGGTGAACAGCGCCGTCGGGGGCTCGTCCAGGGCGAACATCCGCTCCAGGTCGGCCTGCACCGGCTCGGCCGACGGCGCCCGCATGGCCACCAGCCGCTCGTCGTACAGCTCGCCCAGCTCGTCCCGGTAGCCGCGCAGCCGCTCGGCGGCGGTGAAGATGGCCGGGTCGTCACCGAGGAAGGCGATCCTGCGGTGCCCGTGCGCCATCAGGTGACGTACGCCCTGCCGCGCGCCGCCCGCGTTGTCGGCGAGCACGGTGTCCACGTCGAGCCCCGCGCCCGGCGGCCGGTCGGCGAACACCACCGGCGTCCCCGCCTCCAGCTCGGGCCGCAGGTAGGTGTGGTCGTCACCGGCCGGCACCACGATCAGCCCGTCCACCCGCCGCGCGCAGAACGTCTCGACCAGCTCGCGCTCCCTGCCCGGCTCCTCGCCTGACGAGCCGCTGAGCAGCAGGCAGCCGTGCTCGATCACGACGTCCTCCACCGCCCTGCTCAGCCCCGAGTAGAACGGGTCGGCCACGTCCTCGATGACCAGCCCGATCGTGGCGGTCCTGCCCCTGCGCAGCACGCGCGCGCTCTCGTTGCGGCTGTAGCCGAGCCGCTCGATGGCCGCCCGCACCCGCTCCGCGGTCGCCGGGTGGACGCCTGGCTCGCCGTTCACGACCCGCGAGACGGTCTTGAGCGCCACGCCGGCCGCCGAGGCGACGTCCTTCATCGTCGGTCTCACGCCTGGATCATTTCCTACTCGGGAGGGGCGGACAACGTTGTCAAGCGCTTATGCGAGAGTGGTCGTCTATGTCGCTGAGATCCGCCTTGCTCGTGGCCGGGGTCGCCCTGGCCGCGCTCAACCTGCGCCCGGCCATCGCGGGCGTCTCCCCGCTGCTCGACGAGATCATGGGGGACGTGGGTCTCGGCCCGGCGGGCGGCGGCGCCATCACCACGGTCATGGTGGTCTGCCTGGGCGTGTTCGGGCCGGTCACGCCGCTGCTGGCGCGCCGGATCGGCCTCGACCGCACGCTGCTCGCCGGCCTGCTCGTCATCGCGGCGGGCGTCGCCGTACGCGGCCTCGGCGGCGCCCCGCTGCTCTACCTAGGCTCCGCCCTGGCCGCCACCGCCATCGCCGTCATGAACGTCTCCATGCCCGGCGTCGTCAAACAGCACTTCCCCGATCGGGTCAACCTCATGACCGGCGTCTACGTCTCCTGCGTGGTCGCCGGCGCCGCGCTCTCCTCCGCGCTGGTGATCCCGATCGAGCACGGCACCGGGTTCTCCTGGCGCGGCGTCACGGCGCTGCTGGCCGTGCCCGCGCTGCTGGCGGCGCTGCTCTGGCTGCCGCAGGCGCTGCGCAGGCCGGAGGCGGCCCCCAACGGCCCCCGCCCCTTCGGCGCCGTCCTGCGCAGCCGCGTCACCTGGTACGTCACCGCCCTCATGGGCCTGCAGTCCCTCACCTTCTACGTGATGCTGGCCTGGCTGCCCACCATCTTCCTGGAGGCCGGGCTGCCCGCCGACCAGGCCGGCTACCTGCTCAGCCTGACGAACCTGGTGCAGGTCGGCACCTCGCTCGCGGTGCCCGTGCTGGCGGGACGGAGAGCCTCGCAGGTCCCGTACGTGGTGGGCGCGTGCCTGCTGACCATGCTCGGCTACCTGGGCGTGCTGCTGGCCCCCACGACGCTGCCGTGGGCGTGGATGATCGTGCTGGGCGTCGGCCAGGGCGCCGCGTTCGCGCTGGCCCTGCTGATCATCGCGCTGCGCCCCGCCGGCCCCGCGGCGGTGACCGCGCTGTCGGCCGTCGCCCAGTCCGTCGGCTACGTGGTCGCGGCGCTGGGCCCGCTGCTTTTCGGCTTCCTGCGGGAGGTGTCGGGCGGCTGGACGGTGCCGCTGACCGTCGGCCTCGGCGTGCTGGTGGTGCAGCTCGTGGCCGGTTGGCTGGCCGGCCGCCCTGCTACGTTGGAGACGATGACTCACAAGCAGGGCCCCGCGTGCTGACCGACGTCCTTCGCCGGCTGGCGGACGAGCGCGGCGGGGTGCTCGGGGTGGTGCCCGAGCTCGTCATCGAGCCCGACGACTCGTGGACCCCGGTCACCGAGCTGGTGCGCGAGCCGTACACGCTGCTGGCGCGGCTGGTGGACGAGACCGCCGCGCGCTGGAACGCCCCGCGGCACGTCGGCGCGGCGCTGTTCTGGAAGACCTACGGCTACTGGCACGCGCTGCCCATGGCGCTCGGGTGGGCGCTCGACGGGCGGGTGCCGGTCATGCCGTTCGGGGAGACGTACGTCAAGGTGTCGGACGCCGGGGTGACGCTGGCCGCCACGAGCGTGCGGTGGGAGACCGGTGAGGGCGCCGTCCGCGAGGCGCTGGAGGAGTCGCAGCGCCCGCTGGTCACGGCGATCGGCGCGCTGGCCAAGGTGGGGGAGCGCACGCTGTGGGGCTCGACGGCCGAGGCGTTCGCCCACCCGCTGACCTCGATCGTGCCGGGCGACTACATGGAGCTGCTGCGCCGCATCGGGCCGCCGCTCGACGGGCTCATCGAGCCCGCCGGCGACGGCTACTTCCGCAGGACCTGCTGTCTGTGGATCACCCTGCCCGACGTGGAGCCCTGCGGAAGCTGCTGCGTGCTCCTGCCCGCCGCGCGGGCCCGCGCGTCCTCAGGCCACTGATCCGACGGGGTGCCTCGCGGGCTCGTCGATGGGACGCAGCTCGTCGGCGTAGCTGACCGAGACGCGGCGCATGACGCCCGTGCCGTCGATGGAGTACTGGCCGAGCCGCCACAGCGGCGGCGAGTACGCGTGGATGGACACGCTCTGGTCCACCGCGCCGGTCAGCCGGTGGATGTGGTCGGGACCGAACGAGAACGACTGACCCTCCGTCACCACCGTCTCCAGGTGCTCGCCGCCGATGCGCGGGTTGCATTCGAGCAGCGCGCCCTGCACCACGTGAACCGCCCCTGAGGAGGTGTCGTGGTCGTGCCAGCCCGTGTCGTCCTCGGGGCGCCAGCACAGCAGCCAGACGTCCACGTAGGCGTCGCGGTAGAGGGAGGCGTAGTGGCGCCCGCCGTCGGCGGGGAAGTCCACCTGGTCGCGCCACTCCTCCGGATGGGCGGCCAGCTCGTTCACCAGGTCGCGCAACTCACGCCGGTCGAGAGTGCGCTCGGGGAGGCCGGCACAGGTGCCCCCGTCCTGGATCTGGTCAGTGCTCACGTACGAGTCTCCTTTCTGTTCAGCAGACGACGGGGGTTGACGACCCGGACGGCGTGACCGGCGGCCGCGCCGAGCCCGGGGTCGGGTGCGGTGGCGTAGGGGGCGTCGGATCCGTTGACCACGACGTCGATGCCGAGCTCGCGGACGATCGCGTCGATCGCGCGCGGGCCGTAGGAGGAGGTCTCCACGAAGAAGTCGCGGTCGATCTGGCCGCGCCCGCCGCCGCCCCTGGCGATCAGGCGCTCGGAGTGCAGCGGCGCGAGGCCGGCGAGCAGCGCGAAGCAGACCCGCAGCCGCGGGTGCCTGGGCCGCACGATCGCGTGGAAGTAGTGCCACGCCGCGTGCATCTGCTGGACGTACGGCACCAGCGCGGGCCACCACGGCGGCGTGCCGGGGGCCGGCGCGGCCGGGCCCGGATGTACGAACAGCGGCAGGTCCCTGGCGGTCAGCACCTCCAGCAGCCGGTCGTCGGGGACGGCGGTGGCCGGGATCTGCAGGCCGGCGAAGCCGCGGTCGAGATCCTTGGCCAGGCGGTCGGGGTCGAGCTCGCTGTGGCAGGTGGCCGCCCACGCGCCGAACGGCTCGCCCAGCGCGAGCGCGCCGTCGTGGTAGGCGTCGATCAGCGGCCAGGCGTCCTCCGGCGGCAGGGACTCGATGCCGAGCGGGCTCGACAGCGACACCAGGGCCAGTTCCAGGCCGGTCGTGTCGCGCCGCTCGTGGTCGGCGGGGTTCACCTCGTACGGCGGCTCGCCGTCGAGGATCAGCGTCCAGCCGTCGAGGTGCGGCGGGCTCGTACGGGCGCGCAGGACGTCGATGAACGCCGGTGTCCACAGGTGCTGGTGCACGTCGATGCTCATCGTCGCGGCCCTCCTTCCGCTATTTCCTACTCACAATACATGTAAACCGTCCGGCCTGCGCAACCGGAGGAGTGAACCGTTTCAGTGATACGGTTCAGTGAACCGCTTCACTAGAGGGCTGTCAATGGGGCGCCCCCGCCACAAGACCGACAAGCAGTGGCGGGAAAACGGCTTCTGTCGGTGACACGCAATAGGCTGGCTCAATGCCTCGGAAGAGAGCCACGATCCGTGAGGTGGCACAGGCCACGGGTCTGTCGCCGGCGGCCGTCTCCTACGCGCTGCGCGGCCTCCAGGTTTCTGAGGAGACCATGGAGCGGGTCCGCGCCGCCGCCGCCGAGCTCGGCTACGAGGCCGACCCCATCGCAAGAGCCCTGGCCAGCGGGCGCACCGGCATGATCGGCTTGCTCTGCGGCTCGCTGGAGGACCTGTGGCAGCAGTCGCTGGCCGTGGGCATCAGCAGGGGCCTGCGGGAGAAAGACCGCTACGCCCTGATCCTCGACGCGGTCGGCGACCCCGCCCGCGAGCGCGCCCTGGGCCGGCAGCTGCGCGACCAGCGCGTCGACGGCATGATCGTGCAGCCCGTCGATCCCGCCGCCGCGTTCTGGGCCGAGCTGTGCGAGTCGGTGCCGGTGGTGGCCATCGGCGACTCCATCGCCGGCACGGCGGGCGAGGTCGTCTTCGACAACCGGCGCGGCGTCACGCTCGCCCTTGAGCACCTGCGCGCCCTCGGCCACCGCCGCATCGCCGTGCTCACGCCCACCCGGCCCAGCACGCCAGACCGGCCCGCCGACGTCCACGTCACGGCCGAGGCCGAGCGGCTCGGGCTCGACATCGAGCTCACCACCGCGCCCCACGACCTGGCCGGCGCCACCGCGACCGCCCACCGCGTGCTGTCGGGCGAGCAGCCGAGCGCCGTCTTCTGCTTCAGCGACTCCATCGCCTACGGCGTCTACGCGGCCGCGGCCGACCTCGGGCTGTCGATCCCCGGCGACGTGTCCGTCATGGGCTACGACGACCATCCGATGTCGGGCCTGCTCAGCCCGGGGCTCACCACCGTCGACTGGGACATCGACGGCATCGTCAGGGCCGCCGTGCGGCTCATCGCGGCGGCGGCCGACGGCGGCGCGCGCCGGCGGCGGGTCGTCCAGAAGCCGACGCTGCGCGAGCGCGGCTCGGTGGCTGAGCGCTCCTGACGTTCAGGCTCCCGTCAGGGCCCGGCGCGACGCCTCCAGGTCCGCGGTGAGCGGGCGGTCGGGGGCGGGGGCGTCGAGCGCGCGGGCGGCCGCCGTGCGCTCGCAGGCCAGCACGACCTCCAGCGGCTCCAGGCAGCGCAGGGTGTGGCGGGCCGCCTGGGTGGCGAACCCGGCGTGGTCCTCGGCGCCGCGCGAGACCACCGCGGTGCCCGTCGTCACCGGCTGGGCGAGATGGCGCAGCTCGGCGACGGCGTCCTGGGCGACGTACTCCAGGATCAGCATGCCCGACGCTCCGGGGCGGTCGGCGAGGAAGGGCAGCCGGCCGGTGTAGGCCGGGTCCATGAGCGTGGCCAGGCGGGCGGCGCTGAGCTGCGCCGCCTGCACGAGTGCCGGGCGCAGCGCGTCCAGCGCCAGCGCCACGGGAGCGGAGTGGAAGTTGCCGTTGTGCCAGGCGAGCGAGCCGGCGAAGAGCGGGTTCTCGGTGGCGGCGTTGAGGTCGGTCTCGATCGCGGTGACCGCCCTGCCGAGCGCGTCCACGGCGGCGCCGTGCACCTGGGCGAAGGCGCGGAAACCGTACGGGTCCTGGACGCGGGTGCTCGGCTCGTGCGACACCAGCCCGCGCAGCGCCGCGGCGACCGCCGCCTGGCCGGGATGCGGGCGCGCCTCCTGCACGACGGCGGCCAGCGGCTCGGCCGAGGCGTCCACGGCGGCGAACGACATGGCGGCCACCCCGATGGCGGCCTCCATGAGCGTGCGCAGGCGGTGCACCGCGATGGCGGCGTCGGCCAGCGTGGCCGCGCCCGAGCTGATGAACGGCAGCGCGTCGCTGGAGGCGAGCGGGTAGAGCGGGGGTTCCTCGTCCACCGGCTCTGCGCCGTCCCAGGGCAGCTCGCCGAGCAGGCAGAGCGCCGTCGTGGACAGCGCGGTCAGATCACCGGTGCCGATCGCCCCGTACGTGCGCAGCGGCGGCGTGAAGCCATGGTTGATCGCGTACGCCAGCGCCTCGCACACCCCCGGGTCCACGCCCGAGCCGCCCGCGAGCAGTTGGTTGAGCCGCACCACCAGCATCGCCCTGGCCCGCCCAGGGTCGACGCGCGGACCCGCGCCGCACGCGTGGCTGCGCAGCAGGTCGAGGCCGCCGCCCTCCAGCAGGACGTCCCGGTTCGCGCCCACGCCCGTGCTCCTGCCGTACACCGGCCCGGTCAGCTCCTGGGCGGTGGCCCACGCCGCCCGGGCCCGATCGAGGGAGGCGATCGCGACCCGGGCTCCTCCGTAGGCGGCCTCGTGCACCCGCGCGCACGTCAGGCCGGCACCGTCGAGCTCCATGAACGTGGGGGTCAGTCTCCGTCGGGGATGAACGCGCTGAGCACCCAGCTCACCACGCTGACGATGATCGCGCCCCAGAAGGCGGCCGGGTAGAAGTTGTCGACATGGAAGGGGATGCCGAGCTCGCCCGCGATCCAGCTCGTCAGCAGCAGCATCGCCGCGTTGATGACCAGCAGGAACAGGCCTAGTGTCAGGACGATGATCGCGCAGCCGAGCGCCTTCACGATCGGCTTGACGATGGCGTTGACGACACCGAAGATCAACGCCACCAGGAGCAGGACGCCCCAGTATCGGGCCGAGTTCGTGGGGGCGTCGACGGAGATGCCGTCGAGGAACTGGATGGCCACCCACAGCGCCACTGCCGCTGCGAGCGTTCTGATGATGAATCTCACGCTGGTTGATCCTCCCACTTGAGATCAGTGCTCGATAGGGGCGCCGTCAGAACGATGCCCGCCGATCACTTTCCGTAGTCGCCGGGTGGTCACCGGTTATCGCCGGACGACGCGGGGAAGAGGCGTGCAGGGGAGGAACCGACATGGACACGAACGGGCTCGAGTCGTTGCCGGCCGCCGAATTGCACGATCGGGCGGTGCGCTACGCCGTACGCCACGGGGACCTGGGGTTCCTATGGGAGTTGCTCAAAGTGATCCCGGCCGCCGAGGCCGCCAGCGGACACTCGACGGAGTCCGCCAACGACCTCAGCAAGGTCTCCGCGCTGCTCAGCGACGCCCTCGCGGCGGGCGAGGGCAAGCTGGGCGAAGCGCTGCGCCCGGTCTACCTCGACTACCTGCGCAAACATCCTGACGCCTGACACGTGGGAGGTGCGGCTCAGCCCGCGAGGCGCTCCCTGGGGCCGCCGTACGTCGCGAAGCCCGGCGTGGTGAGCTCCTGGCCGTCGTGCAGCACGATCAGCGTCTCGTACGGCCCCTTCCCGGCCAGCTCGGTCGCGTAGCGGCGGGCCTGCACGGGGCCCATGGCGTACATGGCGGTGGCGTACGCGTCGGCGAGCCCCAGGTCGGGGCCGATGACCGTGACCGCGCCCAGCGCGTCGCGCACCTCGCCGGTGTGCGGGTCGAGCACGCGGGACCCGCCCGAGGTGGCGATGCCGAGATCGTGGGCCAGCACCGTCCTGCGGACCTCGCCCGTACGCGGGTCGCGCACCGGCACCCGCCAGCGCCTGCCCGGAGCGGCCGAGCCGCGCACCCGCACGTCGTTGCCCGCCGTGATGCGGTGGTCGCCCGCGCCCGCCTGCACCAGCGCGCGCGACAGGCGCTCCAGCGCCCAGCCCTTGACGTAGCCGGAGGGGTCGGTGACGCCGTTGATACGGGCGTCGAACCAGCCGTCGGTGGCCTCGCTCAGCTCCTCGCAGCGGTGCAGCACCTCGACCAGCTCGGGGACCTGCTTGATGGTGCCGCCCCTGTTGAGGCGGCTGATCTGGCTGTCCTCCTTGTCGGGGCTGAAGGTGTCCTCGACCCAGCGCAGCCAGGCGAACGCGTCGTCCAGCAGCGGGGTCAGCTCGCGGGCGGGAAGGGGGGTGCGGATGTCGATGCTGACCGGCCGGCCCATGACCGTCTCGACCCGGCTGCTGCCGGGGAACGCCGTCGGGGCTTCTGCAATATGGGAAGTCGTCACGGACCCGGTGACCTTGGAAGTCGTCATCTTGCCTCCTTGTCCGTCGCCCACGTTGTCAGATCGCTCGTATGCTCAGCCTAAGCCTTGAGCCCAGATCTGAAATGAACCTGTGACCTGGGCACCGCCAGGCGCGACAGCGCGCCCCCGACGTACCGCTGGAAACGGCGCGGACCGGCCACCACCACCTCGCGCTCGGCGATGTCGGGGACCTCGCGCCCGAGCCCGGATGCGCTCACCCGCTCCTTGACGCGCGGATCGTGCTCGGCGCCCACCACGAGGATGACGCCGTAGCGGGACTGCAGCTCGCGCAGCTCGTCGGTGACCCGCTCGGTCCGGTAGACCGCGACCGTGTCCGGCTCGCCGGCCAGGCGCTCGCCCAGCGCGCGGGGGTCGAGGCCGGTCGCGATCAGCAGGATCGGCCTCGTGGGGCCGGGCACCCGGTGGCTCCGGACGGCCATCACGGCCGCGGCGGCGTACAGCAGGAGTGAGGCCACCCGGGTGAAGCCCGTGGCCTGGGTGGTGGCGCCGAACTGGTGGGCCACCAGCAGCGCGCCCGCGAGATAGCCGCCGAGCCGCAGGCGCTGCCTGGCCTCCTCGGTGCGGAGCCGGCCGGCGGCCTTGACGTGAAGGAAGCCGACCGCGACGAGCAGCGCCGCGGCGGCGTAGGCCGAAGGCGTCGACGGATGGCCGGAACCCGGATGGATCGCCCCGAACTCGGCGACCGCGACGCCGCTCCAGAAGAGGATCGGCCCCTGATGAGCATTCGCCTCGCTAGCCATGCCATCTACCTTGCGGATCGAACATGAAAGCATTCTGAGTAGGGTCTAGAAACATGGCTAACGTGCGCGTGGAGCGGACTGAAGAGGGCGGATTCCGGGCGACCAACGCCCGTGGCGCCGAGGTTTCGATAGGCGGCGGAGACCAGGAGGGCGTGTTCACTCCGGTCGAGCTGCTGCTGGCGGCGGTGGGCGGGTGCAACATCGTGACCGTCGAGCCGCTCACCGCCAAGCGCGGTCACCGGCTGGTGCGCCTGGCGATGACCGTCGAGTCGGAGAAGGTCGAGCCCAACAAGCTGGGGCCGGTGACGGTCACGTACGACGTCGAGCTCCCGTCGGAGGAGGCCGGCGAGGTGTTCGAGGCGGTCGCCCACCGGGTGCACGAGAAGTACTGCACGGTGAGCAGATCGCTGCAGGACGGCACTGAAGTTCGGTTGGAGCTTCCGTAGGTGGATTAAACAGATATTCGACCCCGTTATGACGCGACCGTTGCATTCGTCTCGGTAGCGTAGGAGCAGGTCAGGAGCACTGGCGACTGACCACGAGGACCTTCACCGATGCGAGCGCGGAGGGGGACCGCGGTTCGCAAAGTGCGGGACCGCCGGCGTTTTTGGGGGAAAGCGTCGGCCTGGACCGCCACCGATCGGGCCGGGCAGATTTGGGGGAACTGCCCGGCCCGATCCATGCGTAAGCTCCGATGAGTGAAGAAAGTTCTCATCGATTGTGATCCGGGCATAGACGACGCCCTCGCCCTCGCGTTGGCCGCCGGCTCGGCGGACGACATCGACCTGGTGGGCATCACCACCGTCGGCGGGAACGTCGACCTGGAGTTCACCACGGCCAACGCCCTCGCCCTGCGCGAGTTCCTGCGGCTCGGCGACGTGCCGGTGACGCCCGGCAGCGCGGGAGCCCTGCTGCGGCGCACGGTCAGGGCCACCGCCGTGCACGGGCCGACCGGGCTCGGCGACGTGGTGCTGCCCGCCCCCTCGCGGGGGCCGTCGGAGGGGCACGCGGTCGACTTCATCGTGGACACGCTGCGGGCCGCGCCCGGCGAGATCACGCTGGTCGCGGTGGGGCCGCTGACGAACATCGCCCTCGCCGTACGCCGCGAGCCCCGCATCGTCGAGTGGGCCCGCGACTTCGTCATCATGGGCGGCTCGTACACGCGCGGCAACCACAACCCGGCCGCCGAGTTCAACATGCTGGCCGACCCCGAGGCCGCCGCGATCGTGTTCGAGGCCGGGTGGACGGTCAAGATGTTCGGCCTGGACGTCACGCTGACCGCCGCCGTGACCTCGCAGGTGCTCGACCGGATGCGCCCGCTCGGCCGGCTGTCGGACCTGCTGGTGCCGGCCGCCCAGTACTACGGGGTGGTCTCGGCCGAGGGCGGCCCGGCGATCCACGACGCCGTCGCGGTCGCGTACGTGCTGCGCCCGACGCTGTTCACCTGCGTGCCGGCCGTGGTGAAGGTGGAGACGGCAGGGGAGTACACCAGGGGCATGACGGTCACCGACTTCCGCATCGACGCAAGCCAGGCGAACGCCCTGGTGGCCACGGCGATGGACGTCCCGGCCTTCTGGGACCTGGTGCTGGGGACGTACGAGAAGCTCTCGGCCCGCCTGACGTAAGGAGGAGCGTCCGGGCGGCGCGGGCACTGTCTTGCGGCTGATACAGTTATCCCTGTTGCGCCGCTAGCTCAGTTGGTCAGAGCAGCTGACTCTTAATCAGCGGGTCCGGGGTTCGAGTCCCTGGCGGCGCACCACAGAAAAACCCCAGCTCAGCACGCTGAGCTGGGGTTTCTCGGTTGTGGAGGCTCTCGGGCGATGCCGAGATGGTCCCTTTGGTTGCTCGCTGATCGCTCGCGGGCCACCCGGGCGAACGGGCCGCCGGCACTGCTGGATGGTGCCACCATGCCACTCACCGCGCAGGCCAGGAGCCCGGCGTATCGCGCCAGAGAGCAGGAGAATCGCGGCTCGCCGGTTGCGGCTATGCCGAGGCAGGCGGCGCTGCAGGCACCTGCAGCCGACGCTGCAACTTTTCCCTCTCCCACCCGGGCGAACGAGGCCGACATTCTTGGACGCATGGAACGATTCGACGTCATCGACACCTGCGTCAAGATGGCCTGGTATGCCGATCAGCGGCAGTGGGCCGAGCTGGCCGAGGTGTTCGCGGACCAGGTGACCCTCGACTATACGAGCCTTGACGGGGGCGAGCCGGCCACGCTCACCCCGGCGCAGATCGTCGGCGGCTGGCAGGCCGTGCTCGGCGGCTACGCGGCCACCCAGCACCTGCTGAGCCACCCCTTGGTCGTCGTCGACGGCGACACCGCGTTGTGCACCGCCCCCTTCCAGGCCACCCATCGCAAGAGCGATGACACCTCGTGGACGCTGGGCGGCACGTACCGCTTCGAGCTGGCGCGCACCGGCAGCGGCTGGCGGATCACCGCGGTCGTGATGGCCGCGGCCTGGAACGACGGCGTGCGATGAGGACGGGTCCCCTCATCGCCGGTACGGCGGTGGCCGTCCTCGTCGTCGGCGGCATCGCAGCCGTGGCCGGCAGCGACTTGCCGCGCGCGGGTGCCGCCTTCGCGCCCGACGGCCTGGTCGTCGACGTCGGCCGGGAGATCCGCGGCCGCGACGCCATCCGCCGATGGGCGGCCGACGAGGTCATCGGCGGCGTGTACGAGCTGCTCGGCAGCACGCCGCGCGCGGGCGGGGTGAGCATGCTGGTCCGCTTCCAGCCCGGAGGCGTGGGCGGCTTCCGCGCGAACTACCACTTCGACATCACCGATGGATTGATCACCCAAGCGACCTTGGAGTACGCGTGAACGTGAGTTTCGACAGCGACGGCGTCACCCTGGCCGGCAACCTGTTCCTGCCCGAAGGGGTGGAACGGGCGCCGGGTGTGGTGGTGGCGGGCACCTGGACCAGCGTCAAGGAGCTGATGGCCGACCGTTACGCGCAGCGCCTGGCCGAGCGCGGCTTCGCGGCGCTGTCGTTCGACTTCACCGGCTTCGGCGCCTCAGGCGGCGAGCCGCGGGAGGTGGAGAACCCGGCACGCAAGGTCCGCGACATCCGCCACGCGGCCGGTTTCCTGGCCGCCCACCCGGCGGTCGAGGGCGACGGGGTGGGTGCTCTGGGCATCTGCGCGGCGGCGATGTACATGGCCGACGCCGCCGCGCACGATCCCCGCGTCACCTCGCTGGCGCTGGTGGCGCCCTGGCTGCATGACGCCGCCATCTGCGAGGCCGCCTACGGGGGCGCGGCGGCGGTGGCCGAGAAGATCAAGGCCGGGCGGGAGGCCCGTTCACGCTACGACGAGACCGGTGAGATCGACTACGTGCCGGTGGTCAGCGCCACGGACCCGCGGGCGGCCATGCCGTACGCCATCGACTTCTACCTCGATCCCGCCCGCGGCGGCATCCCGGCCTGGCCCAACCGGTTCGCGGTGATGGCATGGCCGGACTGGCTCACCTACGACTCCATCGCGCTGGCCTCGCGGATCACCCAGCCCACCCTGCTCGTGCACAGCCAGGACGCCGCGATCCCCGACGGTGCGCGCCGCTTCCACACCGGGCTGGCCGGGCCCAAGGACATCCTGTGGACCCAGGGCACCCAGTTCGACTTCTACGACCAGGAACCGCAGGTGACGGTCTCGGCCGACACCGTGGCCGCGCACTTCCGCAGGACGCTGCGATGATCTTCGTCACCGGAGCCACCGGCAACGTCGGTCGCGAGGTGCTCGCGCAGCTCACCGCGGCCGGCGTCCCGGCGCGCGGCCTGTCGCGGACCGCCGGGGCCGACCTGGACGACCCCGCCTCGCTGCGTCCCGCGCTGGAAGGGGTGCGGGCGGTGTTCCTGCTACCGGGCTATCGCGACATGCGCGGGCTGGCCGCCGAGTTCGCCACCGCCGGGGTCGAGCGGGTGGTGCTGCTGTCCAGCCAGGCCGCCGTGGCCACCGACTCCGCCAACGCCGTCTCGGCCTACATGATCGACTCCGAGACGGCCGTCCGCGAGTCCGGCCTGGCCTGGACGATCCTGAGGCCGGCCGCCTTCATGTCCAACACCCTGCGCTGGCTGCCCCAACTGCGAGCGGGCGACGTCGTGAGCGACGCCTTCGGCGACGTGCCGATCGCCAGTATCGACCCGGCCGACATCGCGGCGGTGGCCGCCAAGGCGCTGCTGGAGCCGGCACACGAGGGACGCGCCTACTCCCTCAGCGGCCCCGAGGCCCTGCTCCCCGCCGAGCGCCTCCATATCCTCGGTCGGGCACTCGACCGCGATCTGCGCTTCGAGGCGCTGACCGACGAGGAAGCCTGGACGCGGATGAGCGCCACCACACCGATCGCCTACGTGCAGGCGTTCTTCAGCTTCTACCGCGGCCACACCATCGACGAGAGCACCGTCCACCCCACCGTGGAGAACCTCACCGGCCGGCCGCCCCGCACCTTCGCACAGTGGGCCACCACCCACGCCCCCGCATTCAGAGAGCAACCTTCGTGATCAGGAAACTCGCCTGGACGGCCGCTGCCGTCGTCATCGCCCTGACCGGTACGGCAGGCGCCTCGGCCACCACGTCCGGCAGCGCGCATACCAGGGCAGATCCATCCCCATGCGCACCGTCGTCACCCTCGGCAAGAGGCCGACCTTCGATCTCTACTTCACCCCGCCGGGGCAGCGGGAACGCCTCATCGACCGGGTCGTCTACACCCGCAGAATCGCATGATCACGGCCTACAGCCGCACCTTGCCCTGACCGGCCCTGATCACAGCCGGCCCCGCCCCTACAGCCAGCCACGTTCCTTGGCACGCAGGGCCGCCTGGAAGCGGGTGGCCGCATCCAGGCGGGCCATCAGCTCCGCCACGTGCGCGCGGAACTTGCGCACCGACACGCTGATCGACCGGGCGGCGGCCTCGTCGTTGTCGTGCCGGGTCAGCGCGTGCAGGACCTGCTGCTCGATCGGTGACAGCGGCAGGTCATCCAGGTCACGGGCTCGCGCCCACATGCCGTCGAAGACGTCCGCCAGCATCATCACCACGCCCGGCTGCCGGATCTGCAACGCCCCCGCACTCGCCCGTGCGGGGTCGGCCTGGACGAAGGCGATCGTGCGGTTGACGATGGCCAGGTGCCTCACCGGCTCGGTGGTCACCCGGTGCAAGTCGCCCAGGGCGTGCAAGGTCCGCGCGTGCGACTCCTCGTCCCGGTCCTCCAACGTGTCCGCGGGGAACAGGGTGCGACTGCGTAACCCGCGCGCCAGCAGCCGTCGGAACGGCCGGTCGTCGTAGCCGGGCGAGGCGTTGATGGCGCGGATCTTCAGGTGCGCGAACTCGCCGGGGTCGGCGGCCAGCATCGTACGCATGCGACGGGTGACAGCGGCGCCCTCAGAGATGTGCTCGACCAGTTGGACCAGCCGGCCGCTGCGGTGCTCCTCCGTCAGCTCGGTGAGCACGTCCCAGGCGAGGGTCAGCTCAGTGAGCTGGCGCTGTGTCTGCTCGATGCGCCGCCGTATCAGTACGTCGATTGCGGCGGCCGGAGGGAGCGCGGTCAGCGTGCCGTCCACCAGCTCAAGCGAACGCAGCTCCGCCAGCACCAGCCGCACGCCGGGCATGACCAGCTCGGCCCCGGCCGCCTCTGGGTCCGCATGGGGATGGCGCAGCAGGTAGCGATAGAGACGCTCCTGCTCGACGGTCAACCCCAGGCTCGCCATGCTCATCGTCACTCCGGTGGCGGGTGTGGCTGGTCAGGCTGGCAGGTCGGCCAGTGTCGGCGGTTCGTGTTCACCGTTCGGCCGACGGCGCGGTGGCGAGCCGTGCGGTTGTCGCGGTGAGCCACAGCAGGCCCAGCGCCGCCCCCGTGAAGAAGGCCAGCACGCTGGTCGCGGATCCGGCGAAGCCGGCCAGGACCGCCAACGGAACGATCCGGCAGGCCGCCGCCCAGCCGCGTCGGCCCTGGCCCGAGAAGCGGCGGGCCAGCACGAAGAACGCCGCGCACAGCGCCAGGTAGCCGACCATGCCGCCGAGCATGTGGACGATGCCGCTGGTGCTGATTGAGGCGTCGGGGCCTTCAGGGGCATCGGTGGGGAAGCCCGCGCCGGGATCAGCGGGGAAAACCGCGCTGACCAGGAACGAGGTCCCGAACACGGCGATGAGCCTGGGCGCCCAGGTGCCGCCGGGCCCGCCGTCCAGCGTCCGCCGCATCCCGATCGCGCCGGCGATGATCAGCGCTGCGGTGAGTACGAAGCTGGTCTCCTGGATCCAGCCCAGATCACCGAGGCTGAGCTGGCTGATGGCGTTGCGGGTGAAGTCGAAGCCGTCACGGAACACGCCCTGAAGGACGCCGACCGTAAGGAACAGCGGGCCCGCGGCGATGCCGCATCCGAGCAGGAGGCGGGCTGCCGGACGGGTTGTCTGCGCGGGACGGACGGGGGCGGCTGAGGACTGGATCGTGTGCGTCATGAGGGGCTACTTGCTCCATGGATTACGGTCGGGCCGGTCCGGCCGGCTGGTCGAACGAGCAGTAAGCTTGTCTTTTGCAAGTACGGTTTGTCAACTGAAGTTCCATGGAGAAAGTGCAGCAAAAACCCCAGCTCGGCACACTGAGCTGGGGTTTTTGCTGTGGAGATCTCGCCGGTGCGTGCTGTGCTCTCGCCTCTTCGGCCGTCAGGCCGGGCGTTCGTCGACGCCCACTGCGCCGACGCCGCTGGTGAAGATGCCGCCGCAGTAGCCCTGTGACTGGCCCGATGCGCCGGGGGTGAGGCGGACCCATTCGCCGACCACATCGGGGGCGCGGCCGCAGACCACCACGGCGCGGAAGATCCAGGTGCCGCCCGTCGGGTTGGAGCAGGAGGCGATGCCGAGGTCGCGGTCGTTCTCGTGGACGAAGGTGTGGCAGTTGAGGTGGGTGGCCGCGGCGGCCGGTGACGCGGTGAGTCCCGTCGTCAGCAGTGCGAGCGCGCCGGCCGCCGCCATCCACATCCTTCTGGACATTGCCCCTCCTGGACGAACGATCGAACATTACTTTGCGTAGTCGATCGTAAGCGAGGAGTTGCAGTCTGCCTAGCGGTAATAGCCCTCGACAGGGATGCGGGCCTCGTCGTACAGGGCGGGGCCGGAGGCGGGCGGATCGGTGAAGGCGGCGCCCGGGGGCTTGAGGCCGTCGAGCTGCTCGCCCGACAGGGCGTAGACCACCCGGCCGAGGCCCGAGCGGGCGATGGCGCCCGCGCACATGCCGCAGGGCTGGCAGCTGGTGAACATCGTGGTGGCCGCCGCCGTCCCGGGGTCGAGCTCGCGGGCGGCCCAGCGGGCCAGCTTCAGCTCGGGGTGGGCGGTGATGTCGCGGTCGGTGAGCGAGCTGTTGCGCTCTTCGGCCAGGATCGTGCCGTCGGCGGCGGCCAGCAGCGAGCCGAACGGCGGGTTGCCGCCCTCCCGTGCCTCGGCGGCCAGCTCGATCGCGCGGCGCAGCAGGCGCTCCTCGTCAGGTGTCACTATGACCAGCTCCTCATCGGTACGTCGGGTCACAGCAGCCTCTCATGCCACCGCTACGATTCCTGGAGGCGGCGGATCATGGCCTGCTTGGCGGCGGCGAACTCCTCGTCCGTCAGCACGCCCGACTGGTGGAGCCGGCCCAGCTCGGCCAGGCGGCGCAGCACCGCGTCATGGACGTCGTCGTCGGGGGCCGGCGCGGGCGGCAGCTCGGGCAGCTCGCGGGGCAGGCGGGCCAGCACGGCCGCGGCCACCAGCGCGGTGGTGCCGCCGAAGCGCTGCACGCTCCACGCCACGCAGCGCGGGTCCTTCTGCGGCGGCAGGGACGGCCCGCCGCCCTTGACCCGGAAGCGCAGCGTGCCGTAGCCCATGCCGGACTGCGGCTTCCACTCCACGGCCGCCACGTCGCTCAGCGGGAAGTCCTGCGTGCCCATCTTCTCCTTGTCGGTGCTCGCCCAGCCGGTCCATTCGAGGCGGATGCGCTCGCCGTCGAAGAACACCTGGCCGTCGCCGGCCGTGGCGGTGATGGGGACGTCGGGGACGCGCAGGAGGTAGGCGTCGCACGGGCCGCTGGGCGTCTCGAAGACCCGCAGGGTGTCGCGGACCTCGTCGGCGAAGTATTCGGCCGCGCCGGCCCGCGCCTTGGGCACGGCCAGCCGGTACGGATCGGCCGGCGCCGCCAGCGCCCCCGCCACCACGTCGGACAGCGCGTCGGCCCCCTTGCGCAGCCGCAGCCGGAGGTGGCCGCCCTTGCGTCCGGGCTCGAACGCCGCCCCCGCGATGGCCTCCAGCGGCACCTCGACCTCACCGAGCGTCCTGCGCAGCTCATCGACGCGTTTGTCGCTGCCGGGGACGATCCGCAGTAATTCACCATTGAACGTCCACTGCCCGTCGGGCACCGCGATCTCGGCCATATTCTCAGCCTAGGACACGCTCGCGGCACGATCACAGACGAAGGAGCGGGATGGAGATCTTCACGAGCTGGCCGTCCTGGGCGCACGCGGAGGGCCCGCTGGCCGCGGCGCTCCCGGAGCGCACCGTGGACGCCCTGCGTGACGCGGTCGCCTTCGCCCGGCGCCGGCACGGGGTGCAGCAGCGGCCCACGGGACGGCCGTACCTCGAGCATCTGCTGGAGGCGCTGGAGGTGGCGGTGCGCGGCGCGGGGCTGAGCGACAGGGACGTGCTGGTGTCGATCGTGCTGCACGACGTCCTGGAGGACACGGCCTGCACCGAGGCGGAGGTGGCGCGCAGGTTCGGGCCCGAGGTGGGGGCGCTGGTGCGGTGGGTGACGAAGCCGCCGGGCGGCGCGAAGGCGGACCATCTCGCCTCGCTGGTGAAGGCGCCGCCCAAGGCCGTGCTGGTCAAGCTGGCCGACCGGGTGAGCAACGTGCAGGAGTTGCAGCGGATGCCGTGGCGGTTCCAGCGGCGCTACTACCTCGAGACGGTGGCGTACGTCATGCCGCTGGCGGGGGCGCATCCGTGGTTCGCGCAGTGGTTCGGCGACTGGCGCGGGCGGTGGCGGCGGGTGGAGCGCTGGCCGGCCTGACGCGCGGGAAGCGGGCCCCCACGTCGAGGGCCCGCTCGCACCTGGTGAGCTACGATTCCGCGTGCACCGCCCGTTCGTCGGGCACGCAGTGGGTCATCTTCAGGTTCTCGACGTCGCGGGGGCCGTTCCTGCCCAGCTTGGCGAGCCGGTTGCGGTCCTCGTCGGTGAGGTCCTGGCTCTGCAGCGGCTCCAGGTGGGCCACGTCGTCCGGCGTGATGCCGAGGCCCTCGCCGACGCGCAGGCCGAGGTCGTCCTCGGCGAGCAGGAAGTGCCAGACCATGCGCTCCTGGATGGCGCGGTCGCACTGTTTGAGGTTGGTGACGAAGTTGCGGACGAGGTCGTCGCGCTCCCACTCCTCCATGAGCAGATACCGCTGCCCGGCCTGCGTGTAGTCGTTGGTGCGCGGGATGCGCTTGCGGGTCAGCCGGCCGGAGATGACCGGGCCCACCTCGTCGGGGTGCGGATAGTGCGCCTCGCGCAGCCCGTCGCGCAGTGACGGCTCGTAGTTGATGTGCGGGTCCTCGCCGCCGGTGTCCACGAAATACGTCATCTGGCCGTCGCGCTGGTTGGTCCGGCACTCGGCCCTGGTCTGGTTGACCGGCAGCTGCAGGTAGTTCGGCCCGACCCGGTAGCGCTGGGTGTCGCTGTAGGAGAACGTCCGGCCGATGAGCATCTTGTCGTCGGAGAAGTCGAGGCCGTCCACCAGCACGCCGGTGCCGAACGCGGACTGCTCGTTCTCGGCGAACTGGTTGTCCACGTTGCGGTTCAGCACCATGCGGCCGACCGGCAGTGCGGGGAACTCGTTCTCCGGCCAGACCTTCGTGTCGTCGAGCGGGTCGAAGTCCAGCTCGGAATGCTCGTCGTCGGTCATGATCTGCACGAGCAGCTCCCACTCGGGGAACTCGCCGCGCTCGATCGCGTCGTGCAGGTCCTTGGTGGCGTGGCCGAGGTCGTGCGCCTGGACGGCGGCGGCGTCGGCCTCGGTCATGCTGCGTACGCCCTGCTTGGGCATCCAGTGGTACTTGACCAGCCGCGACTCGCCCTGCGCGTTGACCCACTTGTAGGTGTTCACCCCGAAGCCCTGCATGTGCCGGTAGTCGGCCGGGATGCCGCGCGGGCTGAACAGGTTGACCAGCATGTGCAGGCTCTCCGGCGTCTGCGACATGAAGTCGAAGATCCGGTTCGGGTCCTGGCGGAACGTCACGGGATCCGGCTTGAGCGCGTGGATCACGTCGGGGAACTTGATGGCGTCCCTGATGAAGAAGACGGCCAGGTTGTTGCCCACGAGGTCCCAGTTGCCGTCCTCGGTGTAGAACTTGACGGCGAAGCCGCGCGGGTCGCGGGCCGTCTCGGCCGAGTCGCGGCCGCCGATCACCGTGGAGAAGCGCACGGCCACGTCGGTGCGCTTGCCCTCTTCCTGGAAGAGCTTGGCCCTGGTGTAGCGGGCGATGGGTTCGTCGCCGAGCTTGCCGTACGACTCGAAGTAGCCGTAGCTGAGCGTGCCCCTGGCGTGCACGACGCGTTCGGGGATGCGTTCGCGGTCGAAATGGCTGATCTTCTCCAGGAACTGGTAGTTCTCCAGCGTCGCCGGGCCGCGCGGGCCGACCGTCCGCTGGTTCTGGTTGTCGTAGACCGGGTGCCCCTGCCGGTTGGTGAGGATGGGGCGCTGGTCTTCCGGCTGTGAGCCTTGGCCCGAAACGTCGGTCATCGTGCCGTTTCCTTCCCCGTTGCGTAGTCCTGTCCGCCTGCCCGCGAGGCAGGGACGAAAACAGGGGGAGGATCGGCTAGGCGCGGCGGCTGCCGGGCGGCACGACCTGGAGCGCCGTCTCCAGCGCGGTCGCCTCCTCGGGAGTGAGCCGTTCGAGGAAGTGGACCAGCGTGGCGGCCTGGTTGCCGCTGGCCGCCAGCGCGTGGCGCATCAGCTCGGCGGTGTAGGCCTCTTTGGTGGCGATGGGCTCGTACACGTAGGCCCGCCCGACCGGCTCGCGCCGCAGCAGGCCCTTGGTGTGCAGCTTGTCCATCACGGTCATGACCGTGGTGTAGGCGATCTCGCGCTCCTTGCGGAGGTCTTCGAGCACGTCGCGGACGGAGGCGGGCCTGCGGTAGGCCCACATCCTGTCCATGATCGTGGACTCGAGGTCTCCCAGGGGGCGTCTCATGCCCCACATGCTAAGGCTTGGTCACCTACGCACTAACGACTCACACCGTCGGCCGGCTTGCGGAGCAGGTCGAGGTCGGACCGGCGGGGCAGGCTCTCCCAGTCGCCCTGCGAGGTGACCGCGAACGCCCCCGCCGCGCACGCCGTGGCCAGCCGCTCGGCGGGCTTGGCCCCGGCCAGCCAGTCGGCCAGCCAGCCCGCCGCGAACGCGTCGCCCGCGCCGACCGAGTCGACCTCGGTCACCTGGTACGGCTCCGCCCGCAGCACCGCCCCGCCGGACAGCTCCATGGCCCCTTCGGCGCCGAACTTGATCAGCACGTGCTTCGGCCCCCGGCCCGCCAGCTCGGCGGCCAGCTCGTCGGCGCCCTCGACGTCGGCGATCAACCGGCCCTCCGCCTCGGTGGCGAACAGCACGTCCACCTCGCCGATCACCTCGCGCAGCCACGCCCCGGCCTCCTCGGGGCTCCACAGCGCCCGCCGGTAGTTGACGTCCAGCGAGATCGGCACCCCGGCGTCCCTGGCGACGGCCATGGCGTGGCGTACGGCCTCGCGCGCCGACGCCGACAGCGCGGGCGTGATCGCGGAGACGTGCAGGATCCTGGCCGACCTGATGAGGGCGGGGTCGAGGTCGCCGGCGCGCAGCCGCGAGCCCGCGCTGTCCCTGCGGTAGTAGCGCACGTCGATGAGGTCGGCGGTGCGCCTGCCCTTGATCATCAGTCCGGTGGGCGCGTCGGGGTCGGGGATCGCCCGCACGTCGACGCCCTCGCCGGCGAGCGTGAACCTGATCAGGTCGCCGAACTCGTCGGCGCCCACCCGGCCCACCCACGTGGCCGCGTGACCGAGCCGGGACACGCCGATCGCGACGTTCGACTCCGCGCCGCCCAGGCCGAGGTCGAAGTCGCGGGCGAAGCGCAGCGGCCCCGTGCGGCGCGCCGCGAACAGCGCCATGGTCTCACCGAAGGTCACCAGCTCAGTCATCGGATCGTGCTCCCCAGCCCTTCCTCGAACCAGCGCCGGGCGCCGGCGCGCCCCCCACCCTAGCGGGGCGCGCCGGCCCGGCCCTGAGGGGTCAGCACTGAAGGGTCAGCACTGAGGGGTCAGCCCTGGGGGCGTTCCCCGAGTTCGTCGGTCCAGCCGGACTCCTCGAAGGTCACCTTCGTGGTGTCCTCGCCCTGCTGCGCCACCGAGTACTCCAGCAGCTCCGCCGTGTCCTCATCCACGACCAGCCGGAACTCGTAGCCGTCGTCGCTGTCCACCTCCAGGCCGACGCCCTCGCGGCCGGCGGCGTCCTCGACCTCGCCGGCCGAGCGGATGCCCGGCTGGTCGGCGAGGATGCGGAAGATCGCGGCGCGGGTGCCGGGGGTGGTGGGGGCGGTCATCAGGTCGACGGTGGTCTGCCACAGGTAGAGGTCGAACTCCTTGCCGTCCTCGGGCAGCCGCTTGAACTGCGCCTTCAGCCGGGCGGCCAGCGCCTTCTTCGACCGGGGCAGGTCGCCGACGTTCTGCATGGTGATGTCCATGTTCTCGATGGACAGCGGCCTGGGCAGGGTGTCGTCGACGTTCTCAGGGCGGTCTTGCAAGAGCTTGGGCGAGCCCTCCTTGCGCCAGGCGGCCTCGTCCTGCGGCGTGGGGAAGACGACCTCGCGGTCGGTGCGCCTCGTGCGGTGGGTGCCGCCCGCCTTCTTGGGCCGCCAGCGCTCCTCGGACTCGACGACGTACGCCTTGAACGGGGGGCCGCCGGGGTAGACGCGATCGCGCAGGTCCGCCAGTTTCTTGTTGTACTTCTCGTTGATCGCGATCAGCTCGTCGTCCTCGGCGCCGGTCCTGTCGATCTCGGCCTTCTCCTGGCGCTGGAGCTTGCTCACCCCGTCCCAGAACTCCTTGGGCCAGTAGCCGGTGGGGGAGGTCGTGCGCTGGCGGACGTACCAGTAGGCGCCGGACGTGGGCCGCTCGCGCAGCGCGGTGTCGGCGGCGGCGAGCAGAAAGGCGCGGGCGTCGACCTTGGTGGCCGGCGACGCCCCCGGGTCGCCGGACGGGACCTGCCGGGCGGCCGGCGTGCTGGCGGGCGGGGCGGCCGGGGGCGGGGCGACGATGAGCACGCCGGTGGCGACGACGGCGGCGCCCGCGGCGATCGCGCCGGCCGTCAGCAGGAATACGGGACGGCGGGCCGGGCGCCGGTCGTCGGCGAACGCGCGGGCCAGGTCTGCGCCGCGGCGCCGCTCGTAACTGTCCTCGGCGAGTTCGTCAAGCTTGTCGGGCTTGAGCCGGGCGAACGTACGATCGGTCATGTTCTCCCCCTATGAATGGTCTTGCGCACGTCAGCTCTCCTCGGCAAATCGACCGCGCGGCGGTCGTGCCGGTGACCGGGCGGCCTGGCGGCTGAGGCTGCCGCTGAGCCGCTTGCGCGCCCGGTGCAGCCGGACGTTGAACGTCCGCGCCGAGCAGCCCATGACGGTCGCGGCCTGGTCGGGCGTCAGGCCGTACCAGGTGGCCAGGATCATCGCCTCCACGTCCTTCTCCGGAAGGGCGCGCAGGGCGGAGACGGCCTGCTCCCGGTCCACCACGTGCTCGGCGACGTCCCAGGCGAGGTGCTCGTGCTCACTGGTCAGCGCGGCGATCCGCTCGACCAGGTCCTGCCGCCGGTGCCGTACCTGACGTTGCTTGGCGAGTTTGTTGCGGGCGACGCCTAGCAGCCAGGGCAGCGCCTGCTCGGGCAGCTCGTCGAGCCGCCGCCAGGCCACGAGGAACGTCTCGCTGCACACGTCCTCCGCCACGGCCTGCTCGACGCGGAGCAGCACGTAGCCCAGCACGTTCCGGTAGTACCGGTCGTACAGCGCGGTGAATCGCTCTTTGGGATCGTCCACACCCAGTAGTCCCGGCGGCGGTCTCTCGATTACCACGGGAGGCGGAAATTTCTCAGTGACCGGCGAGGAGCGCCGCGGTCCCCTGTTGTTCCGGCACGCCGATGCCGGTGAACAGCGCGTGGGCCCGGGCCCAGAGGCGGGCCGCCCGGCCGTCGTCGCCCGCCCTGCTGCGGGCGTGCCCGAGCGTGGTCAGGGCGCGGGCGTGCTGCAGCGGCTGGCCCGACCTGCGGGCGTGCCGCAGCGCCCGCTCGCACTCACGTACGCACGACTCGGTGTCGCCGGACGCGAGGTGGCCGGCGGCGCGCAGGAGGTGCGCGCGGGGCAGGTCGAGCGGGTTGGCGGTGCGCGCCAGCTCCAGCGCGTGGCCCGCGTCCAGCATGGCGTCGGCGTGCCTGCCCTGGCGCAGCCGGACCTCCGCGCGTTCCAGCAGCACCTGGTCGAGGTCGGTGCCGGTGTCCTCGGCGAGCTCGGCCGCCGTGCCGAGATGCGCCAGCGCGGCCTCCAGCCGGCCGAGCCCGGTCTCGGCGGCGGCGGTGCCGGCGAGCGAGGCGATCTGGCAGCGCCGGTTCTCGACCTCCTGCGCGAGGCCGAGCGCGCGGGCGAAGGCGTCGATCGCGCGGACGTGGTCGCCGGCGTCGCGGTGCACCCAGCCGTACGTCTCGTACGTGACCGCCTCGGCGTAGAGCAGGCCCGCCCCCTGGGCCAGGGCCAGTGCCTCGTCCAGGTGGCCGAGCGCGTCGGCGAACCTGGCCTGCCGCTGCCGGACGAGCGCCAGGTTGACCAGCGTCAGCGTACGCAGATGCGTGTCCTCGGGCTCGCCCGTGAGCGCGAGGCAGGCCAGCAGCGACTCCTCCGCCTGGTCGAGGTGGGCGAGCTTGAGGTGGGCCGAGGCCAGGTTGTTGAGCACCCGAGCCTCGCCGCGTACCAGGCCGAGCGAACGGTTGATCTCCGCGGCCCGCCGGTAGAGCGGGATGGCCCGGCGCGGCTCGCCGAGCTGCTTGCGCGCCACGCCGAGGGCCTGCAGCACCGCCGCCTCCTGCTGCGGCCAGCCCGAGCGGCGGCACAGCTCCTGCGCGCGCCCGAGGTAGCCGAGCGCGCCCTTGAGGTCGGCGACGAGCAGGCGGGCCCGGCCGATCGAGTGGCACATCGCCGCCTGACCGCGCAGGTCGCCGGCGCGTTCCGCGGCGGCGAGCGCGGTCTCGGCCAGGCGCAGCCACTCCACGCGGCTGCGCCGGTACTGCAGCAGCACGTCGGTCAGCGCCTCGACCAGCAGCCACGCGTACGGCGGCGTGCCGGAGGCGATCACCCCGGCCAGGTTGTCCCATTCGAGGTCCAGCCAGGCGAGCGCCTCTTTCCGCCCGGTGAAGGCCACGGGTTCGCCTGACGTCTCGGGCACCTCGAAGCCGGCCGCCGTGAGCGCGCCCGCGGCCGTGCGCAGGTAGTGGTCGCACAGGCGCCGGAGAGCGGCCTCCCGGTCGGCGGCGGAGTCCTCGGTGCGGCCGAGCTGGGCCGCGTACTCCCACACCAGGTCGTGCGCGGCGAAGCGGTCGGGGCCGACCTCCTCGATGAGGTGGATGCGCGCCGCCATGCCGAGCAGCATCGCCGCCTGCTCAGGCGTGGTGCCCGCCAGCGCGGCGACCGCCGCGGCCGACACGCCGGCCCCCTGCGCCAGGCCGAGCAGGCGGAACACCCGCTGCGCCGGCGCGGGCAGCGCCCGGTACGACAGGTCGAGCGCCGCCCGCACCGCCACGCTCTCGTCGCCCTCCACTCGCAGGCGCACCAGCCGCCCCCGGTCGGCGAGCTCGCGCACGTAGTCGCCGATCCTGCGGTGCTCGTGGTCGCCGATCCAGGACATGGCGATGGACAGCGCGAGCGGCAGGCGGCCGCAGAGTGCCACCAGCTCCCGCGACGCCTCCGACTCGCGCGACAGCCGCTCCTCGCCGACGCCCGCCGAGATCAGCCGCAGCGCCTCGTCCTGCTCCAGCACGCCGAGCGTGACGCGTTCGACGCCGTCCAGGGCGACCAGGCCGCCCAGCCGGTTCCTGCTGGTGATGACGACGCGGCAGCCGGGGTCGCCGGGCAGCAGCGGGCGTACCTGGTCGGGCTCTGCGACGTCGTCCAGCACCAGCAGCACGCGCCGGCCCGCGAGCAGCGAGCGGTAGAGCGCGACCTGCGCGTCCAGCTCGACGGGGATGTCCTTGGCCGCCTGGCCCAGTCCCTGCAGCAGCAGCGGCAGCGCCTCGGCGGGCGGCATCGGCGCGCGCCGGTCGAAGCCCCGCAGGTCGAGGAAGAGCTGCCCGTCGGGGAACCGGTCGGCCCGCCGATGTGCCCACCGCAGCGCCAGCGCCGTCTTGCCGACGCCCGCCGGCCCGGCCACGAGCGTCACCCGGCCGTCGTCCATGCGCCGCAGCTCCGCCTCGCGGCCGACGAAGTGGCCGGTGACGGGCGGGAGCTGGCGGGGGACCGGCGCGGCGGGCTCGTCCGCCGGCTCTCTGGGCGGCTCTCTGGGCGGCTCGGCCTCGGCGGTCTCGGCCAGCAGGCGCTGGTGCAGCGACTGCAGGTCCTTTCCCGGTTCCACGCCGAGCTCGCGGACGAGCCGGTCGCGGAACTCCCGGTAGAGGCGCAGCGCCTCGGGCAGCCGCCCGTCGCGGTGCAGCGCCAGCATGAGCAGCCCGTACGGCCGCTCCCGCAGCGGCTGCTCGGCCACCAGCCTGGTCAGCCCGGCCACGACCGCCTGATGGCGCCTCAGCTCCAGCTGGGCCTGCGCGCGGCCCTCGATCGCCTGGATGCGCAGCTCGTCGAGCCGGTGCCGCTCCGCCTCCGCGACGGGCCCGCGCAGATCCGGGTACGGATCGCCGCGCCACAGCTCGAGCGCCCTGTCGTATGCGGCGACGGCCTCCTCGGGCTCCGCGCCGCCCGCCTGCCCGACCAGGGCGCCGAACGCGTCGGCGTCCACCTCGACGGCACCCTCGGGGATCAGGTAGCCGGGACTCCTGGTGACGATCGCCTCGCCGAGCGCCCTGCGCAGCTCCGTGACCAGCGCCCGCACCCGGGGCGCCGCCGACGGCGGCGGGTCAGCGCCCCAGAGCCGCTCGGCCAGCCGCTCCACCGAGACCACGCACCCGGCGTCGAGCAGCAGGGCGGCGAGCAACGCGCGCTGCCTGCCGGTCAGGCGCACCGCCTCGCCGTCCACGACGGCCTCCAGGGGACCGAGGAGGAGGACGCGGACAGCCTTACGCACAACCGCAGACGCTAGTGCAGTGCCCATCGAGGGATCAATCGGACCCACCGCCGTTCGTTGCGGGATCCATGCGGCGTCCATACAGCCTCCATGCGGCCGGCTGTCAAAGTCTGTCCAGCACTCCCGTCAGATTGGGCGCTGTAGAACCGATGAGGCCGCGACTGAAGACCCTCGCCCGTGAGCGCGTCGGGCACGAGCTCAGGCTCGTGTACGACCCCCGCGACCGGCTGGTCCTCACCGACCCTGAGGGGACGGTGGAGAAGCTGCTCGACCTCCTGGAGGAGGGCGGCAGGACCGTCGGGGAACTCGCCGCCGAGCTGTCCCTGCCGGTCTCCGACGTCTCCGCCGCCGTCAAGGCCCTTGACGCGGAGCGGCTGCTGGAGGACGGCGACCACCTCGGCCTGCTCAACAAGGAAGACGCCGAGCGCCACTTCAGCAACCTGGCCTTCTTCGAGTCGTTCGGCACCCTGGACCGCAGCCGCGAGGACGTGCTGCGCCGGCTGCGCGAGTCGCACGTGCTGGTGCTCGGCACCGGCGGCCTGAACTCCAACACCATCCCCCACCTCGCCGGGCTCGGCGTCGGCAAGATGACCCTGCTCGACCGCGACACCGTGGACCCGCGCAACTTCGCCCGCCAGTACCTCTACCGCTGGGACGACGTCGGCGCGCGCAAGGTGGAACGCGCCGCCGACTGGGTCCGCGCGTTCGACCCCTCCATCGAGGTCGAGACCGTCGACATGGGCGTGGAGAGCCCCGAGCAGCTCGACGAGCTCGTCGGCCGCACCCGCCCCGACGTGGTGGCCTCCGGCATCGACCGGCCGACCCAGATCGACCTGTGGGTGAACGCGGCCTGCGTGCGGCACGGGGTGCCGTTCGTGCGGGGCGGCATGTGGGTCACCTCGGGGACCGTGTGGTCCGTCCAGCCGGGCGTCAGCGCCTGCCGGGCCTGCGTGCCGCCGAGCGCCGACCCCGACACGCCCGACCTCGCCGCGATCCGCCTCTACCGGGACGGGCCCCGCCCGAACCGCGGCATCGGGCCTGTCGCCGGGCTGCTCGGCGCGTACGGGGCGTTCGAGGTCCTGCGCTACCTCACCGGTTTCGAGCCGCCGGCCTACGCGGGCCGGCCGCTCATCATCGACTTCGCGGGCGGGTGCGCCACCAGCCGCACCGAATGGACCCGCGATCCCGGCTGTGAAGTGTGCGGAGGGAGGTGACCCATGAAGATCGAGATCGTGCGCATCGAGAACACCCGTCTGACCGTCGACGCGGACCCGGGTTCCGACAGCTGAAGTATCGGGGCCGCGCCTCTCTCCGGTGTGCGGCGCGGCCCCCACTCACGTTCTGAGGTGGTGAAGACCGATGACCGCGGCCACGGACGCCGGCCTGCGCGAGCGAGCCGCGCGGCTGACCGTCACCTTCGACGGCGAGGCCTGGGTGCTGGGCCGGCCGGACCTGGGGGTGTTCGTCGCGGTGCCGGAGCCAGGTGCGATCTTCATCACCACCCTGCAGGAGACGGGCTCGGTCACCGAGGCCACCGAGCGGGCGAGCGAGAAGGCCGGCGAGCCGGTCGACGGCGGCGACTTCATCGAGGGGCTCACCGCAGCGGGCCTCCTCGACCAGGCCGCCGCCCAGGACGACGACACCTCGGAACGCGGCCGCCGGATCAGGTGGATCGAGGGCATCAGCCCCCGGGCCGCCGCCCGCCTGTTCGGGCGTACCGGCTGGTCGGTGTACGCGGCGGCGCTGCTCTTCGCGCTCGCCGTGCTCGTGGCCCGCCCCGACCTTCGGCCCTCATGGCAGGACGCGTGGTTCCTGCCCAGCGTGGGCCTGTCCGTGCTCGGCTGGCTCGTGCTGGGGATCGCGTTCGGCGCGCTGCACGAGGCGTGGCACTGGCTCGCCGGGCGGGCCGTCGGGGTGCCCGCCACGTTCCGCGTCAGCTACCGGGGCATGTACATCGTCTACGAGACCGACCTGACCCAGATCGTCGCGGTGCCGCGTGACCGCCGGCACGGCGTCTATCTGGCCGGGATGGCCGTCGAGGTCGTGGTCGTCGCCGTCGCGCTGGGCCTGCGGATGATCGTCCCGCCCGGTCTGCTGGACGACCTGCTCGCCGCCGTCATCCTGTTCAGGGTCGTCGCCATCGTATGGCAGTGGGCCGCGCTGCCGCTGCGCAGCGACTCGTACGCGCTGCTCGCCAACGCGCTGCGCTGCCACAACCTCTACCGGACGACCTGGCTGACCGTGAAGAACCGGATCTTCCGCCTCACCGAGGCGGAGGCCGCCGAGCTCGCCGCGTCAGGGGCGCGCGACCGCGACATGGCCCGCTGGTTCGCGCTCCTGTACGTGGCGGGCATGGCGGTCATGGTCTGGCTCTTCCTCACCGTCATGCTGCCCCTCATGGTGTCGCTGGCCCAGTGGGGCGTGGAGCGGCTGCTGTCCGGGCAGATCGGGTCGGCCGCGTTCTGGGAGGCGATCGCGGTCACCGCGTACGTGGTGCTGCGGATCGGCCTGCCTCCGCTGCTCGCCTTCCGCGAACGGCGGCTCCGCCGCGCCGGCGCACTCCTTTAGCTCCTGGAGGGTCTGTCCGAGACCTCGATCGCGTGCTCGTCGCCCGGCGCCAGGAACGCCAGCAGGCGGCGGCCCTCCGCCGCCACTTCGGCCGGGTCCCCGACCGGCTGCCACTCCCTGGCCCGCATGGCCAGGCAGTCGCGGGCCGGGACCAGGTGCTCGACGACGTCGATGACGGAGTCGCCGGTGCGGCGCAGCAGGTGCTGCCTGGCGAGCGTGGCCCGGTTGAGCGCCCGCCGGGTGACGAGGGGATGCATGGTGACAAGGGAGGGGCTATTGCGGCCGGTCCCGGGCCGCAATAGCCCCAGCGACGCCGGCGAAGCCGCCGGCATGTGGTCTCCTCACGCCCGATGGTACGCGTTTGTGCGTCATTCTTGAGAAACTCGTGCCACTCCGTTGGGGCCGGCGGTCCCCGGGAGGTGAGGGGCATTCGTCCACGTTGGACGCTATGAACGCCCCGGGCGGAAAGCATCGGGGAACACCCTGGGGATGACGGCCTGAGCCACCTTCGCTGATGACCCCGGACGAACCGTCGCGATCGCCCTCGTTATGATCAAGAGCGACCGCAGCAGATCGGGGGAGCACGAATGACGGATTCCCGGCCGAAGACCCTGCTCGCGATGGGCGCCGACACCGCCGCCCGGCTCATCACCGGCCCCGTGCGCGACCGGCTGATCGCCGTCGCCGACATCGACCCCGGCCTGGTCGCCACCGACTTCGCCGACCCCGCCGTGGCCCCCGCGCTGGCCGAGGCCGAGGTGCTGCTCACGAGCTGGTGGTGCCCGCCGATCACCGCCGAGGTGCTGAACGCGGCGCCCAGGCTGCGCGCGATCGTGCACGCCGCCGGGTCCGTCAAGCACCACGTCACCGAGGCGTGCTGGGAGCGCGGGCTGCTGGTGTCGTCCGCGGCGGCGGCCAACGCGGAGCCGGTCGCCGAGTACACGCTGGCCGCGATCCTGTTCGCGGGCAAGCGGGTGCTCGACAGCGCCAGGCTCTACCGGGAGCGGCAGGAGCGGCCCGACCTCGACGCGATGTTCCCCGGGTTCGGCAACTACCGGCGCACGGTGGGCGTCGTGGGGGCGTCCAGGATCGGGCGGCGGGTGATCGAGCTGCTGCGGCCGTTCGCGCTTGACGTGCTGGTCGCGGACCCGTACCTGAGCGAGGACCTCGGCGTCGCGCACGTCGGGTTCGACGAGCTGTTCGAGCGCTCCGACGTGGTCACCGTGCACGCGCCCGACCTGCCCGAGACCCGCCACCTCGTCAGCGCGGCCCGCCTGGCGAGCATGCGCGACGGCGCCACGCTCATCAACACCGCGAGGGGCGCGCTCGTCGACCAGGACGCGCTCATCGCCGAGCTGACCTCCGGCCGCCTGTACGCCGTGCTCGACGTCACAGACCCCGACCCGCTGCCGCCCGGCTCACCCCTGTACGACCTGCCGAACGTGCTGCTCACCCCGCACGTCGCCGGCTCGCTCGGCGGCGAGCTGGCCCGCATCGCCGACCTGGCCGTGGACGAGGTCGCGAGGTACGCGCGCGGGCTGCCGTTCGCGCACGGCGTGGCCGCCGAGGAGCTCGCGACCAGCGCCTGATGTGGGGGCCTGATGACGGCGACGGGGGCTCGGCCCTAATCTGCTGCGCATGCAGAAACGGGTGATCGACGGCCGCTTCGAGCTGGTGGAGCGCCTCGGCGGCGGCGGCATGGGCCTGGTCTGGCGGGCCTGGGACGTCGCCCTGCACCGCGAGGTCGCGCTCAAGGAGGTACGCCCGCCCGACCCCACGATCGACGAGCATGACCCGACACACGCCCGCGAGCTGCGCGCCAGGGTGCTGCGCGAGGCGCGGGCCCTGGCCCAGCTCAACCACCCGCACGTGGTGACCATCCACCACATCGTGGACCCGGGCGAGCAGGGCTACCCGTGGATCGTCATGGAGCTGGTCACCGGCGGCTCGCTCCAGGACCGCATCCAGAGCGGCCCGGTGCACCCGGCGGAGGCGGCGCGGACCGGCCGCGAGGTGCTGTCGGCGTTACGCGCGGCCCACGCGGTCGGCATCCACCACCGCGACGTCAAGCCCGCCAACGTGCTGCTGCACGCCGACGGCCGCTCGGTGCTCACCGACTTCGGCATCGCGGCCATGCGCGAGTCCACCAGCCTGACGTCCACGGGGGCGTTCATCGGCTCGCCCGAGTACATGGCCCCCGAGCGCATCAACGGCGTCGAGGGCGACCCCGCCTCCGACCTGTGGTCGCTCGGCATGATGCTGTACGTCGCCGTCGAGGGCCGCCACCCGCTGCGCAGGAGCACGGCGCTGGCCACGCTGGCGGCGGTGCTCAACCAGGAGGTGCCGCCGCCCGTACGGGCCGGGGCGCTGACGCCCGTACTGACCGCGCTGCTCGCCCGCGACCCCGCCGCCAGGCCGGACGCCGAGACGCTCGACCGCATGCTCGCGGTGGCGATGGACCCGAACGCCGCGCCTCCGCCCCCGCCGGTGATGCAGGCGCCGCGGCCTCCGGGTCCTTCGCACACCGTGCCGCCCGGATACCCGCAGCCCTGGAGCGGCGGGCCGGTGCCGCACGCCGACACGCTCAACCCCCGGCCCAAGCGTGGCGGCAGGGGAGCGGCCATCGCCGTGTCGCTCTCGGCCGTCGTCGTGGCCGGCGTGCTGGTGTGGCGGCTGCTGCCGAGCACGCCCGACGAGACCGTGCCCGATCCCGAGCCGAGCCACCTGGCCATGACCGCCACGCCGTCCAGGACGCCGACCACCCCCCGCGTGACCATCCCCAGCCTCACGCCGAGCACCAAGCAGCCGGTGCGGGAGAAGCTGCTGACCCCCGACGGCATCCGCGCCATGCTGCGCGTGGTCAAGCCGGTCATCGGCACCAGCAAGGTCGTCGGGATGTCCGTGCACGAGACGCACGCCAGCCTGGACGTGCCGCTCAAGCGCGACAAAAAGGTTTACAACACCTACGACTACCGCGACGGCCAGGTCGACGAGCCCCGCATCGGCGGCCAGGTCAAAGCCTCGCCGGCCGACCTCGACACCTTCAACTGGGACCGGCTGCCCGCCCTGTTCAAGCGGGCCGACAAGGACCTCGGCGTGCCCGAGCCGACCTCGCGCTACATCATCGTCGACACGGACTACGGCTTCACCTCGGTCAATCCGGTGCTGCTCGTGTACGTCAGCGACGACTACCACCGCACCGGCTACCTCGTGGCCAGCCCCCAGGGCAAGGTGCTCAAACTGATCCGCAACGAATAGGCGCTCGCGCGGGCCCTCCGCGGCGGCGCGGGGCCGGGCGTGGTGGTCAGCAGACCTCGCGGTAGTCGGCCTCCGGGATGAGCCGGGCCCACTCCTCCCTGGTCAGCGAGCCGCCCGCGCGCTCGCACACCGCCTGCGCCGTCAGCGCGGGATCGACGGGGAACTCGCGTACGGAGCCGTCCAGCGCCACGCCGCGCAGCCGGGTGCCGTCCTGGCTGAACGCCGGCCCCGCCGCCCACGACCCGGCCTGGCCGACCTCGCGCAGCGTGCTGACGTCCCACAACGACGTACGGCCTGCGTCGATCGCCATCAGGCCGCCGTCCGGCGAGAACCGTACCTCGTCCACGGGGCCGCTGCCGGTCCTGATCGTGCCGATGGGGGCCCGCTCGTGCACGCCCCACAGCAGCACCCGGCCGCCCTCCAGCCCGAACGCCAGCCGGTCGCCGTCCGGCGAGAACGCCAGCGCCGTCGCCGCCGCGCCCTCGCCGGCCCTGGCCGCCAGGTCGAGGGGGGTCACCTGGCCGGTACGCAGGTCGAGCAGGCGCATGCCCGCGGCCAGCGTCATGCCGTCGGGGCTGAAGGCCAGCGCCAGGTCGCCGACGCTCTCGTACGCCTTGATCCGGCGGCCCGAGCGCACGTCCCACGTCTCCAGGAGCGGGCCGCGCGCCGTCGCCAGCGTGCCGCCGTCGGGGGAGAGCGCCACGGCCGGTACGTCGCCGCCCGCCTCGATCGACGTCACCTGCCTGCCGCTCGCCACCTCCCACACCGTCACCGGGTCGCCCGCCACGGCCAGCAGCCGACCGGTCGCGTCGAACGCCAGGTCGCCCGCTGCGGCGATGCGGCCCAGCGTCCTGCGGCTCTCGGCGTCCGTCAGCTCGATCGCGTCGCCCACCTCCTTGGCCGCGACCCGCCCGTTGCCCGAGAACGCCGCCACCTGGCCCTCGCCTGCCGGGGCCGGCAGGCCGGAGACGTCGAGCGAGACGACCGAGCCGATGCCGCTCAGGTAGCGCAGGGTGCGGCCGTCCGCCGAGAACGCCAGCTCCCGGCCCGGGTCCTTGAGCGGGTACGAGCCGGCCAGGCGGCGTTCGGCCACGTTCCACACCCGCACCTCACCGTCGCCGGGCAGCGCCAGCAGGCGTCCGTCGGGGCTGAACACCAGCGGCCCCGCCGCCGTGGCAGGCGTCACCTCCAGCCCGTCCACGACCTCCACTCCCCAGGCCCTCTCGGCCCCGGAGCCCGGATCCCCACTCTTCACCCGCACCCTCTTAGCCCGCACCGCCTGCGCCACCACCCGCGCCACTTCGGCCTTGGCACTGCGGGCGGAGCCGCTGTCACGCCCGGCGTCCGGATCCGCACCCACACGGCCATCCCGCACCACCGCCGCCTCGGCATCGCGCGCGGCCCTGGCGTCGGGGGCGCTGGGGGTGCCGGGCGCGGCCTCGGCATCGCGCCCGTCTTTGGGTGCCGGGGTCTCGGTAAGGGCCGGGGTCTTGGTGGGGGTCGGGGTCTTGGTGGGGGCCGGGTCCGCGGTGGACGGGCCGGCCGTGGCTCGGGGGTCCGGTGTGCGGGACGGGGACGGGGACGCGGCCTGGGGACGGCCGGAGGTGCCCGCGCGCGATGGGAGGGCCGAAGCGCGGGGGCTCGGCGCGAAGCCGAACGTCTCAGCGCTCCGGGAAGGACCCGAGCCGGGGGTGGCCGGAGCCCCAGTCGCGCCCGGCGACGCGGGGGCGGCAGCCGTGCCGGGCGACGCGGGGGCGGCGGCCACACCGGGGGAGGGCGGTGAGCCGTTCGTGCCGGGGGACGCCGGGATTCCGGCGGTGAAGGGTTGGGCGGGGGAGGGTTGGGCTGGGGAGGGGTCAGCGGGGGCAGAGGGGAGGGGGCTGGGAAGGGCGAGGAGGCCGGGGCCGGGGGAAGGGGGTGTGGTCGGGGTGGGGAGGTCGGGGTGGTGGGTGGCGAGGGTTTCCGGGGCGCCGGTGCGCCGGGCGCCGGCGCCCACCAGCGTGACGCCGTCGCGGCCCGCGACCGCGAGCGTGCCGCCGTCCGGGCTGAAGGCGAGGGCGGGGGCTGCGGCCACGGAGCCGGTGAGCGGCTCGACCTTCACCACCCCGGTACGCACCCGCCGCGGCGCCAGTTCCCACAGCTCGACCCGCCCGTCCAGCCCGGACAGCGCGCCCCTGGTGCCGTCGGGCGACAGCGCCACCTTGCGGTCGATCACGTCGAACAGCACCCGCGTCCCCCGGTAGACCCGCGTGCGATTGCCCCGGCTGATGGTGAAGACCCCGTCAGCGGGCGCCTGCCCGGTCGCCACCTCGACGGGCCCTGAGGCGCCCTCGGCGAACCGCCCGTCGTCGCTCAGCCCGATGCTCCCCGGCGGCAGCGGGTACGACGCGACCTCCCGCCCGCCGGTCACGTCGTACACGGTCACGGCCCCGGCGTCCCACCGGACCAGCTCGTCGCCGCGCAACAGGTAGCGGGCCCGCCCGTCGGCCCGGGGGTCGGTGAAGACGCCCAGCTCGGGCTGTACGAGCGAGGACTGCAGGGCGGCCCGCGCCTCGAAGATCGGCGACATCCGCCAGGCGGCCACGCTGAGCCGCATCGCGGCCCGCGGGTCGCTGGTGCGCAGCGCCTCGGCCCGCGCGGCGACGGCCCGCGCGCCGGCCTCGAGGAGGCGCCCGCGCAGGTCGTTCTGCCCCTGGACGGTCACCACCGTCATGGTGACGGCGACCGCGACCACGGCGGCGACGGCCGACAGGGCGGGCACGAGGAGCTTCCTGCGCTGCTTGGCGAGGGCCACGCTGTCGCTGATGAAGTCGCGTTCGAGCTGGCTGAGCCGGACGTGCCGGCGCTTGGCCGCGGCCCAGCCGAGCGCGGTGGCGAGCTCGTCGCCGCGCAGCAGGTGGCCGCGCCCGCGCCGGTGCTCCGACCACTGCCGGGCGGACCGGCGCAGGCGCCGGTGCACGGCCATGCCGTCGCGCTCGTCGGCGACCCAGCCGCGCAGCCGGGGCCAGGCGCGGTAGAGGGCGGCGCTGGCGGGGGCGACCTTGTCGTCGCTGACGGCGACGAGCTTGCCGATGGAGGTCTCGGCGGACGGTACGCGGATGCTGCGCCGTACGAGCAGGCCGGCCGCCATGAGCGGGGCGAGCACGTCGCCCTCGTCGTGCGGCCGGTCACCGTCGAGCAGCCGCAGCAGCAGCCCGGGCACCTCCTCCTGCTGGCGGGGCGTGAGCGACAGGTACGCCTGCTCGGCGGCCTCCCCGAGCGACGGCGTGCGCACGTAGGCGTCGGGCGGGCGCAGCTCGACTGCGCTCTCAACGGGGCTCTCGATGAGCAGCTCGGCCGCGGCGGGCCGGTCGGCGGGGCTCTTGGCCAGCGCCCGCTCGACGAGCCCGGCCAGCGGCTCGGGCAGGCAGCTCAGGTCGGGGTCGACGGTCAGCAGCCGGTGCATGACGGCACCCGGGCTGTCGCCGCCGAACGGGTCGTCGCCGGTGGCCGCGAACAGCACGACCGCGCCCCACGCGAACACGTCGGCGGCGGCCCCGGCCTCCTGCCCGGTCAGCACCTCGGGCGCCTGGTACGGGCACGCGCCATCGGTCGTACGCGCGCCGGCCAGCCCCAGCTCGATGACCCGGGGACCGTCGTCGGCCAGCAGCACGCACTCGGGGTTGAGCCCGGAGTGGGTCAGCCCGGCCGCGTGCAGCGACCGCAGCGCCGCCGCCAGGGCCGCGGCCAGCGCGACCAGCTCGTCACCTGAGTAGGGGCCGCCGTGCAGCCCCACGGCCTGGCGCAGGTCGGGCCCGCTGACGTATTCGCTGACGACGTAGGGGACGCCCGCGTCGGACCCGACGGCCACCACCCGCGCGAGGTGAGGGCAGGTCACCTGCTCGTAGCGCTGACCGACTTCGCCCAGGGGCACGGTGACGGCGTAGCGGCGGCCTTCGTCATCGTAGGCGTCGTAGACGACACCGCGCCCGCCCGCGCCGAGCCTGGCGGCCAACCAGTAGCCGCCAAGCCTCGCGGGGTCACCGGGCACCAAGCGCATCGTCACTGATGCTTAGATGCACGACACCGCCCATTGGTTGCCTCGAAGACGCCACAGGTCCCCCGCGCGCCTCGGGGGACCCATGCGTCATGATCATTATGCCAGGGTTCCCGTCCGCGCCTGCCACTCGGGCCGCAGGACGGCCATCACCACCACGTCGTGCCATTCGCCCTCCCACAGCAGCGCGTCGCGCTCGACGCCCTCGGCGACGAACCCGGCCTTCTCGTAGACGTGCCTGGCCCGCTCGTTGAAGGCGTAGACCTCCAGCCGCACCCGGTGCAGCGGCGTGGTGCGGAAGACGTGGCCGAGCACCAGCTCGATGGCCTCGCTGCCGTAGCCCCTGCCGAAGGCGCGCGCGCCGACCAGCGCGATGCGCAGGTTGCAGGACAGGTTGTCGGTGTCGAGCTGGTTGATCACCACCTCGCCGACGAACGCGCCGTCCGCCGTGATCGCGAGGTCGAGCCGGTCGGAGTGGCCGGCGCGGGTGGCGTACCAGGTGCGCAGGCTCTCCAGGTCGGCGCGGGCGTGCGAGCCGGTGAGCCGGCGCACCTCCGGGTCGGACACCAGCTCGAACAGGCCCTCCGCGTGCTCGGGCCCGACCGGGCACAGCGTCACGCGCTCGCCCCTCAGCGTGGGTTTCTCAGCGAACATCCTCGTTGGCTATCAGCCGCGATCATCGCCGGGCAAGCCCATTTTGCTCAGTACGGCGTCGCGCACCTGCTCGGGGGCCATCACGCCGACGTCGCAGACCAGGTCGGCCACCTCGTGGAAGTACCGCTCGCGGCGTGCCCGCATGGCGGCAGGATCGTAGTCGGGGCGGTGGTCGCTGGTGTGCATGCGTCTGCGCAGCACCGCGTCGTCGGCGTCCACCCAGACCACGAACGCCCGGCCCAGCGCCGCCCGCACCTCGGGGACCTCCAGCGTGCTGGCCGCCGCCGCGATCACCTTGGGCGGCCCGGCCAGCTCGTCCAGCACGTGCTGGGCCTCGTACCTGTGCAAGGCCTCCTTGCCCTCGCGGGCGGCGATCGGCGCGGAGGTGGCGCCGTGCTCGTCAAGGAGGTACTGGTCGCTGTCGGACAGCGGGAGCCCGAGCGCCTCAGCGATCAGCCGCCCCGCGGTCGACTTGCCCGAGCCCATGAGCCCGATCATCACGACGTGTTTGTTTTTCGCCATGTGGATAGAGGTTCCTTCGTGTCAAGGAGGTAAATCTGATGACCATCGCCGGAAGCATCATCCTCATCATGCTCGGTGCGATCCTCACCTGGGCCGTCGAGTTCGACCTCGCCGGCCTCGACATCAACGTAGTGGGCGTCGTGCTCATGCTCGGTGGCCTGGTCGGGCTCGGGTTCGGTCTCTACCGGATCAGGGTCGCGCGGCGGGCGGTCGGGCCGATCGACGAGCCGGTGCACCGCCACGAGATCCACGAGGAGCCCCAGGCCCGTCGTACCACCGTGTACGAGGACCGCCGCCACTACGACGAACCGCCCCTCTGACCTCACCGCTGTAGGAGGTGAAGCGACATGCCAGGTGTCGAAGAGCTGCCGTCGACCGTCAAGCGTTCTCCCAAGAAGGCGCAGAACACGTGGATCAAGGCGCACGACTCGGCCGTCAAGGAGTACGGCGAGGGGCGCCGCGCCCACATGACGGCGTTCGCCGCGCTCAAGCACTCCTTCGAGAAGGTCGGCGACCACTGGGAGCCGAAGGACAAGAAGGGCCCCTCCGACAAGGGCGCGACCGACCGCTCCGGGCGTACGGCCGAGGGCGTGGACGCCAACGCCAGCAAGGAGCACCTGCAGAGCCTGGCCGCCAAGCTGGGCGTGCGCGGCCGGTCGAAGATGACCAAGCAGGAGCTCGTCACGGCCATCAAGAAGGCCAACAGGAAGGCCACGGCGAAGTCCCGCTGAGCGTCCCCCGCACGAGCTTCCCGGGGCCGGGCCGGTCCCGTCGGGCGAGAGGGCCGACGAACGGGCCGATGAGAGGGCCGACGAGGAGCGGCGGTCATTCACCGCCGCGAACCGCCGGCCCTTTCGCATGTCCCCGCTCATCCCGTCCAGCCGCGTGCCGGGACAGCGAGCGGGGCGGGTGGTGACACCCGCCCCGCCGCACTGCATGGAAGCCTCCCGAACGTGCACGGCCGGCTCACAGCAGGCGCTTGACGGCGTCGGCGATGGCGTGGCGGTCGATGCCGGCGTCGGCGAGCTGCTCCTGCGGCGTCGCCGAGCCGGGCAGGCCGGTGACGGCCAGCTTGATGACGCGCGGCCCCAGCTCGCTCACCGCGTCCGTGACGGCGTCGCCGAGACCGCCCTCGATCCGGTGGTCCTCGACCGTGATGAGGTTCCCCGTGGTGGTGGCCGCCTCGATGAGGGCGGCGCTGTCCACGGGCTTGATGGAGTACACGTCGATGACGCCGACCGGGATGCCGGACTCGCGCAGGTCGTCGGCCGCCGCGAGCGCCTCGTGCACGGTCACCCCGGCCGCCACGATCGTGGCCCGGTCGCCGGGTGAGTGCCGCAGCACGCGCGAGCCGCCCACGGGGAAGCGCTCGCCGGGCTCGTAGATGACCGGCGTGGCCCCGCGCGTCGTGCGCAGGTAGGACACGCCGTCCAGGTCGGCCATCTCGGCCAGCAGGGCCGCCGTCTGGTTGGCGTCGCAGGGGTAGAGCACGGTGCTGCCGTGCACGGTGCGCAGCATGGCGAGGTCCTCCAGGCCCATCTGCGACGGCCCGTCCTCGCCGATCGCCACCCCGGCGTGCGAGCCGACGAGCCGGATGGACGACCCGCTCACCCCGGCCATCCTGATGAAGTCGTGCGCCCTGGTCAGGAACGCCGCGAAGGTGGCCGCGTACGGCTTCCACCCGCGCACCTGCAGCCCGATGGCGGCGGCGACGAGCTGCTGCTCGGCGATGTACATCTCGAAGAAGCGCTCGGGGAACGCCTCGGCGAACGTCTCGGTCTTGGTGGAGTCGGCGACCTCGCCGTCCAGCGCCACCACGTCGCCCCTGGCCGCGCCGAGCGCCGCCAGCGCCTCCCCGTACGCGGCCCGCGTCGCGACCTGCTCGCCCACCGGCCACACGGGCGGCTCCAGCTCGCCCGCGTCGAAGCGGAACGGCGCCGCAGCCGCGTCCGGCGCGTGCACCTCGACCCGCACGTCACGCACGCCGCCCAGCTCCGCCACGGCCTTGTCCGGGTCCTTCAGAGCCTTGCCGTGGGCGCCCTCGCGGTTCTCGACCTCCAGCACGCCCTCGCCCTTGCGGGTCTTGGCGAGGATCACGGTCGGCCGGCGCCTGGTGTTGGAGGCGTCGGTGAACGCGAAGTCGATCTGCCCGGGGTCGTGGCCGTCGATCTCGATGGTGTGCCAGCCGAACGCGCCGAACCTGCGGGCGTACGCGCCGGTGTCCCAGCCGTGCCGGGTGGGCCCGCGCTGGCCGAGGCGGTTGACGTCCACGATGACGGTGAGGTTCGCGAGGCCCTCGCTGCCCGCGTGCTCGGCGGCCTCCCAGATGGAGCCTTCGGCCAGCTCGCTGTCGCCGCACAGGACCCACACCCGGTACGGCAGGCGTTCCAGCCGCGCGGCCATCGCCACGCCGACGCCGACGGGCAGGCCCTGGCCGAGCGAGCCGGTGGCGACGTCCACCCAGGGCAGGCGCGGGGTCGGGTGCCCCTCCAGGCGGCTGTCCCGCTTGCGGAACGTCAGCAGCTCCTCGTCGGTGATCGCGCCGGCGGCCTTGTAGAGGGAGTAGAGCAGGGGAGAGGCGTGTCCCTTGGAGAAGATCAGGTGGTCGTTGGCGGGGTTGTCCGGCCGGTCGAAGTCGTAGCGCAGGTGACAGGCGAACAGCACGGCCATCAGGTCGGCGGCCGACATCGACGAGGTGGGGTGGCCGGAGCCGGCCGCGGCGGCGGCGCGTACGGAGTCGACGCGCAGTTGCGCCGCGAGCCCGGCCAGATACTGAAGATCGCGCTCAGGCACGGTGGAGCCTCCTCGTAGACGGTGTTTCCGCCCCGTCTACCCGGGCGGGAGCGCTTAAGTCGGCTCCCGCCCCGAGCGCTCTAGAGCCGTCCCGCCCGGCGCAGCGCCGCGTACGCGGCCGCGGCCGCGCCGCCGCCGGCCAGCGCGAGGAGGACGGGCCCGCGGCGCTGGGCGAGCCAGAGCTGGGGGCTGCGCTTGTGCGAGCGGCGGTCGAACGTGCCGTGCGCGCCGTAGTCGGTGTCCTCGTCGGCGGGCTCCCACAGGTTGGACACGCCGCTGGGCGCCTCCTCCTCGGTCTGCTGCGACTCGACGCCGGTCCGCGCGAGGTAGCGGTCCACCAGGGCGGGGGCGACCTTCTGCGCGAGGAGGGTGGCGACCGTGCTGGTGCCGACCCAGTACTCCTTGCGTCCGGGATGCTCGGCCGCGTACACGATGGCCCGCGCGGCCACCTCGGGCTGGTAGATCGGGGGTACGGGCTGGGGGTGCTTGCGCAGCTTGGACAGCACCCACTGGAACTGCGGCGTGTTGAGCGCGGGCAGCTGCACCAGAGTGATCTTGACGGCGCTGCCGTCGGCCATCAGCTCGGTGCGCACCGACTCGGTGAAGCCCTTGATGGCGTGCTTCGCGCCGCAGTAGGCCGACTGCAGGGGGATGCCGCGGTGCGACAGGGCCGAGCCGGCCTGGACGATCGCGCCGGCGTTGCGCGGGCGCATCAGGTCGAGCGCCACCTTGGTGCCCCAGACATAGCCGAGGTACGTCACGGCGGTGGTGCGTTCGAACTCCTCCGGGGAGATGTCAGCAAATTTCGCGAACACGGAGGAAAAAGCGGTGTTGATCCAGACGTTGATCGGGCCGAGCTCCTTCTCGATCCGCTCGGCCGCCTGCCGTACCTGCTCGTAGTCCGCCACGTCGGCCTCGTAGACCTGGGCCGTGCCGCCCTCGGTGCCGACGTCCACGGCCGCCGCGCCCAGCCCGGTGGTGCCGCGGGCGATCAGGGCCACCTTGGCTCCCTGAGCACCCAGCTGGCGGACGACCGCCCGCCCCACCCCGCCGCTCGCGCCCGTCACCACGACAACCCGCCCTCGAAGTGGTGCCATGTCAGGATCAGCCCGCCTCTCCGTCGTGTCCGGCCCCTTGCTTCTGCCGGCGTACGGCCAGCAGGAGGTCGATCACCGCGACCACCGCCAGCACCACCGCGATGGCGGCCAGCACCCACGCCCGCGTCATGATCCCGAGCACCGTGAACGCGAAAAGGAACACCAGCATGAAGGACACCACTCTGATGTGCACCACGTCGCGGGGGGTGGCGGGCACCATGGCGTGACCTCTGCTGTCCCGTTCCTCGTGCCACTCTCCGTTGTCAGACATGCGGCTCACCTGCCCGTGCTGTTTGTCGCCTAACGTCGGGGGTAGCCGCATCGCGTGCCCGAGACAGATCCCCGCACGCAGGCATCCGACGCCGAAGCCCCGGCCGCGGCGTTCGCCACCGGGCCGGACGTCGAGCTGCGCCCGAGCGACCAGAACGAGCCGGGCTTCACCCGGCGCAGGTGCGGCCGCGGGTTCCGCTATCTCGACTGCGACGGGCGGCCGGTGCGCGACCCCGAGGTGCTCGCCCGCATCAGGACGCTGGCCATCCCGCCGGCCTGGCAGGACGTGTGGATCTGCGCCTCACCCGACGGGCACCTCCAGGCCGTGGGCACCGACGCGGCGGGGCGGCGGCAGTACCGCTACCACGACGTGTGGCGCGAGCAGCAGGACCGCGCGAAGTTCGACCGGGTGCTGGAGGTGGCCGAGCGGCTGCCGGCGTTCAGGAAGATCGTGGACGAGCAGCTCCAGGGACGCGGGCTGACCAGGCAGCGGGTGCTGGCCGCCGCCGCCCGGCTGCTCGACATCGGCTTCTTCCGCATCGGCGGCGAGAGCTACGACACCTATGGCCTGGCCACGCTCAGGATGGAGCACGTCACCTGCTCGCGCGGCATCGTCGTCTGCGCCTACCAGGCCAAGGGCGACATCCTGCGTGAGGTCGAGGTGGCCGACCCCGGCGCGTGCAAGGTGCTGCGCTCGCTGAAGGCGCTGCGGGTAGAGGGCGAGCTGCTGCGCTACCGGCGCGCGGACGGCTGGGGCGACATCAAGAGCGAGGACATCAACGAGTACCTGCGCGAGGCCATCGGGTACGAGGTCACCGCCAAGGACTTCCGCACCTGGCACGCCACCGTGCTGGCGGCGGTGGGGCTGGCGGTGTCGCGGCCGGCCGGGCGCGAGGGGGTCACGCGCAAGAAGCGCGCCGTCACGCGGGTGATGCGCGAGGTGTCGGAGTATCTGGGCAACACACCGACCGTGGCCAGGGCGTCGTACGTGGACCCGCGGGTGATCGAGGCGTACGAGCGGGACAGGACGATCGGCGCGGCACTGACCGAGCTGGGCGCGGACGCCGACTTCGGCCAGCTCGCCACGGCAGGCCCGGTGGAACGGGCGGTCATCGACCTGATTCGTGCTGTTTGAGCGATTGGCGCTCGGGCATGCGGCGACAGAGAAGGAGGACGAGCGATGGAAGCTCCACAGTACGTCGCGGCCCGTGTCCAGCAGGCGCTGGCCGAGGACGGTCGTACGACCGAGCTGGGGATCCGCGTCGACATCCGAGGCGACCAGCTCTTCCTGCGCGGTCAGGTGAGCGGGTGCGAGCAGCGCGACCGGCTCGGGCAGGTGGCCCACGAGGTCGCGCCCGACCTGCACCTGCACAACGAGATCAACGTCGTCGAGGCCGGCGAGCCGGGGGAGGATGAGCGTCTTGACTGACCTGCGCATAGCCGCGGTGGGTGACATCCACCTGGGCGAGGACGTCAGAGGCCAGTACAGGAAGCGGCTGCACGACATCGAGGACCGCGCCGACGTGTTCATGCTCGCGGGCGACCTGACCAGGCACGGCACCCTGGAGGAAGGGCGGATCGTGGCCGACGAGCTGCGCGACCTGCCCATCCCGACGGTCGCGGTGCTCGGCAACCACGACTACCACTCCGACCTGGAGCGCGAGATCGCCGCCGAGCTGCGCGACGCGGGCGTCATCGTGCTCGACGACGACGGCGTGGTGCTGCAGTGCGGCGACACGAAGCTGGGCGTCGTCGGTGGCAAGGGGTTCGGCGGCGGGTTCGCGGGCAAGTGCGCCAGCGAGTTCGGCGAGCGCGAGATCAAGAACTTCGTCTCCCACACCCGCCACATCGCCGAGTCGTGGAAGATGGCGCTCAAGGAGATGACCGCCGACTACCGCGTCGTGCTCTCCCACTACTCGCCGATCAAGGAGACCCTGGAGGGCGAGCCGCCGGAGATCTACCCGTTCCTCGGCAGCTACCTGCTGGCCGAGGCCGTCGACACGGCCGGCGCCGACCTCGTCCTGCACGGCCACGCGCACAAGGGCAGCGAGAAGGGCATGACGCCGGGCGGCATCCGGGTGCGCAACGTGGCGCTGCCCGTGCTCGGCCGGGCCTACTGCGTCTACTGCATCAGTTGCGAGGACGTGCACGCATAGCGCGACGCGCACGCATGGCGCGAGAAAAAACGCTCCCCGTCAGCGGGGAGCGTTTTTCTTTTCGTGGGCGGCGGACAGGGAACCGGAGAAACGGTTCCCCTAGACATTGAAGATGCTGACCCCGCCGGGCCCGACCAGGAATCCGAGAACGATGAGCACGATCCCCCAGAGGATGTCGCGCCGGGCCAGGAGCACGTAGATCCCGGCGATGACGAGAATGACGGCGATGATCCAGAGCAATGTAGCCATGGTCTGCTACTGCCCTGGCCGAGCCCTCATTAACATTTTTCCCACCCCGGCCGGGCGCAGGGGGAAAAATGGAATCACTCGGCGGTCTTCATCAGTTTCGCGTACGCGAACTGCAGCCAGTCCGAGATGGCGACGGCGGTCATGGTCGCGCCCACCAGCCGGGTCGCCCGGGGCGCCAGCACGAGGCCGGCCGCGTAGCCGGTGGCCACCCACTGCGCGAGGCAGAACGGGCAGGCGAGCAGCTCGCCGATCGCGCCGCGCGGCTTCTCCCGCACCTCCGAGGGGCCGCCCTGACCCTCGTACTGGGTGAACGGGGCCCGCAGCGGGCTCGTGACGGGGTCCTTCGCCAGCCGCCTGGACACCTTGTGCGTGCAGGCCGCCATGAGCAGGATGTCCAGCACCCCGACCTGCTCGGGCACCCGCCGCCCCGCGAGCGCCACCGCGGCCGCGGCCACGCCGACCGTGCCGCCGTACGCGCCGAGCAGCCCGGCGTAGCGCGCAAGCGGCCGATCGTGCCCGTTCGCGTAGGTCCGTTCGGTCTTTTCCAGGATGTCGGTCATAGCTCATCGGGCTACCCTGACGACCTTATTTCCAACGCCTAGTTGACGATCGTTTGGGTAGCCGATCGGCATGAGCAGCCACGGCCACGCGGTCACCGACGCGATCCTCGACACGCTCAAGCGAGCCAGCACGGGACTGAAGGACGCCGGAGTGAAGTTCGCGCTGGCCGGCGGCTGTGCCGCGTACGCGCGCGGCGCCGCGCCCTCGCTCCACGACGTGGACTTCGTGCTCACCGAGCACGACGTGCCCGCCGCGCTGGAGGCGCTGCGCGGCATCGGCTTCCAGACCGCCAAGCCGCCGGAGGACTGGCTCGTCAAGGCGTACGACGAGGGGCGCCTGGTGGACCTGATCTTCCGGGTCTCCGACATGGCGATCACCGACGAGCTGCTCGACCGGGCCGAGCCGCTGAAGGCGTCGGCGGTGATCGTCCCCGTGCTGCAGGCCACCGACCTGGTGATCTCGTGGCTGCTGCCGCTGTCGGAGCACGCCTGCGACTACGGCGCGCTGCTGGCGCAGGTGCGCGCGCTGCGCGAGCAGGTGGACTGGCCGCGGGTGGCCGCCGTCACGGCGACCTCGCCGTACGCGACCACGTTCATCACCCTGCTGGAACGCCTGGGCGTGCTCGACGGGCCCGTGGTGCCGTCGGGTGACCCCTCCTGGCCCTGATGTCTGGCCCTGATATCTGGCCCTGATACCCGGTCCTGATCAGCCCCTGCGGGTCGCGGCGGTCACCCGCTTGAGGATGCGGTCCCACTCGGTGCCGAACGGGTTGTCCTGCACGAGGTAGGTCCACGTCGCCGTCGGCCGCTTCAGATCGGGCTCGGGCGCCTCGAACGAGGCCAGCGAGCGCTTCTCCACCTCGGCCATCAGCGCTTTGTACTCGGCCACCGCCTCGCGGTGGAACTCGTCGATCGGGCTCATCCGGCCCAGCGCCCGCAGGTGGATGCCCTCGCGCAGGTCGGTCAGGAAGGCCAGGTGCTCGGTCCAGCACTGGTCGATGGCGTGCAGCACGATCTGCCGCGCCGTCTCGTCGCGGGTGTCCTCGGGCAGCTCGGCCCACCGCTCGGGGTCGGCCTCGGCCAGCGCCTTGGCGGCGGCGTCGCCGTGGAGCACCTTGCCGCGCCACTCCAGGATGAGCTCGCGCTGCTGCTCCAGCAGCCGCGTGAAGCGCCACGTGTTGCGGTGGATCTCCAGGTTGACGCCCTCGGCGACGCGCTGCGCGTGACCCACGAGGTACGCCCCGCGCCGGTGCCTGACGATGCCGTCGGGGTCGGCGGCCGGCGGCCGCTCGTCGGGCACGAACTGGGTGATCAGGTCGTCCTTCATGCTGACGAAGAACACCGAACCGCCCGGGTCGCCCTGCCTCCCGGCCCGCCCGCGCAGCTGGTCGTCCAGCCGGCTGCTGGCGTGGCGGCCGGAGCCGATCACGTAGAGGCCGCCCAGCTCCGCGACGCCGTCGCCGAGCCTGATGTCGGTGCCGCGCCCGGCCATCTGGGTGGAGACGGTGATCGCGCCGCGCTCGCCCGCCCGCGCGATGATCGCCGCCTCTTCCGCGTCGTTCTTGGCGTTGAGCACGACCGGCTCAAGGCCGCGCCGCTGCAGCAGCTTGGCGAGGTTCTCCGACTCGGCGACGTCGAGCGTGCCGATGAGGATCGGCCGGCCGGTCTCGTGGACCGCCTGGATCTCCTCGACCAGCGCCGCGTCCTTGTCGGGCACCGTCGGGTAGATGCGGTCGGGCTCGTCGACCCGCACGCACGGCCGGTTGGGCGGGATGACCGCGACCTTCAGCCCGTAGAACTCGCCGAGCTGCTCGCTGACCGCCACCGCCGTGCCCGTCATGCCGCAGATCTGCGGGTAGCGCCGGATCAGCCCCTGGACGGTGATCGAGTCGAGGATCTCGCCCTTCTCGCTCGGCGGCAGCGCCTCCTTGGCCTCGACCGCCGCCTGCAGCCCGTCGGGCCAGCGCTGCAGCAGCGCCACCCGGCCGCGCGAGGGGTTGATCAGCTGCACCTTGCCGTCGCGCACGATGTAGTCGACGTCGCGGGTCAGCAGCGCGTGGGCGTGCAGCGCCAGGTTGAGCTCGATCAGCGTGCCGGGCTCGTGCTCGTCGTAGAGGTCGACGCCGAGGAGGTTCTCGACGCTGTCGGCGCCCTTGGGCGTCAGATAGACGTTGCGGGCCTGCTCGTCGATCTCGTAGTGGTAGCCGCGGACGAGCTGCCTGACCAGCGCCGCCATCTCCGGCACCGCGTTGCCCACCTCGGACGCCCCGGCCATCACCAGCGGCACCCTGGCCTCGTCGACCAGCACGGAGTCTGCCTCGTCGATCAGCGCCACCTCGGGCGCGGGCACGATCAGCTCGCTCGCGTCGGTGCGCAGCCGGTCGCGCAACACGTCGAAGCCGATCTCGCTGACCGGCCCGTACGTGACGTCCTTCGCGTACGCCTCGCGCCGCTCCTCGAACGTGGAGTTCTGGTCGATCCAGCCCACGCTCACGCCCAGCGCCTCGTAGAACGGGCCCATCCACTCGGCGTCGCGCCGGGCGAGATAGTCGTTGACGGAGATCACGTGGACGCGCTTGCCCTGCAACGCGTAACCCGCCGCGGCCATCGCACCCGACAGCGTCTTGCCCTCACCGGTGGCCATCTCGGCCACCTTGCCGTCGAGCAACGCCAGCGTGCCGAGCAGCTGCACGTCATAAGGGCGCAGGCCGAGCGTGCGGTCGGCGGCCTCGCGGGCCACCGCGCAGAACTCCGCGAGGTCGCTCATGAGGTCGCTCTTGTCGGGCGCCCGCAGCTCGTCGAGACCGCGCACCCGGTCGGCCCGCGACTCGGCCGCCTTGACGATCTTCTGGTAGGGCGCGAGGGGGACGCCTCCCGGTCGGTCCAGGAGGTTCCTCAGTATTCCCTTGAACGAGGCCACAGTTCCTCCAACGCGCGCCACGCCGACACCGTTCCCCCTGCCGCTGTGGGGGAACGGAGCGACGATCCGGCAAGCGCCGCCGTACCGGACCTTAACTCATCCGGCCGCCTGCGCCGTCACATCACGCCGCATCGGCTCGTGCGGCGAGCACGGCCACCGCGGCGAGCAGCAGCACGCACCCCGCCCAGGCCAAGGGGGTGAGCCGCTCGCCGAACAGCGCCACCCCCAGCAGCGCCGCGCCGACCGCCTCGCCGAGCGAGATGATCGACACGGTGGTGGCGCGCAGGGCGGTCAGCGCACGGAAGAACAGCCCGTACGCCAGCGCCGTCGGCACCGCGCCCAGATACACGAGCAGCGTCGCCGACGTCCAGCTCACCGCGGGCAGCACTCCTTCGGCCAGTGCGAACGGGGCCAGGCACAGCGCGGCCACCACGAACCCGCCGATCGCCGCCGCCTCGGGGCCGCCGTCGTCGCGGTGCCGCCTGGACACCAGCGTGACCCCGGCGTACCCGGCGGCGGAGGTCAGCGCGAGCAGCACCCCGAGCACCGGGGTGCCCGCTCCCTGGATGCCCGCTCCCTGTCCGCCCAGGGCCGACCCGCCGGTGAGCAGGACGAGGCCGGCCAGCGCCACGGCCAGGGCGAGCAGCGCCGTACGGCCGAGGCGCTCCTTGAGCAGGAAGCGGCTGCCCAGCGCGGTGAAGATCGGGGTGGCGCCCATCGTCACCACGGTCGCCACCGCGACGCCCGAGTGGGCGATGGCGGCGAAGTAGGCGGTCTGGTAGACGGCCATCCCGGCGCCGACCACCAGCGTGCGGCCCGTGAGCGCCGGGCGGCTCGCCGGGCGGATGAGCAGGACGAGGAAGGCGGCGCCGATCACATACCGCCACAGGGACACGCCGACGGGGCCCAGCCCGCCGGTCTGGAAGAGCAGCGACCCGGTGGCGCCGCCGGTGCCCCAGGCGGTCGCGGCCACGGACACGTAAAAAGCGCCCCGCCGGGCGGAGACATGCGTCATCTGAAGGGTTCTCCGGAGGTGAAGGTCGATCAGGGCCCGGTGCGCGGGCAGCGACCACCCCCGGATCAGTGTGACCCGGCGAGCTTCAGAGGATGCCGCCCGCTAGCGGGCGGGGGGCGGAGAACAGATGAAGCGCCGATGCATGCGCCCCACGATAGCCGCTCAGGGCTGGGGTTTGCGGGCGACGCCGCCCAGCAGGAGTTCCTCCCAGGGGGCGAGGGGGCCGGGGAGGCGCTCGTCGGGGTGCCATTCGGGGAAGTGCACGACCCCGGGCTCGACCGGCACCAGGCCGTCGAAGAAGCGGGTGATGGCGGCGCGGTCGCGGAAGTGGCCGGTGCCCATGGTGGCCTGAAGCATCACCTCCAGCGCCTTGGCCTTGGGGTTGCCGGAGGCGAGGAACCCGGAGGCGGCCAGGTGACCGCCGGGCGGGAGCGCGGCGACGTACCTGCGGACGATGCCGTGCGGGTCCTCGTGGTCGGCGAGCAGGTGCAGCACGCCGACCACGAGGACGGCGGTGGGCTGGGACAGGTCGATGAGGCGGCGCAGCGCGGGGTGCCCGAGCACGGCGTCCACGTCGCGCAGGTCGGCGGTGATGGCGTCGGCGTTCGGGTTGCCGCCGAGAATGGCCTTGGCGTGCGGCTCGACCATGGGGTCGTTGTCGACGTAGACGACGCGGCAGGTGGGGTCGGCGAACTGGGCGACCTCATGGGTGTTCTCGACGGTGGGAAGCCCGGCGCCGAGGTCGATGATCTGCCGGATGCCGGCCTCGCGGACGAGGTAGTCGACGACCCGGCCGACGAAGGCCCGGTCGCACCACACCAGGTTCACCACCTCGGGCACGACGTCCTTGAGCTTGCGGGCGACGGCGCGGTCGGAGGCGAAGTTCTCGGTGCCGCCGAGCAGGGCGTCGTGGACGCGGGCGACCGTGGGCCGCTCCGGGTCGACGCCGGGCGGGGCCCACTCGTGTTCGCCGAGACTCATCCGGCCCCCTCTCGCCGTTCAGCGGCGCCGCTTCGGTGACGCGGATCGTATCCGGCCCGGGGATCTCCGCGCCCGCCCTGACAACGGGTTGTCGGCAGAGTCGACTCACCCTGTGGGGTTGCCGGCCGGGACCGCGGCGTGCGCCGGCGGCTCCCGCTTGGACAGCAGCCGCTTGAGCACGGGCGCGAGCGGCCGTTCCACGAACCGGTGCACCGCGTACGCGGCCACCAGCATGACCACGATCATCCCGACGAGCAGCACGTACTTGTTGAACGCCCCTTCGAGCCTGGCGAACAGGATGAACCCGACGTGCGCGTGCAGCAGGTACAGCGGATAGGTCAGCGCCCCCGCCGTCACCAGCCACGGCCGGGCGAGCGCCCTGGTGACCCGCAGCGCGATGAACGTCATCACGAGGAAGATGAGCACGACGACGGCGGTGATGACGACGGGCGAGTACGTGACGTGATACCGCTCGCCGACGGCCTCGGCGTACCCGATGGCCCGGTAGACGGCGTTGCCCAGGCAGATGGGCACGAGCAGCGCGATCTGCCAGTCGAGCCCGAACCGGTAGAGCATGAACAGCGCCATGCCGGCGATGAAGTAGTGCGAGAACTCCGACTGGACGACCAGGTCGGCGATGCCCGGCAGCACGCCCAGCTCGACGAGGAACGTCAGGGCGAGCCACCCCCACAGCCCGGCCATGATCCGCCCCCGGGTGATCCCGATGACGGTGGCGATCAGCATGAGGATGTAGAAGCGCATCTCGGCCCAGAGGGTCCAGTAGACGACGTCCACGTTCTCGATGTTCGGCACCGACTGGAACATCGTCAGGTTGGCCAGCACCTGCGGCACCGACACCTGGAACAGGCCCCACCCGAGCAGCACGGTGACGGTCGCCGTGACCGCGATGCCCACCCAATAGGCCGGATAGAGCCGCACCACCCGCGAGACCACGAACTGCCGTGGCGTCCTTCCCCACGCGCTCATCAGCACGACGAACCCGCTGATCAGGAAGAACAGGTCGACGCCGAGGTAGCCGTACTTGGCCCAGGCGCTCTCGGTGACGAACGTCACAGTGGTCTTGCCGCCGGCCCAGCCGGAGAACACGTAGTGGAACAGCACGACGCACAGTGCCGCAAGCAGCCGGAGCCCGTCGATCTCGTAGAGCCGTTCTGGCCTGGTACGCACGGCATCTCCTTTCTGATGGGGAGAGGGTGGCGGCATCAGCTTGCGGAATGGTTAAAGGACAGCAAAGGCATTCTTACGGGTTTACACGAGTACCGACCGGTAGTTAGCGCGATGCCCGACAAGAGGGATGTTGCGGGTAGTGCGTACGTACCTGACAGGAGATGGCAGGTATGGCTGAAACGCTGGGCGCCATGACGACGAAAGCGAACCTCATGGCCTTCACCATCGACTGCGCCGACCCCAAGGCGCTGGCCGAGTTCTACGCCCAGGTGACCGGCATGGAGATCACCTACGCGGAGGACGAGTACGCCGCCATCACCGACGGCACGGTCTCGATCTACTTCGGCCGGGTGGCCGACCGCAAGCCGGTCACGTGGCCCAGCCCCGACAAGCAGTTCCACCTCGACTTCCGGGTGCCGGACGTGGCTCAGGCGGTCGAGGACTACCTGAAGCTGGGGGCCACCAGGCCCGAGTTCCAGCCGGGCGTCACCGAGGAGGGCACCCGGTGGGTGGTGCTGCAGGACCCGCAGGGCCACCTGTTCTGCGTCTGCCCGCAGCCGGCGTAACGGGGCAAAAGGGGGCGGCCGGCGTCCAGGCGAGGCCCAAGGATGGGCCACAAGTTCGTGCAGGCCGAGACCGGTTTGTATGGACTTTTCCGACCAAAGGATGATTCTCCCCCTCGCCCGGCCTCATAAGCTGGGGCAATGCTCCTGAGAGGATCCCTGCTTCTGCGCGGGCCGCGATGACCTGGGTCGGCATGCTCATCGCGCTGGCGGGGGCGCTGGGTTACGCGCTGGGCGCCGCACTGCAGCAGTACGAGGTCGTGGCCGAGGGCGCCTCGCTCAGCCTGGTGCGGCGACCCCGCTGGTGGGTGGGCGGCGTCATCTCCTTCACCGGCGCCTGCCTGCACGCCGTCGCGCTCAGCTTCGCGCCCCTGGTCGCCGTCCAGCCGATCAGCGTGGCCACCCTGGTCTTCGCCGTGCCGCTGGCCGCGTTCATGTACGGGCGGCGGCCGTATCGCGCCGAGATCATCGGCTCGATCGCCGTCGCCGTCGGGCTGCTCTGGCTCATGCTGCTGGTGCCCGCGCACGACGTGACGCCCCGGCTGGGCGACGGCGCCGCGCTCGCCTTCATCGCCGTGATCGGCGCCGTCACGCTGGCCACCCAGCTGTTCGCCGGGCGGGTGCACGGGGCGAACAAGGCGCTGCTGCTGTCGGTGGGCGCGGGCGTCATGACGGCGAGCGTGTCCACGTTCGTCCGGGTGGTCGGCGGCGGGATGCAGGGCGACTGGGGCCGGTTGATCCACTGGTTCAGCCTGGTCGTGCCGGTGCTGCTGATCTGCGCCGTGGTGTTGCTGCAACGCTCGTACGCGGTCGGCTACTTCGGCATCGCCTACGCCGGCGTCCAGGTCATCGACCCCATCACGTCCGTGCTCGCCGGGGCGATCCTGCTGGGCGAGCCGCTGCCCACCTCGCCCAGCACCGCGGTGCCCGCCCTGCTGGCCGCCGCGCTGACCATCGGTGGCACGATCACGCTGGGCCGGCTGGCCCCCGACCACACCGCCAAGCCGGCCGCCGCCCCGCCTCCCGCCGAGCAGGCGGTCACGCCTCCGCCGGTGGACGCCAGCGCAGCACCTCGTCCATCGACCGCAACATCAGATCTGGGCTGAGCCGGCTCGCCGCCGCCACCCCGGCGTCCCGCAGCCACACGGCCGCCGGGTTGCGCCACTTGGTCAGCCGGCACAACGTCATCGACCGCCGGACGACCCGCGCCGTCCGCCGCGTCCGCGCCGCGCTGTAGGCGGCCAGGCCGTCACCCGAGGCGCCGGGATCGGCCAGGTGGGCCAGCACGACCGCGTCCTCGATCGCCTGGCAGGCGCCCTGCCCGAGGTTGGGCGTCATCGCGTGGGCCGCGTCGCCGACCAGCGCCACCCTGCCCCGGTGGAAGGCGGGCAGCGGCGTGGCGTGGTAGTAGACGTCGTTGCGGGTGATCCGCGCCGGGTCGGCGGCCCGCAGCAGCGCCGGGATCGGCTCGTGCCAGCCGCCGAACCTGCGCAGCAGCTCTTCACGCTCGTCCGCGGCCGTGCCGCCGGGCGGCGCGACGTCGGTGGCGTAGACGTAGACGAGGTCGCCGGCCAGCTGGTGGACGCCGAACACGGTGCCCCGCCCCCAGCTCTCCGACCTCGGCACCCGCAAGGCGCCGCGACCGTCCCAGCTCTCCGACCTCGGCACCCGCAAGGCGCCGCGACCGTCCCGGCGCTCTGACACGAGCGACCGCGAGGGAGCGCGGGTGCCCGGCTCCTGGGCCTCGGTCGCCTTCAGGTCGGCGAGCGGGATGAGGCCGCGCCATGCGGTCACGCCCGCGTAGACCGGGCCCGGGTGGCCGGGGAAGAGGGCGCGGCGGGTGGCCGAGTGAATGCCGTCGGCGGCCACCACCAGGTCCGCCTCCAGGTCGGCCTCCAGGTCGCCCGCCTCCGTCCGTACGACGCCGCGCTCGGCGTCCACCTCCGTGACCGTCGTGTCGAGGCGCAGGCGGCCGGGCCCGCCCGCCTCGGCGAGGGCGCCGGTGAGCACGTCGAGCAGCGTGGCCCGCAGCAACACCACCACGGAGTCGCCGTACGCGTCGTCCGCCTCCTCCTCCGTGGCCCGCGCCAGCCAGCGCCCGTCGGCCCTGCGCAGGCCCAGCGGCCCCTCCGCGTGGGCGAGGGCGCGGATCCTGTCGCCGAGACCGATGACGTCGAGCGCCTTCAGCGCGTTGGCGGCGATCGCCAGGCCCGAGCCGACGGGCTCGATGGCGGGCGCCCGCTCCAGCACGGTCACGTCCCACCCCTTGCGCAGCAGCGCGACACCGGCGCTCAGTCCGCCGATCCCGCCACCGATCACCACAGCCCTGGCCATCCGCGCCTCCTCCGGTCACTACGTCCGTAGTTGAACCGTACTACGCCCGTAGTCCGGTCCCACTACCGCAGTAGTATCGGCTTCCGTGAAGCGCTCAGACGTCGTCGCCGACACGGCCATCGCGCTGCTCGCCGAGCGGGGCATGCGCGGCCTGACCCACCGGGCCGTGGACGAGGCCGCCGGCCTGCCGCCGGGCTCCACCTCCAACCTGGCCCGCACCAGGGCGGCGCTGCTGGAGCTGACCCTGGCCAGGCTCACCGAGCGGGAGGCAGAGGCGCTGTCGGGTGCCTACGAGGGTGACTACGAGGGTGCCTACGACCCGGAAAGGCTGCCCGCCCGGCTGGCCGAGGCGCTGCACATCCAGCTCTCCGACAGCGCCCGCACGCTGGCCCGCTACGAGCTGGCGCTGGAGGCCACCAGGCGGCCCGAGCTGCGCGCCATCTACGACCGGGCGGGCCGCCGCTTCCGCGACCCCGCCGTGGCGATGCTGGCCGCCCTGGGCTCCCGCGACCCGGTGCGGCACGGGCGCGCGATGGTGGCCTTCGCCGAGGGCCTGCTGTTCGACGCGATCGCGGGCGCCGGCGCCGTGCCCACGCGGGAGGAGCTCGAACAGCTCGTCCGCGAGCTGCTCGCGGGCATGCTCGGCTAGGAGGCCGCCAGGCGGTCGCGCAGGCGGTCGCGCAGGCGGTCGCGCAGGCGGTCGCGGTGCGGCGGCCACTCGTCGTCGAGGATGCCGAAGCAGACCGTGTCGCGCCAGGAGCCGTCGGCCCTGCGGCGGTGCCGGCGCAGCGTGCCCTCGTGCACGCCGCCGATGCGCCTGATCGCGTTCTGCGAGCGTTCGTTGCGGATGTCGGTCTTGAGCAGCACCCGGTTGTGGCCCAGCTCGAAGGCGTGCTCCACGAGCAGCAGCTTGCACGCGGTGTTGACCGCCGTACGCCAGGACGCGCGGCCGTACCACGTCCAGCCGATCTCCACGCTGGCCTCGAAGCCCGGCACGTCGGCGTACGTCGTCCAGCCCACGGCCCGCCCGCTCGCCTTCACCACCACGGCGAACGGCACGTGCTTGTCGTCGTCGATCAGCATGCGCGCGACCTTGCCCAGCTCCTCCTCGGTCTGCGGCGCGGCGGCCGGCATCCAGCGCCAGACCTCCTCGTCACCGCCCCCGGCGGCGAACAGGTCGGGCACGTGGTCCATGGTGAGCGGCTCAAGCCGGACGACGTCGTTCTCGAGCACGGTGGGGGTAGGCAGCTTCGCGGTCATGGCGGCCACTGTAGGGGCATGAGAACGTGCAGGTAGATGTCCACCTGGGGGTATTTACGGGAAGCCACCTGTCGACACGCATACCGGCCGGTCGGTAGGGTCGCGTCATGGACTTCGCCTTCGACACTGTCACCGAGGACCTGCGCGAGCGACTGCTCCGCTTCATGGACGAATGCGTCTACCCCGCAGAGCCGGCCTTCGAGGAACAGGCGCGGACCAGCGGCTGGAGCCCGCCGCCGCTGATCGAGGACCTGAAGGACGAGGCCAGGAAGCGCGGCCTGTGGAACCTGTTCCTGCCCGGCGAGCACGGCGCGGGACTGACGAACCTGCAGTACGCCCCGCTGGCGGAGATCATGGGCAGGAGCCCGGCCCTGGCCCCCGTCGCCACCAACTGCGCGGCCCCCGACACGGGCAACATGGAAGTCCTGTCCATGTTCGGCAGCGAGTGGCAGCGCAAGGAGTGGCTGCAGCCCCTGCTCGACGGCGAGATCCGCTCGGCCTTCGCCATGACCGAGCCCGACGTGGCCTCATCCGACGCCACCAACATCGCGACCTCGATCGTGCGCGACGGCGACGAGTACGTCATCAACGGCCGCAAGTGGTTCATCTCCGGCGCGATGAACCCCACCTGCAAGATCTTCATCGTCATGGGCCAGACGAACCCCGAGGCGCCCAAGCACCGCAGGCAGAGCATGATCCTCGTGCCGCGTGACACGCCCGGCGTGCAGGTCAAGCGCGGCATGCACGTCTTCGGCTACACCGACGCCGACCACGGCGGCCACGCCGAGGTCGTCTTCGAGGACGTCCGCGTGCCCGCCGCGAACCTCATCGGCGAGGAGGGCGGCGGCTTCGCCATCGCGCAGGCGCGGCTCGGCCCCGGCCGCATCCACCACTGCATGCGGCTGATCGGCATGGCCGAGCGCGCGGTCGAGCTGATGTGCCGGCGGGCGCTGTCGCGGACCACGTTCGGCAAGCCCGTCGCGCAGCAGGGCGTCGTCCAGGACTGGATCGCCGAGTCCCGCGTGAAGATCGAGCAGGCCCGCCTGCTCGTGCTCAAGACCGCCTGGCTCATGGACACGGTGGGCAACCAGGGCGCCCACACCGAGATCCAGGCCATCAAGATCTCCACCCCCATCACGGTGGAGTGGATCCTCGACAAGGCCGTCCAGGTCCACGGCGCCGGCGGTGTCTCCCAGGACTTCCCCCTGGCCGGGCTCTGGGCGCACGCCCGTACGCTGCGCCTGGCCGACGGCCCCGACGAGGTGCACAAGCGGTCCCTGGCCTATCGCGAGCTGAAGAGGTACATGTGAACGAAGCGCAGATCAAGGAGCGCGTGGGCGCGTTCCTCGGGGAGCACGATCCGAGCGGGGACCGCCTTGAGTTCCTGCGGGCCCGGTTCGACGCCGGGCTGGCCTGGGTGTGGTTCCCCGAAGGGCTCGGCGGCCTCGGTGCGCCGCGCGAGCTGCAACAGGTCGTGGACAAGGAACTCGCCGACACCCCGCAGCCCAACGCCGGGCTGCAGGCCATCGGGCTGGGCATGGCGGCGCCGACGATCCTGGCGTTCGGCACCGATGAGCAGAAGCGCCGCTTCCTCAGGCCGCTGTGGACCGGCGAGGAGATCTGGTGCCAGCTCTTCAGCGAGCCGGGCGCCGGGTCCGACCTCGCCACGCTGGCCACCAGGGCGGTCAGGGACGGCGACGAATGGGTGGTCGACGGGCAGAAGGTGTGGACGTCAGGCGCCCATCACGCGCGGTGGGCGATCCTCGTCGCCCGTACCGACCCCGAGGTGCCCAAGCATCGCGGGCTGACGTACTTCGTGTGCGACATGCACGCGCCGGGCGTCGAGGTGCGGCCGCTGCGGCAGATCACCGGCGAGGCCGAGTTCAACGAGGTGTTCCTGACCGGGGTGCGGCTCTCCGACGACCTGCGGCTCGGCGCGGTCGGCGACGGCTGGCGGGTCGCCCAGACCACGCTGATGAACGAGCGCGTGGCCATCGGCGGCGCGCCCACCCGGCGCGGCGGCGGCGTCATGGCGTCCGTGCTGGCCTCCTGGCGCGAGCAGCCCGAGCTGCGCACGCACGACCTGCACCAGCGGCTGCTGTCGCTGTGGGTGGAGGCCGAGGTGACCCGCCTGTCGGGCGCGCGGCTGCGCGAGCAGCTCGCCGCCGGCCAGCCGGGGCCCGAGGGCTCGGGCATGAAGCTCTCCTTCGCCCGGCTCAACCAGGCGCTGACCGGGCTGGAGATGGAGTTCAGGCGGGAGCTGGGCTACGACGACTGGGCGTTCCGCCGCTCGGAGGAGGTCGATTTCTACGGCCGCGGCCCCGGCTACCGCTATCTGCGGGCCAAGGGCAACTCGATCGAGGGCGGCACCTCCGAGATCCTGCGCAACATCATCTCCGAGCGGGTGCTCGGCCTGCCGTCGGAGCCCCGTGTCGACAAGGACGTGCCGTGGAAGGACCTGCCGCGATGAGCCTGCTGTACTCCGAGGTCGAAGAGGAGCTGCGCGCCGCCGTACGCGGGCTGCTGGCCGACCGCTGCCCGCCGTCCGCGGTGCTGCAGCGCGTCGAGTCGCAGCCGTACGACCTGGACCTGTGGAAGACGCTGGCCGGCGAGATCGGGGTGGCGGGACTGCTGGTGCCCGAGGAGCTGGGCGGGGCGGGCGCGTCGGCCAGCGAGGCGGCCGTGGTGCTGGAGGAGCTGGGCAGGGCGGTCGCGCCGGTGCCGTTCTTCACCAGCTCGGTGCTGGCCACGCGGGCGCTGCTGCCGACCCGCGACGCGCTGCTCGGCGAGCTGGCCGAGGGGCGCAGGACGGCGGCGCTGGTGGTGTCGTTCGGGGCGTCGGCGTACCGGCCTGACCGGGGCGCGTCGGTGCGGGTGGACGGCGGAGGACGGCTGTCCGGCTCGGTGACCGGCGTGGCCGGAGCCGAGGTGGCGGACGTGCTGCTGGTGCCGGTGGACGGCGACCTGTACGCGGTCGAGGGCGACGCGATCGAGGCCGGCGTGGTGCGCGTCGTGTCGTCGCTGGACCTCACCAGGCCGGTGGCCACGGTCACGTTCACCAGGACCAGGGCCCGCCGGGTCGGGGCCTGCGACCTGGCCGCGGTGCTGCGGTTCGGAGCCGGGCTGCTCGCCTCGGAACAGCTCGGGGTGGCCGAGTGGTGCCTGCAGACGACGCTCGCGTACGTCAAGGAGCGCCACCAGTTCGCCCGCCCGGTCGGCTCGTTCCAGGCGCTCAAGCACCGCCTCGCGGACCTCTGGCTGGACGTCGTCAGGGCCAGGGCGGCGGCCAGGAACGCGGTCGCGGACGCCTCGTCGATCTCCGTGGCGGTGGCCCAGTCGTGGAACGCCGGCGTGGCCGTGCACGCGGCCGAGGAGGCCCTGCAGCTGCACGGCGGTATCGGGATGACCTGGGAGCACCCCGTGCATCTCTATCTCAAGCGCGCCAAGGCCACCGAGGTCGCGCTCGGCACGCCGGGCGACCACCGGGAGGCGCTGGCCTCACTCGTCGACGTCCCCAGCCCCGAGTGAGGCGAGCAGCAGGTCGGCGAAGTGCTTACCCACCTGGGCGCCGGTGAGCGGCCCCCGCGTGCTGAACCACGTGCCCAGGTGGTGCACCGAGCCGAAGAAGTAGTCGACGACCAGCTCGGCCGGCACCCGGTCGCTGAAGACGCCGGTGCGCTGCCCTTCGGCCACGAGCGCGCGGAAGCGCTCGTGGTAGCGGCGGCGCTCGGCGCGCACGGTCTTCTGCGTCTCGGGGGCGAGCAGGTGGATCGACCTGAAGAAGATCTTGGAGTCGTCGAGGTTGGCGGCCGTCGTCTCCACGACGTCGGCCGCGGCGCGGTGGAGACGCTGCCTGATCGTGCCGGGCCCGTCGGCGATATGGGTGAGCCGGTCCATCTGCATGCGCAGCACCCGGGCGTAGATCTCGTGGAGGAGATCGTCCTTGGAGTCGAAGTAGTGGTACATCGCGCCCTTGGTCACGCCCGCCGCGACCACGATCTCCTGCACCGAGGTGCTCTCGAAGCCGCGCTCGGCGAACAGCCGGGTCGCCTCGGCGAGCAGGCGCTGCCTGACCGGTTCGTCTTTCACTCGGTCCCCCTTGGTCACCGGCTTAGCATACCGACTGGTCGGTTGATGGTCTTGCGGGTACTAATTCCGTCACCTTAGGCTCGCCTTGGTTGGGGAACGGGTATCCCTTGACCGGCGAGGGATCTTCGGCGTGGCAGATCCTGCACAACATCTACATTCGGGGAGTTTGCCGTGCCCGGTGGCTCTATCTACGTGCAGCCCAACGAGAAGTACACAGGCTCATCCCCGCAGTGGTGGTACGAGAAATTCTGGCGCGAGGACGCTCCGAACCGGCGCAAGTACAGGTACGCCAAGGCCGCTGTGGGTTTCGTCATCGGCATCGCCCTGGGGATCAGGTTCGGGCTCGCGGGCGGATCCGCGATCACCGGCCTGCTGCTCGGAGCGCTCACGTTCGGTGGCGACTGGTTGCTCGACTGGTACTCCTTCCACAAGACCGCGGTGTGGCGCGGCGCCAAGAGGGGCGAGCTCATCACGGGGCGCCTGCTGCGCCGCTCGCTCAGCCGCCAGAGCTACCACGTGCTCGACGGCCGGGCGATCCGCGGCCAGGCCTCCATCGACCACCTCGTGATCGGTCCGGGCGGCGTCTGGATCATCGACAACGAGTCGTGGAGTCCCGACACCGAGATCGCCTGCTACGCGGGCCGGCTGTTCTTCGGCGAGAAGTACGGCAGCAAGACCGCCAAGCCGCTGGTCGAGCAGGCCGAGGCGTTCGCCGAGCTGCTGACCCGCGAGACCGGCGTCCAGGTGCGCATCACGCCGATGCTCGCGGTCCACTGCGGGCTGCTGCCCAAGAGCGGCGTCGTCGTGGCCGAGGGCCTGACGCTGGCCAAGCCGCGCGCGATGGCCAAGCTCATCAAGGCCGCCGACCGCGACGTGCTCAGCCCGTCGCAGATCGAGCTGCTCTCCCGCACGGCGGCCCGCGAGCTGCAGCGCGTCTGACCCCGGTCTACGCCAGGGTCTCGATGAACGCGGTGAGCTGGGCGACGTTGCGGCACTCGTGCATGGGCACGACCGTGCCGTAGTCGCCCGCCACCGAGTCGCCCGTGTCCCACTGCTGCGTGGGCTCAGGGTTGAGCCAGTACGCGTGCCTGCACCGCGACACCAGCGACTTGAGCGTGTCGAGGGCGGGCGGCTGGTAGTTGGAGCGGGCGTCGCCGAGGATCAGCAGCGACGTCTTCGGGCCGATGGCGTCGCCGTAGCGTTCGGCGAAGCGCTCCAGCGCGTGCCCGTAGTTGGTCCGCCCGAACCGCACCATGTCGGCCTCGTCCGCCAGCCTGGCCATGGCCTCCACCACGTCGGAGCCCGGCTGGAAGAACCGGGTGATCTCATCCACGGTGTCGACGAACCCGAACGCCCGCACCTTCGTGAACTGCTCGCGCAGCGCGTACGTGAGCAGCAGCGTGAAGTGCGCGAACGACGAGACCGAGTCGCTGGTGTCGCAGAGCACGACCAGCTCGGGCTTGTGCGGGCGGGGCGGCCTGAAGTGGGTGGTGAGCGGCACGCCGCCGCTCTGCAGCGAGGCCCGCATGGTCCTGCGGAAGTCGAGCCTGCCGCGCTTGCCCCTGCGCTGCCTGATCGTCAGCCGGGCGGCCAGCCGGCGGGCCAGCGGATGCACCTCCCTGCGCAGCCTGGCCAGGTCGGCTCTGGTGATGCGCAGGAAGTCGATCTGGTCGAGCGGCGGGCGCACGGCCGAGCGGGCGATGCGCTCGATCCCCGAGTCCTCGGCGATGCGGCGGCGCACGTCGGTGGCCACCGCCTCCTCGAAGCGCCTGATGTTGGACGTGACCCGCTGCCGCACGGTCTTCTCCGCCAGCCCGCCGCGCTCCTGCCCCTGGAGCACGGCACGCAGGATGCCGGCCATCAGCGTCTCGGGCGACAGGGCGCGCAGCACGCTGTAGGAGAACCAGTTCTGCCGCCCGGGAGCGGCCTCCTGCCGGCCGAACCGCGCCACCATGGCCTCGGCGAACGCGCGCATCTCCTGGTCGGTCGAGCCGCTCAGCAGCTCCGCCAGGTGCGCGCGCAGCTCCTTGACGTCGGCCGTCTCGAAGTCGGTACGGGATCGCGCCCGCAGTGCGGACGTGGACGCCGGGAACCACAGGTCGAACAGCACGTCGAACCCCGGCCGGTAGGCGGGCTTCTTGACCAGCGTGGCGGCGTACGCGGCACGCAGCGACTCCCGGTCGGCCAGCTCGATCACCCGCAGCGCGTTGGCCGCGTCGAGCCCCTCGGCGACCGACACCGGCAGCCCGGCCTCGCGCAGCGCGTGCACGAAGTCGACGTGCCGATCGACCAGCGACGTCGGCTCAGGCATCGGGCAGCCCCAGCTCCTTGACCGCCCGTGCGTGGTCGGAGGCGTGCTTGAGCACCACGCCCAGCGTGCCGGCCACGGTGGCCTCGTCCAGCTCGTCGCGGCCGAGCGCGAGCAGCGTGTTGGCCCAGTCGACGGTCTCGGCCACCGACGGCGCCTTCTTCAGCTCCAGCGCCCGCAGTGTGGCGACCGTCCGCGCGAGCTGCTCGGCCAGGCCGGCGCGCAGGCCCGGCACCTGGGCCAGCACGATGTCGCGCTCGCGCTCGGGCGTCGGGTATTCGATGTGCAGGTAGAGGCAGCGCCGCTTGAGCGCCTCCGACAGCTCGCGGGTGGCATTGGAGGTGAGCACGACGTACGGGCGGCGGGTGGCGGCGATGGTGCCCAGCTCGGGGATCGTCACCTGGAAGTCGGACAGCAGCTCCAGCAGCAGCCCCTCGACCTCGACGTCGGCCTTGTCGGTCTCGTCGATGAGCAGCACGGTCGGCTCCTGCGCCCTGACCGCCTTGAGCAGGGGGCGCTCCAGCAGGAACTCCTCGGTGAAGATGTCGTCGTCGTCGCTGGTGGCCTGGATGCGCAGGAGCTGCTTCTTGTAGTTCCACTCGTACAGGGCTCTGGCCTCGTCGAGGCCCTCGTAGCACTGCAGCCTGATGAGGCCGGCGCCGGTGGCCTGGGCGACGGCCTTGGCGAGCTGCGTCTTGCCCACTCCGGCGGGTCCTTCGACCAGCAGCGGCTTGCCCAGCGCGGCGGCCAGGAACACCGAGGTGGAGATGGCGTCGTCGGAGAGGTAGTCCACGGCGGCGAGCCGCTCCGTCACGTCGGCGGGGGAGTCGAACATCAAGGATCCTGTCTGCCGGAGCCGAAGTGCCGAACTTTATTCTAGCGTGTCCTGTCCCGCGGATTCCGATTCGACCAGGATCCCGATCACCGGTATATTCCTTCGTGTCGGGCGCCGCTAGCTCAGTTGGTCAGAGCAGCTGACTCTTAATCAGCGGGTCCGGGGTTCGAGTCCCTGGCGGCGCACTGCGTGGAAACCCCAGTTCAGGGCCCTGATCTGGGGTTTCTCGATTTCCGAGTGGCTCCCGCCACGGTGAGGCGCTCCCGTGGTCGCTCGCCGAATGCTCTTCGGCACGGTTTCGGCACGTGGCCGGGTGGGAACGGCACGATCGACGTCCACCACGCGCCGCCGCCCAGGCCGTGTACCGCTGCAAAATGCATCGCAGGGCGCTTGACCTGCAGGTCGACCTGAGATGGCGGCTCAGGCGAGATCGGTTCCTGTGCCTCTCCGTCTCCTGCACGAGGTGGTGGTGCTGCGGCGTTACTATCCCGACGCTGGCCGGCCCCATCGCCAGCGCGGTTGAGCATGAGAACGCTGCGGGTGCCGATCAGTTCTCCGGCCAGGTCCGTCAGGCGTCGGGCCACAGCGGCTGCCTCCACTCAGCACACTGGGCAGCGCATCGGTAGAACCGCCCCTGCGGGGAATGACACTATTTCGTGTTCTCGTGCGAGGAAGGGAGGGACGCGAGCCAGGCGGCGGCCTGGCGGAGGTGATGCTCGTCCAGTCCGTGATGCGGGTCCACGTGGATGATGCGAAAGTGGCCCACGCTGCCGTGCCGCTCAAGGAAGGCTGTGTCAGCCGGGTCGAGGTCGTCGTCAAACCACACGAACGGCCGACCGGCCACGTACTCGGCGACCGGTGGTGTCTTCGGGTGGATGCCGGCCGCGCCCGTATGGGCGTTGACCTCGATCACCGGCAGTTCCGGCAGACCGATCCTCGGTGCGATCTCATGGTTGGCGTAATGCTGCCAGCTCGTGGCCCAGACCAGATCAGCGCCGGCTCTGTCGGCGAACTCCAGCAACAGCCGTCCGTGGCCGGTGTTGAGGATGACGTCGAAGGTGCCGATCGGCGACTGTGCTCGATGCGGCTGCCAGCCAGGGCCGGGTCGTACCTCCAGGTTGAGCACGCCGTCCACGTCGAGCAGCACCAGCGGGCGGGCAGCGGACACGTGCGGCCGGTTGGTCATCATGGCTTTCATCAAACCGCTTCTTCAGGTAGCGAGTAGACATATGGAAAAGATGGCTCCTGCGCTCATCGGTTAGATAGAACGGCGGGCGTTGCGTGGTGCTTTTGGCCAGGCTCGCAGCGAGCTACCTGTGTCGGCGCTACGGCCACGAGAAACCCTTCCACGTCGACTCGGTCGTGCGGTTGGTGTGCCAAGCTCGGGTCGAGCGGGCAGCGCGTCAAGTACGTGTGACACCGGAGAGGTATGGGACAACGGGCCGCTGACGCGCAACGCCATCCGGGATGTCATCGACCTGCTGTACCGGCTGTGCGATTCCTGATGATGAAGCCGCTGCCCGAATACCACTATGTGCCGGTGGTCTGGCTGGTCGCGCACATGGGTAGACCCGGTGACGGCGGACTGTACATACATGTCGGGGGCCGCTCGAAAGAGGTCGGGGCCTGATCGACGTGACCATTCAAGCGACCGATACGCCGACGCGTCAGGCAATGGGGAAGAACTGCTGAGTTGTACGGCATATCACGATCAACGTAAGATCCGTGGCCATGGCCGCTACACGGTGTGCATACCCCATCACCCCCTTGCCCCCCATAAGCGTCCTGTTGTTATGAATGACGGGCGAGCACCCGCGACCACCGATCATCTGGATTCCATCCGCGTGCCATGGAACTCGGCAGGAGCCTGAGCCAAGGTCGTTCCACCGGTACCTCGGTCGTGATGGGGAGGACATGTACGGGGCAGGCGATGTGAGCAGATCCGGCGACGCAGCGGGCGCGGCGCTGCGCGAGATCGCCGGGGCCGGGCTCTACCGGCGTAACGCGTTCCGAATCACCGGGTTGTCGACGTACGCGGACCGGCGCGCCATCCGGCAGCGCAGGCAGCGGGTCAACACGGCGCTCCAGGTCGGCGCCGACGCCGATCTGGACCATGGCATGCCGGTCGGGCCTGACGAGGTCCGCGCCGCCTTCGACCGCCTGCTCGACGACCCCCGCCGTCGCCTGGTCGACGAGCTGCTCTGGTTCTGGGACACCCCCGACGCCACCTGCTCCTGCGCCAAGGCCCTGCACCAGGACCACGACGCCGCCGTACGCGCCCACAGCGCCGCACTCGACCGGGAGATCGAGGGCACGATGACGGGCGACGACGAGCGCAGGACCTTGTGGGAGAAGGCGGCACGGGAGTGGAAGGGCGTCCTGCGCAGGGCATCCTTCTGGGACCACGTCAGGAGCCGCATCGACGCGCTCGACGACCGTCAACTCGACGAGTCAGCCGTGGACGCGCTGCGCGACGCGCTCGCCACGGCGCTGCTCAGGCCGCTGGCCGAGCTAGCCGGACAGCGCGGCACGACGGCGACCCAGAGCCGCCTGGCCGGCCTGGCCCGCCGCTGGCCCGCGCCGCGACAGGTCATCGACGACCAACTTGAAGAGGTCGCCGCGCCGATGTACGAGTCGGTGCGCGCGGCCCTGTCGGAGTCGACCGGCCTGCTCGAGGAGGGCGAGCCGAAGCGTGCCGCCTCCAACGTCTACGACAAGGTATTACCCGACCTCAACCGATTGTCCGTGCTGGTGCCCCCCGAGCGGCACCGCCCCACGGCGAAACTGCGCAATGACACCGCCATCCTGTTCAACAACTGCGCCATGGCGCTCATCGACTCCGCCGGGCTCGCAGCGGCCGAACAGGCACGCAAGTGGTTCGGCGCGGCCGGGCGGCTGAGCCCCGACTCGCACACGTCGGAGGCCATCAGGGGGAACAAAGCCTCGCTGGACGAGCTCATCCTCATCTTCACGACGATCGAACAGGAGGCCAGTGCCCTGCTGGCCGGGGGTGGGCACCGCCAGGCCAACGCCTATCTGGCCCACCTCGAGCGGCAACTGGGCGACCTGGCGAGCCGATCGGAGCTCGACCGGATCCGCGCCAAACTGGGCCTGAACCGCTCCCGATACAGAACGGCACCGACCCGCACGGTGCCGGCGCGTCCGGCGCCGGCCTACCACCCCGGCGGTTACGGGGTCAGGCGGCGCCGCCGCGGGCTCAGACTGCTCTTTTGGCTCGCCGTGCTGGCCGCCCTGGGGTTCCTGCTGACCCAGTACGACGCCCTCGGCAACTCGACCGTCGCGTTGTTCGCCCCCAAGCAGGCGGACAACGCGCCCGTGGGAGAGTGCCTGGCCGAGCCCGTCGACTGGATTCAGCACGACATCGCCCAGGTTCCGACGATCTCGTGCGACGAGCCGCACTGGGGTGAGGTGCTGGGGTACGTGTCGCTCGGCGACGCGCCTTCGACGTATCCGGGCCGCGACCAGGTCTCCGCACTGGCCGAGTTCGAGTGCAAAGTTCTGCAACTGCGTCAGAAGTTGCCGCTCGACGAGTACGAGACCGGCACCGTGGTGCCGAGGGAGGAGCATTGGAACACCGGCGACGGCGAGTACGAGAACTATGCGCCCTGCCTGGTGAGCCGGAAAGACGGCGAGTCCATCCCGTCGGGCAGGCGCGTGGCCGATCCTCCGCCGGGGGCGGACAACGTGGCCGTGCGGATGGACGTTCTCTCCCCGGCCCTCTACGACAATCCGCCGGCGGACAGCTGCATTCAGTCGCAGTCACAGTGGGACAAGTCGCCGCACAGCGTCGACATCGTGAAGTGCGACTACCCGCACTGGGCGCAGATCGCGGCCTACGTCAAGCTGTACGGCGCCGCGGACAAGACCCCGGCTGACGACAAGGTCGAGGAGAAGGCCGAGGAGATGTGCGGCTCCGCCACCTCGCACCTGCAGATCGGCGTGGGCACCCCCTTCCGGATGACGGTGCGGGTGCGCAAGGAACGCGCGATCCAGGAGAGCCTCATCTACGCCGTGTGCCTGGTCCACCGCGAGGACGACCGGCTCTTCAGCGGGATGCCGCGATGAGGCGTCCATCTGGTTTTCGCCTGGCTCCCATGGCCTGCGGCGGCACCTTCAGCGAGTTTCGTACCAGCACGATCGGGAGGTTCAGGCATTGGTTCGGGCGGTGACCTTGCGCATCAGCTCACCGGAGGGCGTGATGAGCGGCGTCGAGCTGGGCAGCGGGCCGATCACGGTGGGCCGCGCCTCGCCCGACCACGCCCCCGACGTGGAGCTGGGACCCGACCCGCAGCGCTGGGTGGGGCGGTTGCACTGCACGCTCGATTTCGCCGATGGTATGTGGTCGGTGACCGACAACGCCAGTGTCAACGGCACGCTGCTGCGGCACGGTGACGTCACCGAGCGGCTGCAGGGGCGCAAGCGCGTCCAGCACGGCGACAAGCTGCTGATCCTCGGCGACATGACGGCCGACGGCGAACCCCTGTACTGGGAGCTGACCTTCCTGGACCCGCACACCACGCAGCCGGCGCCGTTCGGGCCGCCTTCCGAGGTCCGCCACACCGGGCCGGGACTGCGCTACGACTGGGTCGCCGCGCGCGCCTACCGCGTCCAGAACGGCGTGGAGACGCCCATCACCGGGCTGCGCCCGCAGGGTCACCAACTCCTGCGGTACATGGCCGGGCGCGGCACCGGCGGCGAGTCCGTGGCCTGCGACCATGCGGCCCTGATCGCTGCTCTGTGGGGGCCGCCGGAGGAGTGGGCGCCGCACCGCTCGTACACCAGGTCCGACCTGGCCGGCGTGGTGCGCGCCGTACGCCGCTGCATCGAGGTGGACCCTTCACGCCCGCGGATCCTGGAGACCGTCACGGGCATCGGCTACCGGCTCAACGTCAGCGGGCCACCGGCGTGATCACGTACGCGTCCGGCACCCGGGCCGGCGGCCTGCACGAGGAGAACCAGGACCGGCTGGCGGCCGACCCGGCAGCGGGCACGTTCGTCGTGGCCGACGGCATCGGCGGCCTGGCCGACGCGGCCCTCACCGCCCGGGCGGTCGTCGAGCAGCTCCCTCTGCGGGTGCGCGAGCGCGTGACGGCCATCGGCGCCCCCGAGGCCGCCCGCGCCGCAGCCGAGGCCGCGGCCGAGCTCAACGACCGCGTCAGGGACACTGCCAGGAGCGGGCCGGGCACCACGGGCGCTGCCACGGCCCTGCTGCTGGTTCGCGGCGGCCTGGCGCTGGCGGTGCACCTGGGCGACAGCCGGATCTACCTGGCCCGCGACGGGCTGCTCGCCCGGCTCACCGAGGACCACGTGCACGAAGGGCGGCTGACCAGGTTCGTGGGGATGCCGGGCCGCGCCGATCCGGACGTGTCGGTGCACGAGCTGAGCGCCGGCGACCGCGTCCTGTTGTGCACCGACGGGCTCGTCCACAGCGTGGGCGATGAGGAACTGCGGGCCATTCTGACCACGGCCGGGGACGTCGAGAGGGTGTGCGCGCGGTTGCTCGGCGCGGCCGCGGCGGGCGGGGCGATCGACGACGTGTCGGTGATCGCTGTGCAGTACGGCACGGGGAGGTGGGGCGATGGCGCTGCTCAACAGCGGTGACCGGGTCACCGACACCCTTGTGATCGATCGGCTGCTCGGCGAGGGCGCGTTCGCCGAGGTGCACCGGGTACGGCACGCGTACCTGGGGTTGCAGGCGATGAAGCTGTTCAAGAAGGTCGCCTCGCTGGAGGAGACCCACCAGATGCTGGGCGAGGCCCGGCTGCTGTCCACGCTCGGGCACGCCAACATCGTGCGGCTCTTCGACGCCAACACAGTGCAGACCCCGGAAGGGCTGCGTGGCTTCTTCACGATGGAGTACGTCCCCGGCGGCAGCCTGGAGAGCCTGATGGCGGCCTACCCGCACGGCGTGCCGACCGGCATCGCCGTGGAGGTGATGGAACAGATCGCCGGCGGCCTCTCTGTCGCCCACGAGCAGGACCCGCCCATCGTGCACCGCGACGTCACGCTGGCCAACGTTCTGGTCGGCTACGACGGCAGCGTCATGCGGGTGCGCGTCAGCGACTTCGGCCTGGCCAAGCGGGCCGACCCGTTCACGCACATGGCCAGCGCGCGCGGGACCCTCGTCTTCATGGCGCCCGAGGTGGTCACCAACGGGGGTTATTCGTGCGCGAGCGACGTGTGGTCGGTGGGGACGATCGCGTACCTGCTGCTCACCGGCCACTTCCCATACGACGACGGCGCCGGCCCCTTCGCCTCCTACTCCTTCACCCGGTTCAACCGGCCGCTGCTGCCGCCCAGCAGGTACAACGACGAGGTCGATCCCCGGCTCGACGAGATCGTCATGGCCACGCTCGAGCGGGACCCGCGCAACCGGCCCCCCAACGCCGGCGTGCTGGCCGCCGCGCTGCGTGAGCGGCGCGAGCCCGCCGCCAGGCCGCCCGACGAGCACGCCCGGCGGCTGGCCGCCGAGGCGCTGCGCCTTTACCGCGTACCCGGCCAGCTCAGCCGGGCCACGGAGCTCATGGAGGAAGCCATCGCACTCTGGCCGTCACTACGCGAACAGCACCTGCCCAGACTGCGGCTCTGGCGCAGGGGGGTGGTGATGTGAGGTTGCTGCCCCGGCTGCGGGAGGAGTTCCGGCAGCGCCGCCACCACCGGGCCTTCCGCATCCCGCCACCGCTCTGGGACGAGACCGTCCAGGACCTGCTCGACCGGTTGCTCGCCGCCTCGGATCCCGCCGCCCCAGAGCCCGCCTCGCCGCTGGACGAGAAGGCGCTGGCCACCGCGGCCACGAACCTGTGGCGGGCCGAGCGCAAGCTCGCCCAGCAGGGCAAGGATGCCACCAGCCGCCAGGCCGGGCGCTACCTGCGCACAACCCGGGGCGCGCTGTCCGACGCCGGGCTGGTCGTCCAGGACCACGATGGCGAGACCTTCCACTCCGGCCGCGCCATCGAGGTCCTGCTGTTCCAGGACGACCCGTCGCTCAGCGTCGAGACGGTGCTGGAGACCGTACGACCGTCGATCTACCTGGGGGATCGGCACATCCAGATGGGCCAGGTGATCGTCGGCTGCCCGCCCCGAGACCACGTGAGGAACGAGTATGCGTGACACCATCGACTTCGGGATCGACCTCGGCACCACCAACAGCGCGATCGCGGTGGCCGAGCAGGACACGGTCTCGGTGATCAAGAACAACGACGGGTGGGACACCACGCCGTCCGCCGTGTGGATGCCCAAGCCGGAGCTCATTCACGTCGGCCGCCGGGCCCGGGACCGGGTCGAGGTCGACCCCGAGAACGCCGTCGCCGAGTTCAAGCTGGAGATGGGGCTGGCCGACGCCCGCAAGACGTTCGTCAAGGGCGGGGTGGAGCTGTCGCCGCAGGAGCTGTCGGCCGAGGTGCTCAAGGCGCTGCGGGCTGACGCGGCCCACCACACGGGCACGGCGCCGGACGCCGCGGTGATCACGGTGCCGGCGGCGTTCACGCTGAACCAGAACAAGGCCACCACCGACGCCGCCATGCTGGCGGGCTTCACCACGGCGTGCCCGCTGGTGCAGGAGCCGACGGCGGCGGCTTTCGCGTACGGGTTCCACGACGCCGACGAGCGGGCGTACTGGATGGTGTTCGACTTCGGCGGCGGCACCTTCGACGCGGCGGTGGTCAGCAAGCATGACGGCGACCTGCGCGTGCTCGACCACTCGGGAGACCCGTACCTGGGCGGCAAGCTCATCGACTGGGCGCTGGTGGAGCGGATCCTGGCCCCCGCCGTGGTCCGTGAGCTGGGCTTCGCCGAGTTCCGCAGGGACAACCGCCGGTGGAGCGCCAACTTCGCCAAGCTCAAGGCCGCCGCCGAAGAGGCCAAGATCCGGCTGTCGCGCTCCGACACGACCGACATCACCGTTGATCTCACGGGCGAGGACGGCGAGGTCGAGACCTTCGAGTACCTGCTGCGCCGCGGCGAACTCGACTCGATGGCAGAGCCGTTCTACGATCGGGCGATCAACCTGTGCCGGAACGCGCTGCAGCAGGCCTCGCTGAACCCGTCCGACATCGACCGGCTGCTGCTGGTCGGCGGCGTCACCCTGTCGCCCGGGCTCAGGGAACGGCTCGCGGACCCGCGCCACGGCCTGGGCATCGAGCTCGACTCCAGCCTCGACCCCACCACCGTCGTCGCCCGCGGCGCGGCCATCTTCGCCAGCACGCTGCGGCGCCCGCGGAAACTGACCCGCGCGGAAGGCGAGTTCGTGGTCGACCTGGCCTACGAGCCCATCGTCACGAACCCCACGCCGACCGTCGCGGGACGGGTGAGCGGTCCGGCCGACGACCTGAACGGCTACTCCGTCGTCCTCAACAACCCCGAAGGACGGCCCCCGTTCACCACCGGCCGCGTCCCGCTCAACGCCACCGGCCACTTCGTCACCGAGGTGGACCTCGACGAGGGCCGAACCTCCCGGTTCAGCGTCGAGCTGCTCGACGAGCAGGGCGCGCCCCGGCCGCTGACGCCGGACTCCCTGTCCATCAAACTGGGCGAGGTGGAATTCGGCGGGGTACGGCTGGCGCACTCGCTGGGCATCCAGCTCGCCGACCGCGCGTTCGCGCCGATGCTGCGCAAGGGCGCGACCCTGCCGGCCTCCGTACGCGAGGTGTTCCACACCTCCAGCGCCCTGCACCGCTCCGACAGCGAGGCCCTGATCAGCATCCCCATCCTGCAGGGCGAGCGCAGCCGGGGCGATCGTAACCGGGAGGTCGGCAAGCTGGAGATCAAGCCGAGGGACGTCACCATCGACCTGCCCGCGGGCACCGAGGTCGAGGTCACCTTCGAGGTCGACAACTCCAGCCTGGTCACGGTGGTGGCGGATGTACCGCTGGTGCAGACGCAGTTCGAGGCCGAGATCAACCTGACCGAGGTCCGCACGCCCGACGCGGACACGCTGGAGCGGCTGCTGGCCGAGGTCGAGCAGCGGCTGGCCGCGCTGCGCGGCTCCACCGTACCCGAGGCCGTGCGCCGCCTGGAGAAGATCGACCAGGAGGGCGGCCTCGATGTGGCCCGCGCGCAGGTACGGGCGGCCAGGGTGGACGCGGGCGCGGCGGCCACGGCCGAGGAGCGGCTACGGGAGCTGCAGAGCGAGCTGGACGCCGTCGAGGACGCCGCGCAGTTGCCCGCGCTGGTGGAGGAGCTGGAAGGGCTGCTCGCCGAGGCGGACCGGCTGATCCTCGCGGCGGGCGACGCGGGGGATCGGCAGGAGCTGTCCGCGCTGCGGCAGCGCTCACGCGACGCGATCCAGGCACAGGACTTCACGGCGATTCGCACCCAGACTGACCGGGCCTACTCGCTGTTGATGGAGCTGGAACGGCGCCGGCCGGACTGGCCGGTCAAGGTGTTCCAGGCGCTGCGGGAGGCGCTGACGCTCACGGGGCGGGCCCACGACCTCATCCGGGAGGGCGAGCGGGCCATCACCCGTGGTGACCAGCAAGAGCTCGAAGGGGTGAACCAGCGCATGATCCGGATGCTGCCCAAGGAGGAGCAGGACAAGATCATTGGCCTGATCAGACGATGAGCGACACGCTGCGGGCGCAGTTCACTGTCAACCGGGCCCGTGCGGCCGCCCGCACCGGTGACCTGGCCACCGCCGTCCGCCTCCTGGAGGCCCTGGACGTACCCGACACTGCCGATACGGTCAACACCGCTGGAGACGCCGCCGTGGCGGTGCTGGACCTACGGGCCAGGCTGCACGCTCAGCGGGGGGAACTGACCGAAGCGGACCGGTGCTGGGCCGCCGTACAGGCCGTGTCGCCGGACGACCAGGGGGCGGCGGCGGGGCGGCGCACGATTGAGGAGATCAATGCCGGCCGCCGCAGGAAGCGCCCGCTCGTCCACACTGGCTGGCTCGGGGTGGCCGCGGCGGCGGTGGCCGCCGTGGTTCTCGTGGCGGGGATCGTCGTCCTCGTCCCTGGCGGTCAGCTCGCGCGTCCGGGAGGCGGGGAGGCCGCCGCGAGGCCGGCGACCAGCGAGGCGGCCAGGGCGGAGGAGACGCGCAGGCGGTTGGCGGCCCTCGAGGCCGAACGCGCGGCCGCCGGCGAACGCCGGGCCGCAGCCGAGGCCCGCCGCGCCGAGGAAACGGCCCGCCGCAAGCGCGAGGTGGCCGCCATCGCGCGGAGGGTGACCATGCCGGGCGTGCTCGTCCAGCGCCGTCCCCAGTACGTACGGGTGCGGTTCGGCACAGCACTGTTCCCGGTCGACGACAAGATCAGCGTCGCGGGCGCGGAGCTGCTGAAGGGACTTGGCCGCCGGATGGCGGGCATGGACGCGGAGATCACCGTGGTGGGACACGCGGTGGCCGTGCCAGGCGGGCGGACGCGCGACGGCTCCGTGCTCGCGCTGGCCCGCGCCGTCGTGGCCGCCGCCCATCTGGCCGAGGGCGGCGACCTGCCACGCACGTCGTTCAAGCTGGTCAGCGGGGACCAGCGCGCGCAACCCTTCCGTGACGACCGCCGCAACCGCACGGTCACCCTGCTGATCGCTCCCCGGCCATGAGAACGCCGGCCCGCCGCAGCGGCGGGCCGGCACCGTGCGACGGCACGTCGGCCAAAGCGGTTTCGGCCTCGAACGGCGACTTTCGCAAGAGCTGGCCGCCGCCGGGCAAGGCTGTCGCGCTCGGATACCCGATTTCGTGCTCTGAACTGCGTCTTGCTGCATCGTCTCCTAACGGTGCTGGTCAGCGCTGATATGTCCACGGACGTTGAGCTGCCGGTGCTCCGTCACGAGAACCAGGTGTATGCGGCCATCTAAAACTCCAGGTCGGCGGACAGATGATTCCAGGTAGATGGCCTGATGGGTCCTGATGGGCACCGTCTTGGGGTCACACCCGGCCAGTTGCGCCGCTGACCAGGCACATCCGGTCAAATCGTAGGCGCCGAAGATCTCCATCAGCTACGTTGCGATGCGCGATGCGGGCGGCGTCCCGTCGGAACGAGCACCGCGGCCCAAGTCGATCGATCCGTTCCTCGCCAAGATCGAGGAGAAGGTCGAACGATTAGGCGGCAAGGTCCGGGCCGATGTGGTCCACAGAGACCTGGTCGCGATGGGCTTTCGCGGCTCGGAGCGGACCACCCGGCGAGCCGTCGCGACGATCAAGGAGTCGTGGCGAGCGGGCCGGCGACGGGTCTACCGGCCCTGGATCCCCGAACCGGGCATGTGGCTGCAATGGGACTGGGGCGAGGGACCCCGTATCGCAGGACGCCGCACACAACTGTTCTGCGCCTGGCTGGCCTGGTCGAAGTTCCGGGTGGTGCTGCCGTCCTGGGACCAGACGCTCGGCTCGCTGACCGCCTGCCTGGACGCGGCGCTGCGGACGATCGGCGGGGCGCCCACCTATCTGCTGACCGACAACCCCCGCACGGTCACCGTCGAGCACATCGCCAAGATCCCGGTCCGGCACCCGCAGATGGTCGAACTCGGCCGCCACTACGGATGCGTGGTCCACACCTGCGAGCCGTTCGACCCCGAGTCCAAGGGCGGCGTGGAAAACACCGTGAAGATCGCCAAAGCCGATCTGGTGCCCACCACCACGAATCTGCGCTCCAGCTACGGCAGCTTCGCCGAACTGCAGGACGCCTGCGCCCGCTGGGCCGAGCAGGTCAACCACCGCATGCACCGGTCCACCCACCGGCTGCCCGCTCACATGCTCGACGAGGAACTCGCCCACCTGCACCCACTGCCTGCCGATCCCTACGCACTGGCGCTGGGCGAGGAACGACTCGTCGGCGAGGACCGCACCGTCCGCTGGGGCGATGTCCGCTACTCGGTGCCGCCCGGACACGAAGGCCGCAAGGTCTGGTGCCGCGTCCACGGCGATGAACTGGTCATCGTCGGCCAGCGGAAGCACGGCGGGCCCGGTGAGCAGCAGACCGGCGGCGTCGCGCTGGCCGAACTCTGGCGGCATCAGCTCTCGACTCCCGGCCGGCCCCGCATCGTCGAGGCGCACTATCCCGACCACCCGGGCGGCAACGGCCCACGCCAGCCCAAACCACGCCCGCAGACCAAGGCGGAAGAACGCTTCCTGGCCATCGGCCCGGGCGCCGAGACCTGGCTGATCGAAGCCGCGGCCACCGGCGTGGCCCGCATCCGCGCCAAGATGGCCCGCGCCATCGAACTCGCCTCGCTGATCGGCACCGAACGCGTCGATGCAGCGCTCGGCCTGGCCGCCGTCCACGGCCGTTTCGGTGAGACCGATCTGGCTTCCATCTGCGACCACCTGACCGCGCTTCAGCAGCGGGCCCCACCTCCGTGGCCGATGAAGAGCACTCCGCCCAGCCCGGCACCGCCTCCTGGGCCGCCTTCCGGGCAACACCCCGGAACCGCACGAGCACGGACTGACCAGACCGCCGGCATCAACCACCATGCCGATCCGGCGGCCTGACCACCAACAACAACATTTGGAGACTACACATGAGCGTTTCCCTGCCCAAGGCGCCACCCATCCCGGCCGAACTGGAGACCCTGTTCACCCGGATGCGTTTCCCCTACGCCCGCAAAGCCGCACCCGACGTTCTGGCCACCGCCCGCGCTCAGCGCTGGGATCCCGCCGAAGTGGTGCGGGTGCTGCTCGCCGAAGAGGTCGTCGGCCGGGACAACGCCACCCGGCGCAGCCGCCGCAAGAGCGCCGGCATGCCCAACGGCAAGACCTTCGGCTCCTGGGAGAGCGAGCTGTCGTCCATCCCGCAGGCCACCCAGAACGCCCTGCGCACTCTGGAGTGGGTCAGCCGCCGCGAAAACTGCGTGATCTCCGGTCCGTCCGGCACCGGCAAGACCCACTTCATGGAAGCGCTCTGCCACAAGGCCATCGACGCCGACCTGCGCGTGTCCTGGTTCACCCTGGAAACCCTGGCCATCACCATAGACAAGGCCAAAGTCGACGGCAGCGTCGCCCGAACCATCGCCAAGATCTGCCGCTCCGACATCATCGTGGTCGACGACATCGGCCTGCTCCCGGTCAGCCACGAGACTGCTGAAGCCTTCTACCGCCTGGTCGACGCCGCCTACGAACGCCGCAGCCTCGCTGTCACCAGCAACATCCACCCCTCCGGCTTTGACACGATCATGCCCAAGACCATGGCCACCGCCACCGTCGACCGGCTCATGCACCACGCCCACATGGTCGAGACCAGCGGCGAATCCCATCGCCTGGCCGAGGCCCTCGCCGGGAAGGGCGTCGTTCCTCTGACCTGACCGTCCACCTGGACGTCACATGTCCATCTACCTGGAGATGGCATGGCCGCCAGCCTGGATCAGGCTGGCCGCCTACCTGGAGAAACTCATGACCGTCCACACCAGGTGCCGGCCCCCTTCCGCGTCAGAGTCAATGAACCAGTCCCAGTCCGAAACACCTATCAACCGCGGGTACCGAAGCCGCCGGCAGATATGGCGTCAACCGGATGACGGTGAACCAGATCTGCAAGACCGCCAAGCAGGGCGCCCTCGACGCGCTCGCGGGCGCCCTGCTTGACCGTCGGTCATTCGGGCAAGAGCCCCGAGCAGGCCGTCGCCCTCCATCTTCACCAGGGGAAATCGCTTTGGGGCCGAACGCCGGCCTGGTCCCGCCGCGAGTCGACGCCACCGTCGAGGCCGGTCTGCTGGGAGCTCGTTGCGTACGCGGCTGGTGAAGGTGGCTGGTCGACCCGGCGCTCTGCTGCCACGCTCGGCCCGGATCACGTGCGGGTGCTGCGCTGTCAGCAGGGAACAGCAGGAGCTGTCCCTGCGGCGCCGCATTCGCCCGTGGGTGCGGCCGGGCCCCCTGGCTCATCACCGAGGGGCTGCGGTATGCGCGCAGCACGGCCACCCGACGAACACGGCTGTCAAGTGATCTAGCTGGTCAGGCGCTTGAGAGTCCCGGGACCGTGTCAGACGGTCCCGGGCGGGTTTCTGCCCTCAGATCGCCTCAGTGCAGACGACCTGATCGTTCGACCGGATGCTCAGGCAAGCCTCGGCGGGGTTGGTCGGCGACCAGACCAGCGGCGAGATGACCAGACTGCCGACGTCGCCGGTCAGTCTCGCCCAGGGGGCGTACAGCATCCGGTACGGCCCGTTCGGGCCGGCGTGGCGACGCACCTTGTTGCGCAGTTCGTAGTACGGGCTGTGGAGGATGTCCAGGGACGTGAGTTCCGTCACCGCGAAGTTGGACTGGCACTGCTGGCTCCAGCGCAACGTGGTGAGGAAGTTCCACCCCAGCTCGGAGTACGCCCGTGCCGCCACGACCCGGGAGTTTTCCCAGCACGCGTCGTGCCGCTTGATCTGCGCGCCGGTGCAGTTCGCGTCGCCCGGGGCGTTCCTGCAGGCCGCGATGTCGGCGGCATTCGAAGGGGTCGCCGAGAGCAGAATCCCGGAGGCCCCGATGACGGCGGCGCCCACGAGACGGGCGATTCTCATCCTGCTCCTGGAAGTAACCGATGACCTCACTGTTACGTCTCCTTCCGCGTGACGCGGTAAATGGGGAACGAATCTTCGTGCTGGTTGATATCGGGGGTCGGGGCTGGCGCTGTCGCCCGTGCACAACGAAGGGATAGGAACGTTGGTCTGGGGCAGGGGGCCGTTGCAGCGTTTCGCCGGCGAGCAAGGGCAACAAGCCGTCCACGTTGAACGTTGTGCTCGCCTTCGTCCGCGCGTGTGGCGGCGATCTGGCGGTCTCACCGGACACGGATACCGGTCTCGATCGACACCAGCATGGATCAGGGTTCCCGGAGGTCGATGGGCGTCGACACCAAGGGCGTTCCACCGGAGGATGGGCTCGCTTTCAGTTGTACGTCTCGGGTCAGGCGTCGTCTCGCCGGCCGAAGGCACTCCAGAGGCATCCGGCTGGGCATCTTTACGACGGGTCGCGTCCGCATCGCCGATCTCACTGTGAGCGGGAACAGGAGGCACCAGCGACGTGCGTGAACGGGGTTGAGAACGTCAGGAAGGCGGTGGGGTTGGACAGGCTGACCCACCGGTCGGTACGCAGGAGATGGTCGCCGCGCTCGTTGTATTCGTACAGGCGGGCACTGCCTCCGGAAACTTCGGCCACGTATGCCACATGACCGAGGGGGTAGTTGCCGCTCTTGTCCCACCAGGCGACATCGCCTGGGCGAGGCGTTCCGGTGCGCTGGACGGCACGCGAGTCGTGGCCCCAAGAATGGGCGTTCCCGAGCCAGGTGAGATCGGTGTTCCGGTCGGTGACGCCGTCGTTCCGGACGGCCCATGCCGCGAAGGACACGCACTCGCGCTTGTAGTAGGTGTATCCGTCCGGCCATCGGTGGAGATGGTGCCTGAGGCAGCGAGTGCCGGCGGGGCTGCGATCAAGCCGCCCACGACGACGGCCAAAGTGGCCAGGATGAGGGTTCGGAGGTTACGGCGCTGGGCCGTCAAGACGCTGTTGACCATAGGGGCTCCTTGTCATGGCGATCATCGCCATCACCTGGAGAATGCCGTATGCCGCGCAAGCCGTCAGTTCGGCAGAAGCACCTACATCGGGGTGTGGAGGAATCGCTGGACGGCCCGCGGGCGGAGATTACGGAAAATGCAGAGGATCTTCCGGTATTTGGCCTTGACGGATTAGCGCGGCTCTAGTCAGGTCCGCTTTGTTGCCGAGGTTAAGCTTGGCTCTGATGCGTTCGACGTAGGTGTCCACGGTGGGTTTGCGCACGCCGAGCCGAGTGGCTATCTGGCCGTGGGTGAGTCCGCAGGCGATGAGCCGTAGCGTCTCCTCCTCGCGCGGGGAAAGGCGGGGCTCCTTCTGCTGCAGCGAGGGCAGTGAGTCATGGACGATGTCCGCCAGTTCGGCCGACAGCAGGAAGCCTCCGGCGGCGACGGTGCGAATGCCTGATATCAGCAGGTCCGCGGGGCTGCGCTTGGTGAGATATCCGGCGGCTCCGGCGCGCACTGCGCTGATCACGTCGCTCGGTTTGGCCGAGGTCGACATGATCAGCACTCTGCCGGCCGTGACGAGGTCCGCGACCGCGGCCAGGCTGGGTGCATCGTCACCGTTGAGGTAGAGGTCGAGAATGATCACGTCGGCGTGGCCGCCGCTCTGGAGCAGGCGCGTGAACTCGGCCACGGAACCCACCGATGCGACGACCGTCAGATCCTGGGCGTCGGCGACGACGTGTTCGACCCCATAACGGGCGATGGGGTGGTCGTCGATTACCGCGATATCAACCACCAGGGACGCTCCCAGGGGCTCGGGCAGCCGCTGTTACGTGATGTAGGGCATTTATACCACATCTGATGTAGAGCGTCTTTGACAGGGAAACGCGGCGAATCTGTTGGCAAGTGCGCGGCGGGATTAACCTGAGTTCAGACTAGATGGGCGAATCGCGGTAAGGAGTGGCTCGGTGGTGCATTTATCGGCGGCCGTTCGACACGAGGCTGTTCTCGCGTATGCGGCCGCCCTGTCCCGCACCGGCGCCTGCGTGCTGCTCGTCACGCCCACGCTCTCGGCAGGTCCCTCCGCCCGGTGGCTGCCCGCCGTGCTGTTGGCCACCGGCGGCTACTCGTTGGTCACGGCATACGGATACCGGCGGTCCCGCCGGATCACGCGGCCCCGGGCGCTGCGTGATCTCGCCTGCTACAGCATCGCCATGTGCGCCTGTGCCCTCGCGCAGAGTTCCCTGTCCGGCCTGCTGGTCTACAACCACGTCATCATGCTGGCTCTGGTCTTCGGTGCCGCGCCCTGGCCCCTGTGGGCCGCGGTCGCCTCGGGCGGCTGGCTCGGGCTGCTGTCCGCGTTCGCGACCGTCGTCATCGTCGGGGAACGCGGGGCCGTCGCCTGGAACACCCTGACCGAAGCCATGAACATCACCGCCGTCACGGCCATCGCCTGGATCGTGTCGGCCCGGCTGCGCCGGCTCGGCCGTCAGCGGGACGAGGCGTACGAGCAGGCGGCGCGGCACGCGCAGGAGTTCGCCGTCCGGCGTGAGCGCGCCGCCCTCGCCGAGTCCATCGACGGCCGGCTGGTCGAGACACTGCGGCAACTCGTCGGCACCGACGCCGTGCGCGAGACGCGGCTGCGGGAGCAACTCCGCACAGACATCGCCTGGATGAGCGAGCATCTGGCCGGCCGCCAACGTCCCCCGGACGGCGATCTGCTGTCCGGGCTGCGGCGGCTGATCGAGGAAAAGACCCGCCTGGGGCTCGTCGTCTCCGCAGACCTTCCCGAACGACTGCCCGCGTTGTCGCCCGCCCAGGTGGACGCACTGGTGGAAGGCGCCAGAGAGGCCCTCAACAACGTCGGCAAACACGCCGGCACCAGGCATGCCCGCCTGACCGTCCGCAAGGATGCCACCGGGCTGGCCGTCATAGTCGCCGACGCGGGCAGCGGCTTCGACACCGGCAGCGTACCGCCGGGAATCGGGCTTGACGGTTCCATCCGCGGCCGGATCGCCCAGGCCGGAGGACGGGCCACGATCGAATCCCGGCCGGCATGGGGCACGGTGGTGACGCTGTGGCTACCAGCCTCGACCTGACCGGCGGCGACCGATCCCTGAGGGCTGTAGCGGTGACCATTCGCCTCGGCGCGGTCGTGCTCATGTGGGCCGCCCTGCCCACCGCGTTGTGGCGGCTGCCGCATCCCGCACAAGGGCTCGCGCTGGCCGCCGCTCTCACCCTGGGGGCGCTGGTGGTCCTGGCGTGGGAGCGCCGGCACAGCCTGCCGCACCCCGCAACGCTCGCACTCGATCTGCCACTCGGGACGGCGGCGCTGCTGGCCGGCCTTCAAGCCGCCCCCGGCGGGTTCCTCGGCTGGAGCTTCTTCGCCTACCCCTACACGGTGCTGCTGTCCTTCACCTTCGGGCTGAGCTGCCGGAGCCTGGCGGGCGCATGGGCGTGCGGCGCTGTCTGGGGAAGCACGTACGCGACGGCGATGGTGCTCATGCGGGACGAGCCGGTGCTGCCGGCGCTCGTGGTCGTCGGCGGCTACCTGATCAACCCGACGATCGGCAGGTTGTGCGCGGTCAGATTCACCAGGGACGGCGCGGAGTTGAGCGCCGCCCGTACCGAAGCGATCACACAAGCCACCCGGCTGGCCGTCGAGCGGGAAAGAGAGCGCCAGGCCCGCTCCCTGCACGACCACGTGCTGCAGACCCTGGACACGCTGCTGCGCATCGACGCGATCGCCGATCCGGAGCTTCGAGAGCGGACCATGGAGGGGGCGACCTGGTTGCGCGCCCTGGCCAGACCTGGACACGGCGACGCCGGGGGCCGGTTGCGCCGCGCTCTGGCGGAAACCGTCGTCGCAGGGCGCGCCCGCGGGCTCACCATCACGGTCCGTGACGCGGCGCTCGACCGGCCCGGCGCGGCGGCGCGGGTGTCCGCCTCTGCCATGAGAGACCTGCTGCTGCTCCTCGGCACGGTGCTGAAGGCGCCGACCTCTCCGGCACGGGGAGTTTCGGTGCGGGTGGAGGCGGAGCAGGACCACGTACGGTTCGTCGTGGTCCCCGACAGTACGCCGACGCCTCTGCCACAAGCCGCGCTCGACGCGGTGTCCGCCCAGGCCGCCGCGTGGGGATGCGGGTTCGCGGCGAGCCCGGACGGGATCATTGAGATGTGGACCGGGTGATGCCTACCCGCACCATGGATCAAAGACCACGCCGGCCTTCACAACCGGTGAGGTGGTTGTCGTAGTAGTAGTTGGGGCCGGTGTAGCCCGCATCCCGTAAATGGTGCAGGCTGGAGTCGTACGCCTTGAAGATCTCCACGGAGGTGGTCACGAACGCGCCCGCCTCGGAGGCTTTCAGGAACGGCGGGGGCGGCGCAGGCGCAGGCCGGTGAGCGCGGCCAGCAGGATCACCAGGCCGATGCCCATCAGCGCCCGGCCGTCCGGGCCGGCGAGACCGCCGGCGCCCGTGTCCACGCCGCCCGAGGGCGCCTCTTCTGGCGTCTCCTCGGTGGTGGTCTCCGACGTGTCCTCTTCGGTCTCCTGATCGGTGGGGGTGGTGCTGTCCGAGTCGTCGGGGGTGGGGGTGGTGTCGTCGTCGTCCTGGCCGGCCGTGCCGACGGTGATGGGGTAGTCGGTCCGGCCGCTGGTGTCCTCGATCTCGCACTCGATCAGCGGTTCCGTGGGACGCAGGCCGAAGTTGACTGAGGCGGCGTGCACCTGGCCGGTGCCGGTGTTCCTGGGGGTCGTCTTGAGGTCGACCGTCGTCGTGGGCAGCGGGATGGGCTCGTCGGGGATGACCGTGCCGATCTCGGCGACGCCGGTGGCCGAGGTGAAGTTCGGGATGCCGCTGATGCCGGCGTAGGCGTACATCTTGATGTCGCCCTCCAGCCCGGTGGCGGGGGCGAGCAGCTCGGAGCCGGTGGTGTACGCGCCGGTCCAGCCGATCGTCAGCTCCTCGTTGGGCTGCGCCTGGGCGGGCACGGTGAGCTCCACGTCGATGGAGACGTCCTGCTTGGCGCCGGTGGCGACGACCGTGCACACGTACGGCACTGTGGCGTTCATCGCTGCGGCGGCCTGGGTGGCCGGTACGGGCAGGCACGAGAACACCACGGCGGCGGATAAGACGACCGGCACGACACGCACGACAGGCTCTCCTTGGGACGGACGAGTCACCCGAGAAAGGACGCGACCCGGGCATGCTCGGGTGACACGGTCATCCAACCGCAATCGAGATGCGCCGTCATCCCGCCGAATGGTAGGAAAACACCCATGACACCAGGTGTTCGACTCATCCGCAACGACCAGCTGGCCCAGCAGGTCGAATACGCGTACGCGGCCACCGTGGACGCGCCGCTGCGCTCGATCTGGGTGGCCGGCGCCTGCCCGCTCGACACCGACGGCGCCACGGTGGCCGTCGGCGACTACGCCGGCCAGACCCACCAGGTGATGCGCAACCTCGCCACCGCGCTCGAAGGCGCCGGCGCCAAGCTGACCGACGTCGTCAAGACGACCGTCTACGTCGCCGGCACCTCCCAGAAAGACCTGGTGACGGCCTGGCAGGTCTACAGGGAGTACATGGGCGACCACGAGCCCCCGAGCACGCTGCTCGGCGTCACCGTCCTGGGCTACAGCGACCAGCTCGTGGAGGTCGAGGCGGTGGCGGTGATCGCCGGAGCCGAGTGAGCGGCGCGCCGGGGCGTCGTCAGGGTGCCGGTCCGGCCCTGACCGGGCATCCGGCGACCAGCCTGGAGGATCTGCCGGCCCGCCGCTCAACGGGCGCGGGGGAGTGAGACGACCACGATCAGCCCGCCGCCGTCGCGGGGCCGCGCCCGTACGTCCCCGCCGTGCGCCACCGCCACCGACCGGACGATCGACAGCCCCAGCCCGGCGCTCGTCCCCGTCACCGCCCGCTCGTCCCCGAGCCGGTGGAACGGCTTGAACAGCAGCGGCACGTCGTACGGCGGCACGGCGGGCCCCGTGTTGGCGACCTCCACCTCGACCGTCTCCCGGGAGACCGTCCTGCTCGTCACCCGCACCCAGCCGGCGCCGTCGGCCACGTTGTAGCGGACGCCGTTCTCCACCAGATTGTGCACGAGGCGTTCGAGCAGCAGCGCGTCACCGGTGGTGGGGGCGGGCCCGGTGGCCTCGTCCAGCTTCACCCCGGCAGCGGCGGCGGCGTCGGCGTTCTGCTCGATCACGTGCGTGACCACGTCCGCCAGGTCCACGGGCGCCCGGTCGGCCAGCTCCTGCTCCGTGCGCGCCAGCAGGAGCAGGCCGCTGATCAGCCGCTCGTGGCGGGCGTTGATCTCCAGCAGGCTCTCGCCCAGCTCCTTGACGTCGGACGACGCCGTACGGCGGTGCATGGCCAGCTCCACCAGCGCCCGGTTGAGCGTCAGCGGCGTGCGCAGCTCGTGCGAGGCGTTGGCGACGAACCTGCGCTGCCCGTCGAAGGAGCGGTCGAGCCGCTCCACCATGGTGTCGAACGTGTCGGCCAGGTCCTTCACCTCGTCGTCCGGCCCGCGCAGCGCGATGCGCTCGGACAGGCCGCGTTCGGCCATGGGGGCGGCGGCGATCCTGCGGGCGGTGTCGGTGACCAGGTTCAGCGGGGCCAGCACGCGGCCCGCGACCACCCAGCCGAGCGCCACGGCGGCGGCTCCGACCACCAGCAGCGCGACCACGCCCTGGGTGATGAGCGAGGTGACGGCGGCGTCGCGCACCCCGGTCTGCTGGTCGCGCAGCCACTCCAGGGCCGCCTCGCCCTGGATCGTGACGCCGTTCCTGGTGAGGATGATCTGCTTGTGCCGGCCTGGCTCGGAGGCGTACTGGCTGTCGAAGATGCCCTTGAGCTGCTGGTCGAACAGCAGGTACGTGACCGCGAGCAGGGTCAGCCCGGCCAGCAGGAACAGGGCGCCGTACACGAGCGTGAGCCGCAGCCGCAGCGTGGGCCGCGCTCTGCGCAGCAGGCGGGCCGGCACCAGGAGGCTCATGGGATGCGGTAGCCGACGCCGGGCACGGTCTCCACGACCGGCGGGTCGCCCAGCTTGCGGCGCAGCTTGAGTATCGTCAGGCGGACCGCGCCGGTGAACGGGTCGGCGTTCTCGTCCCACGCCTTCTCCAGGAGCTGCTCGGCCGAGACGACGCAGCCGTCCGCCCGCATCAGCTCCGTCAGCACCGCGAACTCCTTCTTCGACAGCGGCACGAACCTCCCGTTCCTGAACACCTCCCTGCGGGCCGGGTCCAGCGTGATCCCGGCCCGCCGCAGCACCGGCGGCACGGCGGGGCGCGAGCGCCGGCCCAGCGCCAGCACCCGGGCGGCCAGCTCCTGGAACGCGAACGGCTTGGTCAGGTAGTCGTCGGCGCCCATCGACAGCCCGCTCACCCGGTCGTCCAGTTGTGCGGCGGCGGTGAGCATCAGCACCCGCGCGGCGCACGCGGCGGCCACCATCTCCCTGCACACCTCGTCCCCGTGCACGCGGGGCAGATCCCGGTCCAGCACGACCACGTCGTAGTCGTTCACCGCGATCCGCTCGAGCGCGGCCGCGCCGTCGTGCGCGAGGTCGACCGCGTGCGTCTCCTCACGCAGCCACTCGGCGATCGCGTCGGCGAGCAGCGGCTCGTCCTCCACCACCAGCACCCGCATGGCGTTACTCAGGCCCCTTTCGTTCGCTGACAGAGCCGAGTGTGGCCGATGCGGCGTTCGCTCCAGGTAAGCCGCCGGTGGAAACGCGGAGGAAACAGCCCGGACTGTTGCATCTGCCCTCGTACGACGTTCGTGCCACGAAGGAGAGCTTCATGCGAGGAAGAAGACGCACCGCGCCCGCCGTCGGGGCCGCGCTGCTCATGGCGGTCCTGCTGGCGGCGTGCGGTTCCGGCGGTGACACCGGGTCGGACGTGGCCTCGGTGTCCGGCACCGGCACCCAGGCGACCGCGAGCGCGCAGCCGAGCGAGGACGGCAAGGACAAGGCGCTCAAGTTCGCCCAGTGCATGCGCGAGAACGGCATCGACGTGCCGGACCCCGAGAACGGCCGGTTCACGATGCGGTTCGACAAGAACACCCCGAAGGAGAAGGTGGAGGCCGCCCAGGAGGCGTGCAAGCAGTACGCGCCGAGCGGTGAGGCGGGGCGCGGCGGCAACGGCAAGGCCGCCGAGAGCCTGCGCAAGCTCGCCCAGTGCATGCGGGACAACGGCGTCGAGAGCTACCCCGACCCCGAGGGCGGCATGATGCGGATCACCCCGGAGGTCGGCGGCGACCCCGACTTCGAGTCCGCCAGGAAGAAGTGCCAGAAGGAGGCCGGCGAGGCCGGCCTGGGAGACTCCTGATGGAGCCGCCCAGGAAGCGGCGGCGGCGCGGCGGGCTGGTGGCCGCGCTGCTGACCGTGGCGGCGGTCGCGGGCGGCGCGCTGGTCGCCGTCAACGGCGCGGGCCTGCTGGAGGGCGGCGCGAGCTCGTCCGGCTCGGCGAGCGCCCTGCCACCGGCCACCGCGACCGTCACCAGGCAGACGCTCAACGACACCACGGACGCCGATGGCGAGCTCGGCTACGGCCCGGTCACCACGGCCGTGGCCCGCAGGCCGGGCACGATCACCTGGCTGCCCGGGAGCGGCGCGACGATCACCCGAGGCAAGTCGCTCTACCGCGTGGACGACGAGCCGGTCACCCTCATGTACGGCGGCACCCCCGCCTACCGCGACCTGAAGGCCGGGATGACCGGCAAGGACGTCGAGAGCCTGGAACGCAACCTCGACCAGCTCGGCTACGACGGCTTCACCGTGGACGACGAGTTCACCTGGGACACCGCTCAGGCCGTCATGGAGTGGCAGGACGACCGCGGCCTGCCGGAGACCGGCGTGGTGGAGCTGGGCCGGGTGGTGTTCGCCCCCGGCAAGGTGCGTGTGGAGAGCCTGCAGGCCGAGGAGGGCGGGCCGGCGCAGCCGGGGCAGCAGGTGCTCGCGTACACGGGCACCTCGAAGGTGATCACCGTGCAGCTCGGCTCCGACGACCAGCGGCTGGCGAAGAAGGGCGCGAAGGTCCAGGTCACGCTGCCGGACGGCAAGAGCGTGAAGGGCAAGGTGACCGAGGTGGCCACCGTCATCGTGCCGGCTGAGAGCCAGAACCAGGACCCGGAGACCCGGGTCGAGGCGCTGGTGTCGATCGGGAATGCCAAGGCGGCGCGCGGGCTGGACAAGGCGGCCGTGGACGTCACGTTCACCGCGTCCAAGCGCGAGAACGTGCTCGCCGTGCCGGTCGCGGCGCTCGTCGCGCTCCAGGAGGGCGGGTACGGCCTGGAGGTCGTCGAGGGCGGCAGGTCCCGGTACGTCGCGGTCGAGACCGGCCTGTTCGCCGGGGGCAAGGTCGAGGTGTCCGGCGACGGGCTGGCGGAGGGCATGACCGTGGGGATGCCGAAGTGACGTACGAGATGATCGCTCTCACCGGCGTGTCCAGGACGTATCCCGGAGGGGTGGCGGCGCTGCGGGAGGTGTCGCTGCGGATCGGCCACGGCGAGCTGGTCGCCATCGCCGGCCCGTCGGGGTCGGGCAAGTCGACGATGCTCAACGTCATCGGCACCCTCGACCGGCCCACCACGGGCAGTGTGCACATCGACGGCCACGACGTCTCGGCGCTGACGGACAATGAGCTCTCCGCGCTGCGCGCCACCACGATCGGCTTCGTCTTCCAGTCCTTCCACCTCGCGCCGCGGGTCCCCGCGCTGGACAACGTGGCCGACGGCCTCGTCTACACCGGCATGAGCCGTACCGAGCGGCGCCGCCGCGCGGCAGAGGCGCTGGAACGGGTCGGGCTCGGGCACCGCATGGATCACGAGCCGCACGAGCTGTCCGGCGGCGAGCGGCAGCGGGTGGCGATCGCCAGGGCCGTGGCGGGCGACCCGCCGCTGCTGCTGGCCGACGAGCCGACCGGGGCGCTCGACTCGGTCTCCGGCGCGGGCGTCATGGAGCTGCTGCGCGAGCTGAACGCGGCCGGCACCACCATCGTGATCATCACCCACGACAGGGAGATCGCGGACGGGCTGCCCCGTCAGGTGCGCATGCGTGACGGGGAGATCGTCTCCGACTCGGCGCAGGAACCCGTGCGGCTGTGGAAGGGCGGGGCGTGATGACGCTCATGGAGGTGCGGCCCCGGCCCGTCCCGGCCCGGATGCGGGCCCGCGACGTGCTGCGGGTCGGCGCGATCGGCCTGCGGACCAGGCCGCTGCGGGCGTTCCTGTCCGCGCTCGGCATCGCCATCGGCATCGCCGCCATGGTCGGCGTGGTCGGGCTCTCGTCGTCGTCGGGCGCCGAGCTGGACCGCCAGCTCTCCGCGCTGGGCACGAACCTGCTCACCGTCACCTCGGGCACCACGCTCATGGGGGAAGCCGCGCAGCTGCCGATGGACGCCGAGGCGATGATCGCGCGCATCGGCCCCGTACGGGCGGTGTCGTCGGTCGGGAAGGTCTCCGAGGCCAAGGTCTACCGCTCGGAGCGCATCCCGGAGGCGCAGACCGGCGGCCTCAGCACGTACGCCGCCCGCCTCGACCTGCCCGCCACCATCGGCGCCACGCTGAGCGGCGGCACCTGGCTGAACGCGGCCACCGAGCGCTACCCGGCCGCCGTCGTCGGAGCGGACGCCGCGCGGCGGCTCGGCATCGGCGCGCCCGGCCAGGACACCCAGATCGTGGTGGGCGGCGTCAGGTTCACCGTGGTCGGGGTGCTGGAGCCGGTGGCGCTGGCCCCCGACCTCGACAGCGGCGTGCTGGTCGGGTGGCCGGTGGCCGAGGGGCGGCTGGGTTTCGACGGGCATCCGACCACGCTCTACACCCGCTCCGACGAGGCGCGGCTGGAGGCCGTACGCGAGGTGCTCGGCGCCACCGCCAACCCGCAGGCGCCCAACGAGGTGGACGTCTCCCGCCCGTCCGACGCGCTCGCCGCCAAGCAGGCGACCAGTCAGGCGTTCGCCGGGCTGCTGCTGGGCGTCGGGGCGGTGGCGTTGCTCGTGGGCGGGGTCGGCGTGGCCAACACGATGGTCATCTCCGTGCTGGAGCGCCGGGCCGAGATCGGGCTGCGCCGCTCGCTGGGCGCGACGAGGGGGCAGGTCCGCACGCAGTTCCTGGCCGAGTCGCTGCTGCTGTCGGCGCTGGGCGGGATCGGCGGCGTGCTGCTCGGGACGGGGGTGACGACGGCGTACGCGCTCTACAGCGGCTGGCCGTCGGTCGTGCCCGCCTGGGCGACGGCGGGCGGGCTGGCCGCGACCCTCGCCATCGGCGCCGCCGCCGGCCTCTACCCGGCCGTACGCGCCTCCCGCCTGTCCCCGACGGAGGCACTGGCGACGCCCTGACGCTCGTCCGGGCCGGACGGTGGCCTCGGCGCGCCCGGCGTCAGCCGGTCGCGTAGCAGACGGTCTTGCCGATCACGCGGACGCCGTCGCCGTCCTCGGGGCGCAGGGTCAGCTCGAACGTCACCTGGGTGCGCGGGTTGCGGAAGAGCGCGACGTCCTCGGCGTCGTCACGCAGATCGACGTCGTCGGCGACGCGGTCGTAGCCCAGCGCGCCCAGCCGTTCGAGCAGCCTGTCGGAGGAGCCGGCCAGGTCACCCTCGGCGCGGACCGCGTGCCGCACCTGCCCGGGCACGCACGTCTCGTCGTCGCGCAGGCGCACCGCCGGCCCGCTGAGGCCGGCGCCGAGCAGGGTGTCGGCGTCGTGGTCGAGCTGCCGCGACGCCTCTTCGAAGGAGGGCAGCTCGGCGGCCGCAGTGCAGCCCGCGGTGCAGGCCGTCATCGCCGCGGCGCAGATGAGCACCGCGGAAAGGGCGTGACGGCCGGTGCGCACCCTTCGACCATATCGAGGACCTTCGCGCCGATCGAGGGGTTTCAGCGGTCGAGGAGCTGGGCCGCCAGCGTGTCGTGCACCCACTCCTCGAACCGCTCGTGCGGCCAGCCCCGCGCTCCCGCGAGCAGCAGGTAGAGCTCGGGGCTGAGCAGCCCGTACAGCACGTCGGCGGCCTGCTCAGGCGGCACGTCGGCGCGGGCGCCCGGCTTGGCCATCAGGCTCCGCGCGGCGGCGGTGTGCACGACGTGGCGGGGGTCGGTGTCCTGCGTCCACTCCGCCGCGACCTCGGGGTCCATGGCGACGGCGGTGTCGAGCACCTTCATGATCGGCGCGACCCTGGCGAGCACGGCGGACGACCCGTGGACGAGCGCCCGCAGGTGCCCGGCGGCCGTCGGGGCGGCCAGCGCCTCCTTGAACCAGGGCCTGTCCATGGTCGCCACCGGCTCGTCGTCGCCCGCGATCGTGACGTCGACCAGCTCTTTGAGCAGCGTGCGCTTGTTGCCGAAGACGAAGTAGATGGTCTGGACGGCCACCCCCGCCCTGGTGGCGACGTCCTGCAGGTTGGTGGCGCCGTAGCCGTCGTGGACGAACAGCTCGCCGGCGGCCCGCAAGATGCGCGCCCTGGTCTCTTTGGCCTTCTGGGCGCGTTTGCCCACCCTCTTGACATCGCTCATTCGCTGAAGTTTAACTCTAGTCTAGTAACTAGAAGTCAACTCTAGCGAAGGACTCCAACCATGTCCGTGCTGCGCATCGTGCGCTTCACCGCCGACCCTGCCGACGCCGACCAGATCCTCGCCCGGCGCGCCGACCTCATCAGCGCCGTACGCACCCGCTTCCCCGGTCTGTCCGAGACCAGGCTCATCCGGCCGGACGAGCGCACCTGGGTCGACTCCTGGCGCTGGGACTCCAGGGCCGCCATGGAGGCGGCGGTCGCCGGCGCCCACGACCTGCCCGCGACCGGGCCGGCGTTCGCGCTGGTCAAGGACCCGACCAGTGAGGAGGGAGAGATCGTCGACGAGCGCTAAGGACGCCAGCGGCGCAGGTCCGTCTCCTTCTCGTACGCCTGCGGGTCCGGATACGTGACCAGCTCCACCGTCGCGCCCCAGGGCGTCCGGCAGTAGACGAACCGGTTGTGCGGGCCCGCCTCGGGGCCCGGCAACGGCACCGGCTCCGACAGCGCCGTCCCGCCCGCCTCGGTGACCAGCCGCAGCGCCTCGTCCAGGTCGTCCACGTACACCGCGACGTGCTGCCACCCCAGGTCACACGGCACCACGGGCCCGCCCTGCCGGGGCCCGCTGAACTCGAACAGCTCGATGCCGGGCCCGTCCGGCAGGCGCAGCATGCGGACCGCCACCTCGGCCGTGCCCTGCGGCACGCCCAGGCGCCGCTCGGTCGCCCAGCCGCCCTTGGGTCCCCGCTCGCGCGGAAGGGTGTCGAAGAGCACCTCGGCGCCGAACGCGCGGACGAAGAACGCGGTGGCCGCCTCCAGGTCGGGCACGGTGACCCCGACGTGATCGATGCCGCGGACGGTCATGGCCTACCTCCTGTCGGAACGGGGGGTCGCTCACCTACGGCTGCGGAACCTCCCGATCAGCCCCAGCTCGTCCACGCAGCGGCCCAGTCCTAGCGCCACGGCCTCCAGCGGGCGGTCCGCGCGGCGTACCGGCATGCACAGGGCTCCGCGCAGGCACCGGCCGAGGCCGCGCAGCAGCGCGCCGCCACCCACCACGACCGCGCCGCGCACGCCGAGGTCGGCGGCCAGCTCGGCCGGGCAGCGCTCGACGGTCTCCACCGCCGTGCGCGCGATCGACTCGAACGACGGCTCGGTGGCCTCGAAGATCTTCTGTACGGGCAGCACGAGGTCGTGCTCGCGCCCGGTCTCCGGGTCCCTGGCCCGCACGGTGACCTCGGAGTTCGTGCCCGAGGACCGGCGCTTGGCCGACTCCGCCTCGTCGTCGTCGAGCAGCAGGCCGTGCTCCCGCTCGACGAACCTGGCGATCGCCCGGTTGATCGCCAGCCCCCCGTACGGGACCGAGCCCGATGCCACCACCGACTCGCCCGACAGTACGGCGATGCGCGCGCTGTCGCGGCCGATGTCGATCACCATGTGGCCCGTGCAGTCCGACAGCTCCAGGCCCGCGCCGAGCGCCGCCGCCACCGCGTGCGGCACCAGCCGGGCGATCCTGGCCTCCGCCTCGTACGCGATGTCGCGCAGCGCCGCCCGGTCGATCGGCGTCGAGTCGCCGGGCAGCGCCATGACGACGCGCGGCCGGGAGTAGGGGTGCCAGTGCACCTTGCGCAGGAAGTGCCGGATCATGCGCCGGGCCAGCTCGGTGTCGGCGGGCAGCCCGCCGCGTACCGGCCAGCACGTACGGCCGCCGCCCCCGAGGGCGGCGGCTTCCGCGCCGTAGCCGATGACCTTCCCGGTGCGGCCGTCGCACATCACCGCCGAGGGCTCATCGAGCACGATGCCCCTGCGCTTGGCGTAGATGCGCGTGCTTGCGGCTCCGAGGTCCATCGCCAAATCACGACCGAAAACACTCATCGCCGGACATATTTCCTGAGCCGCTCCAACGCAACACCAGGAAGAGAGCCGGGCATTTTTACCGAACCGGCGTTAGCGCCGCGATACTGGACGCGTGCTCGACTACGACAGGGAAGCCGCCCGCTACGACGCGACCCGCGGCGGCCTGCCCCGCGCACAGGCGGCCGCGCGGGCGGTGCGCGCCTTGTTGCCCGGCAGCGGCACCCTGCTCGACGTCGCCTGCGGCACCGGCCTGGTGACGCGTGAGCTGGCCGGGGACGGGCTGCGAGTGCTGGGGGTGGACGCCTCCGCCGGGATGGCCCGCCTCGCCGCCGGCCGGGTGCCGGTGGTGCTGGGCGACGGCCGCCTGCTGCCCGTACGAGATCGGTCGGTGGCCGCGGTCACCACGATCTGGCTGCTGCACCTGCTCGACGACGCCCGCCCGGTGATCGCCGAGGCCGCCCGCGTCCTGCGCCCCGGCGGTGTGTACGTCACCACCGTCGACAAACGCGCCGCCCACGGCGCGAGCATGAAAGTTGACCGGCGGCCCGCTGACCGGGCCGTCACGGTGATCGAGGCGGCGGCCCGGCGCGGGCTGCGGCTGTGCGGCGAGACCAGCTTCACCGGCCACGGCCAGGGCACGTCCGGAGCCCCCGACCCGGTCTTCCGCCTCCTGGCCTTCACCGCCTGACGCACCCGTCAGCTGAGTCTGCGCACGGTCCGCCCGTGACATCTCCACGATCATGGAGCTGCTCTCGGCGGAGACCAGGTTCGCGGCCGGTCATGGCCGCCAGGCGCGGCTGGATCAAGTGACGGGACTGCTGAGCTCGGCGAGGGTGTCGTCGGCCCACTGGAGGCCGGCGCGGGCCATGGCGAGGCCGAGGGTGTGGGCGTGGTGGCCGAACTCGCCGGGCCGCAACGACTCCAGCTTCTCCAGCCGCGCCACGTAGCGGGCCCTGATGCGCTCGATCACGGCGACGGCCTGGTCGCGGTCCACCAGGTGCAGCAGGAACGCCTGGAGCGCGACCTCGCTGCGTACGGTCATCGAGGCGTCGTGCTCCTCCATCCACCCGCGCAGCTCGCGGCGGCCGTCGGGCGTGATGCGGTAGATCTTGCGGCCCCTCGCGCCCTCCGACTCGACCTCCACGAGCCCGTCGGCGGTCATCTTCACCAGCTCGGGATAGATCTGCGTGTGCCCGGCCTGCCAGACGTGGTTGAGCGAGTGGTCGAACGTCTTGGCCAGGTCGTAGCCGCTGGCCGGGCCCACGGCCGAGAGCAGCCCGAGCAGCGCGATCCGTAGGGACATGGCAGTGAGCATATCGAAAACTTGACATGTCAGAAGTTACATATCAATCTTCACCTGTGAGAGCTGACAAAAAGGGTGACATCGTCGTTCTGCTCGCCGTGCTCGGCGGCATGTTCCTGGCGATGCTCGACCAGACGATCGTGGGCACCGCGCTGCCTCGCATCGTGGCGGAGCTGGGCGGCGGCGCGCTCTACACGTGGGCGGTGACCGCCTACCTGCTGACCTCCACGGTCACCGTGCCGCTCTACGGGCGGCTGTCCGACCAGCACGGCAGGAAGCCGCTGCTGCTGATCGGCATGGTGGTGTTCCTCATCGGCTCGGCGCTGTCCGGGGCGGCGCAGGACATGACGCAGCTCATCGCCTTCCGCGCCCTCCAGGGGCTCGGCGCCGGCGCGCTGCTGCCGCTGTCGATCGCGCTGGTCATGGAGATGTTCCCGCCCCGCTCGGGCGGCGCCCGCGTGCAGGGGGCGCTCGGGGGCGTGATGGGGCTGTCGTTCCTGGCGGGGCCGTTCCTGGGCGGGCTGTTCACCGACCACGCGAGCTGGCGCTGGGCGTTCTACGTGAACGTGCCGATCGGCCTCGTGCTGATCGCGATCATCGTGCTGCGGCTGCCGCGCCGGCCCGGCGCCGGCGGCGGCGGCAGGCCCGACTACGCCGGCATCGCGGTCTTCACCGTGGCCGTCACGTCCCTGCTGCTCGGCCTGACCGAGAAGGGGCTCGACGGCCACACCTGGACCGACGCGGCCGTGGCGGGGCCGATCCTGCTGGCGCTGGTGCTGCTGGCCGTCTTCGTGGCGGTCGAGCGGCGCGCGGCCAGCCCGATCATGCCGATGGAGCTGTTCGCCAACCGGTCGTACACGCTGGTCAACCTCATCTCGTTCGTCACGGCCTTCTGCATGTACGCGGGCGTCGTCTTCCTGCCCCGCTACTTCCAGGAGGCGCTGGGCGTGGCCGCCACCGAGTCGGGGCTGCGGATCTACCCGCTGACGCTGGGCATGGTCGCCGGCAGCGTGCTCATGGGCGCGCTGATGTCGCGGACCGGGCGGTACAAGCCGTGGCTGCTCGTCTCGCCGTTCCTGCTGGTCACGGGCGCGCTGCTCTGCCTCAACCTGGCGGTGGACAGCCCCGGCCCGGCGGTCGCGCTGTGGATGCTGCCGCTGGGGCTCGGCATGGGGCCGATGCTGTCCGGGCTGACGGTGGCCGCGCAGCAGTCGGTGGAGCCGCGCCACCTCGGCGTCGCCTCGGCGAACCTGGCCTTCTTCCGGCAGATCGGCGGCTCGGTGGCGCTGGCCGTCGGCGGCACGCTCTACACGGCGGAGTTCGCCGCGAGCGTACGCGGGGCGGGCGCCGCAGCCGCGCACGCCTCCTCCGCTGCCCTGGTCGTGCCGTCGCTCGGGGTGGCGGGCGCGGTGATCGCCCTGGTCGCGCTGGTGGCGCTGCCCGACAGGCGGCTCGCGGACCCGGCAGAGTCGGCGGACCGGCCGCCGCGGCGGCCTGAAGACACGGTGGAGGCCGGTTTCGCGTCATGAGCGGGGGCGTGCGAAGCTTTGAGTGTCCCCAACACCATGGAGGTCCTCATGGCGGATACACCGGAGCCGGAAGTCAGCGAAACTCCCGAGGACGAGATGAAGCGCAAGTTCCGCGAAGCGCTGGAGCGCAAGCGCAGCCAGCAGGCGGGCGCGGGCGCGGGTGGCAGGGGCGTCGACCCATCGAAGATTCACGGGGCGCACGGGCCGGCTGCCAATAAGAGATCGTTCAGGCGCAAGAGCGGCGGCTGAGGACCGAATCCTCAGGGGGCACGGCATGCCGTGCCCCCTTTTGTATGCATTCCCGCTGAAGGTAGATCTTTATCCGATTCGTGGTGAAACGTTTGCGGGTGTCCGATCCCGTCGTTAGAGTGTTCGCCATTACCAGCCGGTGACCTAGTCCTTACCCAAGACGGACGACCGGCTGGCGCCGAATCCCGAACCATTCGGGAACCGGGGAACCACCCGCATTCGGGGTGAATCCGGCCAGCGCGGCCGGTAGGGCAACTCCACCGCCCGAACCCGTCAGCTAACCCGGTAGGCGTGATGGAGAGGATCACGTATTACATGTTCCAGCGCGTCGTACCCCCAGACCGCTCTTTGACGGCCGCCCGCTGAGCGGCCCCCTTCCCCAGGCTCGTCAATTGCGCTCCGCGTAGCGCCGCGGGGTCCACCGCCCCGCCGCGCCCCCATCCCCTCGCGCCCGAGCGCAACTCCCCCGTCCCCTCGTGAAGGGTTTTGCTGCTTCATGTCTGCCCGTTTCAGCCTGCGTTCCCTCGCCACGCTGACCGCCTGCTGCGTCGGCATGCTGACCTGCGCCAGTACGGCCGCGCACGCCGACACCCCCGACAAAGACAAGAAGATCCTGCTCAAGGGCTCGACCACGGCCTCGTACTTCTGGGACGACGCCTCCGGCCGGGCCGGTGACACCGGGCTGCCGGCCAGCGGCAAGCCCATGCAGAAGGGTCTGGCGGCCAGCCCGAGCTGGCCGCTGATGACCGAGGGTTACGTGGTCTACAAGGGCAAGAAGGCGCCCTTCTTCGTCGGTGACCGCGGGCCGGGCGAGCCCTCCAACCGCGGCATCATGCTCGACCTCGACGCCAAGACGTTCGCCGAGCTGACCGGCGGCAGGTTCAACTCCAGCACGCTCGGTGTGGACGGCGTCGGCGGCCAGGGCCACATCGAGGTCGAGTACGTCATCACCAAGTGGGGCGACGGCGTGGGCAAGAAGAACCACCCGGTCCCGTTCTCGACCGGCGCCTGGTCCAGGCGTGACAGGAACCCGGCGCCCCCGCCCGCCGACCAGGAGCAGAACTCCCAGGCCGGTGGCATCGCCGTACCGGCCGCCCGCTGACGGCTTTACGCCACACGTACCAGAATGACATTCTGGCCTGCGTGACGACCCGTGTAGCCGCAAACGGCATTGAGATCGCCTATGACAGCTTCGGCTCACCCACAGGGCGGCCGCTCCTCCTGATCATGGGGCTCGGCGCCCAGCTCATCCAGTGGGACGAAGGGCTCTGCCGGCTCCTCGCGGAGCAGGGACACCACGTCGTACGGTTCGACAACCGCGACGCGGGACTGTCCACGCACATCCACGACGCGGGCGTCCCCCAGCCGGGGGCGCCCGCACCGTATTCGCTGACGGACATGGCCGCCGACACCGCCGCGTTCATGGACGCCATCGGCTGGCCGTCCGCGCACGTCGTGGGCGCCTCGATGGGCGGCATGATCGCTCAGACGCTGGCCATCGAGCACCCCGAGCGGGTGCTGACCCTGACCTCCATCATGTCCACGCCGGGACCCGACGTCGCCCCGCCCACCCCCGAGGCGATGACCGCGCTCATGACGCCGCCGCCCGCCGACCGCGCCGGCGTGCTCGACCAGTCGGTGGTGACCTGGTCGACGATCGGCTCACCGGGCTACGAGCTGGACGAGGAGGCCATCAGGGAACGGGCCGGCCTGGCCTACGACCGCTGCTTCGACCCGGCGGGCACGGCCCGGCAGTTCGCGGCCATCAGGGCGTCGGGCGACCGTACGCAGGCACTGGCCGGCGTCCGCGCCCCCACGCTGGTGATCCACGGTGAGGCCGACCCGCTGATCCCGGTGGCCGGCGGCCGGGCGACGGCGGAGGCGGTGCCGGGGGCGCGACTGGTGACGTATCCGGGGATGGGGCACGACCTGCCGAAGGCCCTGTGGCCCGACATCGTCGCCGAGATCACCAAGCTGACCGCGTCCTGAACCCTCCAGCTCTGATCGGCCCGCTGGGGCCGATCAGGGCTGCGCGTGCTTCTCGCGGCAGCGCATGATCTCGTGGACGTTGTCCTCCGCCCACGCGGCCACCACCGAGATCGGCCCGTGCAGCGAGCGCCCGAGGTCGGTCAGCGTGTACTCGACCCGCGGCGGCACCTCCGCGAACACCTCGCGCGTCAGCAGCCCGTCCTGCTCCATCGCCCGCAACGTCTGGGTCAGCACCTTGGGCGTGACCCCGCCGATCCGCGCTCTGAGCTGGGTGAACCGCATCGGCCCCCCGATGAGGCAGAGCAGCACGAGGGCCGACCACTTGTCGCCGATCCGGTCGAGGACCACCCGGGTCGGGCAGTCGGGATCGAAGACGTCGCCAGTATCCATGAGGTACTTATAGCACGATGAAGTAACCAGTACCCGATGGATACTCTTGGCCGTATGAAGATCCTTGTCTTTGGCGCGACCGGCATGGTCGGGCAGCGCATCGCCGCCGAGCTCCGCGACCGCGGCCACGAGGTGACCGGCGTCAGCCGCGGCGGCGGCCCCGTCAAGGGCGACGTCCGCGACACCGCCACCCTGGCGCCCGGCCACGACGCCGTCGTCTCCGCCATCGCCCCGCCGCGCGACGGCACCGAGCCCGAGCCGCCGTTCATCGAGGCCAACAAGGCGCTCATCGACGGCCTGCGCGCGGCCGGGGTGCGCCGGCTGATCGTGGTCGGCGGCGCCGGCAGCCTCCAGGTGGCTCCCGGCCAGGACCTCGTGGACACGCCCGAGTTCCCCGAGATCTACAAGAAGGAGGCGCTGGCCGGGCGGGCCCTGCTGCGCCTCTACCGCGAGGTCGGCGACCTCGACTGGACGTTCGTCTCCCCGGCGGCGGAGATCGCGCCGGGGGAGCGCACCGGCGTGTTCAGAGTGGGCGGCGACACCCTGCTCAGCGACGAGCAGGGCCGCAGCTTCATCAGCGCAGAGGACTACGCGGTCGCGATCGCCGACGAGCTGGAGAAGAACGCCAACGTCCGCAGGCGGATCTGCGTCGCTTACTGACCGGGCTCACTGATCCGCGTCCTCAGGGAGCAACGCCCGCTCGTCAGGCTTGTGCACGAGGATGTTGTCCACGTACGACTCCACCGCCTTGGCCAGCCCGACGTCGGCGCCCGCCTGCTCCGACAGGTACCACCGGTGGTCCAGGATCTCGTGGAAGAGCTGCGCGGGCTCCAGCTTGCCGCGCAGCTCGGCCGGGATCGCCTCGACCGTCGGCTGGAACACCTCGGCCAGCCACCGGTGCGCCACGATGGCCTCGTCCTCGTGGCGCAGGCCCTTGGCCACCCGGAAGCCGTCGAGGTCGTTGAGCAGCCGCCTGGCCTGGTTCTCCTCGACGTCAAGGCCGGTCAGCCTGAGCAGCCGCCGCTGGTGGTGCCCGGCGTCCACGACCTTGGGGCGGACGATGAGCCGTCCTGTGCCGACCTTGCGCCGCACCATCATCTCGGCGACGTCGAAGCCCAGCAGGTTGAGCCGCCTGATGCGCTGCTCCACGCGGTGCCAGTCGACCTCCTCGATGATCTCGCTCTCGTTGATCTCGTTCCAGAGGCGGTGGTAGCGGGCCACGATGTCCTCGGCGGTCTCCATGGGGTCGATCGACGGGTGCAGCAGCCCGCCGGCCTCCAGGTCGAGCATCTCGCCGAAGATGTTGGTGTGCGCGGTGTCGATGTCGCCGAGCCGCTGGCCCTCGCTGATCATCGGGTGCATCTCGCCGGTCTCGGCGTCCACCAGGTACGCCGCGAACGCGCCCGCGTCCCGCCTGAACAGCGTGTTCGACAGCGAGCAGTCACCCCAGTAGAAGCCGTTGAGATGCAGCCGCACCAGCAGCACGGCCAGCGCGTCGAGCAGGCGGGTGAGCGTGTCGGGGCGCAGGGTGCCCGACATGACCGCGCGGTAGGGCAGCGAGAACTGCAGGTGGCGGGTGATGAGCGCGGCGTCGAGGCCGTCCTCGCGGCCGGTGACGTACGCCACGGGTTCGACGGCGGGCGCGTCCAGCCTGGCCAGGTCCCACAGCAGCTGGTACTCCCGCTTGGCGTAGCGCTCGCTGATCTCCTTGATCGCGTACACCTTGCCGGAGAGCCGGGCGAAGCGGACCACGTGCCGCGAGATGCCGCGCGGCAGATCGACCAGATGGTGCTGCGGCCAGTCCTGCAGCGGGACTTCCCAGGGGAGGCGGATCAGGTCAGGGTCACCTAGCGCGCCAGTGATCTGGAGGGGCATTTGCTCAGGATATGGTGCACCGGTGGACGAGTTTCTCAAGTGGTACTTTTCCGACCAGCCGATCGTCGCCGCCACGCTGGGAGCCGAGGGCTACGATCACACACTCGGCGACTGGACCGCTGACGCCTGGCACAACCGCGAACGCGAGCAGGTCCGCTGGCTCGAACGCCTCTCGGCCCAAGAAGCTTCCACCCTGGACGACGCGATCGACAGGGACCTCGTCCTGTCGCAGCTCAGAGGTGCCATCGCGAAGGCCGCCTGGCCCGAGTGGCGCCGCGACCCGAGCGTCTACCTCGGCGCGATCTTCACCTCCATGTACGCCCCCTTCCAGCACCGGCTCAAGCCCGAGCCCGATCTGGTGAGCGCCGCGCTGTCCCGGCTGGCCGAGGTGCCCGGCGTGCTCGCCGCCTGCCGCGCCAACCTCGACCCGGACCTGGCCGCCCCGCTGCTGGTCAAGCGGGGGCTCGGGCAGGCGCGTACCGGCCGGAACTTCCTCACCCGCACGATCCCGTCCATGGTCGACGACCCCGGGCTGCGCGCCCGCCTGGCCGAGGCCGCCGAGCCGGCCGCGCGCGCCTTCGACGAGCTGGTCACCTTCCTCGAGACCTTCGAGTGCGGCGGCACCTGGCGCATGGGGGAGCGGCTCTACTCCACGCTGCTGCGCGAGCGCGAGATGCTCGGCTACGGCGCCGCCGAGCTGCACGAGAAGGGCAGGGCCGCCTGGGCCGAGCTGGACGCCCGCATGCAGGAGGTCGCGGTCCAGGTCAACGGGAGCCGCGACTGGCGGGCCGCCATGGAGTTCCTCATGGACGACCACCCGGCCACGCTCGACGAGATGCGCGCCGAGTACGAGGCCGAGACCAGGCGCGCCCAGGCATTCGTCCGCGAGCACGACCTGGTCACCTTCGCCGACGGCGAGAAGTGCCTGGTGCTGCCGTCCGCCGAGTACAACCGCCCGGTGCTGTCCGTGGCCCACTACATGGCGCCCCCGCCGCTCAGCGCCTCGCGCCAGGGCGTCTTCTTCGTGCCGTTCACGCCGGACGACTTCACCCCCGATCAGGTACGCCAGCGGCTGCGGACCAACGCGCACGCCCAGATGCCGTCGATCGCGGTGCACGAGGCGTACCCGGGGCACCACTGGCACCTGTCGTACATCGCGGAGAACCCGCGTACGGTCAGGAAGGTCTTCAGGACGCCGTACTTCACCGAGGGCTGGGCCCTCTACGTCGAGAAGCTGCTGCAGGAGCACGGCTACTTCGACACCCCGGCCACCCTGCTCGCGCACCTCGACTTCCGGATGTTCCGGGCCGCCCGCATCATCGTGGACACCGCGCTGCACTGCGAGGACATGTCGATCGAGGAGGCGGAGACGTTCATGTCGACCAAGTCGTCGCTGTCGCCCGGCACCGCGCAGGGCGAGGTCAACCGCTACTGCGCCTGGCCGACGCAGGCCCCCTCCTACCTGACGGGCGCCATCGAGATCGACCGCATCCGCGCGTCGTTCCGCGGCACCCTGAAGGAGTTCCACGACCGCATCGCGGGCTCCGGCGGGCTCCCGCTCGGCCTCGCCGAGCAGGTCGCGCTGGCGTGACGCCGTCAGGCCCGGGGGAACTCCGGCGGGTTGAGCGCGCGTTCGACCACGGCGGTGAGCTGCTCGTCCGTCAGGACGGCCGGCTTGCCGACGCCGGACGCGCGCACGTACACCTCGCACAGCCACTCCAGCACCCGCGTGGCCTCGAACGCCTCCTCCAGCGTCGCCCCGATGCTCACCCCGCCGTGGTTGGCCATCAGGGCGGCCCGCCTGCCCTCCAGGGCGGCGCGCACGTTCGCGGCCAGCTCGGGCGTGCCGTACGTGGCGTACGGCGCCACCCTGACCACCCCGCCGAGCAGCAGCGTGTTGTAGTGCACCGGCGGCAGCTCGGTCATCGTCGTGGCCACCACCGTGCCGAAGACCGAGTGCGTGTGCACCACGGCGCGCGCGTCGGTGGTCTCGTAGACGGCCAGGTGCATGGGGGTCTCGCTGGACGGCTGCAGGTCGCCCTCGACGAGCCGGCCCGCCAGGTCCACGATCGGGCACATCTCGGGGGTCAGCCGGTCGAGCGCGACGCCCGACGGGGTCACCGCGATCCGGTCGCCCTCGCGCACACTGAGGTTCCCGGACGTCCCGATGACCAGGCCCAGCTCGACGGCGCGGCGGCCGTACTCGCACAATTGCTCGCGAAAGGTCATATGCCGGGAATGTAGTCCATCACAGGCGCTCGATCGCCCCCAGCATGATCCGCTCGGCCCGCTCCCGGCTCAACCGCCCGGGATAGAGCAGCAGATGCAAACTCAACCCATCGACCAGCGCCAGCAACTCCTCAGCGAGGTCGTCGAGGTCGTCGGATGCGCTGGTTGCCTTCGGGGTGTCGGGGGCGGCGAGGTCGTGGGGTGTGCTGGGGGCCTTCGGGGTGTCAGGGGCGGCGAGGTCGTCCGGGTTGTCGGCGAGGGTCCGGTCGCCGCGCAGCTCACCCGCCTCATGGGCGCGGTCGAGGAGGGCGCGGACGGCGGCTCGTAGGTCGCTCGCCTCTGCGCGCTGGACCTCGGCCAGCTCTTCGGCGGCGAGGCTGCGGCTCCAGAAGCTGACCTCCAGGCGGGTCTCCTGGGCGCGGTCGGCGTCCAGGGGCAGGTTGTCGAGGAGCAGTTCGCGCAGGGCGGCCAGCGGCCCGGAGGCCCCCTCGACCTTGGCGGTCAGGCGGGCGCGGATGCGCTCGTGCGACTGCCGCAGCGCGGAGAGCAGGATCTCGTCCTTGTCGGCGAAGTAGTGGGCGAGGACCCCGTTGGAGTAGCCCGCCTCCTTGGCGATGGCGCGGGTGGTGGCGGCGTCGATGCCGTCCCTGACGATCACCCGGCGCGCCGCTGACATGACCTCGCGCCTGCGCTCGTCGTGATCGACGATCTTCGGCATCGGTCCCTCCGTTGACTTTTTATTCGGACGTCTGTCTATTTAGACTATGACCGTCGTCACCGTCGGCGTCCACATCGTCGACATCCTCGCCAGGCCCGTCGATCACATCCCCGAGGGCCAGGACACCGTGCTGGTCGACCAGATCCGCCTGACCGCGGCGGGCGCCGCCGCGGGCACCGCGGTCGATCTGGTCAAACTGGGCAACGACGTGGTCACCATGGGAGCGGTCGGCGACGACGAGCTCGCCGACTTCCTGCTCATGGTGCTGGCCAAGCGCGGGGTCGACACCTCCGCGCTGGTCCGCAGGGCAGGGGAGCGCACGGCGGCCTCGATCCTGCCCATCAGGCCGGACGGCGGCCGCCCCAGCTTCCACGTGCCGGGCGCCAACCTCACCGTCGCCTACGCCGACCTCGACGTGGCCGTGCTGCGCCGCGCCAGGGCCGTGCACCTGGGCGGCATGGACGTCACGTTCGGCCTCGGCGACCCCGCCTTCTTCGCCCTGCTCGACGAGCTGCGCGCGGCCGGCACCGTCGTCACGATGGACCTGCTGTCGGAGATGCCCGACCTGCTGGGCATGGCCAGGGCGTTCCTGCCGCACGTCGACTACGTCCTGCCCAACGAGTCGCAGGCCCTGCTCATGACCGGCGAACCCGACGTCGCCTCCGCCGCGCGGGCATTACTGGCCGACGGCCCCCGTGGCGTGCTCGTCACACAGGGGGAGGCGGGCAGCCTCGTCGTCACGGCGGAGGCCGAGGAGCGGGTGCCGGCGCTCAAGACGGAGGTGGCCGACACGACCGGGTGCGGTGACGCGTACTGCGCCGGGTTCCTGACCGGGCTGCTCCACGACCGCGACGTGCTGACCGCCGCCCGCTGGGGCACCGCCGCGGCCGCCCGCGTCGCCACCGGCCTCGGCTCCGACGCCGGGCTGACCGATCTCGACTCCACCCTCGCCCTCCTTTAAAAGGGGCGTCTCCCTCCTCAAGGACTCACTCCCATGACCGACGCAGAGCTTCGTCAGCGCGCACTCAAGGTCGTCCCGGGCGGCATGTACGGCCACCTCAACGCCGCCCTGTTCGCCCCCGGCTTCCCGCAGTTCTTCGAGCGCGGCCAAGGCTGCCGCCAGTGGGACGCGAACGGCCGCGCGTACATCGACTTCATGTGCAGCTGGGGCCCGGTCGTGCTGGGCCACCACCACCCGCGCGTCGAGGAGGCCGCCGCCCGGCAGGCCGCGCTCGGCGACTGCCTCAACGGGCCTGGCGCGATCATGGTGGAGCTGGCCGAGCTGCTGGTGGACACCATCCCCAGCGCCGACTGGGCGATGTTCTCCAAGAACGGCACCGACGCCACCACCCAGGCCCTCATGGTCGCGCGGGCCGCGACCGGAAGGACGAAGGTGCTGATGGCGCACGGGGCGTACCACGGGGCCGACCCCTGGTGCACGCCGTCGCCCGCCGGCACCACCCCCAACGAGCGGGCCGACCTCGTCGAGTTCGCCTACAACTCGCTGGAGTCGCTGGAGGCCGCGGCCGCCACCGTCGAGGGCGACGTGGCGGCGATCATCGTCACGCCCTTCAAGCACGACTCGTTCGAGGACCAGGAGCTGGTGGAGCCCGCCTTCGCGCGCGGCGCGCGGGCCCTGGCCGACCGCATCGGCGCGGCGCTGGTCATCGACGACGTGCGCGCCGGGTTCCGCATCGACCTGCGCGGGTCGTGGGAGCCGTACGGCGTGCGCCCCGACCTGACCGCCTGGTCGAAGGCGATGGCCAACGGCTACCCGATCGCCGCCGTCACCGGCACGGACGCGCTGCGCGGCGCGGCCCAGCAGCTCTACTCGACCGGCTCGTTCTGGTTCTCGGCGGTGGCGATGGCGGCGGCCAAGGCCACGATCGAGACCCTGCGCGACACCGACGGCATCGCCGCGATGGAGCGGGCCGGCACCCAGCTCAGGGAGGGCCTGTACGCGCAGGCCAAGTCCCACGGCTTCACGATCAACCAGACCGGCCCCGTGACGATCCCGTGGCTCAGCTTCGACGGCGACGCCGACCTGTCGGTGGCCATGCACTGGACCGATGCCTGCCTGCGGCACGGCGTCTACCTGCACCCCTGGCACAACTGGTTCCTGTCGGCCGCTCACACCGAGGAGGACGTTGCGGTCGCGCTGGAGGGCACCGACCAGGCGTTCGCGGAGACCAGGGCGCACTTCGGCTGACGCCACGACGGCGCCTCCGGACGCTCACGGGGGCGCCGCCGTACGGTGGTGCCATGGACATCGAGAGCAAGCTCGCCACCGTGCCGGCCTGGCAGCGCGTGGGCGAGGAGATCAGGCGTACGGTCACCGCGCCCGACTTCCCGACCGCGATCCGCATCGTGGACGAGATCGCCGTACGGGCCGAGGAGCTCGACCACCACCCCGACATCGACATCCGCTGGCGCACGCTGCACCTGGCGCTCACCACCCACTCGGCGGGCCGCCTGACGGACAAGGACGTCACACTGGCGGCACAAATCGACGAGATCGTGGCAAAACATGGCGCTGCAGCGGAATGACGATACGTAGCGGCCCGGTCACTCGTTAGAGTGGGTGCCTCTCGGAGCCCGCGTGCCGGATGGGCTCGGATTCATGGGGGGTCTCATGCGTGTGTCCGCGTTCCTGCTCAGCTTGGCGGCGACCGCCACTGTGGCGGCTTCCATCACGTCGTGCGCGGGGCCGTCCGCGCCGGTCCAGAACGCCAAGACCGCGCCCGACGAGACGATCAACCTGAGCGCGGCGGGCGAGTTCTCCAAGGACGACACCGCGGCCATCGTCTACGACCGCAAGCTCGCCCCCCAGGGGGCACAGGCCAGCGTCACCGTCGAGTCGTCCGGCGGGCAGACCCGCACCTCGCTCGTGGTCGAAGGGCTGCTGCCGCGCCGCACGTACGGCGCCCACCTGCACGCCAAGCCGTGCGGCACCGACCCGGAGGCCGCCGGCCCCCACTACCAGCACCACCCCGGCCAGATCGACCCGGTGAGCGAGGTGTGGCTCGACTTCACCACCGACGAGGAGGGCCAGGGCCGCTCGGCCGCCCGCAACGACTGGGCGCTGGAGCGTGCCAAGCTGCCCGGCTCGCTGGTCATCCACTCCAAGGCCACCAAGAAGTCGGGTCCCCAGGTCGGCACCGCCGGCGACCGCGTCGCCTGCCTGACCCTGAAGTAGAGCCGCCCGGACCAGACGCCCGCCCCGAGCCGGGCGTCTGGCCGTTGGAGGCCCGCAGCGATGCTCGTCCGAGGCGGGGCGCCCGGCCGTTCTGGTCTGGGTGGGTCAGGAGCGGTTGGCGAGGGTGAAGGCGCCGCGCGCCACGGCGACCTGGTCGAGCGTCGCCGCCCCGCTGATCGGCGCCTTCCCGTCGACCCCCATCGCCACCACCACGTACGTCTTCCCGCCGGCCGTCCGCGCGAGGAAGCTCAGGTCCGACAGGCCGGGCTCCGACCCGCCCTTGAACCACACGGTCGGCCACGCCTTCTTGTCCAGCCCGAGCCCGGCGTCGTTGATCGACATGACCTGCCCGATGTGCTCGTCGCCGAGCTTCACCAGCTCCGCGTAGGCGCGGCAGATGTCCTTGGGGGAGGCGAACCACTCCACGGTGTCCAGCTCGCGCGGCGCCGTGTACGGCTCGAACGCCGACAGGTCCTGCCCGGCCACCACCTTCTCCAGGTAGGAGCGCTGCTTCGCGTCGCTCATCGCCAGATACTTCGAGGCGTGGCGCGGATACTTCACGCCCTTGAGCACGAACAGGTCCCTGGTGGTCAGCAGCGGCTCGTTGCGCCGGTCGCGCACGCCCCAGGAGCGCAGCGTCCGCTCGACCGCCTCGCGGCCCACCTTGTGGATCAGCAGGTCGGTGGCCGTGTTGTCGCTGATCGAGATCATCAGCTTGGCCGCCTCAAGCACGGTGACCTTGCTGCCGTCGGGCCGCCCCTGCAGCTCGCCGCCCGGCAGGCTCTTCAGCTCCCGCGTGATCGTCAGCTCGGTGTCCCAGCCGAACCGGCCGCTCTTGATCTGCTGGGCGACCGTGCCGAGCACGTACAGCTTGATCATGGATCCGAGCGGCAGGCGCTTGCCTGCGGCGATGGCGTGCACGGGACGGCACCCGCCGCCGGCGGTCAGCTCGGCCGCCAGGAAGCCGGTGCGCGGCGCGATCGCGCGCAGCCGCCGGTCGGCCTCGCTCCAGCTGCGCACCTCGGGCGCGCCGAACCGCAGCCCGTCGATCAGGCCGCCGCCGTCGACGGTGAGCGCCAGGTCGATCGGGGTGCGGCCGACCAGCGCGCGGGCCACGAGCTGCCGGTCCTGCGCGGACGTCAGCCGCTCCAGCTTCATGCCCTTGAAAGCCGCCAGCGCCTGGTTGAGCTGGGCCGGCGGGATGCTCGCGAGGAAACCGGCGGCGAAGTGCGCGCGCAGCTCGGCTTCGGGGAGCGGCGCGCGGGACACCGCCTCCAGCACCCAGCCGAGCTGCTTGCCCGCCGGCGTGTCCGGGATCGCCGGCGCCGCGACGGCGCCCGCCGCGGAGGTGCTGGCGGCCTGGGCGGGTACGGCGGCGCTCCCGTGAGCCGCCGTCGTCGTCACCGTCGTCGTCACCGTCATGGTCGCCGCGAGCGTGGCGGCGGCGAGGAACCGGGCGGGCTTCGATCGGGTGGTCATGCACCCTCCTTCGGGGGTCGGCTACGTGACCACCATTCGATCGCCGTCGCCCGGCCGGGGACCACCGTGTGAGCCACCGTCGTGGCAGGTGCGGATGGCCGTACGAAATATGCGGATAACCTCATAGACGCCCACCCGCACGCTCGCCACGATGGGAGCCTATGAGTTCGAGGCCGCTGGCCGGGCTGACGGCGCTGACCGCGGCCGCGACCGCCACCACGGGCGCGCTCCTGGAGAGTGGCCTGCCCGCCCCGGCGACGCAGTGGGTCTACGTCGTGATCACGCTGCCGCTGCCCGCGCTGGGCTGGCTGCTGACCGTGCGGCGGCCCGAGCTGCGCTACGGCCCGCTGCTGCTGACCGCCGCGCTGCTGTTCGGGCTGGCCGGGCTCGGCGTCGGGCTGTCCGCGCGCGGCGCATCCGACCTGGTCGTCGTCCCGCTCACCGCCCTCTACGCCCCCTTCTACGCGCTGACCTGGATCTTCGTGCCGCTGCTGTTCCCCGACGGCCGGTTGCCCTCGCGGCGCTGGCGTCCGGTGGCGTGGATCTCCGCCGCCGCGCTCGTCGTGCACACCGCCGGCACCGTGCTGGTGGCCGAGAACCCCTACGGCCCGCCAGGCGGCCCCATGACGCCGCGCGATCTCGCCGTCGCGCTCGTGCAGGCGGCCGGGCAGCTCGTCGTGATCATCATGGCGGTGGTGGTGTTCTGCGGGCTCGTGGTGCGCTGGCGGCGCAGCCCGTCCGGGGAGCGCGGCCAGTACGCCTGGATCGTCGGCGGCACCGCCGCCACCCTGGCCGGCGTGGTCGCGCTCTTCTTCGGCCTGGGCGGCTCCCTCGGCGCCCGCGAGCAGGCCTGGCCCGTCATCATGGTCGGGCTGCTGGCGATCGTCGGGGCGCTGCCCGCCGCGATCACCGTGGCGATCTTCCGGCACCGGCTGCTCGACGTCCGCGTCGGCCTCAGGGGCTCGCGCCTGCACCTCGTGTTCGACCTGCGGCCGACCGCGGACGAGGTGCTGTCCGACCTCGGCACCGCGCTCGCCGGCACCTCCGAGCCCGTGGAGCAGCTCGGCAGACTCGCCGCCGCCATCCGCGCCGGGCTCGACCTCAGGTGGGCGGCCGTCACGCTGGCCGACGGCACCCGCGTGGTCGCCGGCGAGGAGGACGGGCCGCCCGCCCTTGAGCTGCCCGTGCCCGGCGACCTCGGCCGTATCGCCTGCGGGCCCAGGGACGGCGGGCCGCTCACGCGTACCGACCGGCGCCTGCTCGAAGCGCTCGCCGTGCCCGCCGGGCTCGCCATCCAGAGCGCCGGGCTCGTCGCCCGCCTGGTCAACGCGCAGGAGGCCGAGCGGCGCCGCATCGAGCGCAACATCCACGACGGCGTGCAGCAGCAGCTCGTCGCCCTCATCGCCGGGCTCGAACTCGCCAGGGCCACGGGCGCCGGCCCCGACATGCTGACCCATCTGCGCGAGCAGGCCCGGCAGACGCTCGACGACCTGCGCGAGCTGGCCGCCGGCATCCACCCGTCATCGCTCAGCCAGGGCGGGCTGGTCGAGGCCGTGGAGGAGCGCTGCTCGCGGCTGCCCGTCCGTACGACGGTGAGCGCCCCGCCGCCGCTGCGCGCCCGCCGCTTCGCCGACGAGATCGAGGGCGCCTTGTACTTCACGGTCAGCGAGGCCGTGGCCAACGCACTCAAACACGCCGCACCCGGCCACATCGACGTGCGCCTGTCGCAGGACGACGGACGCCTGCGCGCCACCGTGGCCGACGACGGCACGGGCTTCGACCCGCGTACGGCGGCCCGCAGAGGGCTCGCCACCCTCGCCGACCGCCTCGACGCGCTCGGCGGCGGACTGACCGTGGACAGCGAACCGGGGAAGGGGACGCGGATGGACGCATGGGTGCCCGTCGATGGCTGAGCAGATCCGCACGGTGGTGGCCGACGACCACTACCTCGTGCGCGAGGGCACCAGGCGGCTGCTCGAGCTGTCGGGCGAGGTGAGCGTCGTCGGCGCGGTCGGTGACGCCGACGAGCTGCTCGACGCCGTACGCCGCCTGCGCCCCCACGTCGTCGTCACCGACATCAGGATGCCCGGCGGGCAGTGGCGGCAGGGCTTCGAGGGCATCGACGCCGCCCACCGCATCCGCGCCGCCCACCCCGAGGTGGGCGTGGTGGTGCTGTCGCAATTCTCGGACGCCCTGTTCGCGTTCGAGCTGTTCAAGCACGGCACCGAGGGGTACGCGTACCTGCTCAAGGACCGCGTCGGCGACCTGGACGAGCTGCTCGGCGCGATCCAGGCGGTGGCCGCGGGCGGCTCCGTCATCGACCCCAAGGTCGTGGAGGGCCTGCTGGCCAGGCGCGACGTGCGCGGCCAGCGGGAGGAGCTGACCGCGCGGGAGCGGGACGTGCTGCGCGAGATGGCCCGCGGCCGGACGAACGCCGCCATCGCCCGCGCCCTGCACCTGTCGATCTCGTCGGTGGAGAAGAACGTCAACGCCATCTTCACCAAGCTCGGCCTGGAGAACAGCGGCGACGTGCACCGGCGGGTGGCCGCGGTGCTGGCCTACCTCGGCCCAGAGCCCTGAGGGCTCAGCGGTAGGCCAGGCGGCGCAGCAGCAGCTCGGCCGGGCCCCGGTGACCGGCCCGCCGCATCACGTCGGCCAGCAGCAGCGACAGCGCCCAGGTGGCCGCGCCCACCAGCGTGGCGCCCGTCCGGCCCAGGTCGTCCTGGAGGCCCAGCGCGTACGGGGCGAAGAGCAGGGCGAACGCGACCGACTGGACCAGGTACATGCTCATCGAGCGCTGGCCAAGCGACTCGACCATGGTGGTGAACCGGCCGCGCCGCTTCGCCGCCCTGATCGCGATGAGGGCGACGATGGCCGCCATGCCGATGCCGCCGGCGTACCCGGTGAGCGGCTGGGCCAGCACCGCCGCCCACAGCGCCGCCCCGGACGGATCGGTCCACACGCCGGCGTGCATGAGCGCGGCGGGCAGCGAGCCGGCGATCGACACGACGGTGGTGAGCACGGCCGCGCGCACCAGGAACGGGCGGTGCCGCTCCGGCTCGTCGAGGAAGCGGCGGCGGGCCGCCCACATGCCGAGCACCACGCCGGGGATCACGATGAGCAGCTCGATGAGCAGCGCGAGCGGCCACACGGAGACCCGCTCGACGATCCCGGCCGCGTAGGAGACGCCCGGCTCGACGGCCACGCTGCTCACCTCGTACGTGCGCTGCCCCTGCGACATCGGCAGCCACATGGCGGCCCCGACCAGCAGCGTGCCGGGCACCAGCGTGAGCCCTGCCGTCCACAGCAGCGCCTTGTCCGAGCGGCGCAGCAGGGGGACCAGGATGAGGGCGGCCACGCCGTAGCCGGCCAGGATGTCGATCGGGACCAGCAGCGCCGTGTGCGCCAGCCCGAACACCACCAGCCACCAGCCGCGGCGGCGCAGCAGCTTGCGCGCCCCCACCCAGTCGGAGCCGCGCGCGAGCAGCCGGTCGAGCAGCTGGACCAGCGAGTAGCCGAACAGGAACGCGAACAGCGGCCGCGCGTGGTTGTTGACGAACAGGAAGTGGAAGACGTCGGTGACGACGCCGGCCATGGGCGGGCTCTTGCTGGTGCCGTCGATGAACAGCGGCGCGTGCGCGAACGCGATGGCCAGCAACATCGCGCCCCTGGCCAGGTCGGGGGCCAGCGCCCGCCGGGCGGTGCCCGCCGGTGCGGCCGGTGCCTGCGTGGACATGGTCATGGAGCTCCCCCTCAGGGATGTCGTCGTGCTCATGGCGGCTCGGCCTCCTGGAGGGGCGGCGGTCGCCGAGGTCGTCGTGCGCGGGGTTCGGGACGTGCGCCGCAGGCCGTCCCGCTGGGGCGGCCTTCCGAGAAGGCCGCCCCAGCGGGCGGGCCAGGCGGCGGGCCCGGGCGGACCAGATAGCGGGCCTGGGTGGGCCCGGGAGGGCCAGGTGGTGGGGCCCGGGCGGCGGGCCCGGGAGCGGGTCAGCCCTCGCTGGGGTGGCTGGAGTACTTGGCCTGATCGATGGTCTTGCGCAGGGCGGTGGCGATCGGCTCGACGGGCTGGGCGAGCTGCTCGATCCGGTCGCGGTTGGCCCGCGCGTCGCGGGCGCTGACCACCGTTCTGAGCCGGGCCGCCGCCGCGAGCGCCGCCAGCACCCGAACGTCCTGCTCGATGCGGCTCACCGGCCGGCCGGCGCGTACGGCCCGGCCCACCTGTTCGGCGAGCCGGCGTGACACGTACGGCCGGCGCGGCACGACCCGCTCCACCGGGAACAGCAGCACCCGCCGCCGCTCCACCCGGATCAGCCGGCCGGCGGCCAGCTCGTCGCGGACCAGCGTGACCGCCTTCGTGTGGTCCTTGCGGATCCAGCGCCGCCAGGAGCGTGGTGGCGACGTCGAGATCTCTTTCCAGACGACCGCCGGCAGCGAGCCGCGAGCGGCGCCGGCGGGCGGGTGCACCGCCTTGGCGCGGCCCTCGTCGTCGGCCAGGCTGCCCTGCAGCAGCAGCTCCGCGAGCGCGGCGGCGCGCAGCAGGTGGCCCAGCTCCATGCGCTGCACCAGCCGGTCCTTGCGCAGGTCGAAGGCCAGCAGGAAGGCCGAGCGGGTCAGCGGCTCATGATGCTTGACCGGCGTCTGCATCGGGTGGTTCCTCCTCGTCGGGGCTCTCGCTGCCAGGGGTCTTGCGCGGGCGGCCGCGCGGGCGCATCCGCCCCACCCCGTCCGGCAGGCGTCCCGCCTCGGCCAGCGCCCTGCGCAGCAGGAACTCGATCTGGGAGTTCGTACTGCGCAGCTCGTCGGCGGCCCACTTGGCGAGCGCGTCGTGCACCACCGGGTCGAGCCGGAGCAGGATCTTCTTGCGTTCCACGGGCTACTGGTAGAGCGTGCCGGCGTTGACCACGGGCTGGGTGTCGCGGTCGCCGACCAGGACGACGAGCAGGTTGCTCACCATGGCCGCCTTGCGCTCCTCGTCCAGCTCGACCACCTCGTGCTCGGCCAGCTTGTCGAGGGCCATCTCGACCATGCCGACCGCGCCGTCCACGATCCGCTGCCTGGCCGCCACGATCGCGCCGGCCTGCTGGCGGCGGAGCATGGCGTGGGCGATCTCCGGCGCGTAGGCCAGGTGGATGATGCGCGACTCGATGACCTTGACTCCGGCTGACGACACCCGCGCCGCGATCTCCGCCGACAGCCGCTCGTTGATCTCGTCGGCGTTGTCACGCAGCGACAGCCGCGGCTCGCCGTGCGCGTCGTACGGGTAGCTGCCCGCGATGTGCCGGACCGCCGTCTCGGCCTGGATCGCCACGAACTCCAGGAAGTCGTCCACCTCGAACACCGCCTGGGCGGTGTCCTCCACCTGCCAGACCACCACGGTCGCGATCTGGATCGGGTTGCCGTCGGCGTCGTTGACCTTCGTCACGTCCGTCTCGTGGTTGCGGATCCTCGTGGACACGCGCCGGCGCGCGGTGATCGGGTTGACCCACTGGAAGCCGGGGGTGCGCAGCGTGCCGACGTACCGGCCGAGGAGCTGCACCACCCGGGCCTCGCCCGGCGCCACGGCCGTCAGCCCGAAGAACATCACGAATCCGATCGTCATCACCAGCGCGCCGGCGATCATCGTGAACAGCCCGCCCTGCCCGGCCCCCGAGGCGAGCAGCGAGATCCCCACCACCAGCAGCGCCACGCCGGCCAGGAACACCAGCGTCGAGACCGCGAGCATCGCGAACCCGTTGGCCGCCCTGACCGGGCGCTCGCTCGTGCGCGGGGCCGGCATCTCCACGACGGTGCCCTCAAGCGCGACCCCGCCCGATGTCTCCGCCATCATCTCGTCCCCTTCTACGTGACTTCACCTTGCTAGCAAAGTGATATCACTTTTCGCGAGAAGAGGAAACCCCTCTTGCGGCGACGCTTCCGCGCTCGGACGCGAGCGCGGAAGCGGACGCCCGGGTGGTGGGGTGGTGGGGTGCGGGTGCCTGGCGGTCGTGGCGGGTGTTTGGTGGCCAGGTGGTCGGGGCTCGGGTGTTTCGTGGTCAGGTGGCCGGCGGTCAGGCCGGGGGGTTGACTTCTTTGAGCCAGCCCGTGAGCGCCGCGATCTCTTCGGCGATCTCGGCCACGCTGCGGGCGTCCGTGGGGACCCGTGCGACCCAGTCGCCTGCCTCCCGTTCCAGCAGGTGGGCGCCGCGTGCGCTGCGGTGCAGCTCCTCCTCGAAGCCTGAGCCGCGCTCTCGCCCGCCCAGCCGTTCGGCGACGGTGCCGTCGGCGGCGGTCAGCATGACGCCGATGACCCGGGCGGGGCCGCCGCCCATCGCGCGTGTGATGAGGTCGGCCTCCAGCACGCTCACGGTGTTGGTGTAGATGAGCCGGCGGTAGCCGAGCGCGGCGTAGTTCGCCCAGACGGCGGCCAGGTTGGCCTCGGTCATCGCGGTCCTGTGCGGGTCGCCGTCCGGTGCGGGGTGGGCCTCGCAGAGGTTGTCGCCCTCGATGAGGCAGTGGGCCACGTCGGCGGCGCGCAGCAGCCGCGACACCTCGTAGCCGGTGGTGGACTTGCCGGAGCCGGCCCGGCCGCCGATGAGCAGGACGTCCTGAGAATTCATGGCGGCCAGTCTCGGCCCGGCCATCGAAGGCGCGAAACCGGTTTTCAGCCGAAGACGGCGGGCGGCGGGACCGGGGCCAGCACGGGGTCGCCGTCGTTGATGGCGGCGGCGCCGGCGATGAAGTTCGTCAGCGCCTCGCCGTGCACGCAGCGCGCCTGCGTCAGCCCGCCGGCCGCGCGCCGGGTGAGCAGGTCGGTCGGCAGTTCGGTACGCGAGGCCGCAACGATGAGGTTCCCGAACCGCCGCCCCCGCATGACGCCGGGCTCGGCCAGCAGCGCGACGTGCCGGAACGTGGCGGTCACGGTGGCGAGCAGCCGCTTGGCGAACGCGAGCCCCTTGCCGTCGGCCAGGTTGATCAGCAGCGTGCCCCCGGGCCGCAGCACGCGCGCGATGTCGCCCATGTACTCGGCGGTGGCCAGCTCGACCGGCATCGTCGCCCCGCTGAACGCGTCGAGGACCACCAGGTCGGCGGTGGTGTCCCAGACCTTGCCGGTGCCCTCGCGCCCGCCCGCGACGATGACCTTCAGCTTGGGCACCGAGCGCAGGTCGAGCTGCTCGCGTACGAGGTTGACCAGCAGCCCGTCGGGCTCGATCACGATGTGGCGGGAGTCGGGCCGGGTGGCGGAGACGTAGCGGGGGATCGTGCAGGCGCCGCCGCCGACGTGGACGCAGCTCAGCGGCCCTTCCGGCAAAAGGTCGATCACATCCGCCATGAGTCGTACATACTCAAATTCGAGAAATGTCGGGTCTTGTAGATCAACATACGACTGCGGTACGCCATCCTTGGACAGCACCCAGCCGTCCTGCCGGTCGAGGTCTCGGAGCAGCTCGATCTCTCCGAACGTCACCGGATAACGGCCGGGCATAGGTTCCCGCTGTCCACGTGCCACGTCTCATCGCCTCCTGGGAGCACCGTATGCGACGTCGAAGGCTGATTGTGCTCGTTATCGCCGTTGTCGCGGTAGTTGGGGCAGGTGCTTTCGCCGTCATCGCATCCAACCGGATCAAAGGCAGCGCTGCTCAGGCGGCCGCCGCGTACTTCGCCGCCTGGGGCAAAGGGGACCTGCTGGCCATGGCGCGGCTGGTCCACCAGCCTCCCGGCGACTTCTCCGTACGGCATCGCGAGCTGAGCGAGGACCTGCACGTCGAGTCGCTCCAGCTCACCCCGGGCGCGCTGCGCGGCACGGGGGAGGAGAGCGCCGAGGTGCCGTTCTCGGGGGTGCGGATGCTGGCGGAGCTGGGGGAGTGGCCGTTCGACGGGGTCCTACGCCTGGCAGTACGCGACCGTGCGTGGAAGGTCTTGTGGGCCCCCGAGACGCTGCACCCGTTGCTCAAGGACGGCGGCACGCTGGAGCTGACCGAGATCGACGCCTCCCCGGCCGAGCTGGTCACCAGCGAGGGCGACAAGATCCCGGTCGACAGCTACGCGGAGGCGTATCTCGAACCGCTCAGGCCCGAGTTCGAGCAGGCCAACCACGGCTGGGCGCTGGTCGCCAAGGCGCCGGGACGCCCCGACCAGCGGCTGCTCACCCGCAAACCCGAGGCCGAGGTCGAGCGCACCACCCTGTCACGCCCGGTGCAGGCGGCGGCCGCGCGGGCGCTGGACGGCGTGGACGACTCCACGATCATCGTCATCCGGCCGAGCACCGGCGAGATCCTGGCGCTGGCCGACCGCCTGGAGGACAACTACAGCGCTGTGCGCGACGTCTTCCCGCCCGGCTCGGTGTTCAAGACGATCACCGCGGCGGCCCTGCTCAAGAGCGGGCTCGACCCGCAGGCCCAGGTCGGCTGCCCCGGGACGTACCAGATCCCGTTCCACCGCCTCTACAGCAACGACGGCGAGGTGGACCGCGGCGTCGTCACCTTCACCGACGCGTTCGCGCACTCCTGCAACACGACGTTCGTCGAGCAGACGACGACCCGGCTGACCGGCGCGGACCTGCGCGCCGCCGCCGAGGAGTGGGGGTTCGGCCGGTCCATCGCGACCGGCATCGGCGGCAGCTGCGGCGCGGTGCCGGAGACCGACGATCCCGACATGCTCGCCGCCGACGCCATCGGGCAGGGCGAGGTGGTCACCACCCCGCTGTGCATGGCCGCGCTGGCCGCCGCCGTCGAGAGCGGCACCTGGCGCTCGCCGCGGCTGCTGTCCAAGGAGCAGGTACGCCGCATCGACGGCGTCCCGCACGGCGACGTGGTGATGGACTCCCGGCTGGTCTCCGCGCTGCGCGACATGATGGCCGCCGTGGTCGACCACGGCACGGCCGGCGGCGCGGGACTGCCCGCCGACGTCTCGGGCAAGACGGGCACCGCCGAGGTGCCGGACGGCACGTCGCACGCCTGGTTCATCGGCTTCCGCGATGATCTGGCCTTCTGCGTCTTCGTCAGGCACGGCGGCTCGGGCCGCTCCGCCGCCGTCCCGATCGCCGCCCGCTTCTTCAGCGGCTTGTAAGGCGCTCCCCGGCGGCGCAAGCGTTTCGCCCTTTTCTACGGGTCCCGATACCTTTCCGGCTAGTAACCTACGGTACCGTAGGTTACATGACGACCATCACCGCCAAGCCCAGGCTGCGAGGCTGGTTGCACACCGGAGCGCTGCCCGTGACCCTGGTCGCCGGGTTCGTGCTCGTGGCGCTCGGCCCCACCCTGCAGGCCCGGCTGGCCTCCGCCATATACGCGATCACCTCGGCGTTGTTGTTCGGCATCTCCGCCACCTACCACCGCAGCACCCTCGGTCCCCGCCTCGCGGAGTTCCTGCGCCGGGTCGACCACGCGAACATCTACCTGATCATCGCCGGCACCTACACCCCGTTCGCCCTGCTGGCACTCGACGGCACCCCACGGGTGGCGGTGCTGTCGGTGATCTGGGGCGGCGCCCTGGCCGGCGTGCTGTTCCGGGTGTTCTGGATGAACGCCCCCCGCTGGCTCTACACCGTCCTCTACCTGGCGCTCGGCTGGACCGCCGTCTTCGTGATGCCCCAGCTCCTGGAGGGCGCGGGCGTGGCCGCCGTCGTGCTGGTGGCGGTCGGCGGCGTCTTCTACTCGGCGGGCGCCGTCGTGTACGGCCTGCGCCGCCCCGACCCGGCACCCCGCTGGTTCGGCTTCCACGAGGTCTTCCACGCGTTCACGGTGGCGGCCTACCTCGTGCAGTACATCGCGGTGTCGATCGTGGTCTACTCCCACGTCTGACGCAGTGACCTGCGACTTGTCCGGCCCTTGGTTTAAGAGAAGCTGGCGCGCCCATAGGCATCCATGACGCTTCTCAGGGGGAAGGACCTTGTCATGGGCAAGAGAGCACGGGTCGTCGTCGTGGGCGCGGGCTTCGCCGGGCTGGCCGCGACACGCGAGCTGGCCAGGAGCGGCGCGCTGGTGACGCTCGTCGACCGCAACCCGTACGCGACCTTCCAGCCGCTGCTCTACCAGGTCGCGACGGCCGGCATGAGCACCTCCGACGTGTCCTACCCGACCCGCACGTACGCCGCCCGCTGGCCGAACGTGCGGGCAAGGCGGGGCTCGCTGAGCAAGATCCTGGCGGATGACCGGCGGGTGGAGTTCGAGGACGGCACCTCGCTCGACTACGACTACCTGGTGCTGGCCACCGGCGTCACCACCAACTGGCTCAACGTCCCCGGCGCCCACGAGAACGCGCTGCCGATCTACTCGCTCGGCGACGCCGCCGTGCTGCGCCGCCGTCTCCAGCACAGCCTGGAGGACACCGCGGCGGGCCGGCGCGAGAGCATGCACGTCGTGGTGGTGGGCGCGGGCGCGACCGGCGTCGAGATGGCCGGCACGCTGGCCGAGCTGCGCCGCAACACGATCCCGCTGACGCATCCTGAGCTGCGCGACGACCAGACCAGCGTGACGCTGGTCGAGCGGTTCGATTACGTGCTGGCGCCGTACAAGCCGCGGCTGCGCGACGCCGCCGCCGAGGCGCTGCGCAGGCGCGGGGTGCGCCTGCGGCTCGGCGCCACCGTGGCCTCGGTCGAGCCCGACGCGGTCGTGCTGGCCGACGGCACCCGCCTGCCCAGCGACGTCACCGTGTGGGCGCTCGGCGTCACCGCGCCGCCCGAGGTGGGCTCGTGGGGGCTGCCGCAGGGCAAGGGCGGGCGGGTCACGCTCACCGACGCGCTCAACGTGCCGGACCGTCCGGAGATCTTCGTGGTCGGCGACCTGGCCGCGCCGCCCGACGTGCTGCCCCAGCTCGCCCAGCCGGCGATCCAGATGGGCAAGCACGTGGGCAAGCAGATCGCGGCGGCCTGGCGGGGCAGGCCGCTGCAGCCGTTCTCCTACCGCGACCCCGGCATCATGGCGACCGTGGGCAAGGCGGAGGCGGTGCTGCAGCTGGCCAACGGGCTCACCATGCGCGGCCTGCCGGCGTGGCTGGTGTGGATCTTCGTGCACGTGGCGTACCTGCTGGGCGGCCGCAACCGCGCGGGCGTGCTGCTCAACTTCTTCTGGCGGTACGCCGGCCCGCACCGCAGCAGGGCCAGCGTCACGCAGTAGGACCGGTTAAAGGGCCGCCGACAGGGCGGCCAGGCCGTGGTCCACGTCGGCCTCGGGGATGTTGAGCGCCGGGCGCAGGCGTACGGACGTGGGCCCGCACGGCAGCACCAGCACGCCGTGCTCCTCCCTGAGCCGGGTGATCAGAGCGTCGCGGGCGCCCGCGTCGGGCAGGTCGAAGGCGCACATGAGGCCGCGGCCCCGTACGTTCGAGACGGTCTCGGGGTGCTCGGCCTCCAGCTTCGTCAGGCGTTCGAGCAGCGTGGCGCCGAGGGTCCCGGCGCGCTCGATGAGGCCGTCGCGCTCGATGATCTCCAGCAGGCCGCGGCTGCGGACCATGTCCACCAGCCCGCCGCCCCACGTCGAGTTGATGCGGCCGCTCCGCTGGAAGACGTTGTCCGGCACCTCGTCCACCCTGCGGCCCGCCATGATGCCGCCGACCTGCACCTTCTTGGCGAAGGCGACGACGTCGGGCTCGAGGCCGAGCTGTTGGTAGGCCCACGGCGTGCCGGTGGTGCCGCCGCCGGTCTGCACCTCGTCCAGGATGAACAGCGCGTCGTAGCGGTGGCACAGGTCCTGCATGGCGCGCAGGAACTCGGGCCGCATGTGGTTGTCGCCGCCCTCGCCCTGGATCGGCTCGGCGATGAAGCAGGCGATGTCGTACGGGTCGCGTTCGAACGCCTCCCGCGCCTGCGCCAGCGCCCGCTCCTCGGCGGCCTCGACGTCGCCGAAGTGGATGGCGGGCACGTCGATGCGCGGCCAGCCGAACGTGGGGAAGCGGTCGGTCTTGCCCGGCTCGGTGTTGGTCAGGCTCAGTGTGTAACCGCTGCGGCCGTGGAAGGCCTTGGTCAGGTGCATGACCTTGGTGCCGAGGTCGCGCGAGCGTCCCGCGGCCTCGTTGCGCCGGCTCTTCCAGTCGAAGGCGGTCTTGAGCGCGTTCTCCACGGCGAGGGCGCCGCCTTCGACGAAGAACAGGTGGGGCAGGTCGGGGTCGCCGAGCACGCGGCTGAAGGTGTCGACGAAGTCGGCGAGGTGCTCGGTGTAGATGTCGGGGTTGGCCGGTTTGTTCCGCGCGACCTGGCCGAGGAGCTGCGCGAAGTCGGGGTCGAACGGGGGGTTCACGCCCAAGGGGGCCGAGGCGAAAAACGTGTAGAAGTCCAGATATCGACGACCGTCGCGGGCGTCGACCAGCCAGGATCCCCGGCTGAGCTCCAGGTCGAGCACGAGACGGTAGCCGTCGACGAGCAGGTGGCGGGCAAGGCGGGTGTGTACGTCCATGGCGCCTCCACAGCGATTCTGACATTCCTCTTGAGGAACGCCGTCACGTATACAAAATTTACGGTACGGGAGCGCCAGAAGTGAAGTTCTTCACGCGGAAAGCCAGAGCGATCATCGCGATGCCGTACAGGACGGCGAAGATCCCGATCAGCCACGCCAGGCTGAGCAGCCCCGCGCCCGGCCGCGCGAGCAGCAGCACACCGAAGATCACCGACAGCGCGCCGCCGAGGATGAGCAGCCACTCGTTGTCGATCTGCTTGCGCAGCTGGATGCCGGCCACGATCTCGGAGACGCCGGAGACGATCGCCCAGACGGCGACCACGAAGAGCAGCGCGATCGAGGTGATGCCGGGCCAAACCAGCGCCACGAGGCCGGCCACGATGCCGATGATCCCCGAGAAGATCAGCCAGGCCCGCGACCGCGCCCCGTGGCGGAACCCGGCGAACAGTGCGAATATCCCGCTGACGAGGGCGTACGCGCCGAAGAAGATGACCAGGGCGAGCAAGGTGAGCCCTGGCCAGATGAGCGCGAGGATGCCGAAGATGACCGCCGCGATGCCGCGAACCAGCAGCAACCACCACGACCGCGTGATATCTCCCATGCCTGGTCTGCTTTCCGCGACGTTCCCGCAAACAGACCAGTGCGGAGTCAAAAGTCGGTGACCCACCGGCCGCGGGACGCGCGTGGGTGCGGGGCGTGCGGCCCGGCACGCCCTGACGAGGCGGGAGCGACGCGGCCCGGGGGTGGCCGCGCCGTCTCAGGCGCCCGGTGTCACTCCTGGCGTGACAGCCACAGCCCGATGGCCGTCACCCGGGAGTCGACGCCGAGCTTGGCGTAGATGCGGTTGACGTGGTTCTTGACCGTCTTCTCGCTCAGGAACAGCCGCTGGGCTATCTGCCCGTTGGACTGACCCGTCGCGATCAGGTCCATGACTTCGGCCTCGCGTTTGCTCAGGGACGTGAACACGCTTTCGAACGCTGCGTCGTCGACTCTCATCCGGCCTCCGAGGGCGCGCGCGGACGGTGATCGCCGATGGCCCCCGTGCTCCCGGCGTTGGCAGTAGACAGCGAGCATAACCCGCATTGTCATGTTTTGGGGGTGTTGCCCGGGAAAAACGCGGGCGATGGCCGGAACAACGAAAAGGGCGAGGCCCGAACCCGCGACCGAGACGATCTCTCAGGTCACAAGGTGCGGAACCTCGCCCACATGGGGTGAGTGAAGGGACTTGAACCCTCGACATCCAGGACCACAACCTGGCGCTCTGCCAACTGAGCTACACCCACCATGGCCGCCCGCGGAGAAGCGGCACAGGAAAAGTGTAGCGGGGTTCGGGAGTCTTTACGCCACTCCTTTAGCCCGTGACACGCTCGGCGAGTGCTCGGGCGGTCGCGGAATCGGGCCCCGGCTGACCCACGAAGATGGCCGCGCGGTAGTAGCGCAGCTCCCTGATGCTCTCCGTGATGTCCGCCAGAGCACGGTGTCCGCCCTGCTTTTCCGGCGCCGCGAAGTAGACCCGCGGATACCACCGGCGCACCAGCTCCTTGATGGAGGAGACGTCGACCATCCGGTAGTGCAAATAACCATCGACCCCGGGCATGTCGCGCGCGATGAACGTGCGGTCGGTGCCGATCGAGTTGCCGCACAGCGGCGCCTTCTTCGGCTCGGGCACATGGCGGCGGATGTAGTCGAGCACCAGCGACTCCGCCTCCGACAACGTCACGCCGCCCGCCAGCTCGGGCAGCAGCCCGGAGGCCGTGTGCATCTCGCGTACGACCTCGGACATCTGCTCCAGCGACTCCGGCGGCGGCTTGATGACCACGTCGACGCCCTCGTCCAACTGGTTGAGCTCGCTGTCGGTGATGACGCACGCCACCTCGACGAGCGCGTCGCGGCTCAGGTCGAGCCCGGTCATCTCGCAGTCGATCCAGACCAGCAAGTCACTCATTCGATCTCCTCGCCCAGCGGCTCGGAGCAATCCGCCCGCTTGTTACATCCACCAGCCTAGTGCCACCTGTCAGGCGGGCTTGAGCGAGTCGAGAACCTCGCCGACCACGCCGGCGCCGAGGTTGTCGGGGACGGAGACGTACACGATGGCCGGGCTCTGGCCCGCACCCCGGTCCATCAGCACGATCGCGCCGTTCTCCTTCTTCCACTTGTAGCCGTTGTCCTCGGCGACCTTCGTGAAGTCGAGCTGAAACTCCAGCACCCACGCGTCCTTGTCGCCGATCTTCATGGCCTTGTCGGCGACCACCTTGCTCTCGTGGGCGGGCCCGTAGTACTGGGTCGTGAAGTGCACGAAGACGGCCTTGGCGGTGTCGCTCATGCCGGAGACGCCGTTGTAGGGATAGAGCTCGTTGAGCACGCCCGTGTAGACGTTGCCCACCCAGTCGGACTGGCCCCGGTAGTTCTCCTGCGCGATCCTCTGCACCGCCGCGGAGAACTGCTGCTCCACCGGGCTGCCGTTGTTGACCGCCTCCCATCGCGGCACCGTCCAGCCCTCGGGCACCTCGAACGAGACGCCGGCGCGGGCGTCGGTGATGCGGTCACCGGACGGCTGCGGGAACTGGGCGCCCTGGCTGGGCAGTGGCTCCTGCGACGGGGGCTCCTGCGACGGGGGCTCCTGCGACGGGGGCTCCGACGGTGGGCGCTCAGGCTCGAACGTCGGCGTCGGAGCGGCGCTCGGCGTGGTGTCGCGGTTGATGAAGAAGATGCCCGCGACCACGATCAGCGCCAGCACCACCAGGGCCGCCAGCCCGCCGAAGATCCACGGCAGCGGGTTGCTCTGCTTGGGCGGCGGCCCGTAGCCGGGGCCGGGCAGCGGGGTGCCGCCCCAGTGCGCGCCCGACGGCGGTTGCTGCTGCGCCGGCGCGCCGTAGGCGGCCTGCCCGTACGTCGGCTGGCCGAACTGCAACGTGGGGTTGGCCGGTGTCGTCGCCCATCCCGGCCCAGTCTGGGGCCCAGTCTGGGGCCCAGTCTGGGGCGCTGCTGGGAGCGCCGTCTGGGGCCCTGTCTGTGCTTGGGGCCGGGAGGGAGGCGACGGGGGACCGGAGGGCTGCTGGGCCGGACCCGGCTCCTGGGCGTGCGTGGCGTCCGTCCATTGGGTGCCGTCCCACCAGCGGAGCTGCGGCTCTCCATAGGGGTCCGGGTACCAGCCCGCGGGGGTCTGCGTGGTCATGGTCGCCAGATTAGTCAGGTTCGCCTGGCCACGCACGGGGCGGTGATCAGCACTTGTACGTGAAGCTCGCCTTGTCGCTGCGCACCGGGCCAGGGGTGAGGATGCGCAGCGTGGCCGTGGCCTTGACGTTGCTCTTGCCCTGCAACGTCCACCGCAGCGGCACCTTGTACGACGTCTTGTCGGACTCGGTGCGCAACGTCCCCTTCACCACCTCGTCGTCCAGGTTCTTGCGCCACTCGTACGTGATCTCACCCGGCGCCCCGTTGGTGACCACGGTCGCCGTGACCAGGACCGCGCTGTCGCAGCCCTGCGTCTTCTTCGGCGCCACCACGTTCACCGACGTGACGGCGAGGTCGGGTGCGTCGCCCAGTCGCAGCCAGGCCAGCACGGCCCCGGACATGATGACCGCGAAGAGCACCCCGGCCAGGATCGTGCGCCGCCGCCTGGCCCGCGCGGCCCTGCCCTGGCGTTCCGTGCGCTGCAGGGTGGCCGCCTCGTCGCGGCCCTCCCGCCAGATCCGCTCGACCGGCGTCTCCGGCCGCTGCGGCTGGGTGCCGGTCTCGGCGCCCACCCCGGGACCGAAGTGGACAGGCTGCACCGATCCCGCCGGAACGTGCAGGAGGGTGACGATGTCGCCCTCGTCCTGGGGGACGGGCACGGGTGCCCGCGCGTACGACGGGGCCTGCGCGAACGCCGACCGCCCGCGCGCCGCCCGCGCCAGGCCGTCCCTGCTGATCCGCCCGCCCGGCAGCCTGCCCCGCTCGTTGACCAGCAGGTCCCTGGCCGCACCCAGCCCCAGGGTGGTCGCGGCGGCCGCGGCCCGCTCGAACAGGTCGGCCGGCGCGCCGGGACCTAGCGAGGCCGCGAGCCCGCGCGCGAGCGACGCCCAGCCGGCCGCGTCCCGCTCGGGCGGCGAGACGCGGGCGCGGATGGCGTCCGACAGCCCGCGCTCGGATAACAGCGAAACGCCCTCGGCCGTCACCACCACCGTGCCGGGGTGCACGGAGCCGTGCGTCACCCCGGACGCGTGCAGCGCCTGCAACGTCTGAGCGGTCTCGACCAGCAGCGAGGCGGCCCCGTTCGGGTCGACGGGCCCGGCGGCCAGCAGGTCGGCCAGCGTGGGGCTGACCGCCTGCGCGGTGAGCAGCCACACCTGATCGCCGGCCGCCACCACGTCGGCCACCGGGATGAGCCCGCCCATCCCGGACATCACCAGCCGCTGATCCGTCATGACGGCCTGCACCACGCGGTCGCGTACGCCGGGCAGGCCGATGATCTTGGGATCGAACAGCAGCGCGCCCGCCCGTCGGCCGTCGGGCGAGATGGCGTCGATCCAGTTGCCGAGTTCGGTCATCCACGTGTGCTCGGTGAGCCGGAACCCGGCGATACCGTTTCCAGGGTTGTTCATCGCCGTTCGTGCCCCCCGGCGCCCATCAACGCTTGTTTCGGCTTGGTCCCGTCCTGCGGCCCTTCACCGCAAGTGTGACCGGTGGCGCGCCCCTCGTCACGAGGGCGAGCCCGTGCAGCTTCCCCCTGCAGCTTTCCGTGCAGGTTTCTCCGTGCAGGTTTCTCCGTGCCCGCCTTTCAGCGGGGGACGTCGTCCTTCGTCGGTGTCTGCACGCGCGGCGGCTCAGGGGACGTCCCGCCGGTCTGCGTCGGCCGGCTGGTGGGCCGATCGGGGTCGCGGGTCGGTGGGTTGATCGTCGGGGCGGGCCTCGACGTCTGCGTGGGCGTGCTGTCCGGCGTGACGCCCCTGGGGTCGTCGATGTCGCCGGTCATCCGCGGCTCGCCGGGCTCGTCCGGCTCGTCGGTCGGCGTGCTCGTCGGCGTGGGCTTCGGAGCGGGCGTCCTGACCGGGCGGCGGGTCGGCCGCGTCCTGGTCGGGGTCGCCTTCGGCGTCCTGGTGGGCCGCACGACGGGCGGCGCCTGGGTCCGCGTCACGGTCGGGACGGTCACCGGCGTCTCCTCCGCGAACGTGGGCGGCGCCTCCTCGGTCTCCGCCGGCTCGCTCGGCTCCTCCTCGGGCTCCGTCTCCACCGGCTCGGGCGTGCCCGGCTCGGCCGTGGTCGGCGTGACCTCCGTGGTCTGCGCCTGCAGGACGGTCTCGTCCGACCTGTTCCCGACAGCGAACACCACGGCGCCCACGATCACGCCCACGCCGACCACGGCGACCGCGATCTTGGCGGGCAGCTTGCTGAGCAGGCCCTTCGGCTCGGGGAAGCGCGTCTCGGCGAGCGAGGTGTCGGCCTGCGCCGGCTCGTCGGCCGGCGACGTCGGGAAGAGCGCGACCAGCGCGCCGGCCAGGGCGGCCAGGCGGCGGCGGCCCCGCTCCTCCCAGTCGGGCCCGTACGCGGCCGCCGCGATCTCCTCAAGCTCGGCCAGGAACGCCTGCGCCGACGCGGGACGGTCGTCCGCCCGCTTGGCCAGGCCGCGCTCTACCAGCCCGCGCAGCGGCTCGGGCACGTCGCCCACCGGCGGGGCGGCGCTCTGGTGCTGGCGGGCCAGGGCCGCGACGTTCTGGGCGCGGAAGGGCCGGTTGCCGGTCAGGCACTCGAAGAAGACGACGGTGGCGGCGTACACGTCGGTCGCGGGGCTCGCCGGGGCGCCCGCCCACTGCTCGGGCGCCATGTACGGCGGCGTCCCCGCCGCGCTCGCGCCCTCGCCGACCCTGACCGCGATGCCGAAGTCCACGAGCTTGCTGGTGCCGTCGCGCTGCACCATGACGTTCTCGGGCTTGAAGTCGCGGTGCACGATGCCGATCGTGTGCGCCGACGACAGGCCGCGCAGTGAGCCCTTGAGCACGGTCAGCGCCGCCTCGGGCCCCGTCGGCCCCTCGGCTCTGATCAGCTCGCGCAGCGAGGCGCCGTCGATCAGCTCCATGACGATCGCCGCGCCGTGACCGGACTCGACGTAGTCGATCAGCCTGGCGTGGTACGCGCTCTGCACCGTGGCCAGCAGCCGCGCCTCATGCCGGAACCTGGCGACGAACGAGACGTCCGACCTCAGCTCGTCGCTGAGGTACTTGATGGCCACCTCGACGCCGTCGTAATCGCGCCTGGCGAGGACCACCCGTCCGGCGGCGCCCGAGCCCAGCTCGCGCACCTCCGTGTACCCGGGGACCCCCCATGGCCCATCACCGTGCATAACGGTCTCCTCTGGAGTCTGTTGGGCCCCCACCCTCATCAAACGGACCGTAGCTTAACCAGAAGCGAGCACTATCCCGCTACCTAAATCCAGACATGCGGAGAAATATCACTTGATCATGCCTTGACCGCCGGATCGCGCGCGGCGGGCGGCGGCGCTCACGCAGCCGCCCGCGACCGCGTTCACCTGGGACGGGCCTCCTCTGAGGGGGTGCGCTCAGCCGGCGGCTGCTCCTTGGACGGGCTGTCCTGCGGTACGGGAGAGGACTGCGGCTCGGGCTCCTCCTCCCTGGGGCAGGGCGGTGTGCTGCCGCTACGGGTGGCCGCGCCGCCCGCCGCCGCAGGAGCGGTGACGGCCGTGATCGACCAGCGCGTGCCGCAGGGCAGCTTGGCCGGGTGGCTGAAGGACAGGCTGTAGGAGGTCGCGCCCGACAGCGTGACCGTCTGCGCGCCACCGCCCTCACCGGCCGCGAACCTGACCGTCAGCCGTACCGGCCGGGTGTTCGCGGTGGTCACCCTGACCTGTGCGCGCAGGCCGCCGTCCGCGCCCGCCGCCACGATGGCCACCCCGCGCACCTGCGGGGGACAGGGCACCGCGACCCGGGCGGTGTCGGTCCTGCCGCCCGCGCTCACCTGGACCGACAGCGTGGACCCGCAGGGACGGGAGCGCAGGACGAGGGCGAACGACTCGGCGTAGGACGTGCGTCCCGACAACCGCGCGGTCCGCGTCCCCATCGACTCCCCGTTCACCGCGAACCTGGCCCGCACCGGGATCACGCCCGTGCCGCTCGCCGTGACCCTGACCCGGGCCGTGGCGGTGCGCGCGGGTGCCGCGGGCAGGTCGAGCGTGACGTTCAGCGCGGTCAGCCGGGTCGGGCAGGGCGGCACGGCCACCGTCGCCGTCGCGGGACCTCCAGGTGCGGCGGGCGAGGTGGTGACGGCCAGGGAGACCCGCTTACCGCACGGGCGCTCGCCCATCGACCAGGTCAGCGTGCGGGTGTAGGTGCGCGCGCCGCTGAGCCTGACGCGCTGGGTCCGCCCGTCCTCGCCGGCGGCCGTCCAGGCGGCGGTGGCGGTGACGCGGCCCTCGCCGCTGGTGCGGAGGGTAAGCGTGCTGCGGGCGACGCCGTCCGAGCCGAGCGTGATCCGGCCGAGCGACACGGCCTGCACGGAGGTGACGGGCTCGCCGGTCTCCGTCGGGGTGGGGGTGGGCGTAGGGGTCGGGGTGGGCGTGGGTGTGGGTGTGGGTGTGGGTGTGACGGGGGGCTCGGTCGTCTCGGTGTCGGTGGGGGCGGAGGACGACGGGCGCGTGGGCCGCGCGTCGTCCGGTCCGGGGACGCGGGCGCTCCGCGTGGGCCTGGCCCGTTCCGGCTCGCCGGACTCCGGCGAGCCCTGCGGCACGACCCGCGGCGTCGCCTCGGGTCCCGGGCTGGACGGCTCAGGCGTCGGCCCAAGCGTCGGCCCAAGCGTCGGCCCAAGCGTCGGTTCGGTCTCGGCAGGTGTCGCGGGCGGCCCGGTGGCGGGCTGCGTCGCGATCTCACTCGGCGGTACGACCGCCGCCGCCCCGGCCGCCTCCTCGACCGGCGGCTGCCGGTTGATGAGCACGACCACCACGGCCACGGCCGCCGCGGCGGCGATCGCGCCGCCCATCGTCAGCCGCCGCGCGTTCGACCGCATGCCGCGGAAGACGGTCCGCGCCAGCGAGGTCGTCACCTCGGGGGTGGACGCCTGCGGCCTGGGCAGCAGCAGCGCGAGCAGGGCCACGAGCGCGGCCAGCCGCCGTCTGCCGCGCTCCTCCCAGTCCTCCCCGTACGCGGCCCGCGCGGTGGACTCCAGCTCGGCCACGAACTCCAGGGCGCTGCCCGGCCGCCGCGCCGGGTCCTTGGCCAGCCCGCGCCTGATCAGCTCGCGCACCGGCTGGGGCGCGTCGTGGAAGGGCACGGGGGCGTGGAGGTGCTGGTAGCCGAGGACGCTCGGCTCGGTCGAGCGGTAGGGGCGGTGCCCGGTCAGGCACTCGAAGAAGACGGCGGTGGCGGCGTACACGTCGGTGGCGGGCGAGGCGGGCCCGTTCTCCCACAGCTCGGGCGCCATGTACGGCGGCGTCCCCTCCGCCCTGGTCGCGCTGCCCTGGCGGACCGCGATGCCGAAGTCGACGAGCTTGCTGACGCCGTCGTCGCGGACGATCACGTTCTCCGGCTTGTAGTCCCGGTGCACGAGCCCCAGCGCGTGCGCCTTGGCCAGGCCGAGCAGCGAGCCCTTCAGCACGACGAGCGCCGCCTCCGGCTCGGTGGTGCCGCTCTCGCGTAACAGGGCGCGTAAGGAGACGCCGTTGACGAGCTCCATGACGATGGCGGCGCCGCCGGCGTCCTGGATGTACTCCCACATCGTGGCGATGTGGGGATCGCGCAGCGTGGTGAGCAGCCGCGCCTCAGATTGGAACCTGGCCAGCGCCGCGGGATCGCGCAGCAGGTTGCGGGACAGATATTTGATCGCTACTTCGAGCCCGGTGTCGTCGTGCACGGCCAGCGCGACGCGCCCGCCGGCACCCGCCCCGAGCTGCTTGACCTCTGTATAACCGGGAGCGCTCCACTCCATATGCCTCTCCCATCAGGAGCCGGCCCACCTGATGAGACGTACGATCAAGGGGTCTGGTTTGCCAGGTGGTTCCGGAATTATGGAACTACTCCCGGTGGAGGATGTGAACAGGCGTGGCGATACCTTCTGGGAGCACCGAATCCGGCTCGGGTTCGCCCCACGAGGTGACCAGCGGCAGCACGCCGGCCCACACCGGCAGCGCGTAATCCTCCTCCTCGTCCTTCGGCCCGCCGCTGCGCATCTTCACCGACGCCTCCTCCAGCGACAGCGCGAGGACGGCGGTCGCGGCCAGCTCCTTGCGCGAGGGGCGGCGGACGTAGTCCCACTGGCCGGGCGCGAGCCGCTCCGAGAGGGCGCGCAGGCCCTCCATGCGCTCGTCGGGGTCCGTCACCGGCCGCGCCCGGCCGTAGATGATCGCCGAGCGGTAGTTGACCGAGTGGTGGAAGATCGAGCGGGCCAGCACGATGCCGTCGAGGTGGGTGACCGTGACGCAGACCTCCCCTTCCTCGCCCGCCCGCAGCGAGGTCGCGCCGGTGGAGCCGTGCAGGTAGAGGGTGTCGCCGATGCGGCCGTAGCCGGTGGGCACGACCATCGGGTGGCCGTTCACGATCACGCCGAGGTGGCAGATCAGGCCGGTGTCGAGCACCTCGTACAGGTCGTTCCTGTCGGTGCTGCCGCGCTCCTTGGAGCGCCCGAGCGTGGTCCGCGGAGTGGTGGAGAGCATGATTCGACCGTAGCCACGAAGTGGACCTACGCTGTAGGGCCACTATCGCCGCCTTCCTAGAGACCACTTGCATGCGTACGCCCGTTGACCTGCCGCTCTCCCTCTCCCGCACGTCGGCCGAGCCGCTGACCGCCCAGCTCGCCGGGCGGCTGCGCCGGGCCATGCTGGACGGCGCGCTCGCGCCCGGGGAGCGGCTGCCGTCCACCCGGGCGCTGGCCGTGCAGCTCGGGGTGAGCAGGACGGTGGTGACGGAGGCGTACCAGCAGCTCTACGCGGAGGGCTGGCTGGACGGCCGGCACGGCTCCGGCACCTTCGTGGCCGACCTCACCCCTGGAGTCCCGCAGGAGGCGGGACCGGTCGAGCGTCCCCGCGCGCCGGCCGCGCCGCCGCCTCCGGCCGGCGCGATCGACCTCACGCCCGGCAGCCCCTGGGTGCGCGACTACGACCAGGCGGCGTGGAAGCGCGCCTGGCGCAAGGCCGCCGACCTGCCGCCGAGCGCCTCGCCCGACCCGTACGGCCTGCCGCGCCTGCGTGAGCTGCTCGCCGAGCACCTCAGGCGGGCCAGAGGCATGGTCGTCGGCCCGGAGAACGTCCTGGTCACCAGGGGCACCGGCAACGGGCTCGACCTGGTCGCGCGCATCCTCCTGGAGCCCGGCACGAAGGCCGGCGTGGAGGACCCGGGTTACCCGGCGGCTCGGGTGATCTTCGGCTCCAGGGGCGCCGAGGTGGTGCCGTGCCGGGTGGACGAGGACGGCGTGATCGTCGATCGCCTGCCTACGGACCTGCGCCTGCTCTACACCACCCCGGCGCATCAATATCCGCTGGGCGGCCGCCTGCCGATCCCGCGCAGGGAGCGGCTGCTCGCCTGGGCCAGGCGCACGGGCGCGACGATCGTCGAGGACGACTACGACGCCGAGTTCCGCTACGACGTGGCCCCGCTGCCCGCACTCTACGGCCTCGACCCGGCCCGCGTCGTGCTGCTCGGCACGCTGTCGAAGACGCTGGCGCCCGACGTCGGCGTGGGCTGGCTGGTCGGCACCCCTGAGCTGCTCGCCGAGGTGGCCGCGCTGCGCGTGGCGGTGGCCGACCGCACCAGCGGCCCCGTCCAGCAGGCGGTGGCGACGCTGATCGAGCGCGGCGACCTCGACCGCCACCTGCGCAGGATGCGCCTGGAGTACGCGCGCCGCCGCGCCGCCGTGGTGGAGCTGCTCGGCCCGCTCTGCCGGCTGCGCGGCGACACGGCGGGCCTGCACGTGCTCGCCGAGCTGCCGCCCGACCTGGTGCCCGTGGTGATCGAGCGGGCGGCGCGGCGCGGGGTGCTGCTCGACTCCACCCTCCGCCACCACCACGCGGAGCCACGCCTGCACGGCCTGGTCATCGGGTACGGCTCCGCGTCCCTGGCCGACGTGCGGCGCGGCTGCCGGATCATCGCCGAGCTGATCCGCGACGCCGGTTGAGCCGGTCAGTTGAGTCGGCCAGTTGAGCAGGTCAGCCGTGCGGGCCGCGCTCCGGTGGCTCCAGCCGGCTGAGGACGGGCAGCGAGCGGAAGGTGTACATCGGGTCGACGGGCAGCACGTGACGGGCCCACCAGCGCGCGGGCAGCGGGTCGGGGGAGGGGTCGGTGAAGCCGGGGGCGTAGTCGTCGTACGGCGGGTCGTACAGGTAGCCGGTCGAGACCCCGCGCCGCTCCAGCTCGGCGATCGCCGCGTCGCGGTCGCGCACCAGCAGCGGCACCCGGAACAACGGCCTGGACAGGTCGTCGAGCACGGCGGGCGCGACGGTGGGCAGCTCGGCCAGGCGCTGCACGCCCGCCAGCCGGCGCGCGCGGTCGCGCGGCACCCGCTCCACCCGCCTGGCCTGGTACCACCGCACCAGGCGGCTCCTGCGTGCCCGGTAGTGGTGGAGGTCGGCGCGGACCCACGGGTCGAAGGGCGGCAGCACGGGCACCTGCTTGAGCGCCTCCTTCAGCCGGTCGGCGGCGAGCGGGATGCGGTAGCCGTCGCGCGGCTCCATCAGGCCGAGGCGGCGGGCGAGCGCGAGCGCGGGGCGGACGAGGTCGAGCTTGAGCGCCGCCTGGCGGGCCATGGAGGTGGCCACGCTCAGCACGTCGGCCCGCAGCGAGCCGGGGGCGAGCAGCGCGTCGCGGGCGCGGGTGAGCGCCTTGAGGTCGGACTCGTGCTCGACGGCCAGCACGCCGCCGGAGCCGGCGGACGGGTGCTTCGACAGGCTGAAGACCCCGGCCTGCCCGAACGTGCCGAGCGGGCGGCCCCCGAGGTCGGTCTCCATGGCGTGGGCGACGTCCTCGATGAGGATCTTCCCGGCGAAGGCGGGGACGTCGTCGGGCAGGCCGTACAGGTTGGTGGTCAGCACCGCGTCCACGCCGCCGAGGTCGACGCGCGAGGTGTCGATGTTGCCGTCACGGGGTGACAGCGGCGCGATCACCGGGAGCAGGCCGGCCGCCAGCACGAGGAAGAGGATCTCGTCCGCCGAGATGGGTGACATCAGCAGCCGCTGGCCGGGGGTGCACCAGTGACGCAGCGCGAGGTAGAGCCCCAGCCGGTTGGACGGAAGCGACAGACAGCGACGGTCTGTACGCTCTGCGATGCGTTTCACCCTTGTAGGACAGTACGCAGTCTCCCGTACGTTTTCAATGCTTTGTCGGCGGTCTTGAGCAGCACCGGATTGGCCATCACCGTGGCTCTGGTCTTGCGCACCGGCACCCGCATCATCCAGTGGACGCCCGCCGCCACGCCGGCCCTGGCCACCCGGCCCTCGGCCACCTCAAGCTGGCCGTTCTTGAGCTTGTCCTTGTACTCCTTCTGGCCCCGGCCCATGTCGATGATCTGGATGCCGTCGGCGGCGGCGCGCTCGGCCATCGCCAGGTGGTGGATGAGCCCGGGGGAGTATTTCGCGAACGCGGTGTCGTAGGCGGGGAACCAGCCGGCCAGCGTGGTGCGGGTGCGCACCCCGAAGTGGCCCGCCACCGGCCGGTCGTCGACGTAGACCATGTCGAGCACCCCGGCGAACGTCTCGGTGCGGGTGGCCAGCAGTCGCTCGACCAGCTCGACGATCCACTTGTGGGCGAACCTGTCGGTGCGCCCGGTGCGCCGGTATTGGTCGGTCTTCCAGCCCAGCAGCGTGCGCAGCGGCGCGAGGTCGGTGGTCGCGTAGTCGTGACGCAGCGTGCCCATCTCGCGCTGCAGCTTGCGCGACTTGGCCAGGGTGGACTTGTAGGTCTTGCCGGACTGCTTCTTCAGCGTCTCGGTGTAGGGCTCCCAGCCCTCGCGCAGGTCGATGACCGGCGAGGGATGGCGCTCGGCGCGCGCGTTGAGCAGCGGCTGCCCGCCGACCAGGTGGTCGAACTCGTAGACCGAGAGCCCGCACGCCTTGATCAGCCGCATCGGGTCGATCTCGACGTCCTTCGCGTAGATCAGGCCCTGGGCGTCGGTGAGCCCGGCGGCCACCGGTTTCCCGATGCCGAGCGGATGCCGTTCAAAGGGGAAGAATCCCACTATTTCCGGACCGTCGTAAATGACGGCGACACGTACGACGTCTCGGAGTTCGCCCACGATGAGAGTGAATTCTGGGGATAGGAAGGGGTTGTCGAAGGCGGTGTCCGCTTCCTGCAGGGCACGCCATCGGGTCACTTCCGGCTGACCCAGTTCACGAGGCAGGGCAAGGGTGACGCGCATGGGCTCCTACTGTCGGCATGCACTCTGTCCAGCATGTGGCCAGGGGTGTATTACCCAGAGTAAAGGATCTGGCCCCCTGCGGTCGCCGCAGCTCCGGAACGTTACAAGATTCCCAGCTAGCGCTCAGGACCGAGTGACGTTCTAATGTGTGTTCATGACCGAATCTGGGACCGTGCCCGGCATCGACCACCCCCGTCTGGTCGCCTGGATGGGCCAGAACGTGCCCGACGCCGGCGAGCCCGGCTCCGTCTCGCTCATCTCGGGCGGCAGGTCCAATCTCACCTACCTCGTCGAGGCCCCGGGACGCCGGCTGGTGCTGCGCCGGCCGCCCCTCGGTCACGTGCTCCCCACCGCCCACGACATGCGCCGCGAGTGGCGGGTCATCTCGGCGCTCGCGCCGACGCCCGTCCCGGTGCCGGAGCCGGTCGCGTTCTGCGCCGACGAGGACGTGATCGGGGCGCCGTTCTACCTCATGGGGTACGTCGAGGGCGCCGCCGTACGCACCCGCGACGAGCTCGGCGACCCGGCGCCCGAGCGCGTCCAGCGGCTGTCGGAGCGGCTGGCCGAGGTGCTCGCCGCCATCCACGCCGTCGACTACAGGGAGGTCGGCCTCGGCGACTTCGGGCGGCCGGAGGGCTATATGGCCAGGCAGCTCGACCGCTGGTGCCAGCAGTGGGAGCGCTCGAAGACGGCCGACCTGCCCGACTACGACCGCCTGGTCGAGCGGCTGCGGGCGCGGCTGCCCGCCGAGGCGCCCGGCACGCTGGTCCACGGCGACTACCGGCTGGACAACACGCTGCTGCGGCTCGGCGACCTGGAGATCGCGGCGGTGGTCGACTGGGAGATGTCCACGCTCGGTGACCCGCTGGCCGATCTGGGGCTGACGCTGACGTACTGGCATGACAGGGACGACGAGGAGCGGGCGCGCATCCCCGTGGCCGGTGACGTGACGGTGGCGCCGGGGTTCATGAACGCGGCGGAGTTCGCCGCACACTACGCCAAGGTGTCGGGTCGCGAGATATCCGACCTGGGGTTCTATGTGGCGTTCGGCAACTTCAAGCTCGCCGTCATCGTGGAGGGTATCCACGCGCGCTTCCGTCAGGGTAAGACCGTGGGAGAGGGCTTCGACCGCATCGGCGCGGCCGTGCCCACGTTGATCTCGCGCGCCCATCGCATGCTCGACCAGCACTGAACGCCTCGACCCCCCAGGCAAGGAGCGTCATGAGCACTGTCGCACTCATCACCGGAGCGGCGAGCGGCATCGGGGCCGCCGTCGCGCGGCGCCTGGCGTCGGGCGGCGCCCGCTGCGTCCTGGTCGACCTCGACGCCGAGGGCGTGGAGCGGCTGGCCAAGGAGGTCGACGGCGCCTGGCTGGCCGCCGACGTCAGCCAGGAGGAGGCGTCGCTTGAGGCCGTCGCGCTGGCCGAGCGCCGCTACGGCCGGCTCGACCTCGTGCACCTCAACGCCGGCATCACCGGCAAAGTGGACTTCGCGGACTTCGACGCCGAGCGCTACCGCAAGGTGGTCGGGGTCAACGTGGACGGCGTGGTCTTCGGCGTGCGGGCCAGTGTGCCGCTGCTCGTACGCTCGGGCGGCGGCGCCATCGTGGCCACCGCCTCGCTGGCCGGGCTGGTGGGCTTCGCCGGCGACCCCGTCTACACGATGACCAAGCACGCGGTGGTGGGCCTGGTCAGGGCGCTGGCCGAGCCGCTGTCCGCCCAGAACGTCCGCATCGGCGCGGTCTGCCCGGGCTTCACCGACACGCCGCTCGTGGCCGACGCCCGGGAGCTGTTCGCCAACGCCGGCTTCCCCCTGCTCACGGCCGACGACGTCGCCGCCGCCGTCGAGAGCGCCTTCTACACCGACACCCCAGGCACCCTCCTCGTCGTGCAGCCGGGGCGGCAGCCCGTGCCGTACCGGTACGCCGGCGTGCCGGGACCCGCCACCGGGCAGCGCCCGCCGAACGCCGGCTGACGAGTCCAGATCAACGGCAGGCGCTCCGCGAGCGGGACCACTACCGTGAGGTGGGCCGGGCACGCCGCCCGGCCCCCCTCACTTTCCGGACCTTGTAAGTTCGTTGTTCCCCCTAACGTCTCGCGAGGATGAGGAGCGTTCAGTGATTCCGACCGACGGCCGACACGCGCGCAGGCGATCGCCGTGGCCGATCGCGCTCGGGGCGGGCGCGCTCGCGGTCGTGCTGGTGGCGGGCATCATGATCTACGCCGCCATCCGCACTCAGGCCCGCAGCGAGTTCAAGGGCAGCGACGTCGCCACGTCCGTGCCCACCCAGCCCGCCCCCACGCTGGAGGCGCCGCCCGCGTTCGACAAGTGGCCGCGCTGGGGCGTCACCCACACCCAGTTCAGCGCCGACAACGAGCCGGAGCACGTCGCCGAGCAGGCGAGGGGCGTGCTCGGCCGGGTCCCCATGCTGCAGAACCAGCACATCATGGGCTGGGGCGTGGGCAACCCCGAGCCGAGCCCTGGCCAGTTCAACTTCCGTGACCTCGACCGGCGGCTGACGTTCATGGCGTCCTCGCGAGCCATGCCGGTCATCACGCTGTGCTGCGCCCCCGACTGGATGAAGGGCGGGCAGGCCGGCCGCACCGACTGGAGCAAGAACCACACGGTCGCGCCCAAGAAGGAGCACTTCGACGACTTCGCCAAGCTCGCCGCGCGGGTGGCGAAGCAGTACCCGACGGTCAAGCACTACATGGTCTGGAACGAGTTCAAGGGCTTCTGGAACGCCGATACCAACCGCTGGGACGCCGAGGGCTACACCGAGCTGTACAACAAGGTCTACGACGCGCTGAAGAAGGTCGATCCCGAGATCAAGGTCGGCGGGCCCTACGTCCCGATCGGCACCCTGTCGGGCACCGGGCCGTCGGAGCTGACCGGGCCCTGGGGCACCGTCGACCAGCGGGCGCTCGACGCCATCGAATACTGGATCCAGCACAACAAGGGCGCCGACTTCATCGTGGTCGACGGCGCCTCGATGACCGGCGACAAGGGCAACGTGCCCGACGACTTCAGCGCGCAGGCCAAGTTCAGCGCGATCACCACCTGGCTGCGGCAGAAGAGCGGCGACAAGCCGGTGTGGTGGGCCGAGTGGTACGTCGAGCCGGAGAACTCCGGATGGAGCGAGGACAAGCGCACGGCCGTGCAGGCGAGCGCGCTGATGGAGTTCGTCAAGAGCGGCGTCACCACCGCCCTCTACTGGAACCCCCAGCAGGACGGCGAGGGTGAGTGCCCCGGCTGTCTCTGGGCGCCCAAGGTCGGCGGTGAGATGCCGATGGCGGGGCTGCTCAGCGGCTTCACCAAGTGGTTCCCCGTCGGGGTGAAGGCCGAGGAGGTGACCTCGTCCGACCCGAAGGTCAAGGCGATCGGGCAGGAGCAGCAGCTCGTCATGGTCAACACCAGCGACAAGAGCGTCACGGCCACCGTGGACGGGCGGCAGGTCAGCCTGCGGCCGTACGAGATCAAGTGGTCGGGGCGCGGCGGCGCCTGACCCCCGCCAGCGCGCAGCACGCCACCAGCACCGCCCCGAACGCCGGCAGCCAGGTCAGCCTGGCCGCCACCCAGGCCGCCGACTCCGGGGCGGTGTGCAGGCCGGGCAGCACCCGGCCGCTGAGCAGGCCGAGCGCCGTCACGGCGATCATCGCGGTCTGGTGCCACAGGAAGATCGTGATCGCGTGCACGTTCACCACGGCGACGACGGCCCAGGCCAGGGGGCGGCGCAGCGCCCGGCGTAACGGATCGGCCAGCAGCCGCGCGGCCCCGCACTGCGCCAGCCCGAACGTGACGACGGCCAGCGTGGGCGGATCGAGGTTGGACACCGCCGCCCCCGGCACACCCACCATCGAGGCCGGATAACCGGCCGCGAGCACGAGAGCGACGGTGGCCGCGCCGCCACCCAGCAGCAGCACCCACCCCGTACGCCGGGGCGGCATCCCACCCGCCCAGGACGCCCCGAGGCAGTACGGCACCAACCACCCCGCCATCACGTTCACCCACCCCAGCCACCCAGGCCCACCCGCGAAGAACCGGCCCCCGTCGACCAGCGCGACCACCGCCACCGGCCACGCCGGATGCAGCCTGGCGGCCAGGGGAGTCAGTGCCGTCAGCACGCCGAAGACCAGCAGGAACCACAGCGGTGACCAGACCAGCCTGGCCAGGGCGAGCACGACGTCCAGGGAGACCCCGGAGGCCGGCATGGTCACGGCGGCCACCGTCCACACGGCGGCCACGGTGGCGACCGGCCCGAACAGGCGCGCCAGCCGCCGGCCGAGCCACACGCGGTAGCGCTCGGCGGAGCGGGCCCAGCCGCGCGCCGCGACCAGCCCGCCCACCAGGAAGAACACCGACAGCGTCTGGAACAGCCAGGACGCCGGGGCCAGCTGCGGCAGCGCGCTCAGCGGGCTCGCGCCGCGCAGCGTGCCGGAGTCGGCGACCAGGGCCGTCACCAGCCAGTGGCCGAGCACCACGCCGCCGATGGCGAGCGCGCGCAGCCCGTCCACCGCCCGGTCCCGGCCCGCCGGGGTGGCGCGCTCGACGCGCTCGAGGAGCTCACGCATCGCCGGAGACGATCCGCGCGATGGCACGCAACGCCGGGGAACCGGGCCGCAGGTAGTCGCTGTGCCCGCCGTTCCCGGCCGGGAAGACGCGCGTCCCGGCCGCCGGATCGACCGGGTCGAGGCCCAGGCCCAGCGTGACGAACGGCAGCTCGAACCGGGCGTGCGGCACGCGGGCGATCCAGTCGCCGCCGGCCCTGGCCGCCCACACCGGGGCCTGGGTGCGCAGCGGGCCGGCGGTGCCGGTGCCGGGAGCGCCGAACAGGACGATGCTCGCCACCCCGCCCAGATCAGGCGCGGCCCGCCCGCACACCACGGCGCCGTACGAGTGGCAGAGCAGCGACACCCGGGCCGGCCCCAGCTCGTCCACCAGCTCCTCCACCAGGGCTCGCAGCGCGGGCGCCGCCGCGTCGGCCCGGTCGGGGGTGAGCAGAGCGGCCTCGTACGTGCCGGGCGTCCGATACCCCAGCCACGCGACCACCGCCGCCCGCCCGCCCAGCTCCTCATGCAGCGCAGAAGCACCGGAACGCAGCCGCCCGTACCGATCGATGCTCGTGTCGGAGCCCGGCACCAGCACCGCGACCCGCTCGGCCGTGGCCGGATCGCCGAACACCTCCGCCGCCCTGCCACCGTCCCGCCCGTCGAAGAACAGGAACCGCCGCGCGGGATCGGCCATCGCCCGCAGCACCTCCGCACGGCGCCGGTGCCCGTGCGCGGCCGCCATCCGCCCGGCCGCCACGATGCCCTGCCGGACGGCGGCGTAACGGGCCTCGGACAGCCCTGAAGGCGGCTGGACGGGCTCGGGAGCGGGAACCTCGGCACCGGACAGCGGAGCCGCTAAGGAGACCGCCAGAGACGCGATGAGCAGGCTGCGGCGAAACGGGAAGCGCATGCAGCCGAAGCTACGAAGCGCCCCCCGTCATCGTCGTCACGCCGCGGAGTGGACCGGGAACGTACCCCTCAGGTACTACACCGCTCAGTTGTTCGCCGCGATGTAGAGGAATCTCTCCACGATCACCGCCAGCGCGACCGCGAACGCCGGCACGGCCAGGAACAACAGGCGTTTGCGGGCCCGCGGCGCCCGGTTGGGGCCGTTGAGGCGGATGATCTCGTAGCTGAAGAGCGCCACCCACGTCACCGCCAGCGCGGCGATGCCCACCGGCGTCCACGGCGAGGTCGGGTCGCCCCTGCCCTCGTACGGGTTCGGCTCCGGGATCTCCGTGCCTCTGACGAACTTCTTCCACGTGTAGAGCGCCGCGTCCTGGTTGGCGTAGACCCGCTTGACGTCGGGTGACTTGTCCAGGGCCGCGCGGAACCGCTCGCCCCAGTCGGCCGGGAAACCCTCGTTGAGCTGCAGGTAGCTCACCTGGCCCCGGCTCACCATCAGGTATGAGTTGCGCGGCGCGCTCTTCAGCTTCGCCACCGCGTTCTCGATCCTGGACGGGTCCTTGAACACCAGCGCCTGCTCGGAGAAGCTCACCCGCTCGATGTCCCGCTCGCCCCACGGCAGCGTCGGCGTGACCTCGGGGCCCTCCTTCGGCACCAGGTAGAGCACGCGGGCGCTCGGCTTGTCGTGGTCGTAGACGTAGTGGAGCGCCGCCACCTCGCCGGTGGTGACCCGCTCGAACTTCTCGTTGCCGTACCTCGCCAGCAGGAACGCCATCGCGAACACCACCGCGAAGCACGCCGCGAGCACCAGCGAGATCCGCTTGGTGAGCTGCGGGTTGAAGCGCACGTTCCGCTTGCGCAGCGGCACCGTCTCCTCGCGCACGTCCGCGCTGTCGGCCGGCAGGTTCGGGAAGAACGCGTACGCGGCCAGCAGGCACGCGCCCGGCAGCGCGAACATGTAGATGCGCAGCCCGATCTCGCCGCCGTAGCTCTGCAGGCCCAGCGCCAGCACCGGCACGCAGAGCAGGATCAGCGCCGAGCGGTCGAACACCCCGCGCCGCAGCCGGCGGAACAACCCGGCCGCGGCGCAGGCCAGGATCACCGCGAGGATGCCGAGGCGGGACTGCAGCACCATCGCGTGCGCCGGGTCCGTGCCCTCGATGCGGTCGCCGGTGTTGCTGCGCAGGTTCTGCAGGATGTTGCCGAGGCCGCCGAAGATCGTGTCGATCTGGCTGGCCCAGAACCCGACCGTCATGTAGCTGATCCAGGCCAGCACGATCAGGCCGAGGAAGAACGGCAGCGCCCACGTCAGCGTCGTCCGCTTGAACAGCAGGAACGCCGTCACCACGCCCAGCATCATGAACGGCGTGATCTGATGCGAGGCCACCGACGCCAGGAACAGCGCGATGAGCATCATCAGCATCAGCAGCTTGTCGGCGCGGAACGTGCCGGTGTTGGCCAGCTCGCCCGGCGTCATCGCGTCCAGCTTGCCGATCCACTTGCGCAGGCCCTTGGGCGGCACCGGCTTCGTCCGCTGCTCCACCCGGCCGAACCAGCGCAGCAGGATCGCCACGAACGCCAGGTAGAGGGCGAACGTGAAGCCCTGCGGGGAGAAGTAGTCCTGGCCGATCCACTGCACCAGCACGAACAGCAGCGCCGCGAACCACCTGGCGCGCGTCGTCGCCACCACCTGGCGCAGGATCAGCACGAACGGCAGCAGGTAGAGCAGGTTCGACAGCAGCGGCGTCCACTGCAGGATCGTCGTCATGTCGCTGATGCCGGCCGCCTTCGTCACGAAGGCGAAGAGCGCGAAGAAGCCCGGCCAGCCCATGCGGGCGTCGATGTTGATCGCGGTCTCGCCGGTCCTGCCGATGAACTCCACGAAACCGGCATGGATGTACGCCGTGGGGAAGCGCGGCTCGTCGGCCACCAGCGCGCCCGCGCCGTGCAGGGCGAACGTGATGGCGGCGATCTGGAACAGCAGCAGGAACTTGCGGTCGGTGCTCTGGGAGACCGTGACGAAGAACGACACGATCATGATGAGGATGGCGATGAACGCCGTCGCCGGCAGCGCCGAGATCAGCCCGAGCCCGTCGATGTCGGCGGGATCGACCCCACGCCAAGGCCCAGGGGGCACCTTGAGCGCGAGGACGTACATGACCAGGCCCTCAAGGACCAGCAGGACGGGCAGCCACTTGGGCGCGCTGGCGACCAGCGCCCCCAGCCGCGCCCCGATCCCCTTCTTGGGCGCCTGCTGCCGCTGGGGCCCGCCGTAGGGCGCCTGCTGAGGAAGCGGCGGGCTGCTCACCGGCGGGCTCTGCACCGCCACCCCGCCACCGGGCGGCCCAGGGACGGTCATCGGCTGCACGAGGTCCGCCAGACTCCGCGCCCCACCGGGTGCCTGGGAGGCCGCCGGCGCGCCGCCGGACGGCGCGGCCGCCCCTCCGGCGGGTGGCGTGTCGGAAGAGCCTTCGGTCGTGGCGCTCGTCGTGCTGAGCGCGTCCGCGGGCTTGGGCGCGTCGGCGGGCTTCCGTGGCCTGGAAGGCTGCACCTTCATGGGCTGCGTGCCCCCGACCTCCTCGCCCGCACCGGAGGCGGGCGGCTTCGGGGGCTCCGCGACGACCGGGGGTTTGACGCCGGCCGGGTTCGTGTCGGTGGTGTCGGTGGAGGTGGCGTCAGGGGCGGGCAGCGGGAGGGGGAGCCGGATCGCCGTGGTCGTTTCCGCGTCGGCGGCGCCCTCGTCGGCGGCGCCCTTGTCCGCGGCGCCCTTGTCCGTGGAGCCCTTCTCCTCGGTGCCCTCGGTCTCGGCGCCTTCGTCCTCGGCGCTCTTCGGGGCCTCCTCGGCCGCGTTCGCGCCCTCGCCGGACGGGGGCTCGAACGTCAGCTTCGGGATGACACCCGTAGCGTCCGGATCGAAGGGCACGTCCGACTCCTCCTTGTCACCACGAACGTCCGGGGAACTGGTTCCCGTGGTCTTGCCATCGCCGTCCCGTTGCCTCACGTTGACCATCATGCGGCCCCGGACGACCCCTGGGTGACAGGCGACCGACCAGTTTCGTCCACTTTGAGTATCTTGCGGAGATTTCCAAAGATCACAAGTGCGACGAGCACCTCACTGAACAGCAGACCGTATCCGACCGCGTTCACCCCGAAGTACGGGAAGAGCAGCAACGTGGACACCAGCACCAGCACGGCGAGCCCGATCTGCACGACGGCCAGCGTCCGCGCCTGGCTCTGCGCGCGCAGCGCGCTCAGGTACACCTCGATCAGCACCCGGGGCAGCACCGCCAGCGCCATCAGGCGCAGCAGCAACGTGCCCTCCTCGGCGAACTCGGAGCCGAAGATGCGCAGGATCAGCGGCGCACCCAGCACCGCGACCGTGATGATCGGCACCACGATCATGAACGCCCGCCGCAGCGCCCGCCGGCAGTTCTCCGCCAGCGCCGCCCGGTCGAAGGAGCCCTCGACGGTCAGCGACACCGCCATGTTCATGGCCAGCAGCTCGATCATGCTGGCCAGCGTGTGCGCCATCGAGAAGCGGCCGAACGTGGCCTCGCCCACCTGCGTCGCCACCACCACGGGCACCAGGTAGACGATGGCCAGGATGGACAGCGTGCCGGGGAAGTCACCGGCCAGGAAGCGGCCGACCTCGCGCAGCCTGGGCGGCTCCTTCACGGGGTCCGACTCGCGGACGTGCCGGCGTACGACCACGCCGAAGATCAGCCACTGCACCGGGATCAGCGCCAGCGCGGTCGGGATGACCCACGAGACGAAGATCCCGCCGGAGGGCAGCGCCCCGGCGAGCGCCACCAGCAGGCCCATCTTGACCAGGCCGAAGACCAGGTTGTTCAGCGGCACGAACGGCGCCCTGCGCAGCCCGGTCAGCACGACGTCCTGGAGCGTGAAGACCGCCCACACCACCACGGACGCCAGGAAGAACAGGCCGGGCCCGAACCCGGCCAGCACCGAGTACGTCTTGCCCCACAACGGCAGCGTCAGCAGGAAGCCGAGCGCGGCGACCCCGCCGGTGGCGGCGGCCAGGCCGTACCCGCGCAGGATCAGCTCGGGCGTGCGGCGGCCGGCGATCGGCAGGAAGCGGGCCAGCGCGCCCACGAAGCCCAGCGCCGTCAGCGAGGCGAACAGCCGCATCGCGGTGATCACCGCCTGGCCGCGGCCGAACTCCTCGGGCGTGTAGAAATGGGCGGCGAGCAGCCAGTAGCCCATGCCGAGCACGCCGGTGACGACCGTGTTGGCCATCAGCGCGTAGCCCTGCCGGAACAACGGGTTACGCAAATCGGTGACGACTCTCGCCCAGACCCTAGACATTTCCGCGCACCCGCTGCAGCCCGTACCTCGTCCTGCGCACGACCGCGTACCCCTTGGTGAGGATGCGCTCGCGCAGGTAGATGAGAGGTACGGCGGTGCCTTCGACGGCGCGCTTGAACATGTTGATGGTCGTGCCCTTGCCGACCGTCAACCGGGGGATGGCGAGCATGTCGTGACGATCGGCGGCGATCGTGTTGCTCACGGCGCAAGCGGCGAAGTATCCGGCTTTGCGCACTTCACGGCGTACGCGGGCGCTGGAGTACCCGTACGGGTAGGCCATGGTGGCGACCGGCGCGCCGATCTTCTCCTCCAGCAGACCCTTGTTCCTGCGCAGCTCCTGCCGCAGGTCCTCGATGCGGAGCTGGTCGAGCTGCGGATGGCTGTGGCTGTGGCCGCCGATCTCGATGCCGGTCTGCGCGGCCTCGCGGGCCTGGCCCCAGGACAGCATGTCGTCCAGGGGCCGGCCCGCGGCGTCCTTGCCGGCGTCGGAGACCCAGCCGCTGGTCAGGAAGACCGTGGCCGGGAAGTTGTAGCGGTCCAGCAGCGGCAGGGCGCGGCTGTGGAAGTCGGCGTACCCGTCGTCGAACGTCACCACGACCGGCTTGTCCGGCATCGAGCGGCCGTTGTTCTTGTTGAGCGCGGCCACCAGGTCGCCCAGGGTGAGCGGGGTGAAGCCGCTCTCCTTCAGGTAGGCGAGCTGCTCGGCCAGATCGGACGGCCGCACGGCGTGCGGCTTGGTGTCGTCGTTGGGCGTGTCGGTGACCGAGTGGTACATCAGGATCGGTACGCGGGTCATGACCCCGCCCCCTCTCGGGCCACCTTCAGCCGTACGGAACCGACGACGTAACCCCAGGTCGTCCAGGCCAGCCCGATGACGATGGCGGCGGCCCTGCCGAGCCCGCCCAGGTCGCCGCGCAGGGCCTCGCCGACCCCGCGCAGCGCGCCGAGCGGCAGCGTCTTCATGGCGTGCGCCCGCTCGCTCGACAGCCCGTCCTGGGTGCCGACCTCGCGGGTCACCAGCGCCTTCGACAGCCCTTCCGCGTAACACCTGGACCTGAAGTACGCGAACCGTTCACGCTGCCTGGACACCTTGTGCCCGATCACCGCGCGCGGCTCGAAGAGCATGACCGAGCCCGGCTTGCGCTGCGAGAGCCTGATGCAGAACTCGGTCTCCTCGCACCCCAGCGGGCGCGACTTGCGCCCCTGCACGCTGCGGCCGATGCCGCTGTGGAAACCGCCCACCTCGGACACCGCGTCGCGCAGGAAGGCGGCGTTGCCGCCCATGACGTTGCGGATCGGCGCCCTGACCGCGGGCATGCCGCGGTAGGTGCAGCCGACCGTCCAGTCGAACTCGTACGGGAACCACGAGGGCCGCCGCCCCGACGCCCACAAGGGGTCGGTGCGGCCGCCCACGCCCACGACACCGGGTTCCTGGAAGCCCTCCTCCAAAGCCTCCAGCCACCCGGGATCGGCGACGGCGTCGTCGTCGAGGAACGCGACGATCTCACCGTTGGCCGTGGCCACCCCGGTGTTCTTGCCACCGGACAGCCCCTGCTCGTGCGTGTTCTCCACCACGATGGCCTGCGGGTACTCGCGCTTGAGCTTGAGATGCAGGTCGGGGTTGTGATCGACCACCAGGATCAGCTCGTGTGCCGGGCGTGTCTGGTTCTCGACCGACTCGACTGCCTGCCTGATGTCCTCCCACCGCTCCTCGGTGTAGACGCAGATGACAACAGACGTGTTCACAGAGATCCTTTTTTAAGCGACGCCTCGGTCAGCGGCGGGAGTGGCGGCGGGCTCAGGCTGAGGGGGAGTGGGCTGGCGACGCCACTCCTTCAGGATGGTCTTGAGCACGCGGAAGCCGTCCCGTACGACGTGCAGGTTGCTCTCGCCGTGGATGCGATTGCGCTCGTGGCTCGGCACCTCGTGCACCTTCAGCCCCGCCTTGGCGGCCCGCACGTTCATCAGGGTCTCCACCTCGAAGCCGTCGCAGTCGAGGTCGAGCACGTCCAGGTGGCGCGCCCAGAACGCGTTGTAGCCATAGCAGAGGTCGGTGTACTGGGTGCGGTACATCACGTTGACGATCCCCGTGAGGATCTTGTTGCCGAGGCGCCGGTTGAGCGTCAGGTCGTCGCTGCCGCCGCCGGCCGCGTAGCGCGAGCCCTTGACGAAGTCGGCGCCCGTCACCAGCGCGCCCACGAAGTTGATGATCTCGCGGCCGTCGGTGGAGCCGTCGGCGTCGATCATCACGATGATGTCGCTGGTGCACGCGGCGAAACCGGCGGCCAGGGCGTCGCCCTTGCCCTTGCCCGTCTGGGTCACCACTTTGACGTTGGGCCGCAGCCGCTTGGCGACGGCCACGGTGTCGTCGACGGAATTGCCGTCGACGAGCACGATCTCGTCCACCCACTGCGGGATGGTGGCGAACACATGAGGGAGGTTCTCGGCTTCGTTCATCGCCGGCACGACCACGCTGACCGTCGGGGAGATGGCCAGGTGCGGAGTGACCGGCGTGAAGCTGGTGGGCGGAGGCATCGACCGCAGGGGTGCGGAGTGGACCTTGCCGTTGTGCTTGGTTATCTCGGGACTCATAGCGAGGGAATTCCTTCCGGGACCCCGCATCACGCGCCGGGCACGGACCCTTCCCGGGTGCTGCGGGAACGGTGAAACCGGCGAACGATGCATTCGGTGGATCCAGTGGAGTGAGGGTGTTGGTGCTGTGCCGGGGGGTCTTGCCCGGGAGCGGTCTAACGCGTTCCCGTTGGTTCCTGACTTACCGCATTGGATGGCTCCTGATGTTGCATCGAGGTGCGCACCCGACCGAAGCCCTTGAGCACACGGTCGGCCGCCCTATAGAGAGACGGCCGGTCCATGACAATTGTTCGGGCCTTGTTGAAAGGAGTTCGGCCCATCCAGTGGACCGCCGCCGACGGCGACGGCCGTGAGATGCGGCCTTCGGCGACGTACAGGACGCCGCTCTTGAGCCAGTCCTTGTACTCCTTGCCGCCCTTGCCCATGTCCACCATGTGCAGGCCGGCGTTCGCGGCGGCCTCGGCCATCTGGAGATGGTGCACGATGCCCGGCGAATAGCGGCCGAACTCGGTGTCGTAGGCGGGGAACCACCCTACAAGCGTGGTCGCCGTACGGAGGCCGAAATGCCCGGCTACCGGCACGTCTCCGGCATAGAGCATGGTCAGCACGCCCGCGAAGTCCGATGAGTTCTCGGCATGCATCATGTCGGTCAGCTCGACGATCCACGGCTGGGCGAATCTGTCCACCCGGCCGGTTCTTCGATACTGGTCGGACTTCCACGCCAGCAGGGTGCGCAGCACCTCGGGGTCGGGCGAGGCCCACTCCAGGCGCAGCTCGCCGTGCTCCCTGCCGAGCTTGCGTTCCTTGTACCTGACCGTCTTGAGGTTCTTGGGCGAGTTGGACTTGACCTGCTCCAGCCAGGCGTCGAAGCCGGCGGTGAAGTCCATCACGGGCGCGGGCCTGACGTCGGCCTCGTACGCGGCGAACGTCGGCTGGCCGGCCACGAGGTGGTCGAAGTCGAACACGCTGAGCTTGCAGGCCCGCAGCAGGGCCTTGGCGTCGAGCTTGAGGTCGGGGACCGAGATCAGGCCGTGGCAGGTGGTGAGGAAGCCGCCGAGGGGTTTGCCGATGCCGAAGCTGTGCCGCTCGTACGGGAAGAACCCGACGATGCGGCCTCCGTCGGAGATGACCGCCACCCTCACGTAGTCGCGCAGACGATCCATCGCCACGGCGAATTCGACCGACAGGAACGGGTTGTCCAGATTCGGGTCGGCCTTCTGCAACTCGCGCCAGCGCGCGCGCTCGGAGTCGCCGAGTTCTCTGGGCCGGACTACCTGGATGTTCACCTTGCCCTGGCCCCCTGTTCGGTCTGCATGCTCTTCCCCCGGTACAACACCCGAAGCACGTACATGAACCCACCGAGCACGGCGACCGTCGCGACACCGGCCCGGGGCGACCACGCGTTGAAGAGCAGCATGGCCTGGGCGAGCAGTACGTTGAGCACAAGGCTCGCGGCTGCTCCCACGGAGAGTGCGGCAAGGGGGTCACGATCACGCAACAGTCCCACCACTGCCGCCCCTGGCACGACCAGGAGGAACAAGGAGATCAGGAACGGGCGCAGCGGTGTCTCGATATCGAACAGCGCGATGACCGCTCCTGCGATGCAGGCGAGCGCGACCAGCCAGGCCAGCGCTCTGCGGTGCTGCTTGAGCATCTCCTGTCTCTCTCCTGCCCTTGCTGGTTAGGACGCCGAACGATCGCAATCATGGGACCAATCGGCGCCTGGACACGTCAATGCCGACGCTTGGCGACGCGCGCCGGTTTACCGGCAGGCGGGGTCTTTCGTGTGACCTTCAGCACACGGTCAAGTGATCGCCCACCTCGAAGCGGTCCCCAAGCACACCAGAATGCCCTATGTGGCCTAGGATCTTCGAGCCAGGGTCCGATTTATACCCGTTTGTCGATCACATTAGGCAATCTACTGCGCGTTGACGTCTGCTTTGCGCAGGCCCTCGGCATCCGTCCCATTGGCGGATGAGGTGGCCACCCCCGACGTGGGTGCGGGGGACGGTTCCTCGCTCACCGTCGGCTGGTCGGTCGGCGGCTCGGGGAGCTCCTCGCCCTGCCAGGACAGCGCGCACGTGGCGGTGCCCGCGTTCGAGGTGAACGCGACCCGTCCGGTGCCCGGCTCGTACGGGTCGGCGACCGTCACCATGACCGTCGCGGCGGCCCCCGCCTTGATCGAACCACTGGCCGGGACCACGTCCAGGCCCTGCGAGGCGGTCGCCACCCAGGAGACCGCCGCGTTGCGGGCCCGCAGCCCGATCTCGCCGGCGCCGGTGATCGCCTTCGGGCACGTGGTGACCAGCCGGGCGCCGGGCGCGGGGCGGCGGGTGGCCGTCGGCGGGGCGGGCCTGCTCCTCGGGGGGCCCGCCGCAGGTCGTGAGGCCGGGCGCGAGGCCGGTCGCGAGGACGCGGTGGCCGATGGCGTACGGCTGGGCGACGGCGTCGGGGTCGGCTCGACCTCGTCGATCTCCAGGTCCTCCGTCGGCTCCAGGCTCTCCTCAACGGGCGGCGGCGTGGTCACGGTCGGCCGGGGGGCCGCGGTGCCGACGTCGGAGGCGTTCGAGCCGTTGATCACCACCACCGCGCCCGTCGCGGCCAGCAGGCAGGCGCCTGCCAGCACGAGCGGACCCACGCGGCGCGAGCGGCGCCGGCGCGGGCCTGACTCGGCCACCACGGGGAACCCGCCGCGGTCGAAGCTGTCACCGCGGTCGGTGATCAGCTCCCGCGTCTGGTCCAGCTCGGGACTGACGCACGTGTCGATCACCCGCCGGCGCAGCGAGATCCCCGGGTACGCCACCGGCACCAGGTCCAGCAGCCGCGCCGCAGAGACCTGCCGGTGCCGCCCCTCCGTGCACACCTCGCACCCGCCGATGTGCCCCGACAGCCGCCGCCGCAGCAGCGGGGTCAGCGGGCCCTCCCACGAGTCCACCATCGCCGACAGGTCGGGGCAGTGCGCCCGTCCGGTCCGCGCCAGCACGACGGCCGCGGCCGCGATCTCCAGATGGTCGCGGGCCCGGCTCAGCCGGTTCGCCGACTGGCGGCCGGTCAGCCCGAGCACCGCGCCGACCTCCGCCGGGGTCAGGCCGTGGCGCAGCGACAGCTCCAGCACCTCGCGCTCGCCCCTGCGCAGCTCGCCCAGCGTCTCGTGCACCAGATCCGCCAGCTCGGGGTCGTCCTGCTCGGCCGGGTCGGGCAGGCTCAGCCCGGCGGGCGGGGTGCCGGGGCGGTGGGCCAGGCGGGCGCGTACCTGGAACCTGGTCAGCGCGTACAGCCAGGCGCGCAGCTTGGCGGGCTCCTTCAGGCGCTCGACGCAGCCCTGCGCGGTGACCAGCGCGTCGTGCACGGAGTCGGCGGCGAGGTCGCGGTCGGCGGCCATCGCGTAGGCGTAGTCGTACAGGCGCTCGCCGTAGGAGTCGTAGAGCGTGGCGGGAGCTTCGGGGTCCGCACGCCGCAGAGCCTCGATCAGCTCCTGGTCGTCGGCGCGATCGATGGTCGGCCATCCAGGCACGGATTTCCCTCCCCGCGGGTAGTACGGGCACTCGAGCCCCACGCGGAGAGGACGCGGTCTGGTTCGTACCGGTTCGCCCTCCATGCCCAATGGGCATGAAGGGCGAAAGGGTCAGCCGTCGCAGTTCGGGGTGCAGAGGCGGCGTTCCATGCCCTGCAGGAAGAAGTCACGGACCTGCAGGATGTCCTCGGCGATGTACGCCTCGCCGCCCGTCGCCTTGGCCAGCGCCTCCATCTGCCGCTTGCCCTTCTTGGCGTCCGGGCCGAACGCGATGAGCAGGATGCTGATCGGCCGCTTCGGGTTGTAGGTCTGCTCCAGGAACTGCAGCAGCTCGGCGTTCTCGACGCCGCCGTCCGGGTCGTCGTTGCCTGCGCCGTCGGTGAGGATGAGCAGGGTGTTGACCTTGTCCTGCTTGTACGTCTTCGTCAGCTGCGTGTAGGCCGCCTTGACCGTGTCGTTCAGCCCGGTGTCGCCCGTCGCCTTGGCCTTGATCTGGGCGAACGTCCTGGCCAGCACCTCCTTGCGGAGCGTGCCGTCGATCGACTCGCTGAGCGGCCCGAGCGAGACGTTCTCCTTCCAGTCCCTGCCCTTGCCGTCCAGGTGCGTGGAGAACGTCCACAGACCCATCTCGGAACCGGCGGGGAACAGCGCGAGCCCCTCCGTGGCGATCTTGTTGATGGCCTGCATGCGGGTCATGCCGGTGCCCGGCACCGGCAGCGCCATCGTGCCCGAGACGTCGAGCAGGGTGAGCAGGCGGGTGCCGAGGTTCAGCCGGGTCCAGGTCTGCACCATGCGCGCCACGGTCGCGCCGTCCGGCGGGTCCAGCGCGGTCGGCGTGTCCTGGGTGAAGCCGTCGTCCTCCGCCAGCACGTCGCCCGGCTTGCCGTCGGTGCCGCGGAAACCCGCCTCGCGCAGCGTCCGCTTGGCCGACTCCGAGGACAGGTCCTGCTTGAAGTCCGCGGCGGCCTTCAGCACCTCCGGGTCCTTCGTCAGGATCGTCACCGGGTAGTCGAGGCTGAGCGTGCCCTCCTTGGGATAGAGGGCGACGACCGGCGCGTCCGGCTTCTTGTTGTTGTGCGCGTAGATGGCCTGCTCGGAGGTGACGCCGACGGGCACCTTGCTGCCCGGCTTGACGGTCAGGCTGGCCAGCAGCGCGTTCGAGTCGGCGGCGAGCTGGCCCGACAGCTCCTTGAGCGCGCCCACCAGCGCCTTGTCCTGGCCGGACTCCTTGGCCGTGCCGGCTGCGGCCAGCAGCGCGGCGAGGCCGGCGGAGTTCTTCTGCGGGTCGAGGGCGAGCACCCTGACCTTCCTGCCGGGGCCGTCCACGTTGGCCACGTTCGCGGCGGCGATCATCGAGGTCCAGCTCGGCTGGAGCGCGCCCGACAGCTTGCCGGCCGCCGACTTGGCCGCCGCCAGCACCACGGGCGACGTCGCGATCGACCCCTCCACCTGCGGCAGCGCCTCACCGGCCGGGGTCTGGCGCATGCTCTCCATGAGCAGGCTGGAGTCGGCCACCCAGAAGTCGGCGGTGACCTTGCCGGCCGCGAGCGCGTTCGCGGTCCGCGCCGATGCCTCCTTGGCCACCGTCACCTCGACGCACTTGCCGTCGATCGAGTGCAGCGCCTTGTTGTAGCGGCCGGCGATCTTGTTGAGCGCGGGCTGGATGTCAGGGGCGGCGACCACCTTCAACGGCAGCTTGCCGCCGGAGCAGTCGTGGTCGCGGGTGAAGATGACGAACGCCGCGACACCGAGCAGGACGGCCATGGCGACGGCGCCGGCCAGCGGGACGAGCACCCTGCCACGGCCGTTCCTCGGCCGTCTGCGCGGGACGGGTTCGCCGGCTCTGTAGTCGCCATCGAGATCGTCTGTGCGGTGTCGCCCCACGATGTCCTCTTAGGTGTTCTAGAGACCGTCCGGAGACCCTAGCGGGAGATGCTCCGCAATACTCCGGGAACGATACTCGGTGCGGTCTCTGTGGCAAAACAGCCCTTTTGGTGCGACGATGACGCAGGGTGGCCGTCAATGGCAACAAGTGTGACCGATCCAGGCGCGCCGCCCCTCGCGTACGGCGACCGCCGCGAGGAGCACCGCCACCGCCGGATCGACCCACCACCACCCCAGCGTGTTCAGGTACAAACCGGCCAGCACCCCGGCCGCCATGGCCGCGCACATCAGGTTCTGGGTGCCCTCGCCCGACGTGGCCGCCGACGCCAGCCGCGCCCCCAGCCGCCGCTTCGCCAGGCCCAGCGCCGGCATGCTGACCAGGCTGACCGCCGTCACGACGATGCCCAGCACGCTCGGCGTCGCCCGGTGTCCCGCGTCCAGGTCGTGCGCCACATGCAGGACCAGGTAGGGGGCCAGCAGCCAGAAGCTCACCGCCACCGCGCGGCGGGCCGTGCGCTCCGCGTGCGGCGACAGCGTCCGCGTGCCGGTGAACCGCCACACCACGATCAGGCTCGCCGCCGCCTCCACCAGGGCCGCCAGCCCCCAGCCGATCAGCGCGACCGAATGCGCCGCGAGCCCCGCGGCCAGGCCGAGCGCGCTCTCCACGCCCAGCCAGGCCAGCGTGACCAGCGAGAGCGTACGAGCGGCGCGGGCCGCGCGCAGCCAGTCCGCTGACGCGGCCGGACGCTCATGAATCCGCTGATCAGGCACCATGAACCCCCGAACTCCGGCTTATCCGGCCGTCGACAGCGATACGTACCGTACCCACTGCGGAGCGTGACCAGGAATGGCGGCGGCAAAGCCTGATCAAGATTCGCCCGCATAATGAGGGTCGATCATGAGGGGGAGGTCCTGTTGCCGTTCACGCCCAGCCACATCGCCGCCGTCTTACCGCTCGTCGGGCCGTCGGCCCGGATCCGCAGGGTCCTCGATCCCTGGGCGCTGGCGTTCGGCGCCATGGTGCCCGACCTGCCGCTCTTCCTGCCGTTCCTGCCCGACTACAGCGACTGGCACTCCTGGCTGGGCGTCGTCACCATCGACCCGCTCGCCGTGCTCATCCTGCTGCCGTTCTTCCACCTCGTGCTGCGCGACCCGCTGATCGCGCTGCTGCCCGCCTCCCTCGCCGGGCGGGCCGCGCTCCTCGCCCCCGAGCGGCTGCGCCTGCTCCCGATGGCGGCCGGCGCCGTGACCGGGGCCGCCACCCACGTCCTGTGGGACTCCTTCACCCACTCCACCGGCGTCGTCGAGTGGGGGGCCTGGCTGTCGGTGAGCGTGCTGGGGGTGATCAACCTCTTCCGCCTCCTCCAGTACGTCTCGTCCGCCGTCGGGCTCGCCGTCGTGGTCTGGTGGGGATGGCGGGGTCTGTCCGGGATGCCGGCGGCGCCCGTACCCGAGCGGCTGCGCCTGTCCGCGCGCGTCCGCGCCGCCGTCCTGTCCGTGGCCGGGCTCGGCGTGCTGGCCGGCGCCCTCGTGTGGCCGCTCATCGACGAGCCCAACCCCCGCTACGGCATCGCCGGCGTCATCACCAAGACCGGCGCGGGCACCGTGGTCGGCCTCTGCCTGGTCCTCGCCTGCTATGCGCTGGTCTGGCAGGTCAGGCGGCGCATGGCAGTATCGGAAGGTGCTTGAGTACGTCACCGACCCCGGCGACCCCCGCCTGTCCGACTACACCCGGCTGCGGGACGTCGAGCTGCGAAAAAGCCTCGAGGCCGAGCGCGGCCTGTTCCTCGCCGAGGGCGAGAAGGTCATCAGGCGGGCCATCGGCGCCGGCTACCCGACCCGCTCCGTCCTGACCACCCGCCGCTGGCTCACCCCGCTGCAGGACGTCCTCGGTGACGCCACCGTCTACGTCGTCAGCGACGAGCTCATGTCCGGCATCGCCGGCTTCCAGGTGCATCGCGGCGCCCTCGCCTCCATGGAACGCCTCCCTCTCCCTTCCGTCGACACCCTCCTCAAAGGCCCGGCCCGCCGCATCCTCGTCCTGGAGGATCTGGTCGACCACTCCAACGTCGGCGCCATCTTCCGCTCAGCGGCAGCCCTGGGCGTAGGCGCCATCCTCCTGTCACCCCGCTGCGCCGACCCCCTCTACCGCCGCGCCGTGAAGGTCTCGATGGGCGCCGTCTTCTCCATCCCGTACGCCCGCATGGACGACTGGTTCGAGGGCCTGACCCGCCTGCGCGAAGCCGGCTACCACACCCTCGCCCTCACCCCCGACCAGCACGCCACCCCCATGGACCGCGCCCGCCTCACGGACCGCGTGGCCCTGCTTCTCGGCTCGGAAGGCGACGGCCTGTCCTCCCACTGGCTCCAGGAAGCCGACGAGACGGTCTGCATCCCGATGAGCCCCGACGCGATGGCCGCCGGCGTCGACTCGCTCAACGTCGTGGCCGCCGCCGCAATAGCCTGCCACGGCCTGATGCGAGCAGCAGATCCATCACAGAGCTCAGCCTGAGTTCGGTGCTCGGATCAGCCGGTCACCCACGGCAAGGGCCGCCACCACTGACCTTCTTCTGAGCGCCCGGTCCACGGCGGCGGCGAACGCCGCGCCCTCCGCTGCTGTGAGCTCCGCGACCTGATCGTCGGTGACCTCGGCATAGGCCCAGACGCTGACGTGCCAGGCGTGTCCCTCGATGCAGTCGCAGAGGAACGTGTGCTCCTGCTGCTCGATGAGCCCGCAGGTCGGGCGGTCGTGCTTGTCGTACACCGCGATGACCCTGGAGGTCTCGGAGGGCTTCCAGGGCTCCGCGCCGAACCGGAGCCGCACCAGCGCGGGCGAGTGACGTGCTGACAGGGCCGATCCTCCTGCGGGGAAGCCCCGACAGACACGCCGGTTTTCATGGAGGCAGGTTTTTTTCGCTATGCCTAACCAGCGGGACGTTTAAGTGCGGTCCATAGGGCACGGGCATACGCCACGCGAGCGTAAGGAGTGGGGATGCAGCCCGTGGAGAAAGTCACGTCGCTGGGGATGAGCCTGGTGAGCGGGGCGGTGGCCGCTGCGTTGTTCAGGCGGGCCTGGGCGATGGTGTCGGGGCAGGATGAGGCGCCCGATGCCGATGATCTGAGCCGGGGGTGGACCGAGGTGCTCGTCGCCGCCGCCGTGCAAGGAGCCGTTTTCGGGGTGGTCAGGGCCGCGGTTCAGCGTACGGGGGCCAAGACCTTTCAGCGGCGGCGGTGAGCCCCCGTCACTGGCTGTCGTCGCTCAGCCAGTCGGGGTAGCCGTTGAAGTCGTGGGCGATCGGCTCGCGGTCGATGGGGTGGCGCGCCCCGATGCTGCGCATGTGACGTTCGAGCGCGGGCACCTGCTGCCCGGTCGTGACGAGGGTGAGCTGCCAGGTCGTCGCGTCGGCCGCGGACGGGTGCGGGACCTCGGCGATGTCGATCGACGTGGCCAGTCCGGCGAGCAGGATGCCGTGCGCCAGCTCGGCCGCCGCCTCGTGACCCTCGATCAGGGTGCGGACCTCGAAGAATTCCGCCATCAGGGTGTCCTTAGGGAGGGGTGTGTGGCTCACCCTACTCGGCAACGGACGGCGGGCCGAATCCATCGGAAAACGTACAGCGGCGTCGTGGCGGGGCGTCGGGCCGCAGACGAGGGCGGACGGCGTGGTCGATGAGGCACACTGTAATCCTTCGATTACCGTACGTGCGTCCATCGCGCAGGCCGGAGGGTCCATGAACGGGGCTTGGATCATCACGCTCACCGTCGCCACGGGGCTGCTGGCCTCGCCGCCACACGCCACGACGGCGTCTCCTACCGGTTCCGCGGAGGGTGCGGCGGCGCCTTTCCGGCTGGCGGCGCCCTTCTGGCCGGCCACGGCCGGTGCCCCTGGCGGGCCGGCGTTCGGGTTCTCGGCGGGACGGGGGTTCGGGCCGGCGTTCGGGGCGGCGGTCGGCCGGTCCGCGGGGGCGGACTTCGGGGCGGCGCTCGGCCGGTCCCTGGGAACGGTGTTCGGGGAGGCGTCGGAGGCCAGGGTGGCCCGGCGGCCGGGGGAGAGGGCCAGGAGCGGGGCGCTGACCTGTGCCGTGTCGACGCCATCGGGGCGGCCGCTGACGTTCGCGCCTCGGGTGGGGCTGACGACGCGGCGCATCTCGGCGCGCGGCTACCTGGAGTTCACCGGGTGCACCTCGCCCGACGGCTCGGCCACGTTCCTGCGGTCGGGCTGGGTGAACGTCAAGGCCACCGCCCAGGCGTCCTGCGCCACCGCCCGCCGGGTACGCGGCACCGCCAGGATCACCTGGTTCGGCGCCACGGGACGCCCGGCGGGCACCTCGAAGCTGGGCATCAAGGCCGACCGCCTGGTGGCCAGGCACCCGGCCGACACGCTGCTCACCGGCACCGTACGCACGGGCTGGCTGGCCGGGCGGCGGGCCAGGGGCGGCATCGCACCGCCCACCGCCATCCTCGGCTGCGCCGCCAGCGGCCTGCACGCCTACCCCGGCCACGGCACCATCACCTTCGACTGACCGGCCCCGGCGGGCGCCCGCCGGTCAGTCGAAGCGCCCGCAAGCACCTCGGGCCGCAAGCCCGTAGCCGGTCGGCCGTAGCGCCCGCAAGCACCTTCGGCCGCCGACCCGTAGCCGGTCGGCCGAGAGCCTCGTGATGGTGTCGGCCGGTCAGCCGAAGGCGACCTGTTCGCCGGCGTAGTCCAGGAGCTTCTCCGCCGTCGAGAAGCGGCGTTCGTTCTGGTCGCCGAGCAGGACGCCGACGATCTGCAGGCCATTGCGCTCGCCCGCGAACAGCAGGCAGTAGCCGGCGGCGTTCGTGTACCCGGTCTTGACGCCCAGCACCCCGTCCGCCCGCGACAGGAGCTTGTTGGTGTTGCGCCAGGTGTGCGCCCGGTGCACGGCGGTCTTCGACACCTTGTGCACCTTGGTGCCGACGACGGTCGTGAAGATGCTGCTGCGCAGCGCGTACTGCGCCAGCTTGGCCTGGTCGGCGGCGGTGGAGTAGCCGCCGTTGGCGGGAGTGGGCATGCCGTCCGCGTTCGTGTAGCGGGTGTCGGTGAGGCCGAGCGAGCGGGCGGTGCGGTTCATCTTGGCGATGAAGGCCGTCTTGCCGGGGCCGTAGTGGCGGGCCAGGGCGTTGGCCGCGTCGGCGCCCGAGGGCAGCATGAGCGCGTACAGCAGATCCCTGACCGTGAACCGCTCGCCCTTGCGCAGCCCGGCGGTCGCGGCGCCGCCCTTGGCGGCGTACTTGACGTCGGCGGCGCTGATCGTGATGACGTCGCTGAGGTCGGCCTCACGCAGCACGACGTACGCCGTCATGACCTTGACCAGGCTGGCCACCGGCACCCGCCTCGTCTCCCGCTTGCCGAGGTGGACCGTTCCTGCTGAATCGACGATGTACGCCTCTTTCGCCTTGACGGCGGGCTCGTTGGCGGCCTGGGCCGGAGTGCTGCCGAACCCGACAACCAGCGCGACCACCGCAGAGCTGATCAAACCCCCAATACGCATGACAATCATGGTGACAGGAGATCAAGGATTCGTTTGCCTAACCAGGCCACGCGTCGCCCTCAGATGGGGGTAAATCCTTCATAGATCTGATATGGCGGGGGGCGGTGGCCATGGCGGGAAAGTTCGTCATCACTGAGGATGAGCAGGGCGGATACCGGTTCGCGCTCGTCGCGAACAACGGGCAGACCCTGGCGGTGGGGGAGGGATACCCCAGCAAAGTGGCATGCGTAAACGGCATCGAGACCCTCCGCAGGAACGCCCCGGAGGCGGCGATCGAAGACCGTACGACGAGTCAGGCCGCTACCGGGTAGTTACGAGTCCTGCGCCACCAAGGGCTGGTCGTCGGCGGTGCGGCGGCGCCGGCGGCGGCGGATCATGAACCAGGTCACCCCGGCGACGGCCACCACCGCGACGACGGCGGCCGTGATGGGCGACCGCGCGGCCAGTTCCAGCCACCCCCACACGACGGCGGTAAGCCCGAACCACCACAAAGGCGCCCAGGTCAGGCAGCCGAGCGCGCTCGCCACCACGTACCAGGGGTAGGAGACGCGCAGCGCCCCTGCCACCCACGGCAGCGTGTGGCGCAGCATCGGCACCCAGAAGCAGCCGTAGACGGCGAGCGCGCCCCAGCGCTCGACGACACTCTCGATCTTCGCGATGCGGTCGCGGCCGAGCTTGACCCCGACGCGCGACTCGTACAGCTTCTCGCCGAGCCTGCGGCCGACCCAGTAGTAGACCTGGAACGCGCCGAACAGGGCAAGGATGAGGATGGCCCCGACCAGCCAGTACGGCAGCCCGAACCAGAACGGCTCGGCAGGGGCGGGAACGGACATCAGCGCGTGCCGCATCAATGGGCCCACCCCCTCCGAAATCCTTAGGCCAGCCTTACCTTAATTCACGCCGCCGACCGGCGCCATGCCGGGTTGCAAGCAGCGCGCAACGGGTGCAACTCACCGACAACCGCTACTCAACCACCCGGTCTCACTCTATGGGTGAGCAAAAGGGGTGTTGACCATGCCGACGAGAAGCGCAACCGTCCTGACCAGCGGAACGTCGAACGCCGCGAAGCTGTTCGTGGCCGCTCTGGCGTTCACCAGCGCGTACGTCGGCTTCTCCGCCTACAGTAACGCCGGCACGACCGAGCAGCGGAAGGCCGCCGAGCCTGCCACGATCTCCCTGGCCGCCCGCGCCATGCCTGCCTCCATGCCCGCCTCCATGCCTGCCTCCATGCCCGCCTCCGAGCAGCCGGCCGGCGGCATCGCAGGGGAGCCCGGCGCCCTCACGGTGAGCGCCCTGCCCACGGAAGGCTGCGCCAGGTCGTACGTGGCCCGCACCTTCCTCGCCAACCCCGACCCCGACGACACCGTCCTCTACCGCTGGAAGCTGACCCGCTACAGCCCCGCCACCAAGACCTGGCGCACCTACCTGTCGGATCACGACGGCTTCGCCACGGCAGGCAGGACCGTCGAGTGGCGCGCCGAGGTCAACGGCACCCCGGGCTGGTATCGGGTCGAGCTGTCGGCCGAGGGCGCCGAGACCGTCAAGAGCCGCCGTTTCGCAGTGAGCTGCTGACCGACTGCCGGGCCGCGTCGACCCAGCGCGGCACGCCGATGCGCTCGGCGACCTCCAGCGCCTTCTCGTAGTGCTGCCGGGCCGCGTCGGGCTGCCCCAGCCGGATCGCCAGGTCGCCGAGCGTCAGCGCGACCGGCCACAGCGCGACCACGCCGGTGCCGGCGCCCGCCACCCGGTCGGCGAACGGCTTGAGCTTGTCGTAGCAGTCGACCATCCGCTCGCGGTCGTCGAGCAGCATGCCGGCCAGCGCCCGCCAGGTCATGACCAGCTCGTAGAGGAAGTCGGGCCGCACCGGAGGCCGGGTGGCGGCCACGGCCCCGGCGTCGTCGAGCCGCCCCGCGGAGGCCAGGGCCAGCGCGTACGCGTCGAGCGTCCACTTGGCGCCCCGCTGGTGCGCCTCGGCCAGCGGCGCGACCATCTCCGCCGCCCTCCCCGCCACCAGGTGCAGGCAGAACGAGGTGATCAGCGGCAGGTCCTGGCGGCCCTCCAGCATGCCGGCCCGCTCGGTCATGCGGGCCGCGTCGCGGTAGGCCCGCTCGGCGCCCTCGTAGTCGCCGGAGATCATCAGCCGCTGCCCGGCGTACCAGACGACGACCGCGGCGGGCGCGGACAGGTCGTACTGCTTGGCGAGCTGGTCGGCGGCCGCCGCGTGCTCGTCGGCCGCGGCGAACTCGCCCCTGGCCGCCGCGCACTCCAGCAGCACCAGGTGGGCCAGCGCCTGGGTGGCCATCTGCCCCGAACGCTGCGCCACTTCGAGCAGCTCCCGCCCGATGCTCTCGCGCGAGTCGACGGCCGGGATGTCGTAGGACTGCCGCAGCCGCCCGCTCAGCGCCGCCGCGATCAGCGCGGGGTCGCCGCTCTGCCGGGCCAGCTCCAGCGCCTCCAGCGAGGCCTGCCTGCCCCGCTCCGGCGAGGAGGAGCCCTCCAGCTCAAGGGCCAGCGTGGTCAGCAGGCTGGCGCGCAGCCGCTGTTCGCCGGCCGGCAGCTCCATGAGCGCCTTCTCGGTGACGTCGACGATCTCCCACGCCGTACGGGTGAAGTCGCGCGCCATGCCCTTGTGCGGCACGGCCAGCGACGCCGCCACCTTCGCGGTGATCTCGAGGTCGCCCAGCGGCAGCGCGGCGTCCATGGCCTGGCGGCGCAGCAGCCGCGCCGCGTGCATGTCGCCGCACAGCGCGAGCGCCCTGATCTGCCGCAGCATCAGGTGCAGCCGCTCCTTGGCCCGCTCGGGCGCCTGGTCGCCCTGGTCGTCGGCGCGTGAGCGGTCGAACGCGGCGATCGCCTGCTCCCACAGCGTGGCCGCCTCGCGGTGGGCGAAGCGCCGCTCGGCCTGCTCGGCGGCCAGGCCCGCGTAGTGGACGGCCTTGCCGGCCGCGTCGGCCAGGAAGTAGTGGTGGGCCAGCGCCGCCACGTCGGACGGCGTGTGCCGCTCGATGACCGCCGCCACCGCCGCGTGCAGCCGGGTGCGGCGCAGCCGGGAGGCGTCGGAGTAGATCGTGTCGCGGACGAGGTCGTGGTCGAAGCGCAGCAGCCCAGGGCCAGGCTCGGTCACCAGGCCGGCCAGCAGCGCCGCCTCGACGGCCTCGATGACCGCGTCCTCGTCGCCGGCCACCGCGATCAGCACGTCGAGGTCGACGTCGCGGCCGATGACCGCGGCCTGCAGCAGGATCTGCTGCGCCCCCGCGGGCAGCCGCGAGATGCGCCGCCGCAGCACGTCGCGCACGCCGGACGGCACCTGGGAGAGCACCTCGGTGGCGCTGGCGCGGTCGGCCGCGCCCTCGGAGTCGAGCAGGCGCACGGTCTCGCGGACGAAGAACGGGTTGCCGCCCGTGCGCTCGACGATGGACTCGACCGCGTCCTCGTCGATCTCGCGTACGCAGGTGGCCTTGACCAGCTCGGCCACGGCCTTCGGGTCGAGCCCGGACAGGCCGACGCGTACGGGACCGAGCCGGGCCAGCGCGGCCAGCACGTCGGACTGGCGGTCGTCGAGCTCGCTCTCCCTGCACGTCACCACCAGCAGCACCCGGCTGGTCGCGAGCAGGCTGGGCAGCGCCCGCAGCAGCGCGAGCGTCTGGTCGTCGGCCCAGTGGAGGTCTTCGAGCGTCAGCAGCACGGGCCCCCGGCGCGCCACGCCGGCGAGGTAGCCGCCGACCGCGCGGTGCAGCCGGAACCCGCCGGACGCCTCGTCCTCGTCGGGGTCGGGGGCGGCGTCGTCGAGCAGCGGCGCGAGCAGCTGCGCGTATTCGCCCGCGCCGGTCATGTCGATCAGCGTGCGCAGGATCTCCACCCACGCCCAGCCCGGCGGCGTGGCGCTGGAGTCGGGGCAGGCGCCCGACGCGGTGGTCCAGCCGTCGGCGGCGAGCTTGCCTTCGAGCTGGCGCAGCAGCGTCGTCTTGCCCGCGCCCGCCACGCCGGTGACGACCGCGACCTGGAACCTGCCGGTGCGCGAGGCCGCGGTGGTGAGCCTCGCCAGCTCGGCGTCGCGGCCGACGAACGGCTCGGGCTCCAGCGGCGGCGGCTCGATGTGGGCGGCGGGCCGCGGCGGCCAGGTGTCGGTGACGGGCGCGGCGGGCCTGGCGGCGCGGGCGGGCAGGGCGAGGTCGAGCTCGGGCGACTGGGCCAGGATGTCGGACTCCAGCTTGCGCAGCGCGGGGCCGGGGTCGATGCCCAGCTCGTCGGCCAGGATGTTGCGCGCCCTGCGCAGCGCGGCCAGCGCGTCGCCCTGCCGGCCGCAGCGGTAGAGGCCGAGCGCCAGCAGCCGCCAGCCCTCCTCGCGCAGCGGATGCTCGGTGGTGAGCGCCTCGAGGTCGGGGACGGTCTCGGCGTGCAGCCCGAGCCGCAGCCCCGTGTCGGCGTGGCGCTCGCGGGAGACCAGGCGCAGCTCGGTCAGCCGGTTGACCTCGGCCTCCGCCCACGCCTGGTCGGCGAAGTCGGAGTAGGGGGTGCCGCGCCACAGCCCGAGCGCCTTCTCCAGGCGGCCTCTGGCGGCCTGCGGGTCGCCCTCTTCGAGGTGCTCGCCGGCCGCGCGGACGAGCTGCTCGAACCTGAGCGCGTCGACCTGGTCGGACGCCACGCGCAGCGCGTAGCCGGACGCGACCGTCACCAGCAGCCGGTTGGGGCCGCCGCGCGGGCGGCCCGGCTCCAGCACCCTGCGCAGGCGCGAGATGTAGACCTGCAGGCCCGACTGCGCGCCCTTTGCCGCGTCGTCGTCCCACAGATCGTAAAGAAGTGTGTCAACGGGCACGACCTGACCTCTGGCCACGAGCAGGCGGGCCAGGACGGCCCGCTGTCGCAACCCGCCGAGGTCGAGTTCGTCGTCGTGTTCGTACGCCTCGACTGGCCCCAGAACTCGGAACGCCACCATGTCAGCCGCCACGCTATGCGGGCCTACGAATCACGCACAAGGGCCGTGGTCGATTAGCACGCGATGGGTTTGGGATTGTCACTAGGTGGCCTTCGAGATCGCGGACGGGGGCTCCGCGCCGGCGTCCCGGCCGCCGCGCCTGCGCAGCAGTGCCCAGGCGCCGAGAGCCAGGCCGCCGAACGGGATCTCGATAGTGTAAGTCCAGAAGCCGAAAAGCAGTGCGGTGGCGATGGCGGGCGTGGCGCCCACGCCGAAGGCGATGAGGAGCGCGGCCACCCCGCTCTCCATGATCCCGGCGCCGCTCGGCGTGATCAGGGCGCTGGTCAGCACCCGCGACAGCGCGAAGACGGCGATCGACTCGGCGAGGCCGGGCCAGGCGCCGGTGGCCGACATGCAGGCCGCCATGATGGCCCACTGGAAGCCGAGGAAGAACACCATGCCGAGCGACAGCCCGGGCCACCGGGTGCGTACGACGCCCGCGGTGTCGGCGCGCAGCCGGTGGAACGCCTCCGAGGCGTGCACCTTCAGCCGCAGCAGCCGGGTGACGCCGTCGAGCGCCCTGCCGAGCGCCCGCGCGGCGCGGTCCCAGTAGAGGGCGGCGGCCACGACCAGGCACAGCACGAGAATGGAGATCGCGCCCGTCCAGCCCGCGTTGGCGACGGTGGAGTTGGGCGCCTTGCCCGCGGCGAGCAGCGCGATGATGCCCACGGCCGGCAGGACGAACCTGAACAACGTGTTCCAGATGCCGCTGACCAGCGTCATCACCACGAACGCCCGGCTGGTGAACCCCCAGCCCTTCGTCATCGCGAACGACAGCGCCACGCCCACCGCCCCGCCGAACGGCAGGAGGTTGCTCACCGCGCTGCCCGCCGCGTTGAGCGTCAGGCCCTGGAGGTTGTTGAGCCCCGGCAGCGAGCTGGTCAGCACGAACGTGTAGGAGAGCAGGCTGAGCAGCCACAGCGCCGTCATCAGCGCGATCTCGCCGCCGCCGAGGGTGGCGAACAGCGCACCGATCTCGCTCCACGAGACCGGCTTGCCGGTCAGCGCCCGCACGATCTCCGGCAGGTAGACCACGAGCAGCACGGCCAGGCCGAGCGAGAGCACGGACAAGGCGATCTGCAGCCACTTGTTCTTCATCGGGGTCCAGTCTGCCGGTTGGCAGCGGGCCGCGCGTCACCCCCAGGTATGAGGCGTGGGTATCAAGCGGGCCACCCGTCGAAGGGATGACGCAGGCGGGCGCCCGGCGGCAGGTCGCGGCGGACGAACCACTCGGTGCCGAAGACGAAGCGGTAGAGCGGGCGCGGGACCTTGAGCATCACGGCGAGCGTGCGGTCGCTGTCGCCGCCGCTGGCCTGCGAGGCGTGCGCGGCCATGGAGGCCCGCTTCTGGCGGGCGTAGCGGCGGACGTTGACGCGGTGGGTGATGGCCTCGCCCGGTGAGTACGCGCTCTCGAACGTGCGGACGTCGAACTCCGGCGGGAACCGGTAGACCTTCCCCGCCAGCTTCAGCAGCCGGACCAGCGGGTCGCGGTTGACCGTCGCCTCCAGGACGATCTCCGTGCCCGCGATCTTCGCCGCCCGCCTGCCCACCCGGTGCACCTGCACGTGGTCGGGGTGCCCGTAGCCGCCCGCCGGGTCGTAGATGGTCAGCAGGTCGGCCCGCTCCTCCTGGAGGATCGCGGCCAGCGCCTTGGCGGCCTCCTCGGTGTCGGCGTCGATGAAGGCGTTGTCGGGGCGCTCGTCGGCGACGCCGCCCTGCGGGCTCAGGCCCGAGTCGCCGTAGCCGAGGCACTCGACGCGGGCGCAGCCGAGCAGCGCGGCCGACTCGTACAGCTCCTTGAGCCGGGTCTCGCCCAGCTCGTCGCCCGGCTCCATCTCGGCCAGGCCGCGCTCGCCCGCGGTGGCCACCACGAGCACCACGCGGTGTCCTTCGGCCGCGAGCATCGCCATGGTGCCCGCCGTCAGCAGGGCCTCGTCGTCGGGGTGGGCATGGAAGAACACAGCGGTACGTGGAGGCACAGGCCCAGATTAGTCTGGGAGGGGTGCGGATCTTTCACGTGACTGACTGTTACCTGCCGCGACTCGGGGGGATCGAGGTCCAGGTCGCCGATCTCGTGCGCGTGCAGCGGGAGGCCGGGCACGAGGTGTCGGTGGCCACGGCGACCAGGGGAGAGCCGCTGCCCGGTGTGCACAGGATCGTCGCCCCGATGCCGTTCGACCTGCCCGTCCACCCGTTCGGGGTGGGGCATCTCACGCGGCGCATCACCTCGGCGCGTCCCGACGTCGTCCACGTGCACGCGGGGGCGGTGTCGCCGTTCGCGTGGATGGGGGTGCGGGCCGCGCATCGCGCCGGGGTGCCGTGCGTGGTGACCGTGCACAGCATGTGGGATCCGGTGACGCGGGCGCTCTATCGGCTGCTGCGGCTGGCGTACGGGTGGGAGCGGTGGCGGCTGGTGGCCACCACGGTCAGCAATGCCGCGGCCGCCCCGATCCGCGCGGTGGCCGGGCCGCTGGTGCCGGTCCGCGTCGTCCCCAACGGGCTCGACCTGTCCGGCTGGGCGCCGCCGCCCGGCGCGCCAGACTCCCGGCCCGGCGTGCACGTGGTCGCCGTCGGACGACTGGCTCCGCGCAAACAGCCGGTACGCCTGCTGAAGCTGCTGCTGGCGGCCCGGTCCCAGGTGCCCGCCCACATCCCCATCCGGGCCACGATCGTCGGCGACGGGCCCGCACGGGGGCAGATGGAGCGCTTCCTGGAGCGCCACGGCATGGCGTCCTGGGTGTCCCTTCCCGGGCGCTACACCCGGGAGCAGATCGCCAAGGTGCTGGAGTCGGCCGACGTGTTCGTGGCGCCGGCGCCGCGCGAGTCGTTCGGCATCGCCGCCCTTGAGGCGCGCGCGGCCGGGCTGCCGGTGGTGGCGCGGGCGCAGAGCGGCGTCGCGGACTTCGTCAAGGACGGCGTCGAGGGCCTGCTGGGCCGCACGCTGGGCGATCTGGCCAGGGCGGTCGCCCGCCTGTGCCGCGACCCCGACCTGCGTGCGGCGATCGCCGCCCACAACCGCACCACCCCACCGACCGCCGGCTCCTGGGAAGCGGTCCTCGACGGCTTCGACCACGCCTACACCCACGCCCTCACCCTCCGCGCCACGTAGCGAACGCACACCCTGGTGGTGGGTGTCCTTGGGGTGGAAAGGGGTGGAAACGGGGAAAGCCCGCCACCTCAGTGGCGGGCTTACCCCAGGCCCGGGGTGGAGGGTGGGTGTGGGTGCCCCCGTGGCGTCACGCCGCCCTCCGGGCAGGGCCGGGACGCGGCCGCCGGAGCACCTGTCCCCCACAGGTGTTCACGGCGACCGCGAGTCTGCTAGGAGCAGGCAGAGACGATCTTGCTCTGGAACCCGCTGACCTTGCCGGTGAACTCGCTGGCCTTGGACAGGTCGCCGCCCTCGATCGAGGCGAACCCGTCGGCCAGGTCGTTCAGCGCGGCGCCGACCTCGCCGTCGTACTTGCCGGCCAGTTCCTTGGTCTTGGTGGCCGCCGTCTTGGAGGCCTCACCGATCGCGTCCTTGTCGGTCGCGCTCGCGCTGATCGCCGAGCTCCACTCGGTGACGATCGTGGTGGCCTCCTGGGCCGCGGAGTTGCAGTCGACGGCCTGGCCGAACGCGCCACAAGCGGTGGTGAGAGCGGCAAGAGTGAGCGTCGCGGCCACAGCGGCGAGGCGACGAGGGGGAGTCATGTACGTGCCCTTCGTTGGTTCAACTTACGAAAAGCACCATATGGGCGATCGCTTGATCGTCACTTGCACCCCAGTAACACCACCCGTATCAACCCAGCGTAAAGCCGTGCAGCAAAGCCCGCACGATCTCGTCCGGTTCGGGTAGCGGGAGCTCGAAAATCCCCCGATAGGTGATGAAGCCGACGAACATGTCAGTCAGCATCCACAGGTCCGCGTCGGGCCGCAGCTCGCCGCGTGCGATAGCCCGCTCGTACACGACCCACGACCGCTCCATGCGGGTGCGCATGGAGGTGCGGACGACGTCCGCGATCGCCGGGTCGCGCCCTGCGGCGGCGTACACCTGCCTGGCCAGGCGCGACACCTCGGGGCGCCGCCACAGCGCGATCGTGTCGGCGACCACGACGCGCAGGTCGCCGGCGAGCGTCCCGGTGTCGGGGACGGCGACGTGGACGTCCATGAGGGTGCCGAGGGTTTCGAGGAGCATGTCCCGTTTGCCGCCGTATCGGCGGAACACGCTCGCCCTGCCGACGCCTGCCGCGGCGGCGACGTCGTCCATGGTGAAGTCGAGGCCGTGGGAGAGCACCAGCGTGGCAGCGGCCTGCCTGATGCGGTGATCAACCGAGGGGTCGGGTTTACGACCGCGCGCAGGCATTGTGATACTCCAAGTATCCGATATCGAGCGTCTCACTATTCAGGGGTCGTTATGAGAGTAGTCGTCATCGGGGCAGGGGTCGCGGGGCTCGCCCTGGCCAGGGGGTTGCTGCGCAAGGGCCACGACGTCGAGGTGTACGAGGAGTCGCCCGAGCCGCGCACGGCCGGCGGCTCCGTCTCGCTCTGGCCCGGCAGCACGGCCATCCTGGAGGAGCTCAAGGTGGACTGGGCCGGCGTCGGCCGCCGCCTGGAGACGCTGGAGTCGTGGGCCCCCGACGGCCGCCGCCTGCTCACCCTCGACCTGACCGTCCCCGAGCGCCGCTTCGGCCACCCCGTCGTCCACGTCGCCCGCAGCGAGCTGGTGGAGCTGCTGGCCGACGGCGTGCCGGTGACGTACGGCGCCCGCGCCGAGCACGTGGTGCCGGAACGGGCCGAGGCGCGGCTGTCCGACGGCCGCACGGTACGCGGCGACGTGCTGGTCGGCGCCGACGGCCGCCGTTCGGCGGTGCGCTCGGCCCTGTGGGGCGCCGACGCGGCCACCCTGAGCCCGTGGGTCACCTGGCAGGGGTTCACCACCGAGCCGACCCTGCTGACCGAGTCCGGCAGGGCGGTGATGATCGCGGGCAGGCACGGGCTGTGCGGGCTGATCCCGGCGGGCAGGGGGCGGCTGCTGTGGTGGTTCGACGTCAGGTCGGCGCCGGGGCGGCCGTTCTGGGCCGGCGACCCGCACGTGGTGGAGCGGCTGCGGGAGCGGTTCGGGGAGTGGGCCGACCCGGTGCCGAAGGTGCTGGCCTCGATCGCGGACATCGACTTCTTCCCCCACCACCGCCAGCCGATCCCCAAGGTCTGGGGAAGGGGGCCGACCACGCTGGCCGGTGACGCGGCCCACACGATGCCGCCCACCATGGCCCAGGGCGCCAATCAGGCGCTGGAGGACGCCTGGCTGCTCAGCCGGTCGATCGGGGACCTGCGGGCGTACGAAAAAGCCAGGTCGAAGGTGGTGCGCAGACCCGCGAGGCTGGCCGCCACGGAGGCCACCGACATGCAGCGGCCGATCGCCGGACTGCTGCCCGACGGCCTCATGACCCGCATCTACACCCTGTTGTTGCGCCGCTACAGCAACTACCTCTTGACAGCCCCCTGAGGCCGCCTGACTATGTCGCATATAGAGCAACTCGGTGCGTAATACGCAACAAGGGCGGTGCCGGTTGACCATCACGTCCAGCCTGATCTCCACGCTCCCAGGCAGCGCCTACACCGATCCAGCGGCGTTCGCCGAGGAGCAGGAGAAGATCTTCGAGAACCTCTGGTTCTGCGCCGTCAGGTCGGCGGATCTGGCGAAGCCGGGCGCGTTCAGGACCGTTCAGGTGGGCCGGGAGAGCATCATCATCGTACGCGGACGCGACGATCAGGTGCGCGCCTTCCTCAACGTCTGCCGGCACCGCGGGGCGCGGCTATGTCTGGAGGAGGCCGGCGAGGTCAAGCGGACGATCAGGTGCGCCTACCACGCCTGGTCCTACGACCTGGACGGCCGGCTCGCCGCCGCCCCCAACCTGGCCAAGATGCCGGACATCGACCGGGTCGCGTACGGCATGGTCCCCGTGCACCTGCGCGAATGGCTCGGCTACGCCTGGGTCTGCCTGGCCGCCGAGCCGCCCTCGTTCGAGGAGACCGTGACCCAGGCCGCCACCGAACGGCTCGGCGACCCCGCCGCCATCGAGCGCTACCACGTCGAGGACCTCGCGCTCGGCCGGCGCATCGTCTACGACGTCAAGGCCAACTGGAAGCTCCTGGTCGAGAACTTCATGGAGTGCTACCACTGCGCCACCATCCACCCGGAGCTGACCGCCGTGCTGCCGGAGTTCGCCGGCGGCTACGCGGCGCAGTACTACGTGGGCCACGGCGCCGAGTTCTCCGAGCGGGCCGCGGGGTTCACCGTGGACGGCAGCCCCGGCTTCGGCAAGCTGCCGGACGTGGCGCAGGAGCAGGACCGCCGCTATTACGCGATCACCGTCAAGCCGCAGGTGTTCGTCAACCTCGTGCCCGACCACGTGATCCTGCACCGCATCTTCCCGATGGCGGTGGATCGGACGATCGTCGAGTGCGACTGGCTCTACCACCCCGACGTGGTCGCGTCGGGCGCCGACGTGTCGCTGTCGGTCGAGCTGTTCCACCGGGTCAACGAGCAGGACTTCGACGCGTGCGAGCGCACCCAGCCCGGCATGTCGTCACGGGCCTACCGGGACGGAGGCGTGCTCGTGCCCAGCGAGCACCACATCTCGCTCTTCCATCAGTGGGTGAACCAGCGCTTGCGCGGATAGCGCACGGTGAGCCCGCCGTACTTCGCCCGGCCGGTGATCACGAAGGAGAGGGCGCCTGGCCGTGGCCTGCTCGGCACGTCGTCGGTCCGCGTGGCGCCCCAGGTGCTCTCGAAGCCGTCGATGTTCGCCACCGCGCCCTCGGGCACGGTGATCCTCGCGTTGCCGTACTGGAGGTCGAGCTCGATCTCCACCACCTGGTGCGGGATCACGGCATCGGAGAAGTCGAGGTCGACGGCGCCGTACTTGCTGCCGGCCCGCAGGCGGCGGGGCACCGCCCAGTCGCCTGAGCGCTTGACGGCGCCGTTGGCCTGCGAGAGCTCCACGACGTCGCCGACCCGCGGTTCGTCCGCGGGCAGGTCGTCGATCAGGGCCAGCAGGTCGGCGTACGTCTTCGCGGTGAGCGCGCGTTCAAGCCGCTCGTCGAGCTCGGGGTGGGTGAGGCGGCCCTCGGAGAACGCGCGTTGCAGCCGCTGGGCGGTCTGCTCGCGGTCCTCATCCGAGACGCGCATCCGCATTTCCGACATGTCCTGAGCATAGGTCGCTTGACTCAGAAGGGGAGTTGCCGCCCTGATGGGGTGCGGAGATCGAGGGGCAACGGACGGTGTCCTGGACGGGGGCGCTGAATCACCTGGACTCTCTTCACACCCAATAGGTACCCATCGGATGGCTTTGAAGACACCAACCTTAGGTAGCCTGTGGCTGATGCCGGCAGACCCGTTCCACCATCCCGCGCTGCTCTATCGGAGTGATGGGGAATATGTGGCTGCCACCACGACCTTCGTGGCCGACGGCCTGGCCGCGGGCGACCCCGTCGCGGTGGCCGTCCCCGGCGCCAGGCTCGCGCTCATCGAGGGCTCGCTCGGCGCCGCCGCCCGCGACGTGCTCATGCTCGACATGACCGAGGCGGGGCGCAACCCGGGCCGCATCATCCCCGCCGTGCTGCGCGGCTTCGCCGACCGGCATCCCGGCCGCCACGTGCGGATCATCGGCGAGCCGATCTGGCCGGAGCGCACGCGCGACGAGTACCCCGCCTGCGCGCAGCACGAGGCGCTGATCAACCTGTCGTTCGCGGGGCGGCCCGTGACGATCATGTGCCCGTACGACGTGCGGACGCTGAACGACGAGGTCATCGCCGAGGCCGCGCGCACCCACCCCGTGCTGCGCGACGCATCGGGGTCGTGGACGAGCGCCGACTACGCGCCCGAGCAGGTCATCGAGGGCCACAACCGGCCGTTGGACGAGCCGGAGAGCTGCGTCTCGCTGCACTTCGACGGCTCCAACCTGTCGGCCGCGCGGGCCCTGGCCGCCCGCGAGGCCGCCGCCTGCGGGTTCACCGGTGACCGGCTCGACGACATCAGGCTCACCGTGGCCGAGCTGGGCGCCAACAGCCTCGACCACGGCGGCGGCGCCGGGCTGCTGCGCGTGTGGCAGGCGGACGGGCGGCTGGTGTGCGAGGTCAGCGACCGCGGCCACATCACCGACCCGCTGGTGGGCCGCCGCCCGGTCGATCCGCGCCAGGCGGGCTCGCGGGGCCTGCTGATCGTCAACCTGCTCAGCGACCTCGTACGCGTCCACACCCGCCCGGGCGCCACCACCGTACGCGCGTACTTCGACCCCGCCCCCTGACCCTCGCCTCCTGACCCCCGCCCGGGCGTGGGGACGCCCACCCGCACCCTGAGGGGGCCGGCCCTACCCAGGGTCATGAAACGCCAGCTCAACGGCCACGGCTAGGGGCAGGTCAACCCAAGGTATTAGGGGATCCTTCAGGGCGAGTTCGGGCCGATCTCCGATGTTCGGAAAAGCCGCTTTCCACGAGCTTTGAAGGCATGAAGGGATTGCTCGTCAGTGGATTCGCGGCCATCGGCGCCGGCAGCGGCGCGATGCTCACGCTGCACGCCGCCTCGAACCTGGACCCCATGCACGCCGTGATCAGTGAGTACGTCTGGCAGTCGGCCGGCTGGCTGCTGCCCGCCGCGCTGACCCTGTTCGCCGTGGGCTCCGCGCTGATCGCGGAGGCGCTGCGCCGGGCCGGTGCGAACCGCTGGGTCGTCCTGCTGCTGCTGGGCTGGGGCGCGAGCATGTTCCTGGTGGGCGCGTTCCCGACCGACCGGCCGGGGCTGCCGCTGTCGATGTCGGGGGGCATCCACCGGTATGCCGCGTTCGCCGCTTTCGTCATGATGCCGCTCGCCGGGCTGCTGCTGGCCAAGGCGCGGGTCCGCTACGCGAAGGCGCTGCGCGTGCTCAGCGTGGTCGCCGTCGGCGCGCTGCTGCTGGTCGTGGTCCCGTACGTGGTGCGCATGTTCGGCATCCCGCTGTCCAACGACGACATCCCCGCCGGGCTGACCCAGCGCGTGGTGGTCGTCACCGAGCTGGGCGTGCTGGCGCTGGCCGGTCTGGCGATGCTGCGGACGTCCGTGCGCCGCGTGCCGGCCCTCGCCTAGATCACATTGTCAGGCGTGAAAGCCGCACTCTGGGAAGAGGGAGGAGATGACGATTCTGATCGCGTACGACGGGTCCGACGACGCCAAGGCCGCCATCGAGTTCGCGGGCCGGATGTTCCCGGGGGAGCACGCCGTGGTGCTGACCGTGTGGGAGCGGCTGGCGATGACCTCGGCCCGCGCGTCGGCCGGGCTCATGGTGACGATCGACCAGGCGGGCGCCGAGGACGAGGCGATCGGGCAGGCGATGAGCGAGCTGGCCATGCAGGGCGCCGAGCTGGCCAGGGAAGCGGGGCTGGACGCCACCCCGCGCTGCGACGTGGACTCCGTGGCCGTCTGGTCGACCATCGTGGACGTGGCGGAGGAACTGGACGCCTCGCTCATCGTGACCGGCACCAGAGGGCTGGGCGGGGTGCGCTCGCTGCTGCTGGGCAGCACGTCCGACCGGGTGCTGCACCACGCGCACCGGCCCGTGCTGGTCGTCCCTGGCCCCCGCAAGGACGGGTGAAACGACGTATAGTGTCGGCATGATCGCGACGTGCCGCCGAATGATGGCCCCCTAGGGGGTTTCACCGGCACGTCCACGTTGAGGCCCTGCTAGCCGGGGCCTCTCTTCGTGTCCGGGGCCCCTTCGGGAGGCATCCGATGTACGTCACGACCACCATCCCCTACGTCAACGCCAGGCCGCACCTCGGCCACGCCTTGGAGCTGGTCCAGGCCGACGTTCTGGCCAGGCACCACAGGCGGCGCGGCGCGCCCGTACGGTTCCAGACCGGCAGCGACGACAACTCGCTGAAGAACGTGCTGGCCGCGGAGGCGGCGGGCGTGCCGGTGCGCGAGCTGGTCGACCGCAACGCCGCCGCGTTCGAGGCGCTGCGCGGGCCGCTCGACGTGTCGTTCGACGCCTTCATCAGGACCAGCTCGCACCCCGCGCACCGCGCCGGCGTCGAGCGGATCTGGAAGGAGATCGCGCACGACCTCTACCGGCGCCACTACGAGGGGCTCTACTGCGTGGGCTGCGAGCAGTTCTACCAGGAGGGCCCCTGCCCCGACGGACACCCTGGGCCGCTGCAGACGGTCTCGGAGCAGAACTGGTTCTTCCGGCTCTCCCGCTACCAGGACGCGCTGCTCGACCTCATCGGCAGCGGGCGGCTGCGCGTCGAGCCGGCGGCCCGGCGCAACGAGGTGCTGGCGTTCGTAGCGGCCGGGCTGTCCGACATCAGCGTCTCCCGCTCGGCAGCCCGCGCCCGCGGCTGGGGCATCCCCGTGCCGGGCGACCCCGACCAGGTGATCTACGTGTGGTGGGACGCGCTGGCCAACTACGTCACGGCGCTGGACGAGCCCGGCGCGTACGAGCGGTGGTGGGTGCGCGAGCAGGACAAGGTGCACATCGTGGGCAAGGGCGTGATCCGGTTCCACGCGGTCCACTGGCCGGCCATGCTGCTGTCGGCCGGGCGGCCGCTGCCCACCGCCGTCTTCGTGCACGACTACATCACGGCGGGCGGTCGCAAGATCAGCAAGTCGGCGGGCGGGACGGCCGATCCGGCGGAGCTGGTGGCGGTGTACGGAGTGGACGCGGTGCGGTGGTGGCTGCTGCGCGAGGTGCCGCGCGTGGGCGACGTGGACTTCACCGAGGAACGGCTGCGCGCCAGGGCCGACGAGGACCTCGCCAACGGCCTCGGCAACCTGGTCAGCCGGGTCGCGACCATGGTGCACCGCTTCCTCGACGGCCACGTACCGCCGCAGGACGAACCGCTGGCCGAGGTCTCGGTGGACGCGGCGCTCGCGGACTTCGACTTCCGCCGGGCGGCGATCGAGGTGTGGCGCATCGTCGAGGAGGCCAACCGGTACGTCGAGAGCGCCAGGCCGTGGGCGCAGCCGCGCGCCCGGCAGGAGGTGTCGCTGGGCCGGCTGGTCGGAGCGTGCAGGGAGCTGGCCGATCAGCTGGAGCCTTTCCTGCCGACGGCGGCCCGCCGCGTGGCCGCGGCGGTCGGCGGTGAACGGCTGGCGAAACCACGCCCGTTGTTCCCGCGCAGCGGCGTTTGACGATCTTGACTGTCCGCCTTAGGTTTGCGCGCAACCGACCACCTGGTATGGAGGCGCGCATGCCCACTGTCGAAACCCTTCGCGGCCCCGTCGATGTCAACACGATGGGTCAGACCTTGATGCACGACCACGTTTTCGTGCTCGCCACCGAGCACGTGGACAACTACGGCGCGGGCGCCTGGTGGGACGAGGAGACCAGGGTGGCGGACGCGGTCAGCAAGCTGCGCGCGGTGGCGGCCAAGGGCGTGCGGACGATCGTCGACCCGACCGTGTGGGGGCTCGGCCGCTACATCCCGCGCGTCAAGCGCGTCGCCGACCAGGTGCCCGAGCTGAACATCATCGCCGCCACCGGCCTCTACTCCTACGACGAGGTGCCCCACCAGTACGAGCACCGCGGCCCCGGCCTGCTCATCGACTGCCCCGACCCCATGATCGACGACTTCGTGCGCGACCTGACCGAGGGCATCGCCGGCACCGGCATCAAGGCGGCCTTCCTCAAGTGCGTGGTCGAGGCCAAGGGGCTCACGCCCGGCGTCGAGCGCATCTGCAAGGCCGTGGCCCAGGCCCACCTGCGCACGGGCGCGCCGATCACCGTGCACACCAACTCCTTCACCCAGAGCGGGCTGCTCGCGCTCGACCTGTTCGGCAAGGAGGGCGTCGACCTGACCAAGGTGGTCATCGGGCACGCCGGCGACAGCAACGACCTCGACTACCTCATGCGCCTCGCCGACACCGGCGCCGTCCTCGGCATGGACCGTTTCGGCCTCGACCTCTACAACCCGACCCCGCAGCGGGTGGCCACGGTCGCCGCGCTCGCCGCCCGCGGCTACGCCGACCGCATGGTCCTCAGCCACGACACGGCCTGCTTCATGGACTACTTCGGCGGGCCCTGGGACGAGACCCGCGACGCGGTCGCGCCCAACTGGCGCTACGATCACATTCACGACGATGTCTTGGCCGCACTGCAGGACTCGGGTGTGACCGACGACCAGATTGAGCAGATGCTGGTGTTCAACCCGAAGCGCTACTTCTCATAGAGTGGTTGGATCGGGAGAGCGACGCGGGTAGGTGGAACTGGGTGACTTCGGAGCAGGCCTTGTCGATAAGCCTCGGACTCCAAGGACCCTGCGTCATCGCACGGTTGACGGGGGACTTCGACTTCGGCTCCGCCGCCGAGGTCCGAGACCGCGTGACCAAGGCCCTCGATCTCACCCAGCCGCCGCTGCTCGTCATCGACATGCAGGCCGTGAGCGTCTGCGACTCCTCCGGCCTGTCGGTGCTGGTCTACCTCCACAAAGCGGTCACCGCCTCCGGCGGGCGGCTGCTGCTGTCCGGGCTCAACGGCCGGTGCAAGCACCTGTTCGCGATCACCGCGCTCGACAAGTTCTTCGACATCCGCAGCACGGCCGAGCTGGCCATCGCCGAACTCAACGAAGCAGGGAATTCGCCGCCGTTTACCGGGTAGTGCCCGTACATGGCGGCAGAAGAGCCCGACCTGCTCGGCACGTACTTGGAGCAGATCGGCAGGACCCCCTTACTCTCCGCTGACGACGAGGTCGACCTCGCCCGGCGGATCGAGGCCGGCCTGTACGCGGGCCATCTCATCGAGCGCGGCGCGGGCACGCCCGAGCTCGAACACATCGTCCTTGACGGGCGGCGCGCCAAGGAGAAGCTGATCGGGGCGAACCTGCGGCTGGTGGTGGCGGTCGCCAGACGCCACTCCTACCGGGGGCTGCCGCTGCTCGACCTCATCCAGGAGGGCAACCTGGGGCTGATCAGGGCGGTGGAGAAGTTCGACTACCGGCGGGGCTTCAAGTTCTCGACGTACGGGATGTGGTGGATCAAGCAGGCCATCGAGCGCGGCATCCACGACAAGAGCCGCACCGTACGCCTGCCGGCCCACGTCGCCGAGGAGCTGTCGCGGCTGCTGCGCGTCGAGCGGCGCCTGGCCACCGAGCTGGGCAGGGAGCCGACGGACGCCGAGCTGAGCGCGGCGGCGGAACGCACGCCCGCGCAGGTGGCCACGTTACGCCGGCTGGGCCAGGAGACCGTGAGCCTCGACCTGCCCGTCGGCGAGCACGGCGAGAGCAGGATCGGCGACATGATCGCCGACGAGGACGGGCTCGAGGTGCAGGAGCTGGCCGAGCGCCGCGCGCTCAGCGCCGAGCTGCGCCAGATGGTCACGTCGCTGCCGCCGCGCGAGGCGTTCGTGATCAATCTGAGGTATGGGCTGAGCGGCGAGCAGGCCCAGAGCTACACCGCGATCGCCGCGCATCTGGGCCTGACCAGGGAACGCATCAGGCAGCTGGAGAAACAGGCGCTGAAGCGGCTCAGACAAGGAGGGCCGCTGCTGGCCTGGGCGTCGTGAAGCTCTCCTGGGCCTGCCTGGATCTACTGAGGGGACTCGCCGGGGGTTCAGGCGGTGACGAGGAGTGCCACCCCGATCAGCACCACGACCGGGACGAGCCACATCACGACCTCGGCGGCGAACTCCTTCATCATCGGGCAGGTCTCCATTCAGGTGAGGGCACGCGAAACGTCACTGCGCAGCATAGCCGTCCCGGGCGGCTGCCCGGTCCCCGGGGCGTGCCCCCACCCTCCTGGTTCAGGCGGTGACCGCGCCGTCCGAGGCGGAGCGGACGGAGGCGACGTACTTGGTCAGGACGCCGCGCTCGACCTCCCGCTCAGGCCGCCGCCACGCCGCCCTGCGCAGAGCCAGCTCGTCCTCCGGCACCAGCACGTCGAGCGTGCCGGCCGCGCTGTCGATCACCACCGGGTCGCCGTCCTGCACCAGCGCGATCGGCCCACCGTGGTACGCCTCAGGCGCCACGTGCCCGATCACCAGGCCGTGCGAGACGCCGCTGAACCGGCCGTCGGTCACCAGCGCCACCGAGGTGCCGAGCCCCCGGCCGACCAGCGGCCCGGTGATCGACAGCATCTCGCGCATGCCGGGGCCGCCCGCCGGGCCCTCGTACCTGACCACGATGACGTCGCCCGGCACGATGCGGCCCTCCTGGATCGCGACGTAGCAGTCGTTCTCCGAGTCGAACACCTTCGCCGGGCCCTCGTGCCGGAAGTCGTCCTTGCCGCCCAGCTTGAGCACCGCCCCGTCGGGCGCCAGCGAGCCGCGCAGGATGGCCAGCGCGCCGCGCTTCTTGAACGGCTGGTCCGCGCTCGCCACCACCCGCTGGCCCGGCGTCTCCACCGCGGCCTCGGCCACCTCGGGCAGCGTGCGGCCGTCCACCAGCGTGACGTTCTCGCGCAGCAGCCCCGCCTCCAGCAGCCGGCGCACCACCAGCGACGTGCCGCCGGCCCGCCACAGGTCGAGCGCGGTCGCGTCGCCGCCGCTCGGCTTGAGCCCGGTGATGATCGGCACCTCGCGGCAGACCTCGCCGATGCGGTCGATCTCCAGCGGCAGCCCCGCCTCGCGGGCGATCGCCAGCAGGTGCAGCACCGCGTTCGTGGAGCCGCCCATGGCCGCCACCGAGACGATCGCGTTGTGCAGCGCGTCGGCGGTGAGCACCCGCGAGGGGCGGGCGTCGCGGGCGAGCGCGTCCATGGCGATCTCGCCGATGCGGCGGGCCGCAGCGTTCTTCTCCTCCGCCACCGCCGGGATGTCGCCGATCCCGAACGGCGCGAGGCCCAGGAAGTCGGCGACCGCGCCCATGGTGTTGGCGGTGTACTGGGCGGCGCAGGTGCCCGCGCCGGGGCAGGCGTGCCTGGCCAGGTCGTCCAGGTCGGCCTGGTCGAGGCGGCCCACCTCGCGCTCGCCGAGCGCCTCCCACATGTCCTGGATCGTCACGTCACGTCCCCGCCAGCGGCCCGGCATCATGCTGCCGCTGTAGAGGACGACCGACGGCACGTCCAGCCTGGCCAGCGCCATGATGGCGGCCGGTACGGTCTTGTCGCAGCCCACGATGGCCACCAGCGCGTCGAACTGGTGGGCCCGCCCCATCAGCTCGATCGAGTCGGCGATCACCTCGCGGCTGATCAGCGACGTGCGCATGCCGGGCGTGTGCATGGTGAGATTGTCGGAGACGGCGATCGTGTTGAACTCCATCGGCAGGCCGCCCGCCGCGCGCACCCCCTCCGCCACGTGTTCGGCCAGGTCGCGGTGGTTGAGGTTGCAGGGCATGGTGCCGGTCCAGGTGGAGGCGATGCCCACCACGGGGCGGCGCATCTCCTCCTCCGACAGGCCCATGGCGTACAGGTGGGAGCGGGCCGGTGCGCGGTCGGGGTCGTCGGCGATGCTCAAGGGGTCTTCCTCCCAGGTACGGGTCGAGGCCCCTTTATGATCCAACGTCCCGTTTCCGTGCCGTCGCCCGGCCCCCTCACTGCTCGCGCATGCCCCACGGCGAGCCGTACGCGACCAGCAGATCCAGGAACGGGCGCGGCTCGAACGCCTCGGGCCCCAGCACCCCCGTGCCCTTCCAGACCCCCTCGGCCAGCAGTTCCAGGGCGATCACCGGGTTGACCGCGGTCTGCCAGACGACGGCCTGGCTGCCGTACTCGCGCATCGTCCACTGGTTGTCCACCACGTGATACAGGTACACCTCGCGCGGCCGCCCGTCCTTGACGCCCTTGACCCACGTGCCCGCGCACGTCTTGCCGTGCATGCGCTCGCCCAGCCCGGCCGGGTCGGGCAGCACGGCGGCCACCACGTCGCGCGGCGACACCTCGACCGTGCCGTCCCCGGTGCGCACCTCGACCGGGTCCGTGCGGTCCACGCCGATCGCGTGCAGCGTCTTCAGCGCGCCGATGAACTCCTCGCCCAGGCCGTACTTGAACGTCACCCGCCGCGCCGGGATCCACCGCGGCACCAGCACGACCTCCTCGTGCTCGACGTTCACGCACTCCACGGGGCCGATCCCGCCGGGGAAGTCGAAGACCTCGGGCTCGCTGAACGGCTCGGTGGTGTACCAGCCGCGGTCCTTCTCGTAGATCAGCGGCGGGTTGAGGCACTCCTCGATCGTGGTCCAGATCGAGAACGAGGGCGCGAACTCGTAGCCCTCGACGGTCAGGTTGCCGCCGTCCCTGATGCCGATCTCCTCGATCTCGTCGAACAGCTCGTCGGCGGCGTGGCGGGCGAAGACGTCGGCCAGGCCCGGCTCCACCCCCATGCCCACCAGGGCCAGCCTGCCGCGCTCGGTCCACGCGCTCGCCCTGGCGAACTGCTCGTCGCCCAGCTTGACACCGACCTCCTCGTACGGGCGCTCTGGGTGCGGCCTGGACATCGACATCGCCATGTCGAGGTAATCGGCGTTCGCGGCGAGCGCGGCGTCGAACAGCGGCAGCACGAAACGCGGGTCGGTGGCGTTGAGCAGCACGTCGCAGCGGTGCTCGGCGAGCAGGTCGGTGACCGCTTCCGCGTCGGCGGCGTCGATCCTGGCCGGGGTGAACCTCTTCGCCGCGTCGCCGAGGGCGGCGACGGCGGCCTTGGCGCGGGGGAGGTCGTAGTCGGCGACCACCATGTGGTCGAAGAACGGGCGGCGGGCGGCGATCCGGGTGATGGCGGTGCCCACACCGCCTGCTCCCACGAGAAGGATACGCATGACGAAAGATCCCCTTTTAACAGCTTTTTGGGGGTGTGTCCGCTCATCCAACGCCCGTACGCTGAACAACGTCAATGGCGTTGGCATAAGGAGGGAGACCTGGATGGCGAAGCGGGTGGTGCCCGAGACGGCGCGCCGGCGGCGGCGTCCCACCAAACAGGGGCAGGTGCTCACGCACGGCCTCATCGTCGAGACCGCGCTGCGCATGCTGCACGAGCACGGGGCCGCCGGGCTCACCGCGCGCCGGCTCGGGCTGGCGCTCGGCGCCGACGCGAGCACCATTTATCGGTACTTCCGCGGCATGGACGACCTGGTGCTGGCGATCGCGGACGAGCTGTTCGGGCACGCCGTCAACCGTTTCGAGCCGACCGGCGACTGGCGGGGCGACCTGCGGGAGCTGGGGCTGCGCATCCACCACGCCTATCTGGCGCATCCGCAGGCGGCGCTGCTGACCGCGTCGCGGGTCACGGGGCGGCCCAACGAGGTGGCGGGGGACGAGATGATCCTGGGGATCCTGCGGGAGGCGGGGTTCGGGGATGAGGACGCGGTCCGGATTTATCACGCGTTCATTGACCAAAGTCTGGCGTTCTCCATCCTCGACGCCGCCACCCTGGCCCTGCCCCCGGCCGCCCGCGAGGCCGACGAGGAGGTCTGGCGCGACACGTACGCCCGCCTCCCCGCCGCCACCCACCCCCACATCGCCGCCACCGCACCCCTGCTGGTGGCCCGCATGAACGACAGCGCCTACCCGACAGCGCTGGACATGCTCCTGTCCAGCGCGGCCGACCAGCTCGCCCGCTCGTCCGGCGCGGCCGGTAAGCTCGCCCGCCTGCCCGGCGCGGCGAGACCGGGATCCGGGTAGGCACTCCGGCATGCCGGAAGGACATCTGACCCACCGCCACGCCCGCGAACAGCACGCCGACCTGGGCGGGAGGGTCGTGCGCGCGGCCGGGCCGCAGGGGCGCTTCGACGCCAGGCCGTACGACGGGCGGGCGCTGGAGTCGGTCGAGGCACTGGGCAAGCACCTGCTCTACCACTTCGACGGCGCCCCGGCCGTCCACGTGCACCTCGGCATGCGCGGCATCTTCCTGCGCTACCCCGACCCCGGCACCCCGGCCCGGGCGGGCACCCGGCTGCGGCTGGCCACGGACGACGTCGCGTACGACCTCATCGCCCCCTCTACCTGCGAGCAGCTCGACGCGGACGGCGTCGCCGCGCTGCGCACCTCCCTCGGCCCCGACCCGCTGCGCGAGGACGCCCAGGAGGAGGAGGCGGTACGGCGGCTGCGGGCGTTCCGTGGGCCGGTGGGCGCGGCCGTGCTCGACCAGAAGGTGTGGGCGGGCGTCGGCAACGCGTGGCGGGCGGAGCTGCTGTTCCTGACCGGGCTGCATCCCGGGGACCGCGACCTCGACGCCGCCACGGCCGGGCGGCTGTGGGAGGCGGCGCGGACGTACATGGCCCTGGGGCGCGACGCGGGGCAGGTGGTGAGCGACCCGGCGGCGCCCGACGAGCGCTGGGTCTACAAGCGCGAGCACTGCCGCCGCTGCGGCGCCGCCGTCGTGACCTGGCAGCTCGCCTCCCGGACCGCGTACGCCTGTCCAGTGGACCAGCCCGGGTAACCTGGAAGTGAAATGGCAATCACGATCAGTAACTCTTTGCTGGATATCCGCCGCATTTACCTCGAACCGGCCGCAGCCGAGCTGCCACGAGGGCAGGAGATCCTCGCCCGCTTCCCCGGGGCCGAGCTGATCGAGGTCGAAAGCCACCACCGCATCCCCGAGCTGTACGGCGACGAGACCAACGTCAGCCGCTGGGTGCGCATCAAGACCGAGTCGCTCGTGCTCGGCGTCAAGAAGTCGCTCACCGCCCGGCCCAACGGCCGCTCATCGGACTTCATCGCGCCGTCCACCGCCAACGGCTGCGCCATGGCCTGCGCCTACTGCTACGTGCCGCGCCGCAAGGGCTACAGCAACCCGATCACCGTCTTCGCCAACATCGACAAGATCCTCGGCTACGTCGAGCGCCACGCCGGGCGGCAGGGCGTCAAACCCGAGCCCGACCAGGTCGATCCGCGCGACTGGGTCTACGACATCGGCGAGAACTCCGACTGCTCGGTCGACGCCACCATCTCCGACAACGTGCGCGACCTGGTGGACCTCTTCGGGCGGCTGCCCAACGCCAAGGCCAGCTTCGCCACCAAGTACGTCAACCGCGACCTGCTCTCCTGGGAGCCGCGCGGCGGCACCCGGGTGCGGTTCAGCCTCATGCCGGCGGCCGACTCGAAGCTGCTCGACATCCGCACCTCGCCCGTCGCCGACCGCATCGAGGCCATCAACGACTTCGTGGCCGCCGGGTACGAGGTGCACGTCAACTTCAGCCCTGTCGTCGTACGCGAGGGGTGGCTCGACGACTGGGCCGAACTCCTCACCCACCTCGACGACGCCCTCAGCCCCGAGGCCCGCGCCCAGCTCGCCGCCGAGATCATCTTTTTGACCCACAACGACCGCCTGCACGAGGTCAACCTGGGCTGGCACCCCAAGGCCGAGGAAGTGCTGTGGCGCCCGGACCTCCAGCAGCCCAAACGCTCCCAGACGGGCGGCTGGAACGTCCGCTACCGCACCGGCCACAAGGGCCGCTACGTCGCAGCCCTCACCGACCTCATCAACGCCCGCCTGCCTTACTGCACCATCCGCTACGCCTTCTAGCCCTTCTAGCCGCCCACGCCGTCCTGTCAGCCTTCTGACTGCCCAAGCCGACGCCGTCCTGCCGGCCTTCTGACTGCCCACGCCGTCCTGTCGGCCTTTGCATGCCCACACTGTCCTGTCGGCTCTTGCCTGCCCACACTGTCCTGTCATGCAAGGACCGTTCGCTGATGGGCTAACCCTCTCGGGCGGCCAGAGCGAGGCGCTTGTTGAGCGAGGCGAGAGACTCATCCGCCATGAGAGCCGGCAGGCGCGGAGCATCGAGGTCGATCTGCCGCAACACGGCCGAGTGGCCGCCCTGACGCATCGTCCAGGCCCGCACCACCTCGGGCATCGCCTCGATCGCCGCGTCGGACAGGATGGCCTCCCGAGGCAGCCACTGCGTCAGGAACTGCGACACCCGCGCCGGACTCCACCACAACGTCCGCTCACCGACGAACTCCATCAACACCTCGAACGCCTCCCGCGCGCCGGACCCCTCCGGCATCGGCCCAGGCCCAGGCTCTCCCGCCACTCCAGCCGAGCCGGTGGTTTCGGCGGGTGCCGCCGTCTCAGTGCTGTGGGCCGTTTCGGCAGTCGGACCCGTTCCGGAGCCGGACACGTCATGCTGCGGGCCGGCAGCCGATCCGGTGGCGCGAAGGCGCGCCCCTTCCAGTACGGTGCGAGCCCGTGTGATCGCGAACGGCCGCACCTCCGGCAGGGTGTCGGCCACCTGCGCCCCCATGACGCGGTCGGTGAGCGCGAACGCATCCAGCATCCTGGCCGCCACGCTCTCGGGAGGCGTCGGCCGCAGATCCAGCTCGTCGAGGAACTTCACCTCCTCCACCAGCGCGTCCACCGCCAGGCCGCCGCTGGGCTGGTCGATGCCGACGACGAGGATGTGCGGCTCCTTGCCGTTGTCGTACCGGAACGACAGCACCGCCAGCAGCTGCTCGCCGTAGGGATCGGCCTTCCCGTACCAGCCGCCCTCGCACCGAACCCGCCCCATCCGGCGCACCCACCCGGCCAAAGTGTCGGCCACCCCACGCCCAGCCACCGCGAACAGCCCACTCACGTCCGGAGCGCCCTCAGCACCTCCCGCCGAATCCACGGAGCCCTCACTTACAGCAGCAGAAGACACCGAGCCCTCGGCCTCGTCGCCAGGCGAAGTCGTGCCCTCGCCCTCGTCACCCCAGGCAGGGGCGTCGGTAGGGCGGTTGACCGCGGCGAGAGCGGTCAGAGCGAGACGAGCCTCCATCCCGCCGTCCTCGGCCGCCCGCCGCAGAAACTCCTCCACCTGCCCCGGCCCCTCCAGCCCGGCCGTGAGCCTGGCCGCCCAGAGCTCGGTACGCAACGGAGAGCGCCACCTGAGCAGGTCGCGAGCCTGGGTGATCGCCGTATCGAACGCAGTGCTGCTCACCCTTAGACCGTATCGCCACGCGCCTTGCCACCAGCCCGCCCAGCCCCACGTTCGCCACCAGCCGAGAGACCTCAGGCTCACCCAACTTCCCGCCACGGTTCGCCGGCCAAGCCCTACCTTGGGGCGATCGCGGGCTTGAGTGCGGGTGTGTGTGTGGGTGGGGGCCGACCCTGCGTTGCGGCGAACTCGGCTCGGGCCCGAGCCACAAGCCCGAGCCCAATCCCGAGCCTGAGTGCGGGCACCAGCGTGGATGTGGGTTGGGGCTGGTCAGGGGCTGCATGGTGGCGGTCCCGGCCGGAGCGTGGGCTTGGGGCGGGACCGCCGTTTGGTTGTCAGCGGGAGTCGCCGCCGAGGCCGGCCTTTCTCAAAGCTTCGGCCATGGCGCCCGTCGGGGCCGGGCGATCCTGGCGGCGCTGGCCGCTGCGGCCTCCGTCGCCGCGTCCGCGTCCGCCGCCGTTGCCGCCCTGGCCGCGTCCGCCCTGTCCGCCCTGTCCGCGGCCTCCGTCGCCACGGCCGCCCTCGCCACGTGAACCCTGGCCGCGGCCGCCATCTCCGCGGCCGCCTTCACCGCGTCCGCCGTCGCCACGTCCGCGTCCGCCGGCGCCGGGAGATCCGTCGCCGCGTCCGCCTTCGCCGCGGGATCCGTCGCGGGATCCGTCGCGGGGGCCCTGGCGGCCGGTGCCCCGGCGGGGAGCGTCGGTGCCTTCCTGGGTGGTCTCGTCTTCCAGGCGCAAGGTCAGGGAGATGCGCTTGCGGGGGATGTCGACCCCCAGGACCTTGACGCGGACGATGTCGCCCGGCTTGACGACGTCGCGCGGGTCGGAGACGAACGTGCGGGACATGGCCGAGACGTGGACGAGGCCGTCCTGGTGGACGCCGACGTCGACGAACGCACCGAACGCCGCCACGTTGGTGACCACGCCCTCAAGGATCATGCCGGCCGTCAGGTCGGACAGCTTTTCGACGCCCTCCTTGAAGGTGGCCGTCTTGAAGGCGGGACGCGGGTCGCGGCCGGGCTTTTCCAGCTCGCGCAGGATGTCGGTGACGGTCGGCAGGCCGAAGGTGTCGTCGGTGAACGCGCGCGGGTCGAGCGAGCGCAGCGCCGCCGTGTTGCCGATCAGCGACTTGAGGTCGGTCTTGGCCGAGGTCAGGATGCGGCGCACCACCGGGTAGGACTCGGGGTGCACGGCGGAGACGTCGAGCGGGTCGTCGCCGCCCCTGATGCGCAGGAAGCCCGCGCACTGCTCGAACGCCTTGGGCCCGAGCCGCGGCACGCTCTTGAGCGCGGAGCGGGTGCGGAAGGGGCCGTTGGCGTCGCGGTGGCGCACGATGCTCTCGGCGAGCGTGGCGCCGATGCCGGACACGCGGGTGAGCAGCGGAGGCGAGGCGGTGTTGACGTCGACGCCGACCGCGTTGACGCAGTCTTCGACGACGGCGTCGAGCGAGCGGGACAGCTTGGACTCGGCGAGGTCGTGCTGGTATTGGCCGACCCCGATGGACTTGGGGTCGATCTTGACCAGCTCGGCCAGCGGGTCCTGCAGCCGCCGCGCGATGGAGACGGCGCCACGCAGCGACACGTCTAGCTCGGGCAGCTCCTGCGAGGCGTAGGGGGAGGCGGAGTAGACGGACGCGCCGGCCTCGGACACCACGATCTTGGTGAGCCCCGGCATGTGCTTGACCAGCTCGCCGGCCAGCTTGTCGGTCTCGCGGGAGGCCGTGCCGTTGCCGATGGCGATCAGCTCGACGCCGTGGCGCTGGGCGAGCGCGCCGAGCACCGCCAGCGACTGGTCCCACTGCCGCTTGGGTTCGTGGGGGTAGATGGTGGCGGTGTCGACGACCTTGCCGGTGGCGTCGACGACCGCGACCTTGACGCCGGTGCGCAGGCCGGGGTCGAGCCCCATGGTCGGCCGCGCGCCGGCCGGCGCGGCGAGCAGCAGGTCGCGCAGGTTGGCGGCGAAGACCCGGACCGCTTCGTCCTCGGCGGCCTGCCACAGCCGCATGCGCAGGTCGATGCCCAGGTGGACGAGGATGCGGGTGCGCCACGCCCAGCGCACGGTCTCGTTGAGCCACTTGTCGGCCGGGCGCCCCTGGTCGGAGATGCCGAACCTGGCGGCGATGCGCATCTCGTAGTCGGGGCTGTCGTCGGGCTCGAGCGTGACGGAGAGAATCTCCTCCTTCTCACCCCTGAACATGGCGAGGATGCGGTGGGAGGGCAGCTTCGGGAACGGCTCGCCGAAGTCGAAGTAGTCGGCGAACTTGGCCCCCGCCTCCTCCTTGCCCTCGCGGACCTTCGACACCAGCCGGCCACGGGTCCACAGTTGCTCGCGCAGGCCGCCGATGAGGTCGGCGTCTTCCGCGAAGCGCTCGATGAGGATGGCCCGCGCGCCTTCGAGCGCCGCGCCCGCGTCGGCGACGCCCTCGGTGACGAAGCCCTCGGCGGTGGCGGCGGGGTCGAGCGAGGGGTCGGCGAGCAGCTTGTCGGCCAGCGGCTCGAGCCCCAGCTCGCGGGCGATCTGCGCCTTGGTGCGCCGCTTGGGCTTGTAGGGCAGGTAGATGTCCTCGAGCCTGGCCTTGGTCTCGGCCGCCATGATCTGCTCGCGCAGCTCGTCGTCGAGCTTGCCCTGGGACTCGATGGACTCCAGGATCGCCGTCCTGCGCTCCTCGAGCTCGCGCAGGTAGCGCAGCCGCTCCTCCAGCGTGCGCAGCTGCGCGTCGTCGAGAGCGCCGGTGGCCTCTTTGCGGTATCGCGCGATGAACGGCACGGTCGCGCCGCCGTCGAGCAGCTCGACGGCCGCCTGCACCTGGCCGTCGCGCACGCCGAGCTCTGCGGCGATCCGCTGGTGAATAGAGAGCACTTGCCTGCCTTTCGATGGTCCCGCCGGTCAATTGTGCAGGACGACGCCGTCCTTCATGACCAGAGTGCGCGCAGGGTGAACGACCACGGCCTCCGCCGCGCTCCCGCACGGCACCACGACCAGGTCGGCGCGGTCGCCGGGGGCCAGGCCGTAGGAGCCGAGGCCGAGCAGGCGGGCGCCGCCCGTGGTGGCGGCCTCAAGAGCCAGCTCGATGTCGTCGTCTCTGCGGAAGGTGCTGCGGTAGGCGAGATGCATGGCGCGCTCCAGCATGTCGCCGCTGCCGTACGGCCCCCACAGGTCGCGGATGCCGTCGTGCCCGCACGCGAGCGTGACCCCCGCGGCCCGCAGCCGTTTCACGGGCGGCACGGGGAAGCTGTAGACCGCCGCGGTGACGAGCGCCACCCCGGCATCGGCCAGCCCGTCGATGAGCCGGCCCTGGGCGGCGTCGTCGAGCTGCCCCAGCGCGTACGCATGACTGACGGCCACCCGGCCGCCCAGCCCGAGCACGCGGGTGCGCTCGATGATCAGCTCCAGCTCCCACCCGCCTAAGGTGCCGCCGTCGTGGAGATGGATGTCGAGGTGGGCGCCGTAGCGCCCGGCCAGCCCGAAGACGACGTCGAGGTGGCGCACAGGGTCGCGGTCGATGCCTGCGGGGTCGAGCCCCCCGACGGCCTCCACGCCGTTCTTCAGCGCCTCTTCGAGCAGCTCGGCCGTGCCGGGGTTGGTGAGCACGCCGTGCTGGGGGAAGGCGACCTGGCGCACGTCGATCGGCAGGCCGGCGGCGGCCTCGCGGACCGCCTCGACGCCGCGCAGCCCCACCTGCGGATCGATGTCGGTGTGGGTGCGCACGTGGGCGGTGCCGAAGGCGATCATGCGCTCCAGCAGCGCCCTGACGCGCGGCACGCTCGGGACGCCCAGCTCGGCGCGGCGGCCGAGGTCGTTGCCGATGCGGCCGGCGAGCGTGTCGTCGGCCGAGTGGGGCACCCAGGGGCCGCCGTAGAGCGTCTTGTCGAGGTGGCAGTGGGCTTCGACCAGGCCGGGCAGCACCACCTGCCCCGTGACGTCGACGACCCGCGCCTGCGGCGGCGCCTCGATGCGCGGCGCCACCTGCGCGATGCGCCCGTCGCGCACCAGGAGGTCGGCGGGCTCGAGGGCCGGCCGGCGGGGCCGCCACACCAGCCCGCCGCGGAGCAGGACGAGGGTCATGCCCAGCACCCTACGGCCAGGGACCGACGATTTCCCGGCGTCCGTGGTGACAGGACCGTCTCCGGCCGTCCTCCCGGCCGGAGATGCGGGGAGGAGCCTCTCCGCGACGGCGGCCCTGACGCCCGCGGCCGGTCAGATGTGGCCGACGTGGGTGATGTTGGCCTGGTCGGCGGGGTCGTCGCTGGGACGGCCGGCGAACCAGGCGTCGAGGATCTCGCCGAGCACCACGTCCGACGTCAGCCGCAGGCTCAGCGCGAGCACGTTCGCGTCGTTCCACTTGCGGGCCCCGTCGGCCGTGTACGCGTCCACGCACAGCGCCGCCCGCACCCCCGGCACCTTGTTGGCCGCGATCGACGCCCCCGTGCCGGTCCAGCAGCAGACGACGCCCTGCTCGGCACGTCCCTCGGCGACGTCGCGCGCGGTCAGCTCGCAGGCCCACGCCCAGTCGTCGCGCTCGTCGTCGTTGAGCGCGCCGTGCGTGACGACGTCGTGGCCGCGCCCGCGCAGCTCCGCCACGACCCGCTCGGCCACGCCGTCCTTGCTGTCGGCGGCCACCGAAATGCGCATGCGGACCTCCATCCCTCGCCCCCACACATACCAGGACAACGGAATCGGTGCATGGGGATCGTTTTCACCCGTGCGAAACGTGCTGGACTGGCGGAATGTGCGCCCATGTGGTTGGTTGTGTCGCCAATGAGGATTGATGTGAGTGACATCCAGGCTCTCGCCCGTGGCTGTGCCGTGCTCGGCACCGGCGGCGGGGGCGACGTCCGTTCAGGATCGCTGGCCGCGATGCGCGCCATCCGCGAGCACGGCCCCGTCCCGCTCGTCACCTTGGACGACCTGGCGGACGACGCCCTCGTGGTGCCGCTGTCCGGCATCGGCGCCCCGACGGTGAGCCACGAGATGATCCACGGCGAGGACGAGCCCAAACGCATCGCCGAGGAGGTCGAGCGGGTCTTCGGCCGCCCGCCGAGCGCGATCATGTCGTCGGAGATCGGCGGCGCCAACGGCGTCGCGCCGGTCGCCTGGGCGGCCCAGCTCGGCCTGCCGCTGCTCGACGCCGACGGCATGGGACGCGCGTTCCCCGAGGTCCAGATGATCTCCATGTACGTCGCGGGCGTCCCCGCCGACATCGTGATCATGTCGGACGTCGCGGGCAACGTGGTCACCATCCGCCCGCTCGACGGCCTCTGGTCGGAGCGCATCGCGCGGGCCGTGTGCGTGGCCGTGGGCTCGCACGCGCTGATGGCCGACTTCATCCTCACCGGCGCCACGGCCAGGGGCGCGGTCATCGAGGGTACGGTGACCCGCGCCCTGGAGGTCGGCAGGGCCGCGCAGGGCGCGTCGGACCCCCTGGAGGCGCTGCGCGAGCGTCTGGGCGCGGTCCGGCTGATCACCGGCAAGCTGACCGACGTCGAGCGGCGTACGACGGGCGGCTTCGTCCGCGGCACCGCCGTCATCGAGGGCACCGGCGACGACCGCGGCCGCCGCCTGAGCCTGGAGCTGCAGAACGAGAACCTCGTCGCGATCGAGGAGGGCAGCGCCCGCGCCATGGTGCCCGACCTCATCACGGTCGTGGACACCGAGACGGCCGCCGCGATCCAGACCGAGGCGCTCAGGTACGGCCAGCGCGTGACGGTCCTCGCCTGGCCCTGCGACCCGCTCTGGCGTACGGGCAAGGGCCTGGAGACGGCCGGCCCGCGTGCCTTCGGATACGACCTGGACTACGTCCCCGTTGAGGAGCTGAACGCGCGTGGCTGATCTGCGCATCGGGATCGACGTCGGCGGCACGAACACCGACGCCGTGGTGCTGGACGCGGACGGCCGGGTGCTCGCCAAGGCCAAGCGGCCGACCACCCCCGAGGTGACCGACGGCCTGCGCGCCGCGCTGGACGCCGTGCTGGAGCAGGTCCAGGACCGCTCCGACGTCACGCGGGTCATGCTGGGCACCACGCACGCCACGAACGCGATCCTGGAGCGCCGCGCGCTCGGCCGGGTGGCCGTGCTGCGGCTCGGCGCGCCCGCCACCACGGCGGTGCCGCCGCTGTCGGACTGGCCGGACGACCTGCGCAAGGTCGTCTCGGCCGGCGAGGCGATCGTGCCGGGCGGCCACTACGTGGACGGCCGCGAGATCGGCCCGCTCGACCTGGACGCCGTGCGCCGCTTCCTCGACGGCGTCGAGGCGGACGCGGTGGCGGTCACCGGCGTGTTCAGCCCGGCCGACGACGCCCATGAGCGGCGGGTGGCGGAGCTGGTGGCCGCAGAGTACGGGCTGCCGGTGTCGGTGAGCCACGAGATCGGCTCGCTCGGCCTGCTCGAACGCGAGAACGCGACCGTGCTGAACGCCGCCCTGTACGGCGTCGCCGCCCACGTCACCGACGCCCTGGTCACGGCGCTGGCCGAGCGCGGGCTGAGCGCACGCCCTTACCTGGCGCAGAACGACGGCACCCTGATGACCTTGGAGCAGGCCGCCCGCCTGCCGGTCTCCACGATCGGCTCGGGCCCGGCGAACTCGCTGCGCGGCGCCGCGTACCTGTCGGGGGTGCCGGACGCGATCGTCGTGGACGTCGGCGGGACCTCCACCGACCTGGGGGTGCTCGTCGGCGGGTTCCCGAGGGAGTCGGCGGCGGCGACCGAGATCGGCGGCGTGCTCACCAACTTCCGCATGCCGGACATCCTGGCCATCGCGCTCGGCGGCGGCACCGTGGTGCGCCCCGGCGGGCTCGGCCCCGACTCGGTGGGCTACCGGATCGCCACGGAGGCGCTGGTGTTCGGCGGGACGACGGCGACGATGACGGACGCCGCCGTCGCGGCGGGCCGCGTGCCGCCGGGCGCCGACGATTGGCGGGAGCGCCTGCGAGGTGACGACGTGCTGACGGGTGCGGTCGCGATCGCCGACGAGCTGGTCGCCGACGCCGTGGACAGGATGACGCTCGGCCGCGCCGACCGTCCCCTGGTCGCGGTGGGCGGCGGCGCGTTCCTGCTGCCCGCCGAGATCCCCGGGGTGAGCCGGGTGATGAGGCCGGAGCACGCCGAGGTGGCCAACGCGGTGGGGGCCGCCATCGCGCTCGCGAGCGGCAGAGTCGATACGATCTTGCCTGCGGGAGAAAGCCGGACACAGGCCATCGAAAGCGCTAAAGAGGAGGCGCGGGCGCGGGCTGTGGCGGCGGGGGCCGACCCCTCCACGGTGGAGATCGTGGACCTCCTCGAGGTGCCGCTGAGCTATCTCTCCGAGCCCGCCGTGCGGGTGCACGTCAAAGCAGCCGGACCCCTCGCCCGGTGAATATCGAAAGGATCCCCCCATGCGCTGGCACAAGCGACTGTTCGTCGCCGGGGTGGCCGGTGTCCTGGCTCTGACCGCGTCGGCGTGCGCGGGCGGCCAGGTACGCGGCGCCGGCGGCACCCCAGAGCCCCGCGCGAGCACGGGCGCCCCGGCGGGCGGGCAGACCAACGACAGCACGTTCGTCTACGCCCCCAACCACGACGTGGTCACCGACTGGGACCCCGCGACCTCCTACTCCAACGAGATCATCGCGCTGTCCAACATCTACGAGGGCCTGACCAGGTACGACGCGCAGGCCAAGCAGGCAAAGCCGCGCCTCGCCACCGAGTGGAAGTCGTCGGGCGACGGCAAGCAGTGGACGTTCACGCTGCGGCAGGGCGTCACGTTCCACTCCGGCGCCACGATGGACGCCGAGGCCGTCAAGAAGGCCATCGAGCGCACGAAGGACAAGAAGGGCGGCGCCGCCTACATCTGGGACCCGGTCGAGAAGATCGAGACGCCCGACGCGAGTACCGTCGTCTTCGACCTCAAGTACGCCGCCCCGCTCGACCTCGTCGCCGCCTCCGGCTACGCGGCCTGGATCTACGACGTGGACGCGGTGGACGCCGACGGCGAGAAGACCGCCGGGACGGGCCCGTACACGATCGACTCCTGGCAGAAGGGCAAGGAGAACGAGCTCACGCTGAAGGCGTTCGAGGACTACTGGGGCGGCTGGAAGCCTGAGCAGTACAAGAAGGTGACCTTCCGCGTCACGCCCGAGATCACCACCGCCTGGCAGCTGCTGCAGCGCGGCGAGGTGAACTTCGTGGAGCGGCTCAACCCGCAGCTGTTCGACCAGGCGCGCGACACGCAGGGCGTGCAGGTGAAGGAGACGGAGTCGTTCCAGAACCTGCTGGTGCTCTTCAACACCGCCGAGGGCCCGGCGAAGGACGTCAGGATCCGGCAGGCGCTGCAGCTCGCCATCGACTACGACGGCCTGGCGGCGGCGCTGGAGGGCGCCGGGCACAAGGCGAGCGGCCTGGTGCCGCCCGGCCTGCTCGGCCACGCCGAGAACATGCAGCCCAAGCAGGACCTCGTCAAGGCGCAGGAGCTGCTGGCCGAGGCCGGGTACGGCCCCGACAACCCCGAGCTGGAGCTCAGCCTCACCTACGGCATCGGCGACGAGGACCAGAAGCTGCTGGTCACGCTGCTCAGCTCGGCGCTGCAGAAGCTCAACGTGACGCTCCAGGCCAAGCCCATGAACTGGAGCGCGCAGTGGGACCTCGGCAAGAAGCGCGGCCAGGACATCTTCGTCATGTACTGGTATCCGGACTATCCGGACGCCTACTCGTGGTTCCTCAACGTGTTCAAGAGCGCGGACAAGCCGCAGTTCAACCTGTCCTACCTGAAGAACGCCGAGATCGACGCGGCCATCGACAAGCTGCCCGAGCTGACCGCGACGGACGTCTCGGCCGCCGCGGACTCCTATGAGGAGCTGCAGCGGAAGATCATCCAGGAGGAGGCGGCGGTGGCCGTGCCGTACGTGCAGACGTACCAGCGCGCGCTGTCGTCCGACGTCCAGGGGTACACGGACAATCCCGCCTATCCCAACGTGGTCTTCTTCTACGACCTCACGCGCTAGGCCATGCTCCGCTACCTGACCCGCCGGCTCGGCCAGGCCCTCCTGGTCGTGGCCGGCGTGGTCGTGCTCACGTTCGTGGTCATGCGGCTGGTGCCGGGCGATCCGGCGGTCGCCTTCGCCGGGCCGAAGGCGACGCCCGAGCAGCTCGCGGAGGCGCGGGCGCGGTTCGGGCTGGACGACCCGCTGCCCATGCAACTGCTGGCCTACGTACGCGACCTGCTGAGCGGCGACTGGGGGATCAGCCTGCGCACCAGGCAGCCGGTGCTGGACGACCTCTATCTCGCCTTCCCCGCCTCGCTGGAGCTGGTGGGGGCGGCGCTGCTGCTGGCGATCGCGGCGGGCATCCCGCTCGGCGTGCTCGCCGCCCGCTACAAGACGAGATTTCCGGACTTCGGGGTACGGCTGGGCAGCATGCTGGCCGTCTCCGTCCCCGTCTTCTGGCTGGCCCTGGCACTCCAGACGGTCTTCGCCAGCAACCTCGGCTGGTTCCCCGTCGCCGGCGAGTACGACTCCTCGCTCGACACCACCAGCCCGCTCACCCTCTGGACGAACATCACCGCCGTCGACGCCCTCATCACCGGCAACTGGCCCATCCTCACCAGCACGCTGGAGCACCTCGTGCTGCCCGCCCTGGTCGTGGCCGCCTATCCGGCGGGCGTGATCGCCCAGATGACCAGGGCCGCGCTCATCGAGGAGTCGGGGCAGGACCACGCCAGGCTGGAGCGGGCGCTCGGGTTCGGCGAGACGTCCATCCTGACCACGTTCGCCCTGCGGCCGGCGCTCAACCCGGTGCTGTCGCTCATCGCCCTCGTCTTCGCGTACGCGATCGTCAACGGCTTCCTCGTCGAGGCCGTCTTCAACTGGCCCGGCCTGGGCCGCTACGCCGCCGAGTCGATCCGCTCGCTGGACACCCCGGCCATCGCGGGCGTCACCCTCCTCGTCGCCCTGGTCTACGTCCTCGCCAACTTGGTCGTGGACATCCTCCAGGGCTTCGTCGACCCCAGAACGAGGACCCGATGAGCACCAAGGAGCAGACTCAGGACGCGCAGCCGCTGCGGCGCACGCTGCCGCGCGTCCCCGACCGCTTCGCCGCGTTCGGCGCCGTGCTCATCGTGCTCGTCGTGCTGGCCGCGGTGCTCGCGCCGTGGCTGGCGCCGTACCCGGCGGACGATCCGCGCCCGCTGGAGCGGCTGATGGAGCCGAGCGCCGCGCACTGGTTCGGCACCGACCAGGTCGGCCGCGACGTGCTCACCAGGATCCTGTACGGCGGCCGCACCTCGCTGTTCATCGCCGTGGCGGTGCTGGCCGTGTCGGCGGTGGTCGGCGTCACGCTCGGCGTGGTCGCCGGCTACGCGGGCGGCTGGATCAGGGACGTGATCATGCGGGTCACGGACGTCTTCCTGGCCTTCCCCGCGCTGCTGCTGTCGCTGGCGCTCGCGGTCGTGCTGCAGCCCAGCGTCAACACCGTCATCCTGGCCATCGCGGCGACCTGGTGGCCCTGGTACACCCGCCTGTCGGCGTCCGTGGCCGCCTCGATCGCCACCCGCCCCTACGTGGACGCCGCCCGCTGCCTCGGCGTGCCGGCCCCGCTGATCATGCTGCGGCACGTGCTGCCGAACTCGCTCACGCCGGTCCTGGTGCAGATCTCGCTGGACGCGGGCGGGGTGATCCTGACCTCGGCGGCGCTGTCGTACCTGGGGCTGGGCGCGCAGGAGCCGACGGCGGAGTGGGGGCTGATGGTGCAGCAGGGGCAGACGCTGTTCACCACGAACTGGTGGGTGGTCACCTTCCCAGGTCTCGCGATCCTGGTGACGGCGTTCGCGTTCAACGTGCTGGGCGAGGGGTTGCGCAACGCGCTCGACCCGCGGAGGGCGGTCAGGTGATCGAGGTACGCGACCTGCGGGTCAGCTACGGCGGCCGGCCGGTCGCCGAGGTGCCGGAGCTGGACGTCGCCGCCGGGGAGTGCGTGGCGATCGTGGGGGAGAGCGGCTCCGGCAAGTCCACGACGCTGCTCTCGCTGCTCGGGCTCACCGAGCACGCCGAGGTCTCGGGGCAGGTCAAGGTGTGCGGCGTGGACGTCATGACGGCCTCGCAGAAGGCCCTGCGCGAGCTGCGCGGCGCCAGGGCGGCCCTGGTCATGCAGTCGCCCCAGGCCGCGCTCAGCCCCGCCACCAGGCTCGGCACGCTGATGCGCCGCGCGCTGCGGCTGCACGGCCGCGACGACTCCGAGCGGGCCATGGCGGAGGCCGTCGAGGCGGTGCTGCTCGACCCCGCGATCCTGCGCCGCTACCCGCACGAGGTCTCCGGAGGCCAGGCGCAGCGCTTCGCCATCGCGCTCGCCATCGCCCTGGGCGCCGAGGTGATCCTCGCCGACGAGCCCACCAGCGCGCTCGACGTGACCGTGCAGGCCGAGGTGGTCGGCGTGCTGCGCCGGCTGCGCGCGGAACGCGGCCTCGCGCTGCTGCTGGTCTCCCACGACCTCGCCCTGGTCTCGACGATCGCCGACCGGGTGCTCGTCATGAAGGACGGCGCGGTGGTCGAGTCGGGGCCGGCCGCACGGGTGCTGGCCGAGCCGTCCCATCCCTACACCCGCGAGCTGCTGGAGGCGCTGCCGTGACAGGACCCGTGCTCAGGGCGGAGCGGGTGACCCTCGGGTACGCCCGCCGCCCGGTCGTCCACGACGTCAGCCTGGAGATCAGCGAGGGCGGCGTGGGGCTGATCGGGGAGAGCGGGTCGGGCAAGACCACGCTGGCGCGCGCGTTCCTCGGCCTCCTCACCCCAATGTCCGGAAATATCTGGTACGGCGACCAAACGCTGAAAAAAGTGGACATGAGGGCGTTCAGGAAGGACGTTCAGCCCGTCTTCCAGGCCGAGGCCCTCGACCCCAGGATGCGCGTCGGCCGCTCGATCGCCGAGGCGCTCCCGCGCGCCGAGCGCGCCCGCGCCGGCGAACTGCTCGAACAGGTCGGCCTCGCCCCCGAGCTGGCCGACCGCCGCCCCCACCAGCTCTCCGGCGGCCAGCGCCAGCGCGTGGTGATCGCCCGCGCCCTGGCCGTCGGCCCCCGCCTGCTCATCCTCGACGAGCCCACGAGCGCGCTCGACGTCACCGTCCAGGCCAGGGTCCTCGACCTGCTCGCGTCCCTGGACACCGAGCGCCTGCTCATCACCCACAACCTGGCCGTCGTCGAGCGGCTCTGCAGGACCTCGCACGTGCTGTTCGCGGGCCGGGTGGTCGAGTCGGGGCCGACCGCCGAGCTGCTGAAGAGCCCGGCGCACCCGTACACCAGGGCGCTGCGCGACGCCGTACCGAAGCTGGGAGGGGAGCCGCCGCAGGCGAGGGGGAGGACGGAGGCGGTGCCGGCGGCGACGGGCTGCCCGTTCCGGCTGCGCTGCCCGATGGCGGTCGAGAGGTGTGAGCAGGCGCCGGAGCCGCGGGACCTGGGCGGCCGCCAGGTGGCCTGTCACCGGGCCGAGGACGTCCTGGCAGCATGAAGCCGCCTGAGACCCCGTGAGGGGTTCAGGCGGCCGTCACAGCGCTTTGAGGCCGCTGATGACCTCGAGCAGCACCTTCGCGTCCGGCGCGGGCGGCGGCAGCTCGACCTGCACGAGCTGCTGGGCGTGCAGGTCGCCGACCAGGACCCGGACCACGCCGATCGGCAGGTTCAGCTCGGCGGCGACGTCCACGAGCCGGGTGGGCTGGGTGCACTTCTGCAGAATGATCAGATGTTCGGGGTCGAGGCCGCGCGGCGGCGCCAGGCCGCCCGCCGTGATGATCACCGCGATGAGGTCGATGGCCTCGCTCGCGGGCACCGTACGGCCCCTGGTCAGCAGATAGGCGGGGACGATCGGACCCGCGTCCTCGTCCAGCCAGCGCTCTTCAGTCACTTCGCACCACCCGCATCGGGCGGACCGGCTCCTTCTTCGGAGCCTCGGCCTCGGGTTCGGGTTCGGCCACGTGCTCTTCCGGGATCAACACGATCGCGGTGGTCCCTCCATATGGTGAACCGCGCAACGTCACGCGGATGTCATGCCTGGCGGCCAGGCGCGAGACGACGAAAAGGCCGAGCCGGTCACTGTCGGCCAGGTCGAACTCCGGTGGGCTGGCCAGCCGCTCGTTGTAGTCGGCCAGCTCCTCTGGCTCCATCCCGAACCCGCGGTCCTCCACCTCGATGGCGAAGCCCCTGGCCGCCGCCTCGCCGCGCACGATGACCGACGTGTGCGCGGGGGAGTAGACGGTGGCGTTCTCGATCAGTTCGGCGATGAGATGGATCATGTCCCCGACCACCGGCCCCGCCAGCCGCTGGCCGGGCATCGGCTCGACGACGACGCGCTGGTAGTCCTCCACCTCGGCCGCCGCGCCGCGCGCCACGTCGAGCAGCGGCACCGGACGGCTCCACCCGCGCCCCGGCGTGGCGCCCGACAAGATGATCAGGCCCTCGGCGTGCCGGCGCATGCGGGTGGTGAGGTGGTCGAGCTTGAACAGGTCGTCGAGCTGCTCGGGGTCGGTGGCGCGGTGCTGCATGTCCGCCAGCTGGATGCGCTGGCGGTGCAGCAGCGTCTGGCTGCGCCTGGCGAGGTTGCGGAAGACGTGCCCCACGCCCTCGCTGAGCTGCGCCTGCCCGACCGCGGCCTCGACCGCGGTCTGCTGCACGGTGGAGAACGCCTGCCCCACGTCGTCGATCTCGACCGTGGTGCTCGCCACCGACAGCTCCGGCATCTCGACCTTCTCGCCCTTGCGCAGCTTGGCCACCACGTGCGGCAGCCGCTCCTGGGCCACCTCGAGCGCGGCCAGCCGCAGCGCGGCCAGCTCCTTCGACAGCCGGTCGCCCAGCCGCAGCGAGAACGCGATCGACACGATCACCATCACCAGCGCGGTGCCCGCGAGCGCGAGCGCCCGCACGAGCACCTGGTCCGCGATCGGGTCGGCGCGCTGGTTGAGCGTCGTGCTGGCCCGCATCTGCGCCTCGTGGAAGGCCCTGGCCAGCACCTCCGTCGTGCCCAGCCAGCTCCTGGCGGACCCGCCCGCGATGATCTGGTCCTCCATCATCCGCATCCGCTGGTAGGCGGGCGAGGTGATGAGGGCGACCTGGGGGTCGCGCAGCTCCGGGTCCAGCTCGGCCAGGCCCTGGTCGAGCAGGAAGCGCCGGTTGCCGACGATCTGCGTGAACAGCCGCCGCTCGGCCGGCTCCAGCGTGCCGAGCCCGATGGCCTGCTCCCTGGTCAGCAGCTCCTTGGCGTAGCCCATGTCGATGATCACGCGCGACTGCTCGTAGATCGGGATGTCGTCGATCAGCGCGACCCGCCGGTGCAGCCCGAACAGGGTGTCGATCATCGCGTTGAACGACTCCACGGTGTGCAGACGGTCGGACAGGCCCGTGTCGATCTCTCCCCGGATCGCGTCGAGCCTGTCGATTGCCGTGTTCACCGCGTCCACCTGTTTGCGGATCTCTTCCGATCTGTCCTTGGAGTTGCTGGAGAGCTGCCTGAACGACTCCCGGGCGGCGTCCGTGCGCGTGCGCTGCGTGGCCAGGGCGGTCTTGGTCGCGGCGCTCTTGAGAAGCTGGGCCGAGACGAGACGTTCACGCTGAATCTCGTTGATCAGTTTGTACGCGGGAAGGCGCAGGTTCGTCCAGACTGTCTTGTACTGTCGCAGCTCCAAGCTCTCGGTAGCGGTGACGGCGGTGATGACCCCCCACAACACCACCATGGAGGCCAGCGGCACCAGAAGGAGACCGATGATCTTCATGCGGATCGTTCGGCTACGACCCATGGCACCTCACTCCGGTCGGTCCCTTGCTGGCAACCCCGGACGGGACAAGCCCCGAGGATAGCAATACGATCACCGGAATGCCCAATTTTTCGGCACTTTTGGACACCGTGGCGCCTTCCGGGTTGATCTTGGAGTAGGTTTCCCGGGTACGTCAGGCCACCAGAGGGAGATGCGTTGCGCCGTCCACTCGCAGCGGCCGTCGCACTGATGGTGCTCGCGGCCTGCTCCCCGCCTCAGGAGGAGCAGCGGGCCCCGGCCGGCCAGTCGCCTTTCGTCTACGTCAAGAACACCGACGTCGTCACCGAGTGGGACCCGAGCCGCTCCTACTCCAACGAGATCATCGCCTTCCAGAACGTCTACGAGACCCTGACCTACTGGAACCCCGTCACCAAGAAGTCCGCGCCGCGCCTGGCCACCTCGTGGCGCTCCACGGCCGACGGCCGCACCTGGACGTTCACGCTGCGCTCCGGCGTCACCTTCCACACCGGCAGGCCGCTGGACGCCGAGGCGGTCAAGGCGTCGATCGAGCGCACGATCAAGGGCAAGGCCGGCGCCGGCTACATCTGGGACGCCGTCTCCTCCATCCGGGTCGAGGGGCCGCTGACCGTCACGTTCGCGCTGAAATATCCGGTGCCGCTCGACCTGGTCGCCTCCGCCGGGTACGCCGCCTACATCTACGACACCAAGGCCGCCCCCGACCTCACCAAGTGGTTCCAGCAGGGCAGGGACGCCGGGTCAGGGCCATACACGGTGACGCGGTGGAACAAGGGCAAGGAGGACGAGCTCACGCTCAGCGCGTACGACGGCTATTGGGGCGGGTGGAACAGACCGCACTACAACACGATCAAGTACCGCGTCGTGCCCGACCCCGAGCGGGCGTACTCGATGCTGCGGCGCGGCGAGGCCAGCTTCGTCGACAGGCTCGACCCCGAGCTGTTCGCGCGCGCCCAGGCCGCGCCCGGCCTGCGCACCTCCGACCGGCCCTCGTTCAGCACGGCCGTGATGCTGTTCAACACCGCCTCAGGGCCGCTCAAGGACATCAGGGTACGCAAGGCCGTCCAGAAGGCCGTCCCCTACCGGGGCATCGTCAAGGCGCTCGGCGGCTCGGTCATGCCGGCCAGCGGCGTCGTCCCGGAAGGGCTGCTCGGCCACGTGCCGAACCGGGTGCCCAAGCAGGACCTCGCGACCGCCACCCGGCTGCTGCAGCAGGCCGGCTACGGGCCCGGCGGCAAGCCGCTGCGGCTGGTGCTCACCTACGGCGAGGGCGAGGCCGACGAGGAGGTGCTGGCCAGGCGGCTGCGCAAGGCGCTGGCCGCACTCAACGTCACCCTCGAAGTGCGCGGCATGAACTGGAACTCCCAATGGGAGCTGGGCAAGAAACGCGGCCAGGACATCTTCGTCATGTACTGGTGGCCCGACTACGCCGACGGCTACTCCTACTTCGGGCAGGTCTTCCACAGCGCCAACCCGCCCGTCATGAACCTGTCGTACCTCAACGACCAGCAGCTCGACGCGATGCTCGACACCGTGCCCGAGCTGACCGTGACCGACAAGCCGGCCGCGCAGCGCGTCTACGAGCGCGCCACGGCACGGGTGCTCGACCAGCGGGCCGCCGCCGCGATGCCCTGGGTGGTCAAGTCGCGCCGCGCCTTCCTGGGCGGCATCCAGGGCTACGACGACAACCCCGCCTACCCTGACGTGGTCTTCGTCTACGACCTCAAACCGTCGGGCTGAGCGGCCTGAGCCTCCCCGGCGCGCTCACGCAGCCGCGCCCTGATCTCCTCGGGTGTGTACGCGCGGCGCCGCCGCTCGGCCCGCGCGATCACCACCCCCGTGGCGGCGACGCCCATGATTCCGGCCAAACCCAGCCACTTCCACCAGCGCATGGTGCCTAGGCTAAGCCCTGTGCTGACACTCGACGAGGCCGTCCGGGTGACGCGGACCGGCGACCTGTGGATCTTCCGCGGGCGTTCCGTCCCCGACCGCGCCATCCAGACGATGACCAACAGCCCGGTCAACCACGTGGGCATGGCGATCGTCATCGAGGACCTGCCCCCCATGATGTGGCACGCCGAGCTGGGCAGGTCGCTGCCCGACCTGTGGTCGGGCACCCACCAGCGCGGCGTGCAGCTGCACGACCTGCGCGACGCGGTGACCGTCTGGGCCGACCGCTACGGCCAGCGCGCCTGGCTGCGCCAGCTCGACCCCGAGGCCACCCCCGAGATGGAGGACGCCGCCCTGCGCACGGTCGCCAGGCTCGACGGCACGCCGTTCCCGTCCACGGCCCGGCTGGCCGCCCGCTGGTTCAGGGGGCGCATCCCGGGCCGGCTGACGAAGCAGCGGAACCTGGAGAGCGCCTACTGCGCCGAGGTCGTGGCGATCACGTACGAGGAGATGGGGCTGCTGCCCGCCGGGCGGCGGCCCAACTGGTACGACCCCGGCAGGTTCTGGAGCGGCGACGACCTGGAGCTGCTGCTGGGCCGCCGGCTGAACAACGAGATCACCGTGGGGGTCGAGCGCACCAGGACCTGAGTTTGGGGGCGCCCATTATGCTCGGTCGGGATGGACATCCGCGTGCTCGGCCCCGTCGAGGTGTGCGACGACGGGGCTCCGGTGCCCGTCGAGGGGGCGCAGCAGCAGTGCGTGCTCGGCGTGCTGGCGGCCAGGCACGGCTCGTACGTGCCGGTCGGCCTGCTCATCGAGGCGCTGTGGGAGGGCGAGCCGCCCAAGACCGCGAAGACCATCGTCCAGCTCAAGGTGTCGCAGCTGCGCAAGACCCTGGGGGAGCGCATCGCCAGCGGCACGGCCGGCTACGCGCTGGTCACGCCCGATGACGAGGTGGACCTGGTCCGCTTCCGGCGGCTGGCCGCCGAGGGCCGCGCGTCCGGGCGGCCCTCCGACGCCGTCGCGGCCTGGGAGCGGGCGCTCGGGCTGTTCCGCGGGCAGCCGCTGCAGGGGCTCGGCACCGACTGGGTCGAGCAGCGCGTCCGCGCGCCGCTCGTACGCGAGCGGTGGGACCTGGTCGAGGAGTACGCCGCCGCGCTGATCGAGCTGGGCCGCCACCGCGAGGTGTCCGCGCTGCTGCAGGAGCTGCGCGACGAGGAGCCGCTGCGGGAGACGCCGCACGCGCTCGCCATGACCGCGCTCTGGCACGACGGCCGGCCCGCCGAGGCGCTGGAGCTCTTCCACGAGGTGCAGCGGCTGCTGGCGGGCGAGCTGGGCGTCGACCCCGGCCCCCGGCTCCGCGACCTCCACCAGCGCATCGTCGAAGGCCGCCGCCCCGACGAGCCGCCCCGTTCGCCCGGCGACCCGCAGCGCGTCGGCGACGAGCGTCATCCCGCTGACCGGCGCCGTCCCGCCGTCGGGGGAGGCCGTTCCGACGGCCCGCCGGAGCGCGTCGGTGAGGGGCCCCGGCCGGTCGTGCCGCGGCAGTTGCCGCGGGACGTGGCCGCCTTCGCCGGGCGGCGGGACGAGGTGGAGCGGCTGCTGGCGCTGTTGCGGGACGGCCGGGTGGCGGTGGTGACCGGGGTGGCGGGCGTCGGGAAGTCCGCGCTGGCCGTGCACGTCGGGCACCGGGTCGCCGCCGACTACCCCGACGGCCAGCTGCACGTGGACCTCGGCGGTCATGGCCAGGGCGAGCCGCTGCCGCCCGAGCGGGTGCTGCCCCGCCTGCTCGGCGCGCTCGGCGTGCCCGCACCCTCGGGGACGGCCGAGCAGCTCGGTTTGTACCGCTCCACACTGGCCACCCGCCGCGTGCTGCTCGTGCTCGACAACGCCGCCGACGCCGCCCAAGTACGTCCCCTCCTGCCCGGCGGCTCCTCCTGCGGCGTGCTCGTGACCAGCCGCGACGCGCTGCGCGGCCTCGCGTTGCAGGGCGCCCGGAGCGTACGCCTCGGCACCCTCACCCCGGCCGAGTCCCGCGACCTGCTGGCCGACCTCGTGGGCCGCGACCCGATCAGCGCCGACCCCGAGGCCGCCGCCGAGCTGGCCGAGCTCTGCGGCCACCTGCCGCTGGCGCTGGCCATCGCCGGCGCCAACCTGCTCGGCAGGGCCGGCCTGCGTGCGTACATCGAGGAGCTGCACGCCGACCGCTGGAGCACGCTGGCCGTCGAGGGCGACACGCAGGCCACGGTCGCCACCGCGTTCGCCGGCTCGTACGCGGCGCTGCCGCCCGACGCCCAGGTGCTGTTCCGGCGCTTCGGGCTGGTCCCTGGCTGCGACTTCACCGCCCGCTCCGCCGCCGGTCTGGCCGGCACCGGCCCGGCCGCCGCCACCCGGCTGCTGGCCAGGCTCGCCTCCGCCCACCTCGTCGAGGAGCACGCGCCCGGCCGCTACCGCCTGCACGACCTGGTCGCCCTCTACGCCCGCGAGCACTGCACCGGCGGCGCCGACGATCCGGCGGGGCTGCACGCGTACTATCTGCACACCGCCCGCGCCGCCGCCGCGCTGCTCGCGCCCACGGTCGAGCTGCTCCCGCTGACCGCCGACGACCCGCCGCGCGGCGCCGCCGCCGCGGAGTTCGCCGACCTCGCCGCCGCCCGCGCCTGGTTCACCGCCGAGCAGCACAACCTGCTCGCCGTGATCGAGCACGCTCGGGGGCGCATGTTGTGGCGGCTCACCGAGACGCTGCGCGCCTTCATGTACGGCGGCCACCCGCCCGACGTGATCGTCAAGCTGGCCGCTCGCGCCCTGGCCGAGGCCGACCGCGCGGGCGACACCGCCGGCCGGGCCGGCATGCACCACACGCTGGCCAACGCCCATTACGTGCTCGACGACCCCCGCCCGGCCATCCACCACTACGAGGCAGCCGCCCGCCTCTATGACGAGGTCGGCTGGCAGACCGGCAGGCTCGCGACGCTGACCAACATCGTCGCCCTCAGCGCCAGGCTCGGCGACCTCCAGGAGAGTATGGCCGCCCACGAGCGGGTCGTCCGGCTGTGGGAGAAGGTCGAGCCGTCGCTGAAGCTGGCCGCCACGCTGGAGAACTACGCCATCAAGCTGCTGTGGGCCGGGCGGCCGCGCGAGGCGCTCGAACGGCAGGTCCGCTCGATCGGCCTGCGCCGGTCGCTGGGGCAGCCGCCCGGGTGGCAGCCCAGGGCGTACGCGGTGCTCGGCGACGTCCACCTCGCGCTGGGCGACCTGGACGCGGCGGTCCGGCTCTTCGAGCAGAGCCTGGAGCACCCCCACGGCGCGCGGAACGCGGGGGCACTGTCCAGCGCCGCCATGGCGTACCACCTCAAGGGCGACACCGAGCACGCCGCCGACCTGGCCAGGCGGGCCGTACGCGCCGCCCGCGAGCGCGGCCTGGGCAGCGAGCTGGCCGAGGCCCGCGCCACGCTCGCCCGGGTGGACGCCACGCCCGGCCTGGACGAACGGGTCGCGCTGCTGTCGGAGGTGCTGGCCGAGTACCGCGACCAGGCCCACCCCCACCTCGACACCCGCGCCCGCCTGTGGCTGGCCGAGGTCCTGCTGGAGGGCGGGCGGGCCGAGGAGGCGGCCGGGCACGCCCGCGAGGCCCGCGACGCCGCCGTCCGGCACGGGATGCGGCGGCTGGAGGGCCAGGCGCTGACCGCGCTGGCCCGCTGCTGCCCCGAGCGCCTGTGCGACGCGCGCCGCGCGGTCGAGCTGCACCGCACGTACGGCCACCGCCTCGACGCGGAGACCGCTGCGGCCATGCTCGGATGAGCACCCCGCGCCAGACCCCGCGGCCTCCGCGCCTGGCCTCTGCGCCGGGCCCCGGGCTCACGGTTGTGCGCTGAGGAGGGTGGTGAAGGTGTCGCGGAGTTCGGGGGTCGGGTCGATGCCGAGCTCGTCGGCCAGCCAGCGGCGGGTGCGTTCGTACTGCTCCAATGCCTCGGCCTGGCGTCCCAGCCGGGAGAAGGCCGTCATGAGCAGCGACACCAGCCGTTCCCTGTGCGGCGCGGCCGACACGACCGAGCGCAGCGGCGCGACGGCCCGCTCGGGCCGGCCCAGCCGCAGCAGCCGGCGGGCCAGGTTCTCGACGGCCGCCAGCCGCGCCTCCTCCAGCTCGATGGCCGCCATCTCCAGCTCCTTGCCGCCCCCTGGCCCGCCCAGGGCCGGCCCCCGCCACAACCCGAGCGCCTCCTCCAGCAGGTCGGCCCCCGCCGCGTCGTCCGCCCCGCGCGCCGCGGCGACCAGCCGGCGAAAGCGCAGCGCGTCCACCTCGTCGGGGTCGGCCATCAGGACGTAACCGGACGAGGTGGTCTCCAGCCGGGCGCCGCAGAGCGCGCGGCGCAGCCGGTACACGTGTCCCTGCACGGTGATCCGCGCACTGTCCGGGGGAGCGCCGTCCCACACGGCATCGATCAGCCGCTCCACCGGCACCGGACGGTTCAGGTCCAGCAGCAGCGCGGCCAGGACATAACGACGCTTACGCGGCCCGAGCTCCAGGCGGCGTCCCCCGACACCTGCGTCAATGGACCCGAGCAGGCGAAACTCCATGCGATCCATCCAGAGCAGCATGCTGCACCCCACTAAATACGGACTAAACACGACTTCAGAGGGTGCGCACCAAGGGAACGCCAACGCCCCGTGCCAGGTTCTGTGGCTTCACCGATGCAGGCCCATACAAGGAAGAGACGAAAGTTGATCACGAAGAAGGCCGCGATCGCCGCCATGGCCGGCGCGCTCCTCGCGGGACCGGTCGCCGTCACCGCCTTGACGCAGCCGGCCACCGCCGCCGCCACCACCGCCACCACCGCCACCGCCACCGCCGGCACCGTCCAGGCCGCCGCCAAGGACCGGCTCCTGCCCGGCCAGTGGCTGCTGCCCGGGCAGGCGCTGACCTCCGGCCGGTTCAAGCTCGTCCAGCAGGCGCAGGGCAACCTGGTGTTCTACGACGGCACCAAGGCCCTGTGGACCTCGCCCACCTCGGGGCACCCCGGCGCGCGCGCCACCATGCAGAAGGAGGGCAACCTCGTCATCTACGGGCCCGGCAACAAGCCGCTGTGGTCCACGCCGACCGCCGGCAACCCCGGCGCGTACCTGCTGCTGCCCAAGCAGAGCGGCAACCTGGTGATCTACTCCAGGGACGACAAGCCGCTGTGGTCGTCGAAGGCGTACATCGGCAAGCTGCCCTCCGGCCACGTGCTGCGGCCGGGCGAGGTCGTGCAGTCGGCCAACGGCCGCTACCGGCTGATCCAGCAGGACGAGGGCAACGCGGTGCTGTACGACGGGCAGCGCGGCCTGTTCACCACCCCCACGGCCGGGCACCCCGGCGCGCGCTCGATCATGCAGGCCGAGGGCAACTGGGTGGTCGTCGGCCGGGACGACAAGGCGCTGTGGACGACCAAGACGGCCGGCAACCCCGGCGCCTGGCTCGCGGTGACCGACGACGGGCGGATCATCATCTACTCCAAGGCGAACAAGCCGCTCTGGACCAGCCGCTGACGCCGTGAGACCGCCGGGTGGCCGCGTACCCCCTCCACGCTGCCGCCCGGCTCCTGTTGCTGACATGATCACTTCATGACAGAACCCATCAAACGGGTGCCGTTCGATGTGGAGAGTTACATCCGGCGCTCCCGTACGGGGCCGTGTTTCATCTGCGGCATCGTCGCCCGCGACCCCGCACAGCCCGAGGAGGTCGTCTACGAGGACGGCGAGCACATCGCGTTCCTCGCCCGCTTCGCCTCCCTGCCCGGCTACGTCCTCGTGGCGCCGAAGACCCACGTCGAGCACGTCGTCCGCGACCTCACGGAGGACCGGTTCCTGGCCGTGATGCGGGTCGTGCGCCGGGTCGCCCTGGCCCTTGAGGCGAGCGTGCCCTGCGAGCGCACGTACCTGCTGTCCCTGGGCAGCCAGCAGGGCAACGCCCACCTGCACTGGCACATCGCCGCCCTGCCGCCCGGCGTGCCGTACGAGCGGCAGCAGTACCACGCGCTGATGGCGGAGAACGGCGTCGTCGAGCACACCCCCGAGGAGGCCGCCGCCCTGGCCGCCAGGATCCGGCAAGCCCTCGACGCCTGATCCGGGGGTGGCGTGGCAGGCTGGGAGGATGCGCCTGGCTACGTGGAACGTGAACTCGGTCAAGGCACGGCTGCCCCGCCTGCTCGACTGGCTGGCCGCCGTCGAGCCCGACGTCGTCTGCCTCCAGGAGACCAAGTGCGCCGCGGAGGCGTTCCCGGTGGCGGAGGTCGGCGCGCTCGGCTACGCCGCCGCCGCGCACGGCGACGGCCGCTGGAACGGGGTCGCCGTGCTGTCCAGGATCGGCCTGGACGAGGTGACGCCGAGCTTCCCCGGTGAGCCGGGCTTCGGCGAGCTCGACGGGGTCGGCGCCGCCCGTCCCGAGGCCCGCGCGATCGGCGCCACCTGCGGCGGGCTGCGGGTCTGGTCCCTGTACGCGCCCAACGGCCGTACCGTCGACTCGCCCCACTACGCGTACAAGCTGGCCTGGTTCGCCGCGCTAAGAGACGCGCTGGCCGCCGAGCTGCCCGGCGGCCCGCTGGTGGCCTGCGGCGACTACAACGTCGCCCCGACCGACGCCGACGTCTGGGACCCCTCCCTCTTCGCCGGCGCCACCCACGTGACGCCGCCCGAACGCCGTGCCCTCGCCTCCCTGCGCGAGCTGGGGCTGCACGACGTGGTGCCGACGCCGATGAAGGGGCCGCACCCGTTCACGTACTGGGACTATCGGGCCGGGATGTTCCACCAGAACAAGGGCATGCGCATCGACCTCGTCTACGCCAGCGCGGACGTCGCGGGGCGGGTGCGGTCGGCGTATGTCGATCGCGAGGCCCGCAAGGGGAAGGGCCCGTCCGATCACGCGCCGATCGTGGTCGATCTCGACGAATAATCACCGTCACGAAACGCGGTCGTGCGAGTATTCTGTGCCTTCAAGTTTCGGGGGATCAGGGAGTTCCAAAGGACCACAGGGGGGAAAGCCCGTGGAACCTGCAGACGGCCGTGTCATCCTCTTCATCCTCATCGCCATCGCCGTGTTCGCCCTCGGTCGCCGCTTCCAGACGATGATCCTCATGCGTCAGGTGTGGAAGCAGAGCGCCAAGCAGGTCACGGCCAGGAAAGTCGTCGCCAACAACGCCGCGAAGTCGTTGGTCGGCATCACGCTCATCGCGATCTTCGTGGTCTGGCTCGTCCTCAACCTCAACCGCGTCATGTGACCCGTTCGGCGCCCCCTGCCCGGGCCGCGGGGGCGCCCTTCCTCGGTCCGCGATGCTCGGGGGCGGGTGAGGCGGCGGAGCGCCCAAGCCATGATGATGGCGGGGGTCAAGGGCGGGTGAGGCGGCGTAGCCCCCAGGCCGTGACGACGGCGACTCCTGCGGCGGCGAGCCCCACCGCCCGGGTCAGCCTGACCGCCCGCCTGATGTCCTCGACCTGCGGCCGCGGCCCGTCACCCATGGTGGGCCGCTCCTCGGTCCTGCCCTCGTAGACGTTGGTGCCGCCCAGCGTCACCCCCAGCCCGCCGGCGAACGCGGCCTCGCACCGGCCCGCGTTCGGGCTCGGATGGCGGTGCCCGTCCCGGCGCAGCACGGCTCGCGCCCCGCCGGGGTCGGGCGCGGTCAGCACGGTGAGCACGCCGGTGAGCCGTGCCGGGACGTAGTTGGCCAGGTCGTCGAGCTTGGCCGCCGCCCAGCCGAACCGCTCGTACCGGGGTGAACGATGCCCGATCATGGCGTCCAGCGTGTTGATCGCCCGGTACGCCAGCAGCCCGGGCACCCCCGCCACCGCCCCCCAGAGCAGCGGCGCCACGACGGCGTCGGAGGTGTTCTCGGCCAGCGACTCCACCGTGGCCCGCGCCAGCTCGGACGCCTCCAGGTGCCGCGGGTCGCGCCCGCACAGGTGGGGGAGGCGTTCGCGGGCGCGTTCGAGGTCGCCGTCCTCCAGCGCGTCCGCCATGTACTCGCCCTCCCGGGCGAGCGTGGTGCCGCCGAGCACGGCCCAGGTGGCCAGGGCGGTCAGTCCCGTACGTACGGCACGATGCGGCGCAATCCGGACCGCCAGCACGCCGAGCGCCGCCGCCCCGCCGGCACACACCGCGACGTGCACGACCCCGCGTGCCCGGTCGTCCTTGTACAGCACACCTTCCAGCCGCCCCGCAGCCCGCCCGAACACAGCGACGGGATGGGCGGAACTTCTCGGATCACCAAAAATCCGGTCAAGAGCCACGCCGAGGGCCAGGCCGAGAGGATCACACCAAATGCGCATGAAGCTCATCTTCGTGCACATCCAGCCATGCCGCGGCTCGCCGGATGCGCTCACCTGCCCCGCTCGACCACATCTTGGCCCAGTTGCCACCGGAGGAGGCGCGGGTGCGCATGACCGTGTACGAGCGGTGGAAACGCAGCCTGGCCAGCTCCAGCAGCCGCCGCCGGTCGCGGGGCGGCAGGCCGTACGCGTCGCAGAACAGCCGCAACCTCGCACCTACGTCCACCGCGCGGAGCAGCGGCGTGCGGTCAACGGGGTCGGCGATGGGCGCCCAATGGCGGAGGGTGGTGACGATGTCGAAGAGCCTGGTCGTGGGCCTTGCCAGGTCGAAGTCGATGAGCGCGTAGGGGGAGGCAGGGTCAGTGGCGCGAAATATCACGTTTTCCGGCGTTAGATCACAATGCCCAATGACTTCCGGCGCTGTGTCGTCATTCGACCCCCCTTCCCACCCCTCCATGGTCAGCGGGAACCCCACGGTCGCATCATGAAACCGGCGCACCAACTCCGCCAACCCGGCCAGCGCTTCATCACTCACGCTCTCCAGCCGCAACCCGGTCGTACCAGGAAGAAAAGTAAGCACCTCGCGCCCGAACCCATCGAACCCCAGCACCCTGGGAGCCCCGTCGAACCCGGCGGCCTCAAGGTGTCTGAGCAGGGCGTGCACGGCGGGCGTCGACGTACTGGCCGGTCTGCGCACGGTGTCTCCGACGCGCACCACCCCGTCTGTCACATCCCCGCCCTGCAGGGGAATCTCATGCAGGAGCGTCGCGACCATGCCAAGACAGCTTAGCCCCGCCCGCACGCCCCCGCCCGCCCTTTCCCCACCAACCCCCAGACCGAAACCCCCATTTCCGCCCCCACCACCCCACCCACCCCACCCCTGCAACCCCACCCGCACCCGCGTTGCCCTGGACCCGCAATCCCATCCGCCCCCGCGCTTTGACCCGCTGCCCCACCCGCGCCCGCCTTGCCCCGAGGCCGTAACCCCACCCACGTCCACTTTCCGACCCAGCTCACCCGCCCGCGTCCGCTCATTCCGGACCCACGACCCCACCCGCGTGAGCCGGCGAGCCGGTGGGTCGGTGAGTTGCCGGGACACTCCGGTAGCGGGCACCTCCTCAGCCCTTACCTGCCTTCTCAGTCCCGTTCGCCCCACCCTCGCCCGACCCGCTCCGAACCCGCCCCACCCAAGCCGATCCCGCTACCCTGCGACCTCATGCCGATCCTCCTGTCGCTGGCGGCCTTCGTCATGACACTCCTGGGCGGGTTCGTCGCGGACCGCATCGGCGGCCGCCGCCACCTCGTCCTCGGCTTCGCGGGCGGCATCATGCTCGGCGTGGTGGCCTTCGACCTGCTCCCGGAGGCACTGGCAGCGGACTCGTACGACGTGCACGGCGTCCCCGTACCGATGCTGACCCTCGCCCTGGCCTTCCTCGCCATCCACATCGTGGAACGCTCGGTCGCGATGCACGCCACCCACGAGTCCGACTACGCCACCCACCACCACGCCCACGCCCCCACGGAAACCACCACCCATACACGCCACCGCCCAGGCGTAGGCCTGACCGCCGGCACGACCCTGGTCATCCACAGCCTCCTGGACGGGGCCGCCATCGGCGCCGCCTACCAGACCGACGCCTCCCTGGCGGTGGCAGTGGCGATAGGAGTAATCGCTCACGACTTCACGGACGGCTTCAACACGTACACGATCACTTCCCTGTACGGAAACACCCGCCGCCGCGCCCTCACCCTCCTCACCCTGGACGCCCTGGCCCCGGTGGCCGGCGCCACCCTCACCGTCCTCCTCGCCATCCCCGACGGCATCCTCGGCGCCTACCTCGGCCTTTTCGCCGGTTTCCTCCTCTACCTCGCCACCTCCGATATCCTCCCAGAGGCCCACACGCCCCGCCGCTCCACCGGCTGGACGCTCACGGCCACCGTCCTCGGCACGCTGCTCATGTGGGGTGTGATCGGCCTGACAGACTGACACGAGGAAAACGTGTGCGTGACATGTCGCCGGATCATGCACAATAAGGCGGGAGCGCCCTTAGCTCAGCTGGATAGAGCACCGGACTTCTAATCCGACGGTCGCAGGTTCGAATCCTGCAGGGCGCGCTTTTCACTAGCGGAAACCTCAGCTGTGTCCGCGCGCCGGCGCGGCCTGGGGCAGATGTGAGGCGAAGCTGAGTCAGCCGCCGAGTGGCCGCTCCAGCGCGGACGCGGCTTTCAGCACCAGCCGGGGCCGTTTCCCGGGCCGCGTGGTGGGCCACCTCTGGCAGCACCGAGACGTAGGTGTCTGCGGTCAGCACGATGCTGGCATGCCCGAGCTTGGCCTGCACCACCTTCAGGTCGGTGTGCGCGGCCAGCGCCTGGGTGGCGGCGCCATGTCGCAGGTCGTGCAGCCGGATAGGTGGCTGTCCGGAGGCGGCCACCAGCCGGCGGAACCGGCCAGTGAGGTAGTCCGGCCGCAACGGCACCCCATCCACGGTAGTGAACACGTAGCCCGAGTCTCGTCAGCGGGTGACCGCCGCCGCGCTCAGTTCCCCTTGGCGCTCATAGTGCCGGGTCAGCCCCCGTACGGTCTCCGCATCCAGGGCCACCACCCGGCAACTGGCGGCGCTTTTCGGTGGCCCGACCACGACCTGGCCGTCGGCGTGCACTCGCTGCTACGTGACCGCCAGCTCCGCAGTCTGCAGGTCGATGTCCGTCCAGCGCAGCCCGGTCAGCTCATCCCGGCGCAGGCCGCGCAGCGCGGCCAGCCACCAGGCGGCATACAGGCGGTCCTGCGTGACACCGGCCAGGAAGGTCGCAAACTGCTGTTTAGTCCTGACCGCTACGGTCGACGCTCTTCGCGCTGCTGCCGTCGGGCGGTCCGCCCGGCGGTCCGGACCACCGGATGCGTCGCCGGGGATGGGGCAACTCGGCATCGTTGGCCGGGTTGACCGAAACCAACCGGGCGCGCACCGTTGCGTTCAGCGCAGTCTGCATGGTGGCGTGGATTCGTACCGTGGTCGCAGGTGACAACCGGCGCCGTCTCCGCATCGACAAAGCCGCATCGCCTGCTGATCTGCACATGAATCTCTGCCGTCTGTGGCATTCCCTCCTTCGCGGTGTGCGCCGACGGATGTCAGCTGTGGCTTGCACTCGATCGGTGGACGAGGTCACGCCAAGTGTCCGGAGTGCTGGGGAAAGTTGCCCGTAGAGACACGCCAGTATGCCAGCAGCCCCCTGGGCGGGTCTTGCTCCTGCTGAGTCATGAGATCGTGCAGGTGCCCTGGCCGCTTCAGGACAAGCGCGGGCACCTTGCACCTCGCGGTTCAGCTGATGGTGTATCGGGTGTGGTGACCCTCCATCCACGTCTCGTCGAGTTCCCGGCCGGTTACGCGCCCTACGAGAATCAGCGCCGACGTGATACATGTGGCCAATTGCGGGCTGTAGCCGTTCAGAGAGAGATCCAGCAGGTGGCTCCATTCTGGCGGCATGCTCTCGTACGCGTCGTCGACCATGTCGTCGTCTGGCAAGTCGTAGAGCGTCTCCTTCCAGGCGGAGTATTCATGCCAACCCGGCAATAGATCGGGATCGCTTTCCCAGGAGGCGTCTTGGATATCGAACTGGAGGCCGGTGGCGTAACTGTCGAGCGCGTGCGGGTCTTGACCCTTGCGTGCATCCGGCTTTGTCACGCCGAAGGCGGTGACGTAGTGTCCGCCAACCGCATAGTAGATGTCGTGGACACCATCAACCGTCCAGGCGACCCGCAGAGCGCGACGATTTCCAGCCGATAAGGCGGGCAAAGCGTCGAACGGCGTTGGGTCGCCCACGATCTGCGTCCAGCTGTTGTTGATACTTCCCATCCATGCAAGACGGGTATTTTCGCCGATATCCAACCCTCTGGCCAGGTCTTCCCATTTGCACATGACTCCTGATGCGGGGTCCGCGCCGATCTGCGCGGCAACTTGGGCAAGGTCGGTGTTCTCCACCCACAGACCATGGAAAGACATCCCCATGCGGTACTTGTAGGCGAGGTGCCAAAGCCTCTCCGACTGTCTCATTCATTTTCTCCTGCTGGAAGGCGGTATTTCGGGGACGCCGCTCCGACGACGTCCCCGAAATAGGTCATTGAACCGCTACCCAGAACTTGTTGCCGAGCAGGACCCGGTACCTGTACTACATCGGTAGATCTTTAAGTCGTTCGCCAGCGTGACTGCTGGTGTATCGGTGATGGTCTGCGAGTGATCTTGTGCCTCACCTACGATCTGGTCGTGTCCTGGGATACCGAGCTCACGGCGCTGACCTCGAGGATCGCTGATCGGCTGTTCAAGCGGCCCGAGC